>JABCYW010000028.1 GCA_013289985.1 Betaproteobacteria bacterium | reverse complement strand
CCCCAGAAAGCCTGCCTTCCGCGTTGCGAGCGCTTGCCGTGGGGCCACCACGTCGGCGCGCTCGCGCCTTGAAGGCAGGCTTTCTGGGGGTCACGCGGGCACGCATTTAGTGTGAACAGGCCCTAGAAACGACAAACGGCGCCCGCGGGCGCCGTCGTTGGGTGAGCGGAGTCGCTCAGGCCGAGAAGCTCGAGCCGCAGCCGCAGGTGCTGGTGGCGTTCGGGTTCTTGATGACGAACTGGGCGCCCTGCAGGTCTTCCTTGTAGTCGATCTCGGCGCCGGCCAGGTACTGCAGGCTCATGGCGTCGATGAGCAGCGTGACGCCGTTCTTGCTCATCTGCGTGTCGTCCTCGGCCACGGCCTCGTCGAACGTGAAGCCGTACTGGAAGCCGGAGCAGCCGCCCCCCTGCACGAACACGCGCAGCTTCAGCTCGGGATTGCCTTCCTCGTCGACCAGTTCCTTGACCTTGGCGGCGGCGCTGTCGGTGAAGACCAGCGGGCCCGGGATCTCGGAGGTGGCGGGGGAGAGTTCGGCGACGGCGCTCATGGGAATCCTTGCAAATGCGTTTCAGGCTCTATTGGGCCACAAAAGCCCCTGAACCTGGGCGACTGTGGTCATTGGCGGCCGGAAATCAGACTTCATTGGCGGCCGCCAGCTTCAGCACGTGTCGGTCGGCCTCCACATTGCCGCCCGAAACGTGCTTCATCACCCCATCGATGGTGGCGCCCTGGTGCATTTCAAGGGCCTCGTAGTGCACGTCGCCGACGATGCGCGCCTTGGGCTGCAGCTCGAGCAGCATGGTGGCGACCACCGGGCCCTGGATCTGGCCGTTGATGATCACGTGGCCGGCCATCACCTTGCCCTGCACGCGGGCGTTCTCGCTGATGACCAGCAGGCTGGACGGATCGGTGGCGACGACGTCGCCCAGCACCTCGCCGTCGATGCGCAGGCCGGCATCGAAACGCAGTTCGCCGTGCACCTGGGTGCCCTCGCCGATGAGGCTGCGGATGGCGGGCTGCTTCTTGCGGTTGAACCACATGCTGAAACTCTCCTCGGACGAATCCTGATGCTTCCGCGGCACCCTCGTGCGCGCGGCCCAAACGATCGTTTTATGAGTACGAAGTGCCCCGCCCGACAGGCTACAGCTTGAGCGTCTGCAGTGCGCGTACCGCGCCGCCTGCGTCGGTGACCTTGACCTGCGCGCTTTTTACCACGGCCCTGGATGGGCAATCGACCATCCCCTCCACCCGTGCGTATTGCTTCACCTGCAGCGGCTGAAGAGCGCCGGAAGGCGACGATGTCCAGGGCTGGCCGTCGAGCGTGCCGCTGAGCGTGAGCTCGTAGCGACCATTGAACTGTACGGCGTTCCGCCCGCCCTGCATCACCAGCAGTTGGTAACGGACGTGTCCGGGTGCCACCGTCTCCACCTGGAAGCCGCGCACGCTGAGGCCGTCGGGCACGCCGCCGCCCTGCGGGATGAGTTGCTGGAAGAAGCCGAGATCGGCCTTCAGCGCCAGCTTGTCGGCCTCGCTCTGGCGCAACTGCGCGGCCAGCTGGTCCTCGGCGGCCTTCTCGGTCTTGAGCAGGCTCTCGGCCGTGTTGGCCAGCGCCTGGGCCTTGTCGCGCTCTTCCCTGAGGCCGGCCTGCTCGTCGCGCAACTGCGCCAGCTCCGCCTTGGCGCTGCGGTCGAGGCCCGCGAGATCCTTGCCCGTCTCGAAGGCCCACAGGGCGATCGCGGCCGAGAACCCCAGCACCAGCGCGCCGCTGAGCCAGCGGATCGGCCACGGCAGGTGGCGTCGCACCGTGACGCGGGGGGTGGACAGACGTCGTCTAAGCAGCTTCCAGCGCATGAAACTTACCCGGGGTAAGGGGTTGCAAGTGCGAGCCAAAAACGCAAAGGGCCGCTGGTGAGCGGCCCTTGTGGAGGCAAGACCTGGAACGCGACCAGCGCGTTCCGGGTAGCGCAGTTTAGCGCTTGCTGAACTGCTTGCGACGGCGGGCGCCGTGCAGGCCGACCTTCTTCCGTTCGACTTCGCGCGCATCGCGCGTGACGAAGCCGGCGCGGCTGAGGTCGGGCTTCAGCGCGATGTCGTAGTCCATCAGCGCACGGGTGATGCCGTGGCGGATCGCGCCGGCCTGGCCGGATTCGCCGCCACCGTGGACGTTCACCTTCACGTCGAACGTGAGTTCGTTGTTGGTGAGCATCAGCGGTTGCTTGACGACCATGATCGAGGTTTGACGGCCGAAATACTCGTCGACGGTCTTGCCGTTGACGGTGATCTTGCCCTCGCCCTTCTTCATGAAGACGCGCGCGACGGACGACTTGCGACGGCCCGTGCCGTAGTTCCAATTACCGATCATCGCGGCTCCTTAGATTTCCAGCGCTTTGGGCTGCTGGGCGGTGTGCGGGTGCGTGCCACCGGCATAGACCTTCAGCTTCTTGATCATCGCGTAGCCCAGGGGACCCTTCGGGAGCATGCCCTTGACGGCCTTCTCGATGGCGCGGCCGGGGTGCTTGGCCTGCATGTCCTTGAACTTCGTCGCGTAGATGCCGCCGGGGTAGCCCGAATGACGGTAGTACACCTTGTCTTCGGCCTTGTTGCCGGTGACGCGGATCTTGTCGGCGTTGACGATGACGATGAAATCGCCGGTATCGACGTGGGGCGTGTAGATGGGCTTGTGCTTGCCGCGCAGTCGGAGTGCCACTTCACTGGCAACACGTCCGAGCACCTTGTCGGTGGCGTCGATCACAAACCACTCGTGCACCACTTCTGCCGGCTTGGCGGTGAAGGTCTTCATGAGTGTTCTCTTTTGGAGATTGAACGCGGCTGTTCGAACGCTCCGGGTCGACTCTGGTGGTTCTCGGCGCTGCTCATGAATGGCAACCTCTCGAACCGGAACCGAATCCGGCATCTTCTGGCACCCGGGAAATTCAGGTGCGTTCACCCCGCCGCAAAACGGGAAGCCCATGAGTATCGCACAGATGCGGGAAATCTTCTAGCCAGTGGGCACCGACGAGCAGAGCGGACTAGACTGGCCTCCCTGGAAAGGCTGCCCCGCGCGGCACGACGCCCGGTGGAAGGCCGTTCGAACCCCGGAAAAAGCGTGCTGCAGTGCAGCATCATCGCCGGCAGGACCAAGACTATCCGTGTACAGTCTTTCGGGTAAACACTGG
This sequence comes from Betaproteobacteria bacterium, assembly GCA_013289985.1. Classification (GTDB taxonomy): domain Bacteria; phylum Pseudomonadota; class Gammaproteobacteria; order Burkholderiales; family Burkholderiaceae_C; genus Scleromatobacter. The sequence goes on along the minus strand of JABCYW010000028.1, from coordinate 50,499 downwards.
GACACCGTCATGGGCGACACCTCGTCCGAGATTCCGCAACACCCGCACGCCACCGACCTCACCGGCCCGGACACGCTCCCGGCGCCGATGCCGGCGCGCCCGCGCCCGTTCGGCTGGGTGCCCATCCGCTCGCTGTCCGACCGCCATCGCCCGCGCATCCTCGCGCACCTGCTGGCGCTGGACATGACCGACCGCTACCTGCGTTTCGGCTACGCCGCCGCCGACGACCAGATCCGCCGCTACGTGGAGCGCATCGCGTTCGAGCGCGACGAGATCTTCGGCGTGTTCAACCGCCGGCTCGACCTGATCGCCCTGGCCCACCTGGCCTACGAGCCGTCGGTGGATTCCGAGCCCGATCGCGCCAGCGCCGCCGAGTTCGGCGTGTCGGTGGCCGTGCGCGGCCGCGGACGCGGCTACGGCGCGCGCCTGTTCGACCACGCCGTGCTGCGCGCGCGCAACCGCGGCGTCGACACCATCGTCATCCACGCGCTGACCGAGAACGCGGCGATGCTCAAGATCGTGCGCAACGCCGGCGCCACCATCGAGCGCACCGGCGCCGACGCCGAGGCCCACCTGCGCCTGCCGCCCGAGAACTTCGCCTCCATCGTGGCCGGCATGGTCGAGCAGCACCTGGGCGAGCTGGACTACCAGTTCAAGCAGGGCGCGCGCCAGATGGACACCTTGCTGGCCATCGGAAGAGACGATCCCCGATCCGGGCGCTGAAGCCGCGGGGCCACGTACCATGGCCCTCATGACAGACTTCGCCGACCGCGCGCCGTACGCCCGCCTGACGCCCCACCAGATGCTGGACGCGCTGGCTGCCGCGGGCTTTCCCATCACCGGCGGACTGATCCAGCTCAACTCCTACGAGAACCGCGTGGTGCAGGCCGCTCTGGAGGGCGGCGCGGCCGTCGTCGCCAAGTTCTACCGGCCGCGGCGCTGGAACGACGACCAGTTGCTCGAGGAACACCAGTTCGCGCGCGAGCTCGAGGCCGACGACCTGCCCATCGCGGCGCCGCTGGTGCTGGCCTCGCCGCACGCGAACCCCGCGCTGGCGCTGGTGGGCGATCCGCCCACTCTGGGCCACTGGCAGCCCGAGGTGGATCCCGATGACGACGACCGCACGCCCTCGCCCGTCTACCGCTTCGGCGTCGCGCCCCGGCGCGCGGGGCGCGCGCCCGAGCTCGAGAGCCCGCACACGCTGGCGTGGCTGGGCCGGTTGCTGGGACGGCTGCACACGGTGGGGGCGCGCCGGCCGTTCGCGCATCGCCGCACGCTGGACTGCGACACCTACGGCACGCAGGCCATTGCCCGCGTCGAACGCAGCGACCTGCTGACCCGCGCGCAATCGGCCACCTGGCTCAGCGTCGCCGGCCACGCCGTGGCGGCCGCGCGCCAGGCCTTCGAGGCCGCCGGGCCGCCGCGAAACATCCGCCTGCACGGCGACTGCCATCCCGGCAACATCCTGTGGCGCGAGGAAGGCGACTTCGCCGGCCCGCTGTTCGTCGACCTCGACGACGCCTGCATGGGCCCGGCGGTGCAGGACCTGTGGATGCTGCTGTCCGGCGACCGCGCCGCGATGCAGGGCCAGTTGTCCCACGTATTGAACGGTTATCGCGCGTTCATGGACTTCAACCCGGCCGAGCTCGCGCTGATCGAGCCGCTGCGCGCGCTGCGCATGATCCACCACAGCGCGTGGATCGCCGACCGCTGGGACGACCCGGCCTTCCCGGCCGCGTTCCCGTGGTTCGGCACGCCGGCCTACTGGGACCAGCAGACGACGCAGTTGCGCGAGCAGCTGGAGCACATGGCGTTGCCGCCGCTGATCGCCTGCTGACTGTCATCCACGCTCAGTGCGCCGCAGGCAGGCTCTCGATCGGCACCGAGTGCAGGTGCGGCCCGGTGGGATCGCTCGCGAACCACAGGCCATCGAGCACCACCCGCCCATAGCGCACGTGCACGCGCCCGAGGCGCTCCCACTCGTGCAGGATCTGGCTGATGCGCTGGCGCGTGACGCCCAGCAGCTGCGCCAGCTGCTCCTGCGGCAGGTGCAGGTTGATCGCCACGTCGGCGCCGTCGCGCAGGCCGTGGCCGTTGGCCAGGTGCACCAGGTGCATCGCGAGCCGCTCGTCGAGCGAGAACGCCGTCCACGCCTCCAGCGCCAGGAACATCAGCCGCGCGCGCTGGCAGTAGAGCTCGACGAAGTGGCGATACATCACCGGGTAGCGCTCCATCAGCCCCTCGAACTGCGCCGCCGACACCGCCAGCAGCGTTGTCGCGCAATGGGCGATGGCGTCGTGCGGGCGCGGCAGCTGGTCGAACAGCGAGGTGTCGCCGAACCAGGCTCCGGGCTGCAGGAACGTGAGCAGGCCCTGGCGGCCGTCGGGGCCGCTGGCGCCCAGGCGGATGGCGCCGCCCAGGATGCCGTACCAGGCATCGGCCGGCCGATCCTTCGCGTAGATCACGTCGCCCTCGTTGAGGTGGCGCAGCGTGGCCACGTCGAGCGCCTCGTCGCGCGGGGCCGCCGGCAGCTTGCCGAACCACGGGCTGTCGAGCATCGTCTGCCGTTGCGCGGCCGTGAGGCGTGCCATAGGGTCTTCCCTTTTTGAATTGCAAATCGATGACAGACGCTGCGCCGCGTCGCTCAGTAGGATGGATTCGCTGAGGTTGCGGGGTTCGAACGCGATGTTCGACTCGTCTGCGCCCGCTGCCTATCCGCAGTGCTACCCATGCCACGACGCCCATCGCCCGCGCTTTCCGCCGCGCGGGCCCGGCATCCCAGGCCTCAGTTGAGACTGCTTCGACACAGATCGAACCTTGGAGGGTTCGGCTCGGATGCGTGCGTCCGTGCCACCTGAACGAAAGCCTCGCACGGGCTTTCGCCACTCAACGAATTGACGGAGACAACCGCAATGAACAAGACACTCATGAAGTGGCTCACCGTGGCCATGCTCGCGCTCTGCGCGCTCCCTTCCTGGGCCACCGGGTACGCACAGACCAAGTACCCCATCATCCTCGTCCACGGCCTGTTCGGCTTCGACAACATCGGGCCGCTGGAATACTTCTACGGCATCCCCGAAGACCTGCGCGCCAACGGCGCCCAGGTCTACGTCGCGCAGGTGGCGGCAGCCAATTCCACCGAGGTGCGTGGCGAGCAACTGCTCACCTACGTCAAGCAGGTGCTGGCCGTCACCGGCGCCAGCAAGGTCAACCTGATCGGCCACAGCCACGGCGGCCCCACCGTGCGCTACGTGGCCTCGGTGGCGCCCAACCTGGTCGCCTCGGTCACCAGCGTCGCCGGCCCAAACCAGGGCGCGGCGCTGGCCGATGCGCTCAACGGCACGCTGCCATCGGGCTCGCTGTCGCGCACGGTCGTCGCCAGCGTGGTCAACGGCTTCGCGTCGCTGATCGGGCTCATCTCCGGCAACAACACGTCGCAGAACTCGTCGGCCGCGCTCAACTCGCTCTCCAGCGCCGGCATGGCCAAGTTCAATGCCGCGCACCCTGAAGGCCTGCCGACGACCTCGTGCGGCAGCGGCCCCGAGCTCGCGTCCAACGGCGTGCGCTACTACTCGTGGAGCGGCGCGCAGCCCTACACCAACGCGCTCGATCCGATCGACCCCGCGCTGGCCATCACTTCGCTGGTCTACAACGGCGCGAAGAACGACGGCCTGGTGGGATTGTGCAGCAGCCACCTGGGCACCGTGATCCGCGACGACTACGGCATGAACCACCTCGACGAGGTGAACCAGACCGCCGGCATCGTCAACTGGTTCGAGGTCGACCCCAAGAGCCTCTACCGCAACCAGGCCAACCGCCTGAAGAACCTGGGGCTCTGACATGCAACGCGGCCAGCTTCCCGCCACCTGGGTGGCAGGCGTGGTCGCGGCGGCGGCGCTGGTGGTCATCGGCCTGCAAGGGCTGCCGACCCCGGCGTCGCGCGTCGTCGACCCGGCGCCGGCGGCCGAGTCGCGGCCCGCCGCCACGTCGTCGCTCGCCGGCACCACGCCCGACGGCGCGGCCACCGCCGCGGCCGACCAGTCGCTGGTGCTCGATCCGGCGCTGATCCGCCTGTTCGACTACTACCTGACCACCGTGGGCGAGCGCCCCCTGGACGCGATCCGCGCGCAGGTGGCCAGCGACCTCGACGGCCGCCTCGGCCCGCTCGCCGCCCGCCAGGCCAAGGACCTGTTCGACCGCTACGTGCGCTTCAAGACCGCGCTGAAGGACCAGCGGCCGCCCAAGCCCACCGGCTCCAGCGTCGACATGCTGCGCGACGGCCTGCGCCGCATGCTGGCCTTGCGCGCCACCTTCTTCACCGCCGCCGAATCGCAGGCCTTGTTCGCGGCACAGGACGCCGAGGCCTCCATGGCGCTGGCGCGCATGGCCATCGAGCAGGATCCGTCGCTGAGCGACGCGCAGCGCCGCGAACGCCTGGCCGCGCTCGACGCGCGCCTGCCCGCGAGCGTGCGCGCGGACCGCGAGGCGCCCTTGCTCGTCACCCGCCTGGACGAGGCCGAGCAGAAGATCCGCGCCAACGGCGGCAGCGAGGACGACATCTACCACATGCGCGCCGCCGCCACGTCGCCCGAGGCCGCCAACCGTTTGGCCGACGTGGATCGCGAGGAGGCGACGTGGAAGGCCCGCATCGCCACCTACCAGGCGCAGCGCGGCAGCGTGCTGGCGGCGCCCGGAAGCGACGCGGACCGCGCGGCGGCGATGGGCGAATTGCGCAACCGGCTCTTCACGCCGGAGGAGCAGCGCCGGCTGGCGGCGTACGAAGGCTGAACAGAATTCGGCGGATGAGCGTAGGCTTCGTCTCCAATCCCGCCGAGTCAAGCGGGTGAGATACGCGGGGGAAATGACCCATGAGCGACTCCACCGACGCGCTGCGGCGCGAGACCATCGAAGCGGTCCTGGCCCTCGCCGCCGCGCGCCTGAACGCCGGACAGCGACCGCAGGTCGAGGTCTTTGCGCGCGAGTACTTCCGCCATCTCGACGCCGACGACCTTGCCGAGCGCACGGCCGAGGACCTGTGCGGCGCCCTGCTGTCCCAATGGCAGTTCGGCGCCTCGCGCGCCGCCGGCCAGCCCAAGGTGCGCGTCCTGAGCCCCGCCATGGCCGAGAACGGCTGGGCGTCGCGCCATTCCGTGATCGAGATCGTCAACGACGACATGCCCTTCCTGGTCGACTCGACGACGACCGAGATCAACCGGCAGGGCCTGACGCTGCACCTGATCGCGCACCCCATCTTCGCCGTGGAGCGCGACGCCGGCGGCGCGCTCGCCTCCCTGCGGCCGCGCAACGAAGCGCCACAGGCCGCGCGCGAATCGTGGATGCACATCGAGGTCGACCGGCTCGTCGATCCCCAGCAGCGCGCCGAGCTGGTGGCAGGGATCGAACGGGTGCTCGGCGACGTGCGCGCCGCCGTGCAGGACTGGATGCCGATGACCGCGCGCCTGCAGGAGGGCGCGGCCGAATACGCGAACGCGCCGCCGACGCTGCCGCCGGCACTGGTCGCCGAGAGCCGCGCCTTCCTCGAATGGCTGGCCGACGACCACATCACGCTCCTCGGCTACCGCCAGCACGACCTGGTCAGGGAGGACGGCGAGGATGCCCTTCGCCTCGTCGCGGGCAGCGGCCTGGGCGTGCTGCGCGAAGCCGATGCCGCCACGGAATCCGCCAGCTTCTCGCGCCTGCCGGCGAGCGCCCGCGCACTGGCGCACGCGCCGTTGCCGATGGTGGTCGTCACGAAGGCCGACACGCGTTCCACGGTGCACCGGCCGGGCTACACCGACTACATCGGGGTCAAGCGTTTCGACCAGGCGGGCCGGGTCGTCGGCGAGCATCGCTTCCTCGGCCTGTTCACGTCGACGGCGTACAGCGCCCGGGTGGCGGAGACGCCGCTGCTGCGCGGCAAGGTCGAGGCGATCGCCGAACGCGCCGGCCTGCCGCCCGGCGGACACCTGGCCAAGGCCCTGGCCCACATCCTCGAGACCTATCCGCGCGACGAGCTGTTCCAGATCTCGGACGACGAGCTGTACGAGACGGCCCTGGGCATCCTCGCGCTCGGCGAGCGCCAGCGCCTGCGCCTGTTCATCCGACGCGACCCGTTCGACCGCTTCGTCTCCTGCCTCGTCTACGTGCCGCGCGAGACCTACGCGACCGACCTGCGCGTCAAGCTTCAACAGATCCTGATGGCGGCGTTCGCCGGGACCGGCGCCGACTTCAACGTTCTGCTCGGCGACACGGTGCTCGCGCGCATCCATTTCACGGTGCGCACGACGCCAGGCCAGGTACCGCCCTTCGATCGCAAGGAGATCGAGGGCAAGCTCGCCGTGGCCGCGCGGCGCTGGACCGACCGCCTGCGCGACGCGCTGATCGACAGCGAAGGCGAGGCGCGCGGCATCGAGCTCTACAAGCGCTGGAACGCGGCCTTCCCGCCAGAATACCGCGAGCGCGTCGCGCCGCGAGCCGCCGTCGCCGACGTGCGAAAGATCGACACCCTGACCGCCGAGGCGCCGCTCGCGCTGGCCCTGTACCGCCCGCTGGGCGCGGCGGCGGGGGCGCTGGGCTTCAAGGTGTATCACAGGGGCGCCCCCGTCGTCCTGTCCGGGAGCCTGCCCATGCTCGAGCACATGGGCGTGCGCGTGCTGGGCGAGCAGAACTACAGCATCGAGGCCGAGGGGGCCTCCATCTCGATGCACGACTTCGAGCTGCAGACGCAGGTCGCCGAGGACATCGAGCCCGAGACGCTGGCGCGCCTGTTCGAAGGCAGTTTCGCGCGCGTGTTCCGCGGCGACGACGAGAACGACGACTTCAACCGGCTCGTGCTGCGCGCCGGGCTGGCGGCCGACGAGATTGTCGTCCTGCGCGCCTATTCCAAGTACCTCAAGCAGATCGGCTTCGCGTTGTCGCAGTCCGCGATCGAATCCACGCTCTCCCAGCACGCACGCATCGCACGCATGCTGGTGACGCTGTTCAAGCTCCGCTTCGACCCCGTGGGGCACGACGAACAGGGCGCGCGCGCCCAGGTCAATGCCATCGAGCAGGCCCTGGACCGCGTGAGCAACCTGTCCGAAGACCGGGTGCTGCGCCAGCTGCTGGCCCTGATCCAGGCAACCCTGCGCACGAACTACTGGCGCACCGGCCCCGGGCACTCGGGCGCGCCCGGCCCGCGGCGCGGCTTCCTCAGCTTCAAGTTCGAATCGGCCCGCGTGCCCGGGCTGCCCGAGCCGAAGCCGCTGTACGAGATCTTCGTCTATTCGCCGCGCTTCGAGGGCATCCACCTGCGCGGCGGCAAGGTGGCGCGCGGCGGCCTGCGCTGGTCCGATCGTCCGGAGGATTTCCGCACCGAGGTCCTGGGGCTCGTGAAGGCGCAGATGGTGAAGAACACCGTCATCGTGCCGGTGGGCTCGAAGGGCGGCTTCGTGCTGAAGAAGGCGCCGCCGGCGAGCGACCGCGACGCCACCCTGAAGGAAGGCATCGCCTGCTACCAGGACTACCTGCGCAGCCTGCTCGACGTCACCGACAACCTCGCCGGCACGGTGGTCGTGCCGCCGCCGCAGGTCGTGCGCCTCGACGGCGACGATCCCTACCTCGTCGTGGCGGCCGACAAGGGCACGGCCACGTTCTCCGACTACGCGAACGCGGTCAGCAAGGAGTACGGCCATTGGCTGGGCGACGCGTTCGCCTCCGGCGGCAGCGTGGGCTACGACCACAAGGTGATGGGCATCACGGCGCGCGGCGCATGGGAGGGCGTGAAGCGATTCTTCCGAGAGACGGGCGTGGACATCCAGAGCACCGACTTCACCGTCGTCGGCGTGGGCGACATGTCGGGCGACGTGTTCGGCAACGGCATGCTCCTGTCGCGTCACATCCGGCTCATCGCCGCCTTCGACCACCGGCACATCTTCATCGACCCGGAGCCGGACGCAGCCGCCTCGTTCGCCGAGCGCGAACGCCTGTTCAAGCTGGCGCGCTCCTCCTGGGTCGACTACGACTCGAACCTGATCTCCGCGGGCGGCGGCGTCTGGGCGCGCTCGGAGAAATCGATCCCGATCTCGCCCCAGGCCCGCGCGGCGCTCGGCATCGAGGCCGAGCGGCTCACCGCCACGGAGTTGCTGAGCGCGATCCTGAAGGCGCCCGTCGACCTGCTCTACAACGGCGGCATCGGCACCTACGTCAAGGCGAGCACGCAGACGCACGCCGACGTCGGCGATCGCGCCAACGACGCGTTGCGCATCAACGGGCGCGACCTGCGCTGCAAGGTGATCGGCGAAGGCGGCAACCTCGGATTCACGCAGAGCGGCCGCATCGAGGCGGCGTTGAACGGCGTGCGCATCAACACCGACGCGATCGACAATTCGGCCGGCGTCGACACGTCCGACCATGAAGTCAACATCAAGATCCTGCTCGGACTGGCCATCGCCGACGGCGAGATCACCGACAAGCAGCGCAACACGGTGCTCGCGCAGATGACCGACGACGTCGCGGCGCTGGTGCTGCGCGACAACTATTTCCAGACGCAGGCGCTGTCGGTCACCGGCCGGCTGGGCCCGCGGCTCATCGACCAGGAGGCGCGCTTCATCCGCTTCCTCGAGAAAGCCGGGCGGCTCAATCGCGCCATCGAGTTCCTGCCGACCGACGACGAGATCGCCGAGCGCAAGGCGCGCGGCCTCGCGCTCACCCACCCCGAGCGCGCGGTGCTGCTGGCCTACTGCAAGATGTGGCTGTTCGACGAGATCATGGCGTCCGACCTGCCGGAAGACCCCTGGATCGGCACCGCGCTCGCGCGCTACTTCCCGGCCCAGTTGCGCGAGAAGTTCGGCGCCTACATTCCGCGCCACCCGCTCAGGCGCGAGATCGTCGCGACCCATGTCCTCAACAGCATGGTCAACCGCGTCGGCTCGACCTTCGTGCACCGGCTCTCCGACATGACCGGGGCCAAGCCGGCCCAGGTCGTGCGCGCCTACCTCGCCACGCGCGAGGTCATGGGCCACGTGGCGCTGTGGCAGCTCGTCGAGGGCCTGGACAACAAGGTGCCCGATGCCGTGCAGTCCGAGATGCTGATCGAGGAGGGCTGGCTCACCGCGAGCGCGACGACCTGGTTCCTGCGGTCAAGGCGTCTTGCCGAGCCGATGGAGGCGATCTTCAAGCGATTCACGCCCGCGGTCGATGCACTTCGCGGCACGCTGGCGACGGCGGCGGGGGCTTCGCCGATGGCCGCCGCGTGGATCGCCGCCGGCGTGCCGGAGACGCTCGCGCAACGCGTCGCCGCCGGCCAGGGCCTCTATGCCGCCCTGGACATCGCGGAAGTCGCGGAGGCCGTGCGGCGCGGCGTTGCGGAGGTGGGCGAAGTCCACGTGGCCGTGGCCGACCGGCTCGGACTCGCGCGCCTGCGCAACCAGATCGCCGGCCTGCCCTCCGAGAGCTACTGGCAAAGCCTCGCCAAGGCCGCGCTCGGCGACGATCTCGCGCAGTTGCAGCGCGCCATAACGCAGGCGGTGCTCAAGTCCGGCACGGTCAGTACAGGGCAGATGCTGGCGCAGTGGGAAGCGCTCAACGCGTTCGAGCTGGAGCGCGCGCAACGTCTGCTCGCGGAACTGGGCGATGCGCCAACGGCAGATCTCGCCATGCTGTCCGTCGCATTGAGGGAATTGCGCAATCTGGCGTAGCTCGCCACCAGCGCCCGCCATCCGGCAGGCCACCGAACCGACAGCACCCCATCGACGGCAGCTTCATCCAGGCTTCAATCGTGCCGAGACATATTTGAGAAAGTACCGGATTGCAACGAAGGGCCGAAGCTGGGTCATCGCCAGGAGAAACATCTTCCGGTAGTAGAACCTCCCCACCATCGGATATCGATCGATTTCCGGTGCGAAGCGCCTGCAAAGCAGGAGCCAATTCCGGAACGCGCGCGGGAGGTTGCGCGCGGTCATCTGGTCAGGACGATCATCCCGGTTCCAGACGGCGACGACTTCGTCCACGTGACGTACGGCGTATTGCCGAACGACGCGAAACATGAAATCGACATCCTCGAACGTCGTCATGTTCTCGTCGAACAGCACCTCGTCGAACATGCTTCGTCGCATGAGGGTCGCATTGTGGTGGATGTATCGGTAGCGCATCAGTTGATCGATCTCCGTGCCGCCACGGCACACCCCCAGCGACATGCCGTGCCTTCCGACCATGCTCGTATTTCCGTAGCAGAGGTCGATGCCGTCCATCTTGCCGGCCAGGAGGCTCAGCTTGTTGGGCATGTACGAGTCGTCGTCATCGAGGAAACAGACGAATTCGCCACTCGACATGCTCACGCCAAGATTGCGGTTCGTCGGCAAGTTCAGCATCGCGCTGTTGCGATGGACGACGCATTCGAGATCGCCGGGATCCACTTCCACGGCCGAATCCGACAGGTTGTCGATGATGACCAACTCGATCGGTCGGTAGTTCTGCGCAACCACGCTGGCGACCGCGCGCCGCAAAAGCTCGGGCCGGTTTCGAGTGGGAATGACGACGGAAATCAATCCGGGCGTAAGTGATCTCATTGACCGATTCAATCGATGTCAGGTAGACGCTGCATATGCCTCACTCAGGTTGATTGTTGCATGCGAGGTACGACCGGGCCTGATCGCGAACACCCTTGCCGCCGCCAAGCCGGACGTCGCGATCAGTCATGTGTACGTGATGGAGGTGCGGCGGCTGACACCGGTGACGAACGACTTCTGCGCGTATCGCCGTGTGACGGCGAAAATGTGGGCGCGCGTTGTCGATTCCGGGCGCGTCGAAACGTCGTCGGTGACCAGGAGGCTCCGCACATGACGAAACTTCATTCCGGCTGGCTGGTGGTCGGCGCGGGCGCGCTGATCACGTGGATGGCCATGGGCGCGCTGCTGTCGCTGCCCGTGTTCCTCGCGCCGATCTCGGCCGACACCGGCTGGTCGCGCGGCGGCATCGGGTTCGCGATGACGCTGAACTTCCTCACGATGGGCGTCGGCTCGTTCTTCTGGGGCGGGCTCAGCGACCGTTACGGGCCGCGCATGATCCTGCTGGCCGGCGTGCTGCTGCTGGGCGCGGGCCTGGCGCTGGCGAGCCGCTCCACCTCGCTGCTGGAATTCCAGGCGATCTACGGATTGCTGATCGGCGTGGCCGCGGGCAGCCTGATGGTGCCGCTGATGTCCACCGTCACGCTGTGGTTCGACAGGCACCGGGCGCTGGCGGTCTCGCTGGTGTCGTCGGGCATCGGCGTGGCGCCCATGACGGTGTCGCCGTTCGCCGCGAACCTGGTGGTCACGCACGGCTGGCGAACGTCGCAGCTGATACTGGCCGCCGCAGTGGTGGTGCTGCTGGTGCCCGCCGCGCTGTGCGTGCACCGGCCGCCACACATGCCAGCCGCCACGGCCGCGGGCGGCGTGGGCGGCCCCGGGCTGAAGGCCGCCGCTGGGCGCGCCCTGCGTTCACGGCCCTTCGTCGTGCTGTCGCTGACCTTCTTCGCCTGCTGTGCCACCCACGCCGGGCCGATCTTCCACACCATCAGCTACGCGATCGGCTGCGGCCTGCCGCCGATGACCGCGGTGACGATCTACAGCGTCGAAGGCTTCGCGGGGCTGGTGGGCCGGCTGCTGTTCGGCGTGCTGGGCGACAAGGTGGGCGTCAAGCGCATGATCGTCGTGGGTCTGGTGACGCAGGCGCTGGCCGCGGGCTCGTACGTGCTCGCCACGGGACTGGCCGACTTCTACGTGGTCGCGTTCGTGTTCGGCATGGCCTATGGCGGCGTCATGCCGCTCTATTCGGCGCTCGCCCGCGACTACTTCGCGCCACAGATCATGGGCACCGTGCTCGGCGCGATGACGCTGCTGTCGGGCCTGGGCATGGCGCTGGGGCCGGCGCTCGGCGGCTGGATCTACGATCACTTCCACGCGTACACGTGGATGTACCTGGGTTCGCTCGCGGTGGGCCTGGGCGCCGGCGCGATTGCGCTCGCGCTGCCGCGCGTGCGCACGTCCGTCACGCCCGCGAGCGCGTGAGGGCCGCCCTCAGGCCGGGCGGTCGCAGTCGGCCCAGCTCGTGGGCGTCTCGTACAGGCGCAGCTTGCGCAGCCTGAGGTGGTTGCCGAAGCGCTCGGTGTAGAGCGGATCGAGGATCCCGAACGCGATCGCGACGAGGTTCTCGGCCGTCGGCACGCGGTTCAGCACCACGGTCTTGTGGCCGGGGATCTGCGCGAGCAGGCCGCGGATGAGCGTGTCGCCGTCGTGCACCAGGAACGCGTGATCCCACAGGTCGACCAGGTGCTCCTTGGCGAGCGACTTCACGTCGGTGAAGTCCATCAGCATGCCGTGGTCGCTGGACTCGGGGTCATCGATCGGCTCGCCCTCGAGCGTGATCTCCAGGGCGTAGCGGTGGCCATGCAGGTTGCGGCACTGGCTCTTGTGCTGCGGGATGCGGTGGCCGGCGTCGAATTCGAGTCGTTTGGTGATCGTGAGCATGATGGGATCGAGACCTCGACCCTCAAGCGTTCAACGGATGTTGAGCAGCTTGTGGGTCTGCAGGCCGAGTTTCCATTGGGGGTGCGCGAGGCAGTAGTCCATCGCCAGGCGCTGGTTGGTGGCCTGCAGCAGGTTGTCCATGGGCTGCAGGTAGAAGTGCTTGAAGGCGAGCGCGGTGAATCGTTGCGGGTCGACGCCGTCCTGAGGGAACACCAGCTTCAGCTCGTCGCCCGCGGTGAGGACGACCTTCGAATCGGCCTTGGGGCTCACGCAGATCCAGTCGAGCCCCGGCGGCGGCTCGACCGTGCCGTTGGTCTCCACCGCGATCGTGAAGCCGCGCGCGTGCAGGGCCTCGGTCAGCGCGGCATCGACCTGCAGCAGCGGCTCGCCGCCCGTCAGCACCACGAAGCGGTGCGTGGGCGTGTCGCCCCAATGCTTGGCGATCTCGTCGGCGAGGAGTTCGGCCGTCCTGAACTTGCCGCCACCGTCGCCGTCGGTGCCCACGAAGTCGGTGTCGCAGAACTTGCAGACGGCGTCCGCGCGATCGTCCTCGCGGCCCGTCCACAGGTTGCAGCCCGCGAAGCGGCAGAACACCGCCGGCCGCCCCGCATTGGCGCCCTCGCCCTGCAGCGTATAGAAGATCTCCTTGACGCTATAGGTCACGAACGCACCTTCTCCGCGATCAGCCCACGAGCAGGCGATTCACGCGCTGCACGTACGCCGCCGGCTCTTCCAGCTGGCCGCCCTCGGCCAGCCAGGCCTGGTCGAACAGCAGGTGGGCGAAGTCGTCGAAGCGCGGATCGGCCTCGAGCTTCTTCACCAGCGCGTGCTCGGGGTTCACCTCGAGGATGGGCTTGGTGTCGGGCGCGGCCTGGCCGGACTGCTTGAGCAGACGAGCCAGGTGGGCGCTCATCTCGCCGTCCTCGACGACGATGCAGGCCGCGGAATCGACCAGGCGCGAAGTGGCGCGGACGTCCTTGGCGCGGTCCTTCAGCGATTCCTTCAGGCGCTCGAGCACCGGCGCGAACGCGGTGGCCGCGGCGTCGGCGGCCTTCTTCTCGTCCTCGTCCTGCAGCGTGCCGAGATCGACCGCGCCCTTGGCGACGCTCTGCAGCGTGTGGCCCTCGAACTCGTGCAGGTGCGACAGCAGCCACTCGTCGACGCGGTCGGCGAGCAGCAGCACCTCGATGCCCTTCTTGCGGAAGATCTCGAGCTGCGGGCTGGCCTTGGCGGCGCCCAGCGAGTCGGACGCGATCACGTAGATGGCCTGCTGGCCTTCCTTCATGCGCGACACGTAGTCGGCCAGCGACACGCCCTTGTCGGCGTGCGTGGACGCGAAGCGGTACAGCTTGGCCAGGCGTTCCTTGTTCTGGTGGTCCTCGCCGATGCCTTCCTTGAGCACCGCGCCGAACTCGTCCCAGAACGCCTGGTACTTGTCCTTGTCTTCCGCGCTCTCGCTGTCGGCCAGCGATTCGAGCATGGACAGCACGCGCTTGGTGGAGCCCTCGCGGATCGCCTTCACATCGCGGCTTTCCTGCAGCAGCTCGCGCGAGACGTTCAGCGGCAGGTCGGCCGAGTCGATCACGCCCTTGACGAAGCGCAGGTACACCGGCATCAGCGCCTCGGCGTCGTCCATGATGAAGATGCGCTTGACGTAGAGCTTCACGCCGCCGCGCTTGTCGCGGTTCCACATGTCCAGCGGCGCGTGCGCCGGGATGTAGAGCAGCTGCGTGTATTCGCTGCGGCCTTCCACGCGGTTGTGCGTGTAGGCCAGCGGCGCATCGCTGTCGTAGCTGATCTGCTTGTAGAAATCGGTGTACTCGGCGTCGGTCACGTCGCTCTTGGAGCGCGCCCACAGCGCGGAGGCCTTGTTGACCGTCTCCCACTCGTCGAGCGTCTTGTACTCGGCCGTCTCGCCGTTCCATTCCTCCTTCTTCATCAGGATGGGCAGCGAGATGTGGTCGGAGTACTTGGCGATGATGGACTTGAGCTTCCACGGGCGCAGGAACTCGTCCTCGCCCTCGCGCAGGTGCAGGACGACGTCGGTGCCGCGCTCGGCCCGCGTGATCTCCTCCACCTCGAAGTCGCCGGTGCCTTCCGAGCTCCAGCGCACGCCCTGCTCCGCCGGCAGGCCGGCGCGGCGCGATTCCACGGTGATGCGGTCGGCCACGATGAAGCCCGAGTAGAAGCCCACGCCGAACTGGCCGATCAGCGCGGCGTCCTTCTTCTGGTCGCCTTCCAGCCGGGACATGAACTCCTTGGTACCGCTCTTGGCGATGGTGCCCAGGTGCGACACGGCCTCCTCCGCCGACAGGCCGATGCCGTTGTCGCGGATGGTGAGCGTCTTCTTTTCCGCGTCGAAGAAGATGCGCAGCTCGAGGTTGGGGGCGTCTTCCAGGAATTGCGGGTGGTCGATGGCCTCGAAGCGCAGCTTGTCGCAGGCGTCCGATGCGTTCGAGACCAGCTCGCGCAGGAAGATTTCCTTGTTCGAGTACAGCGAGTGCGTGACGAGGTGCAGGATCTGCTTGACCTCGGCCTGGAACGAGAGAGTTTGCTTTTCCATGGAATGAAGCCCGATTTGGTCTGGGTCGAAGGATGGGGACGGGGGAGGATCGGCCGCGACGGGGCCGCCCCGCATCCGCGCGCCGGCACGGCGGCGGAAACCCCGTATTGTCGCCCGACGGCCAATTGCGGGCCGGAGCGCGGGTTTTCAAGCGCAGACGGGGCGCCGTGCGACCCGGGGAACGACGGGAGCCGCGGCCTATCCGCCAGGCGGCCACGCCCTCGCGACACGCGCTTCCCCGGATAGGGATAGCACGCCCCCTGTTTCTCGGCCGCCCTGCCGTTGACGGGCCCTCCCGGCGCGAAGAGACTTTTCGACACGCACCACTGCTCACCCAACGAGAGGGAACCCATGCGACTCGACAGGATCCTGGCGGCCGGCCTATGCGCCGCGGGCGCGCTCGCCACCCAGTCGGCGGCGGCCGCCACCACCCCGCAGGCCGACCTCGCGCAGGCCCAGGCAAGACCGCAGGCGAGCGTCACCGCCGCGTCCCCACAGGACGTCGTCGAATTCGGCGTGTACCTCCCGCTGCGCCACCGCAAGGAACTCGAATCGCTGCTCGCGCGGATGCACGACCAGAGCTCGCCGCAATACCACCAGTGGCTCAAGCCGGACGACTTCCTGCAGCAATACGGCCCCAAGGCCTCCGACATCGCCGCCGTGAAGGACGCGCTCACCGCGCGCGGCCTCACCATCGTGTCCACCAACGCCCACGGCGTGCGCGTGAGCGGCACGGCCGACGCGGTGGCGCAGGCGTTCGCGACGCCGCTCGAGAAGGTCAGCGGGCGCTCGCACACGCGCTACCAGGCGCGCCATGCCTTGCAGGTGCCCGTGGAGCTGGCCGCCATTCCGCTGCACATCGTCGGCCTGGCCAAGCTGCCCGAGCACCAGGTCCATGCGCGCGTGCTGGGCGCGGCGCCCGCGGCCACGGGCGACAACCGCTACGGCGCGACGGGCCCGTACTGGTTCTCGGACCTGAAACAGGCCTACGACTATCCCGCCTACGCGCCCGGCACCGACGGCAGCGGCGTGAGCGTGGCCGTGCTGATGTCCGACCTCGTGTTCCCGGGCGACGTGGCGGCCATGTTCACGCACGAGAAGTTCACCGCGATCACCGGCAAGCCGGCGCCTTCGGTCGCCACCGTGCCGATCGACGGCGGCGGCGCCTACAACGGCGGCGGCTCGGTCGAGGCAAGCCTGGACGTGCAGCAGGTGCTGGGGGGCGCCCCGGGCGCGCAGGTCACGCTCGTGAGCATCCCCGACCTGTCCGACCAGTCCGTCATGGACGGCTACCAGTACATCGTCGACTCCAACAAGTACGACATCGTCAACTCGTCGTTCGGCGAGTGCGAGCTCTTCTACACCCCCGCGTACAACGGCGGCGTCGACTACACGGGCATCCTCGAGGCCGAGCACGAGCTGTACCTCCAGGGCAACGCGCAGGGCATCACCTTCGTGGCCAGCTCCGGCGACGAGGCCGGCCTCGAATGCCCGACCGCCGACTACTTCACCGGCGGCACGAGCCCGACCTTCGTGGCGGGCGTGAGCACCCCGGCGGCCGATCCCGACGTCACGGCGGTCGGCGGAGGCAACCTCGTCACCACGAGCTCCGCCAGCAGTCTGAGATCGGCGTACGTGCGCGAGAGCGCGTACAGCGACCCGGAGGTTCCGTACGACCCGTACGGCATCGGCACGCCGGTCTCCGGCGGGGCCTGGGGTGCGGGCGGTGGCGTCAGCACGACCTTCAGGAAGCCGCTGTACCAGATCCTGGCCAGGACCGGCTCGGCGCAGTACCGCACGGTTCCCGACGTCGGCATGCACGTGGGCGGCTGCCCGGGCCTGGCCGTCACCTGCAGCGACGACGACAGCGCGGTCGTCGCGGCATACGGCGTGGGCATCGGCGGCAGCTACATCGCCCTCATCGGCACGTCGATCGCGTCGCCGGAATTCGCCGGCGCGCTGGCGGTCTTCGAGCAGCAGCTCGGCAAGCGCAACCATCGCCTGGGCAACGCGAACTACTACCTGTACGCCGTGGGCGCCATGCAGACGCTGCTGGGCGGCAGCAAGGCGCCGGCCGCGCTGCAATTCTTCCATCGCGACAACCCGGGCTACAACGGCGTCGTGTACGACGGCTTCCCGAGCTACAACTACAACTACGTGTACGGCAACGGCAGCCCCGACGTGCGCAAGCTGTTCGGCATGACCGGCTACCCGGCAGCCGGCGTGCCGCAGACAAGCACCAATCCGTAGACCGCAGCTGTTTCAGGATGCACGGGGCGTTCGCCGCAGGGCGAGCGCCCTTTTTCATGGGCGCACGGGACGCGTGCGAGCCCGCGCGCTCGACCGCAAACGCATCAGGACGTTTCCATGGCCGAGTCCCCGGGCACGCGGATCGCCTGCTGGAGCAGATGACGCATCGGCCATCCCGCCCGCGTCGGACGACAACAGGAGAGTCTCCATGAACAGCAACACTTCCCGACTGCGCAACTTCCAGCTGGTCCTCGTCGCCTCCGCGGCCGTCGCGTTGGGCGCGTGCTCGAAGAACGATGCCGACGTGGCCACGCCGACCGCCGCTGCCAGCGCGCCGACCAACGGGTCGGTGGCCACCACCGCGCCGGCGACCGCGGCGGTCGCGGCCGCCCCGGCCGCGGTGGTCGTGGCGCAGAACAGCACCCGCTCGTACGAACAGGGTCGCCGCGACCAGGCGCACCGCGACGCGGAACGCGCGCGCGAACTGCCGCCGCGCGCCGACCGGGACGCCGACGTCGACCAGCAGCGCTGGCGCGACCAGAAGCCGGTGGCGGCGGCCGCCTGCGCCGACTGCGGCGTCGTCGAGGCCATCACGGCCGTCGAGGTGCAAGGCCAGAACAACGGCGTCGGCGCGGTGGCCGGCGGCGTGGGCGGCGCGCTGGTCGGCAGCCAGATCGCGGGCGGTCACAACCGCACGCTGGGCGGCGTGGTGGGCGCGGTGGGCGGCGGCCTGCTGGGCAACGCCATCGAGAAGCACCAGCGCAAGGCGACGGCCTACGACGTCAGCGTGCGCATGCAGGACGGCTCGCTGCGCACGGTGCGCGAATCGACGGCGCCGGCGTTGGGCGAGAAGGTGCGCGTGGAGGCCGACGGCCTGCACGATCGCAGCTGACGGCGACGCGGGGCCGCGCGGCCCCGCTGTTTCGTCAGCCCGCGATGGCGCCGGCCAGCGCCAGCGTCGGCGCCGCCTGGTTCATCGTGTAGAAGTGCAGCGACGGCGCGCCGCCCGCCACCAGGCGCTCGCACAGCGCGGCCATCACCTCGAGCCCGAAGGCCTTGATGGACTTCGTGTCGTCGCCGAACGACTGCAGGCGCAGCCGCATCCAACGCGGGATCTCGCAGCCCGTGTTGTCGGCGAAGCGCATCAGGCCGCTGGCGTTGGTGATGGGCATGATGCCCGGCACGATGGGGATGGCGAGGCCCATCGCGCGCACCTCGTCGATGAAGCGGAAGTACGCGTCGGCGTTGAAGAACATCTGCGTGATGGCGGAGTTCGCGCCGGCGGCCACCTTGGCGGCGAAGGCCTTCAGGTCGGCCTCGGGCGAACGCGCCTGCGGGTGCGTCTCGGGATACGCGGCCACCTCGACGTGGAAGTGCTCGCCCGAGTGCCTGCGGATCTGCTCGATCAGCTCGGTGGCGTAGCGGAACTCGCCGAAGCTGCCGGAGCCGCTGGGCAGGTCGCCGCGCAGCGCGACGATGCGCCTGACGCCCGCGGCCTTGAAGCCGTCCAGCGTCTCGCCCACGCTCGCGCGCGTGGCGCCGATGCAGGTGAAGTGCGGCACGCCCATGACGCCTTCGTCGCGGATCGCCTGCACCACCTGCAGCGTGCCCATCTGCGTGGAGCCGCCCGCGCCGTAGGTGACCGAGCAGAACTCGGGCTTGAGCGCGTACAACTCGGCCCGCGCCGCGGCCAGCTTGGTGATGCCCTCGGGCGTCTTCGGGGGGAAGAACTCGAGGCTGATGGGAATGTTGATCATGGTTGTTCCGGAAAAGGCTTCGAGCCGGGGAACGGCCGCCGGAGGGGTCTGGCATCTCCTCGGATCGCGCCTTGCCGCCGCTCTAAGCCACGGCGCTCATCGCGATGCGAGGCAATGCCTGACCCCGTCCCCGCTCACGTTCGGGGTCAGGCATTGCCTCCATCCGCGACGATGTCTTCGCTGCGGCCGGGACCGCAGCGCGGATGGAGGAGATGCCAGACCCCTCGGCTCAGTGGGGCCGTCAGTACCTGTAGGTGTCGGGCTTGTACGGGCCGCTCTTGGCCACGCCGATGTACGCCGCCTGCTCCTCGGTCAGCTCGGTCAGCTTCGCGTTGAGCTTGGACAGCTGCAGGCGCGCCACCTTCTCGTCCAGGTGCTTGGGCAGCACGTAGACCTTGCCGGCCTCGTAGGCGTCGGGGCGCGTGAACAGCTCCACCTGGGCGATGGTCTGGTTGGCGAACGACGACGACATCACGTAGCTCGGGTGGCCCGTGCCGCAGCCCAGGTTCACGAGGCGGCCCTTGGCCAGCATGATGATGCGCTTGCCGTTCGGGAAGATCACGTGGTCGACCTGCGGCTTGATCTCTTCCCACTTGCAGTGGTCCAGCGAGGCGATGTCGATCTCGTTGTCGAAGTGGCCGATGTTGCAGACGATGGACTGCTCCTTCATCGCGGCCATGTGCTCGTACGTGATGACGTTCTTGTTGCCCGTGCAGGTGACGAAGATGTCGCCATGCGCCGCGGCGTCGTCCATCGTCACCACGCGGTAGCCTTCCATGGCGGCCTGCAGCGCGTTGATCGGGTCGATCTCGGTCACCCACACCTGGGCCGACAGCGCGCGCAGCGCCTGCGCCGAGCCCTTGCCCACGTCGCCGTAGCCCGCCACGACGGCCACCTTGCCGGCCACCATCACGTCGGTGGCGCGCTTGATGCCGTCCACCAGCGATTCGCGGCAGCCGTACAGGTTGTCGAACTTGCTCTTGGTGACCGAGTCGTTGACGTTGATGGCGCGGAACAGCAGCGTGCCCTTGGCCGACATCTCGTTGAGGCGGTGCACGCCCGTGGTGGTCTCCTCGGTCACGCCGATGATCTGGGCGCTCTTGCGCGTGTACCAGGTCGGGTCGACGGCCAGCTTGGCCTTGATGGCCGCGTACAGCTCGCGCTCTTCCTCGCTGCCCGGGTTGGCCAGCACCGAGATGTCCTTCTCGGCGCGCTGGCCCAGGTGCATCAGCAGCGTGGCGTCGCCGCCGTCGTCCAGGATCATGTTCGGGCCTTCGTTGGCCGAACCGGCCGGGCCGAATTCGAAGATGCGGTGGGTGTAGTCCCAGTAGTCCTTCAGCGTCTCGCCCTTGTAGGCGAACACGGGCGTGCCCTCCACCACCAGCGCGGCGGCCGCGTGATCCTGCGTGGAATAGATGTTGCACGAGGCCCAGCGCACCTCGGCGCCGAGGGCCTGCAGCGTCTCCACCAGCACGGCGGTCTGGATGGTCATGTGCAGGCTGCCGGTCACGCGCGCGCCCTTGAGCGAGCTGCCGTACTCGGCACGCATCGCCATCAGCGCGGGCATCTCGCTCTCGGCGATGGCGATTTCCTTGCGGCCCCAGGCGGCCAGGCCCAGGTCGGCGACGGCGTAGGCGTCGGAGGGAAGGGGAGTCAGTGCTGTGTTCATTCGGGTTCTCCGTAGATGACCCGCGGTCGCAGCCATGAAGGCCGGAAGGGAGGCGGCTCGTGCACCCTCACCCGGCCCCTCGCATGCTGCGAAGCGGGTGAGCGCGGTTGCCAAGATGGGGTTCCGAGCCTGGGGTCTCGCGGCCGTGGTGACGGCCGGGCCTCGCAACGCTCCTCGGAATCAGACGCGATTATATCGACCGCGTCCGGCCGAGCTCAAGCCCGTTCGTCGTCCAGCGGGAGGTCGAGCGTCGCCTGGCGCAGGGCGCCCACCATGGGCGGCAGGCGCGACACCTGGTTGACGATGTCGACGATGCCCGCGCATCCGGTCTTGGCCTTGAGGCGCTTGACGTGGCTGCGCACGGTCTCGTCGCCGATCTCCAGCTTGGCGGCGATCTCCTTGACGCGCAGGCCTTCGCACAGCGCGGACAGCACCTGCTGCTCGCGGCGCGACAAGCCCAGCTCGCGCGCATAGGCGTCCACCGACAGCGTCTCGGCGATGCGGCTGCGCGGCAGCGCGATCAGCACGGCGTGGCCCGCGTGGTTGGACGACAGCGCGGCCGGCAGCGGCACGATGGACAGGTCGCACGACTTGCCTTCCGACAGCGCGTTGGCCGGCGCGAACGCCAGCATGCGGCGCTTGCCGCCGTCGCGGGCGCCCGCCAGCGCCTCGTCGAGCGCGCGCTGGTCGGTGGCCGAACGGCCGACCAGGCGGCGTCCGACCAGTTGCAGGGACTTCGCGTGGGCGAGCTCGACGCGCGCCGCGTGGTTGGCATGCACCACGTGGCCGTCGGCGGCCATCAGCACGAGGCCGTAGTCGACCTCGTCGAGCACGGCCGCGAGCAGCTTGGCCAGGCCGGCGCCGGGGCCGTTGCGGCGCTCGGGCCCGCGGTAGGCCAGTTCGGCTTCCAGCGCGGCGAGCTCCAACGCGGCGCCGAAGCCCATGGACGGCGCCATCGAACTCGACGGCGGGACGTCATTCGGAATCGCGACGACGATGCGCGCGGGATCGCGCGCCGTGTTGCGCTTTGCTGAGCAGGTGATTTCGGACCCTTCCATGCAACCCTCGCAATGTTGTTTCCTGGCCTGCTGCCCCTTGGCCGCGGCGGACGCGGCACCGACAGGAGCCGGCACGCCTATTTGACGTTCTTTCTGTTACCGAAGGCGACATGCGGCGGGCGCGCAACCGGCTCGCGCGCCAACTTCCGCACTACTTTCGCGCCCGCTTGAGGCGGACGGCGGCGTCGCGGTCGAGTTGCAGGAACTCGGCCATGTCGCCCAGCTCGACCGCGATCGCCCGCGCCAGGCCGTCGTCGCGTGCCCAGGCCTTGTCGGCGAAGCCCACGTGGGCCTCGAGGCGCGACTTGTCCACCAGGGTGGCGTTGGCCCAGCCCACCGCGCGATCGCCGTACAGCAGGGGCAGCGCGTAGTGCCCCATCGTGCGCCTGGCCGCCGGCGTGTAGGCCTCGAACCGGTAGGCCCAGCCCCACAGCAGCTCGAAGCGGCGCCGGTCCCACGCCACCGGGTCGAACGGCGCCAGCAGGCGCGCGCGTTCCGGGTCGACGCGCCACTTGCCCGATGCCGGGTCCTCGCCGGGCGTCCACAGCCAGGTGACGCCGGCTATCTTCGCCTGCGGCAGGCTGGCGCGCAGCTCGGCCAGCAGCGCGCGGGTCTCGCCGCGCAGGTGCGGCGCGCCGTACTGCATCAGCTGCGACAGGTAGCCCAGCGACGCCGAGGGCAGCGGCGCGTACTTCTCCACGATGCGCATCAGGAGCTGGCGCGAGCGCTCGTGGCGGGCCGCGGGGGCGTCATCGGCGGGCGAATGATCGATCGCTTCGTAGACGCGCGTGCCGGTCTCGCGCCGCACCACGCGCAGCAGGCCGCGGTAGTGCATCCCGTCCAGCAGCGCCGTGCTGGCGTTGAGCGTGTTGGTGTTGCCCCAGCTCTGCACGCGGCCGTGGTCGAACACCTCCTGCACGTCGCGCGGATGCGTGGGGCCGCGCGCGCGGACGAAGGCCAGCACCTCGGCGGCGCGGCGCTCGGTGGCCGCGTCCCACGGACGCCGCGCGACGCGCGGATGCAGCAGCGGCAGCAGGCTGCGCGGAACGAAGCCGTAGTTGACGAGGCAGTCCTCCTCCACGTCCAGGCGCGGATAGCGGCGCTCCAGGTCGCCCGCCACGTAGCCCTTGACGCGGTGGCGCAGCGTGAGGTCCTGGGCGCGCGCCGGCGCGCGGATCGGATCGGCCTGCACGAAGCCGAGGCGATCGATGGCCTTCTGCAGCGTGGTGGGCGGGAACATCGAGCGCGCCACGGCGTAGCGGCGCAGGACGTCGAGGGTGATGGGCTTGGAGCGGCTCATGATGTCGGGCATTCTGCCGCCGGGCTGGCTCACGCGCCGAGCCAGGGCGCGGGGCGGCCGTCTATACAATCGCCGCCCATGTCCGCCGCCTCTCGCACCCCGCCGTCGCCCCCTTCCCCGCAGGCGGTGACCTGGGATTTCCGGGTGCTCGGCGCGGGCGTGCTCGCCGTCGCCGCGGGCCTCGCGCTGCACGCGGACGCCGCGCTCAACGAATCGTGGTTCCACGCGGTCAACGCCTTCGGCCCGGTCGCGCCGGCCACCTGGTCGGCGCTGAGCGTCGCAGGCCTTGCGCTGTCGGCCTGGATCTACCTCACCGCCTGCGCCGCGGACGTGCCCGAGCGCGTCGCGCAACTGCTGTGGGGCATCGTGCTGGGCGGCCTGACCGCGAGCTGGGTCAAGCACCACCTGCCCTCGCCGCGCCCCTACCTGGCGCTCGGCGCGGAGAACCTGAACGTGGTCGGCATGCCGCTGAGCGCCGGCTCCATGCCCTCCGGCCACAGCGCGATGGCGTTCGCGATGCTCGCCGTGCTGGTGGCCGAGCGGCGCCGCTTCACGGAGCGCAGCGCGGTCGACGGCTGGCTCACGTCCAACCTCGGCATCGCGCTGCTCACGCTGCTGGCGTTCGGCATCGCGCTGTCGCGGCTGGCCGTGGGCGCGCACTGGCCCGCCGACGCGCTGGTGGGCGGCGGCCTGGGCCTGGTCTTCGGCGGGCTGGCCCCGCACGCCTGGCCGGTGGGCGCGATGACCCGGCTGCTGTCGCGCCCGCTCGGCCAGCGCCTGATGGCGGCGGGCCTGCTGCTGTCCGCGGCCTGCATCGCTGCCACGCCCGCCCTGCTGGACGCCAGCGGTCTCGTCGACAGGAAATGGGCGCGCAACCTGCTGACCGGCTACCCGCTGGCGGC
Source organism: Betaproteobacteria bacterium (assembly GCA_013289985.1). Lineage (GTDB taxonomy): Bacteria > Pseudomonadota > Gammaproteobacteria > Burkholderiales > Burkholderiaceae_C > Scleromatobacter. Next base: position 26,515 of record JABCYW010000028.1, on the reverse strand, counting down.
GCCGCTGCAAACCCTGCTGGTGCTGGTGGCGCTCGCGGGCGCCGTCCGCTGGTGGCGCGCCAGCCGGCGAACGCCGCGTTGACGCGATGACCCGCACCCGCTGGATCGCCGCGGCCAGCATCGCCGCCGGCGTCGCGCTGCTGGCCGTGCTGGTGGCGTTCACGCCGTGGCGGCTGCTGGCCGAGCGCGTGGCCACCGTGCCGTGGCCGGGCTGGGTGGGCGCCACGCTCGGCATGAGCGCCACCTACGCGCTGCGCGCCGGCCGCCTGCGCGCCGAGTGGCTGTGGAAGCTGCGCACGCTGGGCCTGGGCTACCGCGAGTGCCTGCAGGTCACGCTGCTGCACAACGCGGCCATCAACATCCTGCCGATGCGCTCGGGCGAGGCGAGCTACTCGTTCCTGCTGCACCGGCGCTGGGGCGTGGGCCTGGGCGACGCCACGGCCAGCCTGCTGTGGCTGCGCCTGCAGGACATGATGGTGCTGGGCGTGCTGGGCATCGCCATCCTGGTGCCGGCGCCGCTGCCGTGGCGCATCGGGTTCGCGGTGGCGGCCATCGTCGCGGCGGCCACGCTGCTGCCGGCCCTCGTGCGCCGCGTGCACCTGCACGCGCGCTGGGCCCGGGCGCGCGCGCATGCGTCCGCGCCGCGCGCGCGCAAGGCCTGGCACCTTGTGGCCAAGGTGGCCGCGGCCTTCCGCGCGGCCCGCGGCGGCGCGGCCGCCTGGGGCTTCGCCATCGCCAACTGGGTGCTCAAGCTGGGCATCGTGGGGGTGCTGCTCGCCTCGCTGGCCAACCTACCGCTGGGCGCCGCTTTCTGCGGCGCGCTCGGCGGCGAGCTGGCCGGCGTGCTGCCCCTGCAGGCACCGGCGGGCGTGGGCACCTACGAGGCGGGCGTCGCGCTCGGCACGCAGGCGCGCCGGGCCCAGGCGCCCGCCGCGACGGCCTCCGCCGCAAACACCGACAATGCGCCATCGGGCCGCCTGGTCTTCGGCGCCGCCCTGGCCGTGCATGCCCTGATGCTGGTGGTGGCGCTGGCCACCGCCCTCGCCTTTTCCCTGATCGTGCGCCCGGTGCGGGCGCCAGAAAGCAAGACATGACCGCCTCTTCCACCGGAGAGCACTACCTGCCCTCGACGCCCGCCGCGGCGCCCGACGTGGGCGGCGCGCACCCCGACGGCCCGGCCAACGCGTTCGGCACCCGCGGCGCGCTGGACGTCGACGGCGTGCCCTTCCACCGCCTGTCGCTGGTGGTGCCGATGTACAACGAGATCGAGAACGCCGCCCCGCTGATCGACGAGGTGCAGGCCGCGCTGGCCGCCTACCCGTTCCCGTGGGAGCTGCTGGTGGTGGACGACGGCAGCCGCGACGGCACCGGCCAGGCGCTGGAGAAGCACGGCGCCTCCATCGGCCCGCACATCCGCGTGATCCGCCTGTGGCGCAACTTCCGCCAGACGGCCGCCATGCAGGCCGGCATCGACGCGTCGCGCGGCGACGTCATCGTCACGATGGACGGCGACCTGCAGAACGACCCCAGGGACATCCCCAAGCTGGTGGCCCGCCTGCTGCAGGGCGACCTCGACTTCGTGGCGGGCTGGCGCAAGGATCGCCAGGACGGCTTCTGGCTGCGCAAGTTCCCGTCGAGGATCGCCAACGCCCTCATCCGCAAGTCCACCGGCCTGCAGTTCAACGACCTGGGCTGCAGCCTGAAGGCCTTCCGCGGCTCGGTGCTGCGCGAGGTGCGGCTGTACGGCGAGATGCACCGCTTCATCCCCGCCTGGCTGGCCACGGTGACGTCGCCGGCGCGCATGGACGAGGTGCCGGTGAACCACCGCGCCCGCGTCGCCGGCACGTCCAAGTACGGCCTGTCGCGCACGTTCCGGGTGATCACCGACCTGCTGGCGATGCACTTCTTCCTGAACTACGGCACGCGGCCCGGGCACTTCTTCGGCGGCATCGGCCTGTTCACCGGCAGCCTCGGCGGCGTCATCCTGGCCTGGATGGCCGTGCTGAAGTTCGTCCTCGGCCAATCCATCGGCGGCAGGCCGCTGCTGACGCTCGGTTTCTTCCTGATCATCGCCGGATTGCAACTATTGCTCGCCGGCGTGCTCGCCGAGTTGCTCATCCGCATCTACTATGACGGTCGCCACGCGCAGCCCTACCATCATGGGCAGGGCACCGTCCCGTCGGACGACGCCGCATGGCACCTGAACCGTTAGCGTTTCCCTGAAGTCGCGACCCCACACAACCTCACCGAAACCGTCGATGTCGGCCCTGCCCCCGCCTCCGCCCTCGTCTGCTCCGCCGGGTCCGGCGCCCAAGCCGCCCGCGCCCGCTCCGGCGGCCGAGGCTCCGCCGGCGCTGATGCCCTATGACGACCTGTTCGGAGGCGAGGAGCGCCCGCCGGAGACGGCGCCGAACCTCACGTTCAACGTCGCGGCGGCCCCGCTGCCGCCTCCCCCGCCGCGTCCGTCGGCGGGCCCGGCCAGGCCGCCGGTCCCGGTCGACGTGCCCGGCGTCGTCGTCGGCGACGACCGTCCGGCGTGGGTGCCGCCGCTTCCTCCCGATGAGCCGCTGGAGCCGCTGCGCAAGTCGCCGATCGCGGCGCCGCCGCCGTCGCCCCGGCCGCCCGTGCAGCCGCCCCCGCCCGCCAAGCCGCGCTCCATCTCCGAGCTGATGGAGACCGTGGGCAAGCCGGCCCGGCCGGAGGAAGACGCGCGGCCGTCGCAGCCGCAGATGTGGACGGCCAGCGATGCCCAGGCCGGCAAGGCACAGCCCATCCCGAAGCCGCCCGCGCCGCGTCCGCCGCCTCCCCCGCCGCAACTGCCGTTGCCACCGCAGCCGCCCGCGCGGGCGCCGTCGTTCGAGCGCATCGCGCCGGCGCCGGTGCGCACACCGCCGCCCTCGGCCGCCGAGCACCGCGCCTCGCGGCCCATCCCGTTGACGGCGCTGAGCCCCGACGACGAGGACGACTACGCGCGCGCCTTCGCCTCCGATGACGACGACACGGTGATGATGCCGGGCGGGCCGAGCCCGGCGTCGCCCGAGGCCGACACGGTCATCGCCGTGGCCGCGCCCATGCGCCGCGCCTACGGTTCGGCGCCGTCGATGCGCCTGCTGGGCATCCTGATGACGGTGCTGCTGGCGCTGTGGATAGCGCGCCTGGGCGCCGCGCCGCTGTTCGACGTCGACGAGGGCGCGTTCGCCGAGGCCACGCGCGAGCTCACCATCGGCCACGACTGGGGCAGCACCACGCTCAACGGCGTCGACCGCTTCGACAAGCCCATCCTCATCTACTGGTTCCAGGCGATCAGCCTGAAGACGTTCGGCATCAACGAGTTCGCCGTGCGGCTGCCGTCGGCGCTCTGCGCGTTCCTGTGGTGCCTGGCCATCGGGCACTTCGCGTGGCGGCGCTTCGGGCCGCAGGTCGCCATTGCCGCGGCCGGCATCCTCGCCACCAGCCTGGGGCCCATGCTGATCGGCCGCGCCGCGACGGCCGATTCTCTGCTCAACCTGCTGCTGACGCTGTCCGCGCTCGACCTGTGGCGCCACCTGGAGAACGGCCGCGACTGGCCGCGCCGGCGCGCGTTCGCGTGGATCGGGCTGGGCCTGCTGGCCAAGGGCCCGGTGGCGCTGCTGATCCCCGCGGCCGCGGCCGGCCTGTGGCTGGCGACCAACCGCGACCGCTCGCGCATGACGCGCCTGGTCGGCGATCCGGTGGCCTGGGCGCTGATGCTGTGCATCTCGCTGCCCTGGTACATCTACGCCGTCGCGCGCCACGGCATGGCGTTCGTCGACGGCTTCCTGCTGCACCACAACCTCCAGCGCTTCACCGGCTCGCTGGAAGGCCACGCCGGCAGCCTGTTCTACTACCTCGAGGTCCTGCCGGTGGCGATGATGCCGTGGACGCCGTTGCTGGTGCCCATCGCGATGCACCTGCGCTCGCGCTGGCGCGAACCGCTGGGCCGCTTCATGCTGGTGTGGCTGGGTTTCGTGCTCGTGTTCTTCTCGCTGTCGGGCACCAAGCTGCCGCACTACGTGCTGTACGGCTTCACGCCGCTGATGCTGCTGGCCGCGCAGGAACTCGTCGTGGCCAGGTGGCCCGTGCGGATCGGGCTGTGCGCCACCATCCTCTTGGTGGTGGCCCTCGGCGCGGCGAGCCCGTGGATCGCCGGCTATGCCGCGGGCAGCACCAGCGACCCGCTGTACCACACGCTGCTGTCGACCGCGCCGGTGGCGCCGTGGGTGTGGCTGAGCGTGCCCGTCGGCCTGCTCGTGTTCGCGCTCACGATCTGGGTGCCCAACGTGCGCAACTACATCACCGAGGCCGACGGCGCGGTGTTCGCGGCGCTGCTCGCCGCCGGATGGATGGTGCTGGCGGTGCTGCCGTGGTGGGGCCAGACGGTGCAGGATCCGATCCGCACGCTCGCGCGCACGGTGCCCATCGCGCAGATGACGCTGCTCGACCGCCAGCGCGTCGTGCAGTGGCGCCTGCACCAGCCCAGCATCGCGTTCTACCTGAACCGCACCGCCGAGCGCACCGATCCGGTCAACGGCGACTGGGCGCTGACGCGCATCGACCGCGTCAAGCCCGAGGAACTCGCCCGGCTGGAAGTGGTGCAGCAGGTGCGCGGCTACGCGCTCGTGCGCCCGGCGCCCGCGGCCTCCGAGCCCCTGTCGCGCATCGGCGCCGAGCAGAACGCGGCGCAGGCGGCCAGCGAGGCCGCCTCGGCCCAGGCGCTGGCCATCGCCGCGGCCAGGGTCGCCGCCGAGGCGGCCGAGGCCGCCAGCGCCGCCGCCGCGGCCGCTGCGTCCAAGCTTGCGGCGCCCGTGCCCGCCCCGGCACCGGTGGCTCCCGCGCCGGCCGCCGGGCCCGCGCGCAAGCCGTGACCGCCGCCGCGCCCGAACGCGCGCCGCGGCGCGGATGGCGCGCGCGCCACAAGGCCGGCTGGATCGGCCTCGCGCTGGCGCTCGCGCTCGCGTGGATCTTCACCGCCTGGCCGCAACTCGACCTGTGGGCCAGCGGCCAGTTCCACGACGCCAACGGCGAGTTCATCGGCGACCACTACGCCTTCGTGCGCTTCCTGTACCACGGCATCCCGTGGTCGGGGAAGCTCTATGCGCTGGCGGGCGTGGCGGTCATCGTCGTCTCGCGATGGCGCCCGCACCCGATCGGTGTCCGCTGGTCGCGCCGCCTGGTCGCGCTCGCCTGGGTGAGCATCCTGGGCTCGGGCCTGGTGGTCAACGCCGGACTGAAGGAGTACTGGGGCCGCGCCCGCCCCGTGCAGGTGACCCAGTTCGGCGGCAGCCGGCACTTCTCGCCGGCACTGACGCCCACCGACCAGTGCGCGCACAACTGCTCGTTCGTGAGCGGCCACGCCACCTCGGGCTACATCCTGATGGCCGTGGGCCTGATGGGCAGCGTGGCCACGCGCCGGCGCTGGCTGTGGATCGGCCTGGCCTGGGGCGCCGTCGTGAGCCTGGCGCGCATCGCCGAGGGCGGCCACTTCCTCAGCGACACCTTGTTCGCGGGTCTCGCGGTCTGGGCCAGCGGCTGGCTGATCCGCGAGGCGTGGCTGCGGCTTGTGGCGCTGCGACGGCGGCGGCGGCGCGAGGCGCTGGAGGCGAAATGAAGACGGCGACCCGCGGGTCGCCGTCTTCATGGAGGCCCAGGCCTTCTCAGGGCGTCCACTCGAGCGCGATGCCCTTGAAATCGACCGCGTTGTTGGGCGTGCGGATCGACAGGTTGCTGATGTGGCGGAACGCGAACCCCGCGCGCCAGTGGCCGTCGGCGCTGCTGACGCCCACGCCGAAGTGGTCGGAGAACTGGAAGTTGCTGCCCTTCAGGCGGTTGCCGATGTCGGACTCGCTGAGATAGCTCGGGCCGATGCCGAACTCGAGGTCCAGGCGCGCGCCGCCGCCCACCGGGTAGCGCCAGTGCATCATCGGCACGAAGGCGATGTCCCAGGCGCTGTGCGAGAAAGCGCTGTCGGACTTGGCCTGCCACGCGCTGGCCGAGATCACCGGCGACATGTCGAGCGCGAAGCCCGACACGCTGGTGAGCTGGCACTCGTGGCGCTCGGCGCCGATCGATTCGTAGGACAGCTCGGCGTCCTTGCCCGCGGCGACGCGGCCGCCCCAGGCGTCGTTGCCGGGCTGGCCGTGCGCCAGGCAGCCGAAGAACGGCGCGCCCCTGAGCGCCGCCACCGTCCACGTGGCGATGGTGCCGGCGATGGCGGTGTTCTTCAGCGCGCTGCCGGCGCCGGTCTCGGCGCGGGCCGGGGCGGCGGTCGCGAGCGCCATGGCGGCGAGCGTCAGGGCCGCGGTCAGCCGCGGGCGGAGGGCGAAGGTGGTCGGATGCATCCGCGCACTTTAGCGCGACCGGGCGATAACCCTGACACCTGGCCGGGTGCCGCGTCGGCCGCGCGCGACAGACGCCGGCCTCGCTGGCCGATAATCGCCGACCACCTGCCGGAGCCGCGCCGCCCCGGCGCTCACCGTCACCAGAACAACTTGATGTTCCTCGTTCGCTGGATCTCGGGCTGGCCGCTGCGCCGGCTGCACGCCATCGGCGGCCTCCTGGGCTGGCTGGTCTGGCTGTGCTCGCCCACCTACCGCCGCCGCGTCCGTACGAACGCCGAGCTGGCCGGCGTGCCGGCGGCCGCACGGCGGCTCTCCATCGCCGCGGCAGGCCGGATGGTGGCCGAGACCCCGTGGCTGTGGCTGCGCGCGGACGACGCCGACCTCGCGCGCCGGGTCACCTGGCGCAACCCCGAGGCGCTGGACGCCATCGTGGCCGCACGCGAGCCGCTGCTGCTGCTGACGCCGCACATGGGCAGCTTCGAGATCGCGGGCCGCGCCTACGCCGCCCGCCACGGCCAGGCCAAGCCGATCACCGTGCTGTACCGGCCGGCGCGCCAGCGGGCGCTGCGCGAGTTCCAGGAGCAGGCGCGCCAGCGTCCGGCGATGCCCACGGCGCCCGCCAACCTGGCCGGTGTGCGCCAGATGCTGCGCGCGCTCAAGCGCCGCGAGACCGTCGGCCTGCTGCCCGACCAGGTCCCGCCCGACGGCCAGGGGGTCTGGGCGCCCTTCTTCGGGCAACCCGCCTACACGATGACCCTGGCCGCGCGCCTGGCCCAGCAGACCGGCGCGCGCCTCATCGTGCTGCGCGGCGAACGGCTGCCGCGCGGCGCGGGCTACGTGATCCACGTCAGCGAGCTCGTGCGGCCGCTGCCCGCGGGCAGCGACGCCGCCGCCCAGCTGGAGGCGGCCACGATCATCAACGAGACGATGGAGCAGGCCATCCTGAGCGATCCCGGCCAATACCTCTGGGGGTACAACCGCTACAAGTCGCCTCGCTCCGCCGAGACGGCCGACCCCGCGCCCCGCGCCGAAGGAACCGAATGAATACCGTCGCACGCGGGGTGCTGGGCCTGCTGTGGCTGCTCAGCTGGCTGCCGCTGGCCGTGCAGGCCGCGGCGGGCCGCGGCCTGGGCAAGCTGCTGTGGATCGCGGCCGGCTCGCGCCGGCGCATCGCGCTGCGCAACCTCGAGCTGACGATGCCCGACAAGAGCGAAGCCGAACGCCGCGCGATCGCCTACGAGAACTTCCAGTGGATCGCCCGCAGCTTCCTCGAGCGCGGCCTGCTCTGGTACGCGTCGCCCGAGCGGCTGCGCCGTCTCATCCACGTGGAAGGGGACGTCGGCTTCGCGGACCGCGAGCCGGGCGCGGTGATGTGGCTGGTGCCGCACTTCGTGGCGCTGGACGTGGCGGGTGCGTCGACGCAGTTGTTCCAGGGCCGCAAGGTGGGCTCGATCTACCAGAAGCAGAGCATTGCCGTGTTCGACAAGGCGATCCGCGCCGGCCGCCTGCGCTTCGACCAGGGGGACGTCTTCTCGCGCCACGAAAAGGCGCTGCCGCTGATCCGCGCCATCCGGCGCGGCTTCGCGTTCTTCAACCTGCCCGACATGGACTTCGGCCCGCAGGAAGCCGTGTTCGTGCCCTTCATGGGCGTGCCCGCGGCCACGCTGCTGGCGCCGTCGAAGATGGCGAAGTCGTTGAACATGAAGGTGCAGCCGGTGGTGGCCGAGATGCTGCCCGGCGGCCAGGGCTACCGCGTGCGCTTCCTCGATCCGTGGACCGACTTTCCCAGCGACGACCCGGTGGCCGACGCGGCGCGCATGAACGAATGGATCGCGTCGGAGGTGCGGCGCAACCCGTCGCAGTACTACTGGGTGCACAAGCGCTTCAAGACGCGGCCGCCGGGCGAGCCCAGCCTCTACTAGCCTCAGAGATCGGCCGCGACGTCGATGGCCACTTCGACGAGATCGGTCACGACATCCACAGCGACGAATGTATCGAGCAGGCCGTCCGGCCCGCCACCCCAGCTGCCGTCGCGCACGCGCGCGCTCAGGCCGTGGCGCGTCGGCCGGTTCATCACGTATTTCCAGGCCAGGGTGGCGACGACGAAGCCCACCGCGACCGCCAGGACGAGGGCGAGCCCGGAGGCATGTCCCCCTGGGCCATGCCAGCCAGCCAGCGCGGCCTTCGTGCCCAGCATGGCGAGCACGCCTAAGGCGCCGGCCAATACCACGCGAAACATCAAGCGGCCGAACGAGACCGGCGCATCCCCGTAGCCGGGCTGCAGCGCAGGCACTGCCGGCGGCCGAGCCGATGCGAACGAGGAGCGCGTGCGCGGCGATGGATCGTCCCAGGCCATCGTCAGATGTCCCCGCCCTCGAGCTTCACGAACGGCCCGAAGCACTGCTTGCCGTCCTCGGCCGCGCACACGATGAACCGGTCCTGCGCCGGATTCATCAGCACGTAGCGGGTAGTGGTCTTGCCGGGCTTGGTGATCTGGCCCCAGCAGTCCTTCTTGCCGTTGTCCTTGACCAGCGTGTCCACCCACTTGTAGTAGCCCTTGGCGCTGGGCTGGTCGGACATCGTGAACGTGGACTGCGCCACCTCGTCGGCGCTGGTGATCAGCGTGCGGCCGCTGCGGTCGACGCGGTAGACCTCCGCGCAATCGTCGTCGCGGCGCGTGATCTGCCAGGCGCCCAGGAACGGGTGGTCGGCGCGCAGGGGCCGGGAGGGCGCGTCGGCGGCGGGCGGCGCGGCGACGGCCACGATCGAGGCCATCGCCAGGGCAAGCATCAGCGGGGTCTTCATGCAAGAGCCTTGTCGTTGGCACGCCGGCGCCAGGAGGCTCCCGGCGCCGGCGGCGGATCCATTGCCGGCTGATTCTGCCTGAGCGGTCCGCGCTGTGGAAGAATCGCCCATTGCCCGAGCGAAGGCGGCGCGTTGATTGCCGCGAAGGGAACTCCGCAGTTGCCTTTTCCATCCGACACGGGAGACCCCATGACCCGCCAACGCCTGTCCGCCCTCGCCTCGCTCTGCGCCTCCGTCCTGCTCGCCACCGCGGCGCACGACGCCGCGGCCGTCACCGCCACGGCGGGCGGCGCCTCCGCGCCGCGCACCGGCGGCTACAAGATCGTCAAGCGCGGCCCCCATGTGATCCGCGCGCGCTGCCTCGAAGGCGGCAACGTGATGGTGCCCACCCATGAGAAGGCCACGGCCGCCCAGCGCGACCGCGACATCCACGCCGCCTGCAAGACGGTCGACTACACGAAATGATGAAACGCTTCCTGCCGCTGGCATTGCTCGCCCTCGCCGCCTCGTCGGGGGCCCAGCGGGCGGCCTCCTCGGCCGAATGGGGCACGCCCGTGGGCGGCGCGCCCGCGATCGCGGCACCCGCGGCCTCCGCAGCCGCCAGCGCGCCCACCGTCTTCTCGCTGCCCAAGCCGCCGCCCAGCGCGTTCGCGACCGCGCGCGCGAGCACGCAGGCCACCGGCGACTACTTCCACGACTTCGCCGAGCTCATCGTGCGCGTGCGCAGCGTCAAGTGGATCGAGGAGATCTGCAGCGAGACCTTCCCCGCCACCGCCGAGGCCAATCGCCACGCCTACGAGGTCTGGCTGGTGGACCACGGCTCGTTCGTCGACGAGATCGAGGGCCAGTTCCTGGTCATCGACAAGTATTGGGGCCAGGCGTCCCAGCAGGCCCGCAAGGAGGGACTCACCGTGGACCAGCTCAAGGCGCGGGTCGACGCGAATCGCGCCGGACTGCGCCAGGATTTCCAGGCCCGCGGCACGCGCTCGTTCCAGGCGCGCTGCGACGCGTATCCCGAGATCATGCTGTCGCCCCAGCTGGACCTGGAGCACTCGCAGGCCGAGCTCGTGCGCTCGGTCCGCCTCGGGCCGGGCACTCAATGAGCGCAACCGTGCACTAACCCGCCACGATCGAGTACGCGTCGCGCTGCGTGCGCAGCCACTCCGCCATCTCGTCGGCATCGCCCAGGTCGTTCGGATGGAAGCCGCGGCGCAGGTACCGGAGCAGCGGGAGGAAGCTGGTGGCCCACACGCCGCGCGGCCCGAACAGGGTACGCGCCGCCTGCCACCAGGTGCGCGGCTGCCACCACAGTCCGGCGCGCCACAGGTTGATGAAGGTCTGCAGGCTGGACTCGAACAGGAACTGCACCGAGATGTAGGCGAACCACAGCCGGCGCCGGCGCTCGCTGCCGCCCATCGCGCGGTAGAGGTCGAACGCCACGGTCTTGTGCTCGCTTTCCTCCACCGCGTGCCAGCGCCACATCAACGCGAGATCGGGCGTCGCGCCCGCCAGCATGTGCGGATTGCGCAGCAGGCTGGTGGCCATCACCGCGGTGAAGTGCTCGTACGCCGCCGTGACCGCCACGTGGTTGACGGGATGCATCCGCTCGCCTCGCTTGATGCGCCACGCGGCCCAGCCCTGCCAGTGGTTCTTCAGGCCCTGGCGCTCGAGCTCGGCGTTGAACTGGCCGTGCAGGAAGCGGTGCGTGGCCTCCTGCCCGACGAAGCCGCGGATCTCGTCGGCCCAGGCGGCCTGCTGCTCGGGCGGCAGCATCGCGACGCCCTTCCTCACCGAGTCGATGAAGAACTGCTCGCCGATCGGGAAGCTCATCGACAGCGCGTTCAGGTAGTGCGTGCGGAAGGCCTCGCCGCCGTTCCACAGCCTGGGAAAGCCTGTCGACAGGTCGATGCGCAGCCGGCGGATCGGCAGGCGGCGGACGGCCTCGGGGACGTCGGGGAGTTCGTGCGGTGCGTTCATTGTTCGGGCCGTGTGATGTCTCTGCCGGGCAGGGTAAGCGGCGGGGCCCGGCGGGTCTACTCGCTTTTGCGTTTCCAGGGGCGGGACGCCGGGCCTGCGGCCACGGGCTCAGTTCCGATGCGCGGCCTGCGAAGCCGGTAGAGTGCGCGCATGGCCCCTCCCCGCGACTCCGTCGAGAACCCGCTGCGCAAGACACCGTCGCAGACGCGCGCGCTGCGCACCGTGGACACGCTGTTCGAGGCCGCCACCCGGATCCTGGCCAGCGAGGGCGAGGCCGGCTTCACCACCAACCGAATCGCCGAGCGCGCCGGCTTTTCCATCGGCACGCTGTACCAGTACTTTCCCAGCAAGGAGGCGATCGTCGTCGCGCTGGTGCGGCGCCAGCGCGAGCGCGTGATGCGCGAGCTCGACGCGATGCTGGACCGCTGCGTGGCCGGCGAGTACGGCGCCGAGCACGCGCTGCGCACCTACCTGCGCACCATCGTCGACGCCTTCGGCCGCGGCCAGAAGGCGCAGCGCCTGCTCGCCCGCCTGGGCTGGCAGCTCGACGCGCCCGCCGCCATCGTCGCGGCGATGGACGACGGCGCCGAGCGGATCCGTTCCGCGCTCGAGCGCCTGGACGATCCCGAGCTGCCCGTGCCCGACGCGCCGACCCTCTACATGCTCACCCGGGCCGTGATCGGCGCCGTGCGCTCGGCCGCGGTCGAAGAGAGCGCCATGCTGGACGATCCCCGCTTCGAGGACGCGCTGTTCCGCATGGTCTGGGGCCTGCTGCATCGGCGCGCCGCGAACGGTTGACCGGGTTTCCTCAGGGCGCCTCGTTGAGTTCGCGGTCAGCTTGAGGGGCTACAAACCCGTTGTCAGGCAGTACACACCCCAACGGAGTCTCCATGAAGTTCACCCCGCGCCTCCTCGCGCTCGTCGCCGCCCCCATCGTCCTCGCCACGGCCGGCTGCGTCGTCGCCCCGCCGCCCCCGCCGCCGGCGCAACACCACCCGGCCTACCTGCACGCGCTCACCGACCTGCGCGACGCCCGCTGGAACCTGGAACACCGCCCGGGCGACGCCGCCGTCAGCGCGCAGGAAGACGTGGCCATCGTCGAGATCGACCGCGCCATCAACGACGCCAAGGTCGCCGCCATGGAAGACGGCAAGAACATCTACCAGCACCCGCCGGAAGACGCCCGCCTTGACTTCCGCGGCCGCCTGCACCACGCCGACGAGCTGCTGCACAAAGCGCGCAACGACGTCGCGCAGGGCGAGACCAACGGCCAGGCCGTGGACCTGCGCAACCGCGTGATCGGCCACATCGACCTGGCCATCCAGGCCACCGAACGCGCGATCCACATCATCGAGAACGGCGCCTGATGCGCTGACGACCCGGCTGGCTACGCGGGTCTCCGGTAACCTGCGGACCATGTTCGATGAACTGCAGGTCACCGGCCGCGTGCGCACGCATGTCGTCCAGCACGACGCACCGCGCTTCGCGGCCCATCCCGACGTGGCCGCGGCCTTCCTGCGGCTGCGCGCGGCGGCGGCGCGCGACGGCATCGAGCTGCGCCCCTACAGCTCGTTTCGCGGCTACGCGGCCCAGTCGCGCATCTGGGAGATGAAGTTCAGCGGCCGCGCGCCGCTCTACGACATGGACGGCAACGTGCGGGACCGCACCGGCTGGACCGAGGACGACGTCATCGCCCACATCCTCGATTGGTCCGCGCTGCCCGGCGCCAGCCGGCACCAGTGGGGCACCGAGATCGACGTCGTCGACGGCGCCGTGCTGCCGCCCGGGTACAAGCCGCGCCTGCTGCCCGACGAAGTGGCCGAGGGCGGCCTGTTCGCGCCGCTGCACCGCTGGCTCGACGCCCACATCCACGAGCACGGCTTCTTCCGGCCCTACGCGCGCTACCAGGGCGGCATGTTCCCCGAGCCGTGGCACCTGAGCTACGCCCCGGTGGCCATGCGCGCCATCGACGACCTGACGCTGGACGTCCTGCGTCGTGCCACCGAGGCGTCCGGGCTGTCGGGCAAGCGGCGCATCCTCGAGCTGCTGCCGCAGATCCTGGAGCGCCACGTGCGCAACATCGTGCCTCCGCCACCAGAGTGCCGACGGTGACGACCGCGTGCAACACCCGGCGCGGGGACATCGTCGCGCGGCGATAATCGGGCCATGCTGCCCACCCCGACCCGCGTTCGCTTCACCAAGATGCAAGGCGCCGGCAACGATTTCGTCGTGCTGGACGCCACGCGCGAGCCGCTGGCGCTCGGCGCCGAGGAGATGCGCCGCCTCGGCGACCGCCGCTTCGGCGTCGGCGCCGACCAGATCCTGATCGTCGAGCGCCCCACGGCGCCCGGCATGGACTTCGCCTACCGCATCTTCAACAACACCGGCGACGAGGTGGAGCACTGCGGCAACGGCGCGCGCTGCTTCGCCCGCTACGTGCGCGACCGCGGCCTGATCGGGCGCGACACCATCCGCGTGCAGACCGTCAACAACGAGCTCGAGCTGCACATCCAGGCCGACGGCCGCGTGCGCGTCGACATGAACGCGCCGCGCTTCGACCATGCCGACCTGCCGTTCGATTCGAACGGCCTCGTGCCCGCGCACGTGGGCGACTTCGAGACCTGGCCGCTGGGGCTGGGCGGCGACCGCCGCGTCGACGCCGCGGTGCTGTCCATGGGCAACCCGCACGCGGTCATGCGCGTCGCCGACGTCGAACACCATCCCGTCGCCGAGATCGGCCCGCTGGTGGAGCTGCATCGCCGCTTCGCGCGCCGCGTCAACGCCGGCTTCATGCAGGTGCTCTCGCGCACGCACATCCGCCTGCGCGTGCACGAACGCGACGCCGGCGAGACGCTGGCCTGCGGCACCGGCGCCTGCGCCGCGGTCGTGGCCGGCATCCGCCTGGGCTGGCTGGCCAACCAGGTCGACGTCGACATGCACGGCGGCAAGCTCACCGTCGAATGGGCCGGCGGCCCCGGCGACAGCGTGTTCCTCACCGGCCCGGCCACCACCGTCTTCGAAGGAGAGATCGAACTGTGAACAGCAACAGCGGTACCGAGGGCATCACCGAGGACGACATCGCGGGCTACCTCGCGAACACGCCGGGCTTCTTCGAGCGCCACGCCGAACTGCTCGCCAGCGTGCAGCTGTCCAACCCGCATGGCGCGCGCGCCGTGTCGCTGCAGGAGCGCCAGATGGAGATGCTGCGCGAGCGCATCAAGAACCTCGAGCGCAAGATCATGGAGATGATCCGCTACGGCCAGGACAACATGGCCATCTCCGACCGGCTGCACCGCTGGACGCGCTCGGTGATGCTCACGCACGACCCCGAGCGCCTCGCGCCGGTGCTCGTGCACGACCTGCAGCACCAGTTCATGATCCCGCAGGCCGCCGTGCGCGTGTGGGGCGTGGCCCCGGAACTCGCGCACCTGCCGTGCGCCGCCGAGGTCAGCGACGACGTGAAGATCTTCGCCACCAGCCTGGTCGCGCCCTACTGCGGCGCCAACTCGGGCTTCGAGGCGGCCAGCTGGTTCGAGAACGCCGACTCGGTGGTATCGCTGGCGCTGATCCCGCTGCGCCCCGATCGCCAGCACACGGCCTTCGGCATGCTGGCGCTCGGCTCGCCCGACCCCACGCGCTACACGCCGGACATGGGCATCGAGTTCCTGGCGCAGGTGGGCGACATCGCCGGCGCGGCGCTGACCCGGCTGCTGGTCCAGCAATAACGGACTCGCTGCGATGCCCGACACGGTGGTCATCCAGCGCTACCTCGAGCACCTGCGCGTGGAGCGCCGCGTGTCGGCGCACACGCTCACGGCCTACGGCGACGCGCTGGCGCGGCTCGTGAAGCTCGCCGACGCGGCGCAGCGCCCCCTTTCGGCGCTGCAGGGCGCGCACATCCAGCGCTTCGCGGCGCAGCTGCACGGCGCCGGCCTGGGCGCGCGCTCGATCGCGCTGATCCTGTCGGGCTGGCGCGGCTTCTACCGCTGGTGGAGCCTGCAGGCCGATTCGACGGGCCTCGCCAACAACCCGGTCGACGGCGTGCGCGCCCCGCGCGCGGCGCGGCCGCTGCCCAAGGCGCTGGCGGTGGACGAGGCCGTGGCGCTGGCGATGGCCGAGACGCCCGCCGGCGGCGAGGGCGAGGCCGCGTCCGTCGAGTCCGAGGCCCTCGCGGCGCGCGACCATGCGATCGCGGAACTGCTCTACGGCTGCGGGCTGCGGCTGGGCGAACTGCTGGGACTCGACCTGGCACCCGGCGCCGAGTCCGCGGGCTGGATCGATCTCGATTCCGCCACCGCCCACGTGTTCGGCAAGGGCTCGAAGCGTCGCGAGGTGCCTGTCGGCGGCCCCGCGCTCGAGTCCCTGAACGGCTGGTTGCTGCATCGGCCGGCGCTCGCGGGCGTGCCCGACGGCGGCGCGCTGTTCGTCAGCCGTCTCGGCAACCGGCTCTCGCCCAACCAGCTGCGCTCGCGCCTGAAAGCCCAGGGCGACCGCGCCGGCGTCGCCACGCCCGTGCACCCGCACATGCTGCGCCACAGCTACGCCTCGCACCTGCTGCAGTCCAGCGGCGA
The DNA here is from genome assembly GCA_013289985.1 of Betaproteobacteria bacterium. Classification (GTDB taxonomy): domain Bacteria; phylum Pseudomonadota; class Gammaproteobacteria; order Burkholderiales; family Burkholderiaceae_C; genus Scleromatobacter. The sequence continues at coordinate 10,806 of JABCYW010000028.1, read as the reverse complement.
CCTGCGCGGCGTGCAGGAGCTGCTGGGGCACGCGAGCATCGCCACCACGCAGGTGTACACGCGGCTCGATTTCCAGCACCTGGCCAAGGTGTACGACGCGGCCCATCCGCGCGCCCGGCGCAAGTGAACGCCTCCGTTACGCAAGGTAATGGAAGGCCACCGCCGGGCGCCGATGACGCAAAATGCCTCATCCTTTCCACCCGCCCTGGAGCCACGATGCGTCCCCTCAAGAAGAGCCTCGCCACCCTCGCGCTGCTGGCCTGCGCCGCGCCTCTCACCTGCTCGGCCGCCAGTTCGGTCGGGTCGTCGGTCTCCGACAGCCTGACGGAATCGTCCGGCAGCGTGTCCGACTCCCTCAAGGGCTCCAGCCACTCGAGCTCGCCGGACAACAAGCAGGTCAAGGGCGACTACAAGGTCATCGACATGGCCGCGGTCGACGGACAGCCCGGCCTCGTGGAACTGCACCTGGTGCGCGTCGTCGCCGGCGCGGACACCGGCGCGGAGATCTACCTGAAGCTGCCGCGCCAGGCCGCCGCCCAGGGCCACGTGGCCACCGGCGCCACGGTGACCGCGCTGCAGCGCCCGTACGGCATCGAGTTCGCGACCACGCAGCCGCGTGCCGCGTTCTTCCTGGCGCTCGCGGACGACGTGGTCCGCGACACGAAGATGGCGCCCGTCACCCTTTGATGCGCCTGTCGCGCGGCTGGGCGCGTGGCCTCGCGGCGGCGGGCCTGCTGGCGCTGTCCGCGGCGGCGCACGCGGTCTCCTTCGAGGTGTGCGACCGCCCGCGCGAGCCCGGTGTCGACCAGCGCGACGTGATGCTGCGCTTTGCCGTCGTCGTGCGCGAGGAACTGGCCGACTCCGGCCAGGACGTGGCGCTGGTGGCCCGCTCCGGCCTCGACCTGCACCGCCTGGACGTGCGCTACTCGCACGCGGCCGTCGTGCTCAAGGACAACGACAACCGCCCGTGGGCGGTGCGCGAGCTCTACTACTCCTGCGAGGACAAGAAGCCGCGCGTCTACGACGAAGGCCTGACCGGTTTCCTGCTGGGCACCGACGACCCCGAGACCGGCTACATCTCGCTGGTCTTCCTGCCGCCCGGCCACGCCGAGCCGCTGCGCGCGACGGCCGTCGACAAGCATCACGCGCTGGGCGTGCTGGGCGCCAGCTACAGCGCCAACGCCTACCCGTTCAGCACGCGCCACCAGAACTGCAACCAGTGGGTGATGGAGCTGCTCGCCGACGCGTGGGGCGCGCGCGACGCGCCTTCGGAGACCGACGCGGACGCCCGCGCGCACGCGCAGGCCTGGATGCGCGCGCAAGGCTACCTGCCCACCGTCTTCACCGCCAGCGCGCACCCGATGATGTGGCTGGCCGACCTCGTGCCCTGGCTCTCCAACGACGACCATCCGCCCGAGGAACTGGCGCACAACCGCTACAACGTGAGCATGCCCGCCTCCATCGAGACCTTCGTGCGGGCCAGGGTGCCCGGCGCCACGCGCGTGGAGCTGTGCCATGCGGGGCGGCGCGTGGTGATCCACCGCGGGTGGGACGACATCGCCGAAGGTTGCGTGCCGGCCGCGGGCGACCGGGTCGTCGAACTGTCATCGGACTGAGAGGAGCGAGATCATGAGGAGTCGAAAGACACGGATTCCGGGATTGCTGGCTGTCCTGCTCGCGGGCGCGGCCATGGCGGAGCCCGCCGCACCGGCGGGCCACATCACCGGCGTGGGCGGCGTGTTCATCAAGGCCCAGGATCGCAAGGCCCTCGTCGCCTGGTATCGCGACGTGCTGGGCCTGCCGATCCAGCCGTGGGGCGGCGCCGTCCTGCACACCGACGCGCCGCAGCATCCGCCGGTGGTGGCCTGGACGGCGATGGCCGCCTCCTCGAGCTACTTCGCGCCGTCCGCCAGCCCCTACATGATCGACTACGCGGTCGACGACATGGACGCGTTCGTCGCGCGGCTCACCGCCAAGGGCGTCGCGATCCTCAAGCGCACCGACGACGAGACCGGCCGCTTCGCGTGGATCATGGATCCCGAAGGCAACAAGATCGAGCTGTGGGAGCCCAAGCGCGCCGCGACGCCTTGAAGGCGCTCAGATCTCGCGCAGCGCCGACAGGACGTCCCAGCACGCGCCCATGTCGTGGTAGTCGACCTTGCCGGCCGGGCTCTTCTCGTCGGTGACCTTGGCGTTGTCGGCGGCAAGCACGCGATACCAGGCGCCGTATCGGTGATCGACGAAGTTCGCCCACGCGTAGTCCCAGATCCGGTCGTACCAGCCCCAGTAGTGCGCCACCTCGGCTGACGGCGCGCCGGCCTCCTGCAGCGCCGTGGCCAGCCACGCCGCGGCGGCCAGGCTCTCGGCCTGGACCCAGTGGTACTTGCCGCCGTCGTACAGCGAGCCGTCCGGCGCGAAGCCGTAGACCAGGCCGCCGTGCCGCGCGTCCCAGCCGAAGCGCATCGCCGCGTCGAACAGGGCGCGCGCGCGGGCGAGACGCGCGGGCGCGGGCGTCACGCCCGCCTGCGCGCACAGGCGATCGAGCTGCAGCAGCAGCTTCGTCCATTCGGTCTGGTGGCCGGTCTGGAAGCCCCAGGGGCGGAAGATGTTGCTGCGGTCGCCGCGGTTGTAGTCGGGGTCGATGGACCAGTCCGCGCGGAAGTGTTCCCACACCAGGCCGGCGCAGCCGGGGATGACGCCGGGCAGGTCGGCCGCCTTCGCGGCCAGCGTCGCCGTGACGGCCTCGGACAGCGCGATCGCGCGATCCAGGTACTTGCGATCCTGCGTCGCGCGCCACGCCGCCTGCATCGCCTCGCAGGCGTGCATGTTGGCGTTCTGGCCGCGGTAGTCGCCCACCACCCAGTCGGGCGTGGCCTCGTCGGCGTAGAGCGAATGCTCGGGCCGCCAGAAGCGCTGCTCCATCAGCTGCCAGCAGCGTTCGAGCCCCTCGGCGGCATCGGCCTGCCCGGCCATCAACGCATGCGCGTGGGCCAGCAGCACGAAGGCGAGGCCGTAGCAGTGGTTGGTGCCGTCGGTGACCGCCGCCTGGCCGTCGTGCCAGTCGAGCACCCAGGCGAAGCCGCCCTGCGGCCGGGCGTGGGCCTCGTTGACGAACGCGAGCGCGTGGCGCGCGACCTCGCGCCACGGCGCATGGCCGAGATGGCGCGCGCCCATCGCGTGCGTGAACACGTAGCGCGTGCTGCTGACGAGGTGGCGCGTGCGGGCGTCGTACACGCCGCCGTCGTCCTTGAAAAACTGGTAGAGGCCGCCGGTGGGGTCGACGCAGCGGCCCTCGTAGAACGCCATCGTGTCGGCGATGTGGGCGCGCAGGAACGCGGGGGAACGGAAGTCGGGGATCGGGGCAGCGGCAAGCATGGCCAGGATCATAGGGGGACGCCGGCGACGCGCGCAAATACGCAGAAACGGCATTGCGATGGCGTGGCACTGTGTGAGACGAGAGTCCTGGTGTCTCAATCACGGCGCGCCGACCTCGCCCGACGCGCCTGCAGGCCCCATGGCGTCAGAACCTGACTTCGTCCGACTTCGCGAAGGAGTGCTGTACCTCCCGCCGGGAGCGCTGAGCTGAGCGCGGTGTCAAGGTAGTGCTTCGTGAGCACTTGGCGCTTGCGCTCGCGCCATTGCGTGCGAGCTAGAGCAGCTTAGCGCGCGCGGCCTTCTTCGCCAACGCGGTCTTCGCCGGTACCTTCTTGGCTGCAGCCTTCGAGACAAGTTGCTTCTTTCCTGCGGTCGCGGCATCGAAAACCATGGGGCCCGCCTCATCGGCCTTGAAGAGCGCGATCGAGTTGATCCCGAACATTGCGGTGGGCAAAACTCCGCCTTGGTTTTGCCAGTCTGCGGTCAATGCGCCGAAGCTGATCTTCATGCCGATTCGCCAATAGCCGGATGTGATACCTCTCGCGGCGAATATCGCTGCGGCGACCTCTTCCCATTCGACCTCGAAGTCAGGAAGTTGTTGAACTGGGACGTCGTTCACGTAGTAGCCCTGTTAGCCGAGTAAAACGGGCTCGGACCCGCATCAATTGCCATCACCACGTGCACGTTCGAGGGCACCTTGAATTGCCGTGAAGTGGAGACAGCGCGCTCGATGACACCCTTCGCGTCAGCCACGGCCCGCTTGGCCGCTGCGGCTTGTCCGTGAGCGACGTCCTGCACCCAGTTGCCTGACGCCCTCGAAAAGACGTAGTCCATCGGATCGACTCGATCGCCGGCCCGCGCAGATGCAAGAGCGAAGCCAACCAGATCCCTTGGAGAATTGGCGCCAAGCCAATGCATCTTGAACACCAGCGCGTCGGCTCTGGGGACAGCCAACTCGCCTTTCTCCCACTTTGCGACGGTCTGCCCCTTCTTTTCAACTCGAGCGCCCAGTTCATCCTGGGTCAGGCCGAGACGCTTCCGCAGAAAGCGAAGTTCTGCGGCCGTCATCTCGCCAGGGCTGAGCGATATGGCTCGAGCAACCGCGACGTAGAGGCCGGCGAGGTCATCGTAAAAGTACGAACTCTGCTCGCCGTGTTCTTCCACGCGGAAGCCGTCCAACAGGACGACGTTCGGTAGGCCGATGCCTTTGAGTCGGTGAGTCATTTTTCTTTCATTACGGTGACGACCGTGATCGATTCGAGGGTTGGCCAATCGTCTTGCGCCTCATCCAGACCGCGCACTACGACTCGGATCTGAAGATTGCGGTGAACGACATTTGCACGCAACTCGCCCTTCTGCTCCTCGGGTCCGAACGCCTTGCCTCGGCGCAGGCACTGCATGACGTCGTCATGGTCGAATCCGTCATCGTCCATCGCCTCCACCGCATGATTCAAGAACCCAACCTGTTCGGAGCCTGCCTTCGCGATCCTGTTGACGGCCTTCGTCAGCCCGGGGTTGAGGTCTCCGTAATTCGGCATATTCTATATAAAGTATAGTTTAAGCCTGTAGGAGAAGGCCCCATTTTCCGCTCCAAATCGCACACCAAGAACGTGGGAGAGTGACTCCGCCGCTCAACCGCGGCAAGTTAGCACAACGCTGAAGCGCCCGTGACTTCGCTGGCGCCTGATCGCATCACGGCACGTCCAATCGCCGCCTAACCTGCCAAGACGCCATGAAGAGAGCAGACGCGAGCACCTCCACAATGCCGCGCGCGCCCTTTGTCGGCCGCCTCCCCGAGACCCTGTACTCCGAGCGCCTGCCGATCCGCGTGGCCCGGCCCGGCGACGGCGCGATGCTCGCCGAGGCGATCGCCGAATCGCACACCGATCTCGCGCCCTGGCTGGACCGGGGCTACGCGATCGTGCGATAGCCCGCTGCGCGGCCGACGTCGCCATGGGCGACGATGTGACTTAGTGCCGCGTGAACTGCGCCTCATTTTCGGGCCATCACGATGGGCGAGGCGGCCGCTCCGCCGTTAACCTGTCGGGCATGGGCATCGCACAGGCCGGCATCGCATTCCGCATCTCCGAATCCGTCTCGGACCTGGAGGCGTACATGAGCGCCGTGTTCGCCGAACCGGCCACCGAGATCCCGCTGCCCGTGTCGGCGCGCTTCGACATCCGCAATCATTCCGACGTGATGGTGCAGAGCTTCGGCGAGGTCTGCTTCATCAGCAACGACGACCTCGCCTGGCCGCTGATCAAGGACGACGCGTTCGACGTGACGCGCCTGCACGCGGCGCTCGGAGCGCCCGACCTGCTCATGGCCTTCTGCCACTACGACAGCGGCGGCAGCCACGGCTATGCCCTCTTCGAGAACGGCCGCCGCACCCGCACCCGCCTGCAGTCCAGCGGCCTGCCCGACGTGCCCGCGCTGCGGGAAAGCGGCGCGCCGCAACCCTTCGAGCAACGCTGGCTGGGCGCGCGGCACTACGTCGAGGCCGAGGCCACGGCCTCCGACGACGCGCGCCGCATGGTCTTCCTGGGCGAGCGCGAGGTGGTGGTGCCCGCGCGCGACCTCACCGGCCGCATGCTGCAGGACGGCCTGGACGCCCTGTTCGGCGTGTGCCCGTGGGAGACGCTGCTCACGCCCACCTACCGCTTCTTCCGCCTGGGCCCCGAGCGCCCCGCCGAGGGCGAGCCGGCCATCTCGCGGGCGCGGCCCATCGCGGCCAGCAAGCGGCCCTGGTGGCAGTTCCTCTGAGGCGCGTCCCCGGCCGTCCCGCAACCCGGAGCGGCCTGGCGACTACGCCGCCTGAGCGCCCTTCAACCGGGCTCGCACCCTGCGCCGCAGGGCCTTGAATCGCTGCCCCAGCGTCGGCTCCTCGGTGAAGCGGCACACGAAGGCGTTGATGCACTTCTCCGATTCGGTCATCTGCAGGAGGAACTGCCGCCACTGCGCCACCGCGACCCGATGGTCGTAGCCGCGGGACCGGGGATGGTGGACACGGCCGGCATCGTCGCGCACCACCATCAGCCCGTTGGCAAAGCTGAACGCGATCGCGACGCAGTCGATGCCCCAGCCCATGTTGTTGGCGCCGTAGTCGAGTTGCCGAAGACGCTCGAGCACCGGTCGCGCCAGCGCCAGCACGATCCCGTCGGTGCGCGCCACCTGCATCAGGTCGGTGCCCGCGACGGGCGCGATGTCGACGCGTTTCGGAATCCACGGCGTATAGGCGACGTGGGGCGTCCAGAGGCCCAGGTTGGGCATCGCCTCGAAGCGCTCGACGCAGCGTTCCATGAGTTCCCGCCAGTCGGCGGCGCGCGCGTCGGCCTGGATGATGACCATCGCGCGCGCATCCGCGCCGACGCTGTCCAGCGCGCGCTTGAACTTCCAGCCGAAGAAATGGGCGTTGGGAACCTGGATCCACTCGCCTGCGCCCGTCTCAGGCGTCTCCGCCGCGTTCGAATAGATCACGATGACGCGCAGGCCGGGCGACTCGCTCAACGCGCGGGCAATGTGGGCGGCGTTCTCGTGCTGGCCTTGCCAGCTGATGATCACGACATCCAGGCGCTGCGGCGCCTGCTGGCTGAAAAGAGGGATGGAGCTCATGGCTGCCTCACTGGCGCCTCGTGCAGAGGTCATCTCTTGAGGTCGGGACGTCGTAGGCCATGTCTGGCGGGGCACGAAGCTGAACTGCGCCCATGGTGGTTCGCCAGCGTCACGCGTGTGTTCCCATTTTGCGTCAGCCTCGACACGGAAGGAAAGTATGACAGCTTGCCGCAAGCTTTCGTTTTCAGTTCGTAACGCGGCACAGGGACACGGTGCCGGGTCTTGCCTTTTGCCTGGCTCGATGCGGCGTCGGGGACAATCGGCCCCATGAAGATCATCAAGCTCCGCGAAGGCAAGGACCGTTCACTGCTGCGCCGCCACCCCTGGGTATTCCAGGGCAGCGTCGAGAAGGGCAAGGCCGACAGCGGCGAGACCGTGCGCGTGGAGAGCCACGACGGCACGTTCCTGGCCTGGGGCGCCTACAGCCCCGAGTCGCAGATCCGCGTGCGCGCCTGGAGCTTCGAGGCATCCGAGCGCATCGACGCCGCGTTCTTCGAGCGGCGTCTCGCCACCGCGCTGGCGCTGCGCGAACGCCTGGCGGTGGCCAGCGACGGCGTGCGCCTGGTGCACGGCGAGGCCGACGGCCTGCCGGGGCTGGTGGTGGATCGCTACGCCGACATCCTGTCGGTGCAGTTCCTGGCCTCGGGCGTGGAACGCTGGAAGGCGACCATCGCCGACGCGCTGCTGCGCCTGACCGGCTGCACGCGCCTGTACGAGCGCAGCGACGCCAGCGTGCGCGCGCTGGAGGGCCTGCCCTCGGTGCGCGCCTGGCTGCGCGGCGGCAGCGACGACCCGGCCGCCTCGGTGGCCACCATCCACGAGAGCGGCTGGAAGCTCACCGTGGACGTGGCCGAGGGCCACAAGACTGGCTACTACCTCGACCAGCGCGAGAACCGCGCGCGCTTCGCGCAGCTGGTGAGGCAGTACGGCTGCAAGTCCGTCCTCAACTGCTTCAGCTACACCGGCGGATTCTCGGTGGCCGCGCTCGCGGGCGGCGCGACCCGGGTGATCAGCGTCGACTCGTCGGCGCCCGCGCTGGCGCTGGCCGCCGAACACGTGAAGCTCAACGGCTTCAACCCGCGCCACCACGAGGCGCGCGACGCCGACGTCAACGCCCTGTTGCGCGAACTGCTCAAGACCGACGAACGCTTCGACGCGATCGTGCTCGACCCGCCGAAATTCGCCCCCACCGCGGCGCACGCCGACAAGGCCTCGCGTGCCTACAAGGACATCAACCGCCTGGCGCTGAAGCTGCTCAAGCCCGGCGGCCTGCTGCTGACCTTCTCGTGCTCGGGCGGCATCAGCGCCGACCTGTTCCACAAGATCGTGGCCGGCGCGGCGATGGACGCCGAGGTGGACGGCGCGTTGCTGCAACGCCTGGAGGGCGCGCCGGATCACCCGACCACGCTGTTCTTTCCCGAGGGCGAATACCTCAAGGGCTTGGCCATCCTGAAGGCAAGCTGAGCGCAGCGAAGTAGTTCACGCCGCCGCGCCGGGGCACGCCGGTCCGCCCCCTGCGATCTGATTTAATTCGACGTGCGCCCCAGGGAGGGGTCGGAGGAAAAATGATCTTGCGCCTTGCCGCCGCCGTCGCCGCGCTTGCCGGCTCGCTGTCCTTGCCCGTCGCCGCACTGGCGGCCGAAATCAGCGCGTTCGATCCGCCCGCGTCGGCATCGGCTCCGGTCCGCTTCGAGTTCGCCCGCATCAAGGCGTCCATCGCCATCGGCGAGAAGGTCGGCTATACGGCGGCCGGCATGTTCTGCATGGGCCGCCACGAGGTGCGCGCCACCAACCGCCTCGACGAGATCAACACCGCGCAGGCCGCCTTCGCGTTCAAGTCCGAGCTGGCCGCGCAAGGCCTGGCGCAGGCCGCGCCCGAGGTCTCGGCCTTCGACGCCCCGGCGGCCAAGGTGGAGGCCGACTACCGCGTGGGCGGCGTGCTGCAGGCGTTGTCGTTCGACGAATGCACCAGCGGCACCGACCGCAAGGGCAGCGTCAACGTCACGGTGAAGTGGGAAGTCTTCGCGCCCAAGCTGCAGAAGGTGGTCTTCACCAAGGTCACGTCGGGCTCCGTCACCGCCGACAGCTGGGAATCGGTCACCGGCCGCGACTTCGAGAGCCGGGCCTACACGGCGGCGCTGCGCCAGCTCATGTCGGATCCCGATTTCCGGGCGCTGCGCCCCATCGACGGCCCGTCCGCGACACCCGTCGCCGCCGCAACCGCGGCGCTGGCTCCGCTGCACGTGAAGTCGGCACCGGCGCTGGCCGGCGGCTCGCAGGTGAATGCCGCGGCGCTGCGCCAGGCCGTGGTCACCGTCATGCACGACAACTCCAGCGGGTCCGGCTTCTACATCGCCGACGGCTACCTGCTGACCGACCGGCATGTGGTGGGCACCACCCATTACGTGAAGGTCAAGCTGGCCAGCGGCCGCGTCGTGGTCGGCGAGGTCGTGCGCGACGACGTGCGCCGCGACGTGGCGCTCATCAAGACCGAGACGATCAACGACATCAAGCCGCTGCACGTGAGCATGGCCGAGCCGTCGGTGGGCGAGGACGTGTTCGCCATCGGGTCGCCGCTGGGCCAGGAGCTCGCCGGCACCTTCACGCGCGGCGTGCTGAGCGGCCAGCGCCAGAACAACGGCCTGGATTACCTGCAGAGCGACGTGGCCATCAACCCGGGCAACAGCGGCGGCCCGCTGCTGAACGGCAGCTCCACCGTGATCGGCCTGGCGGTGCTCCTGGCCGACAAGGCGCACGGCCTGGCGTTCTTCATCCCGATCCGCGACGCCGCCAACTCGCTGCAGCTGGTCTTCGACTGATGGCCGCGCTCAGCCGCCCTTGCGCGCGGCCATGAGCAGCTTCGGGATCTCGCCCTTGCACGCGGTGAGGTTGCCCGCGTATTCCTCGGGGCTGTCGAACAGCCGCTGCGACTCCTGCAGCTGCGCGAGCTGCTGCCTGGCGTAGCGCAGCACGTCGTCGGGCGTGGCCGAGTCCGGGAACGGGTAGACGAGCTCGCGGAACCGGCGCGCCATCTCGCGGTAGATGCGCACGTGGGTGTACTCGTGGCGCAGCACGTGCTCGTGCGCGCAGGTGCCCGGCGGCAGGTCGCGGATCACGCGCAGCACCGGGTGCACGAAGCGCAGCTGCACCGTGAGGCCGCGGCAGGACTTCTCGGGCACCACCGAGATCGCGTCCTCCACCGTCACGAGCCCCAGCGCCGTGGCGCCCTCGCCGGCCGGCGCGCCCTGCCTGACCAGGAAGTCGGAGGTCTTGTCGAACTCCTGAGACGGATCGTCGAACCAGTCGGCCATGAAGCGCACGGCCTGCGCGCACGGCGGCAAGGCCGGATCGGCGGCATGCGCGAACGGGCTGGCGGCGAGCAGGAGGAGAGTGGCGACTAGACGCATCCTCCGCGGGATATCGGCGCGTCAGGCCGTCGGCTTGAGAGCGATGCGCGGCTCGAACTTGGCGCGCTTCACGCTGAAGAAGGTCTTCACGTTGCGCACGTTGGCGTCCTGCGTGAACAGGCGCTGCACCACGGCGGCCCAGGCGTTCATGTCGGGCACCCAGGCCACCAGGATGAAGTCGGGGCCGGGCGAGACGCGGTAGCACTGCTGCACGGCGGCGTCGGCCAGCGCGCGCGCCTCGAAGGCATCGAGCAGCTCGGCGCCCTGGCGGTCGAGCGACACCTCGGTGATCGCGCTGAGGCCCTCGTCGAACAGGCGCGGCGCGAGCAGCGCCACCTGGCGCTCGATGACGCCGCTGTCGGTGAGCCGGCGCACGCGGCGCAGGGCCGTGGCGGGCGACACGCCGGCGGCC
>JABCYW010000027.1 GCA_013289985.1 Betaproteobacteria bacterium | reverse complement strand
GCGCCTAGTCTGCGGCCATTCTGGACGGGATTCGCAAGCGTCACTTCTTCGCTCAAGACCTATTCAACGAACTTCCAACTCACGACACTAGCCTTCCCCAGCGTCCGACTCGTCGTCACCGCTGTCCGCCCGCCCGCGGAACGTCCACCACACCGCCACCAGCAACGCCGCCAGCGCGAGCATCGCCTCGAACACAATCCAGCCCATGAGATCCCGTTTCGCAGTGGTGGCCCAGGCGTCGATTCTAGGGACGCTGGCCGCCTGTGCGTCGTACGCGCCGCACGTGAATGCCCCGATCGAGTCGCGCGCGCCCGGCGCCACCGTCGCGCCGCCCGCCGCCACGCCGCGGCCGCTGCCGCCCCTGCCACCGGTTGCCGGCGAGCCCGAGCACCCGCACGCTCGCTGGGTGCCCACGGCGTTCGCCGAGCTGCCCGGATGGCGCGACGACCGCACGTCGGAACTGTGGCCCGCGCTGCGCCAGGGCTGCGGCACGCCGGCGCCGCGCTGGACGGCCGTGTGCGGCGAGGCGCTGCGCTTCACGCCGCGCGACGACGCCGACGCGCGCCACTGGCTGGAACAGCGCCTGCAGGTGTTCCGGCTCGAGTCGCCCGAGGGCGACGCCACCGGCCTGGCCACCGGCTACTTCGAGCCGCTGGTGGAGGCGCGCCGCAGGCCCGGCGGCGCGTTCCGCACGCCGCTGTGGGGGCCGCCGGCCGGCTTCATCCCGCACAGGCCCATGTGGACGCGCCAGGAGATCGACACGCTGCCCGAGGCCCAGGCCTCCGTGCGCGGACGCGAGATCGCCTGGGTCGCCGATCCGCTCGATGCGCTGGTGCTGCAAGTGCAGGGCTCGGGACGCCTGCACATCGTCGAGCCCGACGGCGGCGATCGCGTCGTCCGGCTCGCGTTCGCCGGCAACAACGAGCAGCCGTACAAGTCGGTGGGCCGCTACCTGGTCGACCAGGGCGAGCTGAGGCTCACCGAGGCCTCGTGGCCGACCATCAAGGACTGGGTGCGGCGCAACCCGCAGCGCCTGCAGGAACTGCTGTGGGCCAATCCGCGCGTGGTCTGGTTCCGGGAGGAGCCGCTGCCCGACGCGCGCGTGGGCCCGCGCGGCGGCCAGGGCGTGCCGCTCACGCCGGGCCGCTCGATCGCCGTCGACCCGGCCTCGGTGCCCTACGGCAGCCCGGTGTGGCTGGACACCACCGAGCCCTTGTCGGCCCGGGCGCTGCAGCGCGCCGTGATGGCGCAGGACACCGGCACGGCCATCGTCGGCCCGGTGCGCGCCGACTACTTCTGGGGCTGGGGCGACGACGCCGAGGCGCAGGCGGGCCGCATGAAGCAGCCGCTGCGCATGTGGGTGCTCTGGCCCAAGGCCTGACGGGCGCCCAAAAGAAAAGGGCCGCGACGCGGCCCCTTGTCCATGCCGAGCGCGAGGCTCAGACGCTCGCGCGACGGCGCCAGGCCAGCAGGCCCAGCGTGCCGAAGGCCATCATCAGCAGCGCGGTGGGTTCCGGCACGACCGAGACCGACACGTTGTCGATGAAGCTGGTGGCATCGGTGTGCTGGTAGTTGGTGCCGCCCACGAAGCTCAGGCCCGTGCCGCCCGTCAGGGTGGTGAACGAGACCGTCTCGGTCGTCCAGCCGGCGCCGGCGATGGTCGTGACCTGGTCGAGCTCCACGCCGTTGAAGAACACGGAGTAGTTCTGGCTGGCGCCGCTGCGGTTGGCGGTGGTCCAGCTCAGCGAGTATTCGCCTTCGGCCAGCGTCAGCGCCTGCGACAGCGTGCCGTCGGCTTGCACGCCGGCGACGTAGCCGCCCTGCGTGGCGGCGTTGAAGCCCGCCAGGCCGCTCGGGTTGCCCCACGGGCCGCTGTGCGCGGTGATGCTCACGAAGCTGCCGGTCCAATCGGCGACCGTGCCGGCCTGCGTGGGAACGCTGCCGTAGAACTGCGTGACCGACGCGGGCGGGGCGTTGTAGACGTAGTTGCCGGTGCTGCCGTCGAAGCTGCCGTTCAGCACGAGGTTCGTGGACGCCTGGGCGCCCATGGCGGCCGCGCCGATGACGGCGGCGGCGAGAATGTTCCTGATCATAGATTTCCCTCTTGAGTCCGCGCACGAAGGTGCCACGCGACCGGGCGAGAAGCACTCTCCGGGCCTCCCGCGGGCAGTCGTAACAACAAGTTACGCGACGCCGGGGTGCATGTTCGCACAGCCTCAGGGCACTCGATGGGGGTAAACCCGTTGAATTGCTGCATGACAGCAAAAGCGGTGATTTTGATCACGCTCCCTGCAGGGTGCCCCTCGTTTTGGGTCGGGCGGCGAACGGGCCCGACCGGTTTTTCACCGGCCGGGCCAACGCGCTTTTACCTCGCGAGCCGCGCGAAACATGGTCGGCGGCTTCCCTCTCACAATCAGCCTTGCAGCATGGCTCGATCATTGGCGAGGCGCAGCACGGGGTCAATGCCCTCCCCCCAAGCGATAACCCGCAGCAGGTGACAAAGCTCACGCCAAACCCGGTGCGGACGGGTCCCAAGTCATCGCCAAGTGACGCGAATCTGCAATTCGTCGCCGCCATCGCCCACGCTGGCCACGGTGAGCCACTCGTCGAAGCTGGCCTGCACGGTCGAGTGGACGTCAATGTCGCGGCTGGCGCGCGCGCCCGCGGTCGCGTTGCGCGAGACCGACGCCGGCGCCACATGCGTGAACGCGACGTCGAGCTCCAGCGTGTCGCCCTGCGTCCAGTGCGGCGTCACGCGCAGGCCGTCGACGCGGTGGATCACCACCTCGTGGCCTTGCGCCCCGGACTCGCGCGACTGCGAACTCGACCGCGACGCGCCCCCCGCGCTCACGCTGGACGCCGCGCCCGCCACCACCTGGAACGAGCCGTCGCTGCTCGCGCTGGCGCTGGCGCTGCCCGACCAGGACATGTCGTAGACGGTGCGCGTCTCGGAGCGGTCGAACTGGATCGCGCCCTCCTTGCCGTTGGCCACGCGCAGGGCCTGCGGCGCGGCCGGCTTCGCGGTGCCCACCACCACCGCGCCGGGGCCGAAGCCGCTGGTGCCGGTGGCCGCGCTGCCCGAGGTGATGACGACGTCGCCATGGGCCGCCGGCCGCGCGTCGGCCGGCTGCAGGCGCCACTCCACCAGGAAGTTGGCCGCCGGCACGCGCGCCCGCGCCGCGCGCCGCGCGGGGGACGGCGTCGAGGCCGGCTCGGCCACGTGGAAGCCGGAGGTCACCGGTTCGACGGCCTGCGCCGTCGAGGCGGCCGCCACCGCGCCGGCCAGCGCGACCATGAGACGCAACACAGTCATGCGGACTCCTCTCCATCGGATGCGGGCGCCGGCACGGGCGTGGCGCCCTGGTACAGCGCGGCGCGGTAGCGGCCCTGTTCCTTGGCCTGGTACATGGCGGCGTCGGCGTTGGCGATCAGCGACTCGGGCGTGTCGCCGTCGCCGGGGTACAGCGAGATGCCGGCCGAGAAGCCCATCGCGAGCGACTGGTCGCCCACCAGGAATGGCCGCTTCATCTGCATCAGCAGCTTGTCGGTGAGCTCCATCGCGTTGCGCGGGCCGTCGTGCAGGGCCTCGGCCACCACGATGAACTCGTCGCCGCCCAGTCGCCCGAGCAGGTCGCTCTCGCGCAGGCAGCCCTGCAGGCGCGACGCGATCTGGCGCAGCAGCTCGTCGCCGGCCGCGTGGCCCATGGAGTCGTTGACCGCCTTGAACTTGTCGAGGTCGATGAACACCACCGCCACCGACCACTTCTGGCGCGTGGCCAGCGCCAGCGAACGCCGCAGCGCCTCGGTGAGCGCCGCGCGGTTCATCAGGCCGGTGAGCGGGTCGTGCTCGGCCAGCGTGCGCAGCCGCGTCTCGAGGCGCTGGCGCTCGGCCAGTTCCTTCTGCAAGGCGTCGGTGCGCTGCGCCACCGCGCGCCGCAGCGCCCGGTTCCACAGCAGCAGGCCGCCCATCAGCAGGCCGGTGCCGATGGCGGCCGCGCCCAGCACGCGCTGCACCTCGGGCCGCTGCCACCAGGCGACGTCGGACAGCGGAATCCAGCGCGCGATCATCTGCGCGCGCTCGGCCTCGCTGATCTGCGCCAGGCCCTTTTCCAGCACGCGGCCCAGCATCGGCCAGTCCTTGCGATAGCCCAGCGCGAGCGTCGAGAAGAAGCCCGTCTCGCCGGCCACGCGCAGGCCGCCGATGCGGTCGCGCTCGATCACGTACGACGCGGTGGCGAGGTTCACCGCGCAGGCGTCGACGTCGCCGAACGCCAGGTCGCGCAGGCCTTGTGCGGCCGCGTCGACCTCCACCACCGTGACGTCCGGCCAGGTGTCGCGCAGCCAGGTCTCGGTCGCCGAGCTGCGGTTCACCGCCACGCGCTCGCCCTGCATCTTGGCGAGGTCGCCCGGCCGGTGGTCGCCGCGCCGGCGCAGCACCACCGCCGGCGAGCTCACGTAGGCGCTGGTGAACGCGATGAACTGCTCGCGCTCGACGGTGGGCCGCAGCGACGTGAGCAGGTCCACCTCGCGGCGCTTGAGGCGGTCGAGGTTGCTGGCGCGGTCGCCGGCGGCCACGGCCTGGAACTTCAGGCCGGTGTGGGCCTGCACGAGATCGAGCACGTCGGCCGACAGCCCGCGGTGCTGGCCCTGGCTGTCGACGAAGCTGAACGGCGGGAAGTCGCGCTCGGGCGCGAACAGCAGCACGGGATGCCTGGCCACCCAGGCCTCTTCCTCGGCGGTGAGCAGGGTGTCCCGCGCCGAGACGACGCCGCCGGCCAGCCCGGCCAGGGCCGTGCCGATGCGCGTGATGACGTCACGACGATTCAATGCGTGCTCTCGCCTGGTTGGATGGGCGCATTCTGGCGCGCGCACATGACCCGTTCATTGGCTCCCCGACTCTCCATGCTCTCCGCAAACAGCCCGGCCGTGCTTGGGAATAACCCGTCCGTTCAGCGGCCATTTCAGCGCGTCGCGAGGTGGCCCAGCGGCAGCGAGCCGCTCGCCTTGATCTCGCCCAGCGAGAAGCTGGTGTGCAGGTCCTTCACGTTCGGCAGGCGGAACAGCGTCTCCATCGTCCAGCGCGAATAGGCGTCGAGGTCGGTGACCAGCACCTGCAGCTCGAAGGTGCCGGCGCCGCTGATGTAGTGGCAGGAGATGACCTCCG
Source organism: Betaproteobacteria bacterium (assembly GCA_013289985.1). Taxonomy (GTDB): domain Bacteria; phylum Pseudomonadota; class Gammaproteobacteria; order Burkholderiales; family Burkholderiaceae_C; genus Scleromatobacter. The sequence continues at coordinate 50,160 of JABCYW010000027.1, read as the reverse complement.
GCAGGCCGCGGATGGCGTCCTCCAGCGCGCGCGTGGCGTCGGCGTTGTCGCGCTCGGCGTCCACGCGCACGAAGGCCAGCACGCCCAGGCCGATCTTGCGGCGGTCGATCTCGGCGCGGTAGCCGGTGATGACGCCCAGCTCCTCGAGCCGGCGCACGCGGCGCCAGGTGGGCGCGGGCGACAGCCCGATGCGCGCGGCCAGGTCGGCGTTGGACTGGCGCGCGTCGCGCTGCAGCTCGCCCAGCAGCGCGATGTCGTAGCGGTCGAGGCCGCCGGCGTCGCGCGCCTCGCGCGCGTCCGCATCGCGCGGGGGCGACGGCGCGCGGGCCTTCGCGCCGGCTTTTCCCGACTTCTCGCTTCTTGGCAAGACTGATTCTCCAATGCCGAAAGTACAGCAATATTGTTTCTCAACCGACGCTCCAGGGCAAGCACAAAGCAAGCACATCGCTGGCGCTTTTCCCTACACTGAATCCCTCTTTTGACGTCCTGCTCCCAGGAGACGCGCCCATGAATGCCCCTCTGCCCGACAGCATCCGCAAAGCCCTGGAGACGGTGTCGCTGGACGACAAATACGCGCTGGCCACCGGCCGCGCGTTCATGAGCGGCGTGCAGGCCCTGGTGCGGCTGCCGATGCTGCAACGCACGCGCGACGCGCTGGCCGGACTGAACACCGCCGGGTTCATCAGCGGCTACCGCGGCTCCCCGCTGGGCGGCTACGACCAGGCCCTGTGGAGCGCCAAGAAGCACCTGGCCGCGCAGAACATCGTGTTCCAGCCGGGCGTCAACGAGGAGCTCGGGGCCACCGCGGTGTGGGGCACGCAGCAGCTCGCGCTCTATCCGCAGACCAACAAGTTCGACGGCGTGTTCGGGCTCTGGTACGGCAAGGGCCCGGGCGTCGACCGCACGGCCGACGTGTTCAAGCACGCCAACATGGCGGGCACCTCGGCGCACGGCGGCGTGATCGCGATCGCCGGCGACGACCACGTCTCCAAGAGTTCCACCGCGGCGCACCAGAGCGACCACATCTTCAAGGCCTGCGGGATGCCGGTGTTCTTCCCGTCGTCGGTGCAGGACATCCTCGACATGGGCCTGCACGCGTTCGCGATGAGCCGCTTCTCGGGCGTGTGGACGTCGATGAAGACGATCCAGGAAGTGGTGGAGTCGTCGTCCACGGTCGACGTCGACCCGCACCGCGTCAGCATCGTGCTGCCCGAGGACTTCGTGATGCCCACGGGCGGCCTGCATATCCGCTGGCCCGATCCGCCGCTGGAGCAGGAAGCGCGGCTCATGGACTTCAAGTGGTACGCGGCGCTCGCCTACGTGCGCGCGAACAAGCTGAACCACAACGTGGTCGCCACGCCGGACGACCGCTTCGGCCTGATCGCCAGCGGCAAGGCCTACAACGACCTGCGCCAGGCGCTGGCCGACCTGGGCCTCGACGACGCCACCTGCCGCGCGCTCGGCATCCGCATCCACAAGGTCAACGTGGTGTGGCCGCTGGAGGCCACCATCACGCGCGACTTCGCGCAGGGCCTCAAGGAGATCCTGGTCGTCGAGGAAAAGCGCCAGATGATCGAGTACCAGCTGAAGGAACAGCTGTACAACTGGCGCAACGACGTGCGGCCCACGGTGCTGGGCAAGTTCGACGAGCAGGAGGGCGATCTCTCCGGCGGCGAATGGAGCAACCCGAACCCGGGCGACAACTGGCTGCTGCGCCCCAAGGCCGACCTCACGCCGGCCATCATCGCCAAGGCGGTGGCCAGGCGCCTGAAGAAGCTGGGCGTGCCCGAGGACATCGTGCGCCGCATGGACGAGCGCCTCGCCGTCATCGAGGCCAAGGACCGCGCGCTCGCGGCGCTGAAGGCCGACACGGCCGCCGGCGTGGGCGACCGCACGCCCTGGTTCTGCTCGGGCTGCCCGCACAACACCAGCACCAAGGTGCCCGAAGGCTCGCGCGCGGTCGCGGGCATCGGCTGCCACTACATGGTCAACTGGATGGATCGCTCCACGGCCACCTTCACGCAGATGGGCGGGGAAGGCGTGCCCTGGGTCGGCCAGTCGCCGTTCACCACCGAGAAGCACATCTTCGCCAACCTCGGCGACGGCACCTACTACCACTCGGGCCTGCTGGCGATCCGCCAGTCGCTGTCGTCCAACGTCAACATCACCTACAAGATCCTGTTCAACGGCGCCGTCGCGATGACCGGCGGCCAGCCGGTGGACGGCCAGATCGACGTGGCGTCGACCACGCGCGAGCTGGAGGCCGAGGGCGTGAAGCGCATCGTCGTCGTCAGCGACGAGCCCGAGCGCTACAACTCCGGCGTGCGCCTGGCCGAAGGCACCACCGTCCATCACCGCGACCAGCTCGACGCGATCCAGCGCGAGCTGCGCGAGGTGCCGGGCGTCACCGTCATCATCTACGACCAGACCTGCGCCACCGAGAAGCGCCGCCGCCGCAAGCGCGGCACGATGGCGCAGAACCCGCGTCGCGTGGTCGTCAACGAGGCGGTGTGCGAAGGCTGCGGCGACTGCTCGGTGCAGAGCAACTGCCTGTCGGTGGAGCCGGTGGAGACCGAGTTCGGCCGCAAGCGCCGCATCAACCAGAACACCTGCAACCAGGACTTCTCCTGCGCCAACGGGTTCTGCCCCAGCTTCGTGTCGGTCGAGGGCAAGCTGAAGAAGGCCGCCCCCGCGAAGTCCAAGGGAGCGGCAGCGCTGCCCGAGATCCCGATGCCCGCGCTGCCGAATGCCGAGTCGGCGTGGGGCATCGTCGTCGCCGGCATCGGCGGCACCGGCGTCATCACCATCGGCCAGCTGCTGGGCATGGCCGCCCACCTCGAAGGCAAGGGCGTGATCACGCAGGACGCGGCCGGCCTCGCGCAGAAGGGCGGCGCCACCTGGAGCCACATCCAGATCGCCAATACGCAGGAGGCCATCCTCACGACCAAGGTGGACGCGGCCAAGGCCGACGTCGTCATCGGCTGCGAGGCCATCGTCGCCGCCAACCCGGTGACGCTGTCGGTGATGCGCGAAGGCCGCACCTACGTCGCGCTGAACACGCACGGCTCGCCCACCGCCAGCTTCGTCAACGACCCGAACTGGCAGTTCCCGGGCGGCCAGTGCGAGAACGCGATCGCGCACGCCGTCGGCCCCGACCTGCTTGGCGCGTTCGACGCCGACAAGGTGGCCGTGCAGCTGCTGGGCGACTCCATCTTCACCAACCCGCTGATGCTGGGCTATGCCTGGCAGAAGGGCCGCATCCCCGTGGGCCTGGAAGCGCTGATGCGCTCGATCGAGCTCAACGGCGTGCAGGTCGAGAAGAACAAGCAGGCCTTCGAATGGGGCCGCCGCTGCGCCCACGACCTCGCCTCCGTGCAGGCGCAGTTCGTCGCCGCCAAGGTCATCGAGTTCGTCAAGAAGCCGTCGCTGGCCGAGACGATCCAGCGCCGCGTCGACTTCCTCACGGGCTACCAGGACGCGGGCTACGCGGCGCAGTACACCGCGGTGGTCGACCGCGTGAAGGCGGCCGAGGCGCCGCTGGGCGGCACGCGCCTGACGGACGCCGTCGCGCGCAACCTGTTCAAGCTGATGGCCTACAAGGACGAGTACGAGGTGGCCCGCCTGCACACCGACCCGGCCTTCCTCGCGAAGCTGGCCGACCAGTTCGAGGACGGCTTCAAGCTGAAGTACCACCTCGCGCCCCCTCTCCTCGCGGCGAAGGATGCCAAGGGCCAGCTGATCAAGAAGACCTACGGCGGCTGGATGAAGGGCGCGTTCGGCGTGCTCGCGAAGTTCAAGGGCCTGCGCGGCACCGCGTTCGACGTGTTCGGCTATACGGAGGAACGGAAGACGGAGCGCGCGCTGATCGTCGAATACCGCGCGCTGGTGGACGAGCTGTTGCGCTCGCTGTCGGCCGACGCCATGGCCGACGCCGTGGCGCTCGCCTCGCTGCCGGAGGATATCCGCGGCTACGGGCACGTGAAGGAGCGCCATCTCGAGAAGGTGCGCGCCAAGTGGGCCACGCTGCTGGCGGCGTGGCGCACCGGGCAAGGAGTCGCGAAGGCGGCGTGAGCGACGCGCACGGGGCACGTTAAAGTCGCCCGGTGACCGAACTCGTCGAACGCTCCGCCCTGTCGCTCGCCCATGTCCGGCGCGAGTTTCCGGGCGGCCGCCTGGCGCTCGCCGACGTCAGCCTGGACATCGCCAACGGCGAATTCGTGAGCCTGCTCGGCGCCTCCGGCTGCGGCAAGAGCACGGTGCTGCGCCTGCTGAGCGGCCTCGACGCGCCGACCTCGGGCACGATCACCCGCGACCTGCCCGCGCACGTCGTGCCCGGCTACGTCTTCCAGGACGCCGCGTTGATGCCCTGGGCCAGCGTGCGCCGCAACGTCGAACTGCCGCTGATGCTGCGTGGCGAACGCGGCCCCGCCTTACGCGCACGCGTCGATGCCGCGCTGCGCGCCGTGGGCCTGGCCGACTCGGCGGACGCGGTGCCGCGCGAGCTGTCCGGCGGCATGAAGATGCGCGCCTCCCTCGCGCGGGCCCTGGTGACGTCGCCGCGGCTGTGGCTGCTGGACGAGCCTTTCGGCGCGCTCGACGAGATCACCCGCTTCGCGTTGAACCAGACGCTGCTGTCGCTGTGCAAGCCGCCGGACGACGCCAAGCCCGTCACCGCCGTCTTCGTCACGCACAGCGTCTACGAAGCGGTATTCCTCAGCCAGCGCGTGGTGGTCATGGCGCGTCCGGGACGCGTCGTCGACGAGGTCGCGATCGACGCACCCTACCCGCGCGACGCCGCCTTCCGCGCCACGCCGCGCTTCGCGGCCCTGTGCGCGCGCGTGTCGGACGCGCTGCAGCGCGCGAGCGACGCGGAGGCGCGGGCGTGACGCGCGCGGGCGTGCCCGTGCTGGCCGTCGCGGTCTTCCTGGCCGCATGGGAGCTCACGGTGCGCGGGCTGCAGATCCCGGCCTACCTGTTGCCGGCACCCTCGCTGATCGCCACCACGCTGGCCGGCAACTTCGCGTCGCTGGCGCAAAGCTGGTGGTTCACCGTGCGCATCACGCTGATCTCGCTCGCGCTGGCGATGACCGGCGGCGTGCTGATCGCCGCGCTGTTCGCGCTGTCGCGCACCGCGGAGCGCGCGCTGGCGCCGTTCGCGGTGGTGCTGCAGGTGACGCCCATCGTCGCGATCGCGCCGCTGATCATGATCCTCACCGACAGCCCGCTCGCCACCGTGATCGTGTGCGCCTGGCTGGTGGCGTTCTTCCCCATCCTGGCCAACACGCTCACCGGCCTGCGCAGCGTCGACGCCAACCTGCGCGACCTGTTCACGCTGCAGCGCGCGAGCCGCTGGCAGACCCTGCGCCACCTGCTGGTGCCGGCCGCGCTGCCGTCGTTCATGACCGGCCTGCGCATCGCCGGCGGCCTCGCGCTGATCGGCGAGGTGGGCGGCGAGTTCGCCGCCGGCGCCGCGGGCCGCGACACCGGCCTGGCCTCGCGCATCCTCGAGTCGGCGTTCCGCACCGAGATCCCCAAGATGTTCGCGGCGCTCACGCTGGTGGCGGCCACGGGCGTGGCGCTGTACCTGCTCACGGGCGCGCTGAGCCGCGTCTTGCTGCAGCGTTGGCACGAGAGCGAGCGCGGCTGATACCGAAGGGGCCTGGCTCCCGCCAGACAATGTCCACCCGCGGCCGACATCGCTGCGGGCGGGTGCCTGACCCCTTCAGTGCACCGAGCTCGTCCGCCGCGCCTGGGCAGAGGCCCGCGCCCGCGGCTCGGGCGCGGCCACCAGCTCGCGCAGGCGCTCGCCGGTGAGCGCGCCCAGCTTGCCCGCCAGCGCCAGCACCGGCGGCGCCGCGAGCATGCGCGCGAAGGCCTCGCGCACCTGGTCGGCCGACACGCCCTCCACGCGGGCGCGCAGCTCCTCGGGCGAACGGATGCGGCCATGCACGAACAGGTCCAGCGCGGCGTCCTCCACGCGGCGCACGGGCCGCTCCTGGGCCCGCACCTGGCGCACGGCGATCTGGTTGCGCGCGCGTTCGAGGTCGATCGCGCCGACCGTGGCCGCGTGGCCCTGCAGGAGACGGTGCGTCTCGCGCAGCAGCTCGTCGACCTTGTCCGGCGTGGTGGACGCCTCGATCACGAACTGGCCGCAGGCCTCCATGATGTCGGCGGAGCAGGCGGCGTAGTAGACCAGGCCGCGGCGCTCGCGGATCTCGTTCATCAGCGGCGAGCTCATGCCTTCGCCGAACAGCGCGGCGGCCACGCTGGCGGCGGGCTGGTCGTCCTTCATCGACGCGATGGGGTAGCCCAGCACCACGTGGCTCTGGCTGCAGCCGGCCAGGCGCGCGGCCTTCACGCCGCCCAGCCAGGTGGGGGCGTCCATCGCGTGCGGCGTGCCGGCGGGCATGTCGCCGAACGCGGCCTCGGCCTCGCGCACGATGGCGTCATGGGCCACGTTGCCGGCCACGCCCACCACCACGTTGGCGCCGCTGTACTGCCGGGCCACGTAGGCCAGCAGCTCGTCGCGCGTGAAGCGCTCGATGTTGCGGCGCGTGCCGATCACGGCCTGCGCCATCGGGTGCGCGCCGTAGCAGAGCTTGTCGAACTGGCGGAACGCGGTGGACATCGGGTCTTCCTCGTCCTCGAGGAATTCCTGCAGGATCACCTGGCGCTCGCGCTCGAGCTCGGCCTCGGGAAACGTGGGCCGGCGCACGATGTCGCCCAGCATGCGCACGAATTCGACGGCATCGCGGGCCATGCCGCTCAGGTGGTAGGCGGTGTGGTCCTTGTCGGTGTGGGCGTTGACCTCGGCGCCCAGGCGCTCGGCATCGATGTTGATGCGCGCGGCGTCGCGCGTGGTGGTGCCCTTGAACGCCATGTGCTCCACGACGTGGCTGATGCCGGACAGCCGCGCGCTCTCGTGGCCCGAGCCGGTGCGCACGAACACGCTGGCGCTGGCGCTGGCGAGCCAGGGCATGTGGATCGTGACGACGCGCACGCCGTTGGCGAGGGTGGTCAGGCGCGTGTCCTGGGTGTCCGCAATCTTCATGGGCCCATTGTCGGCGACCTCGCACCGGGGCGCCGCGCCGCAGGGCTTTGGGCTTCCCGCGCTCGACGGTCGCCCGTATCATCGCCCGCGTCAACCCCGGAGCCGCCCATGCACGCCACCAAGCTCGTCCTCGCCGCCACGCTGCTGGCCGCGAGCGTCGCCGCCCACGCCCTCGACAAGGTCGTGTTCGCCACCAACTGGAAGGCGCAGGCCGCGCACGGCGGCTTCTACCAGGCGGTGGCCGACGGTACCTACAAGCGCTACGGCCTCGACGTGGAGATCCGCCAGGGCGGCCCGCAGGTGAACAACCGCCCGCTGCTGCCGGCCGGCCGCATCGACTTCCTGATGACGGGCAACCTGCTGCACAGCTTCGACAACGTGAAGAACGGCGTGCCGGTGATCGCGGTGGCCTCGATGTTCCAGAAGGATCCGCAGGCGCTGATCGCCCACCCGGACGGCGGCTACGCGAAGTTCGAGGACCTGGCCAGGGCGCCGGTGGCGTTCATCGCCAAGGACGCGCAGTTCTCGTGGTGGCAGTGGCTCAAGGCCGACTACGCGTTCAAGGACGAATCGCTGCGCCCCTACAACTACAACGTCGGCCCCTTCCTCGCCGACAAGCGCAGCCTGCAGCAGGGCTACGCGGTGGAGGAGCCCATCACGATCGCCCGGGAGGGCCACTTCACACCCTCGGTGTTCCTGCTGGCCGACCATGGCTACAGCACCTACAGCACCACCATCGAGGCGCGCACCGACACGGTGAAGAACCAGCCCGACCTGGTCCGGCGCTTCGTCGAGGCCTCCATCATCGGCTGGAACAACTACCTCTACGGCGACCGCAAGGCCGCCGACGCGCTGATCAGGCAGGACAACCCCGAGATGACCGACGAGCTCATCGCGCAGAGCCTCGCGCTGATGAAGCAGATGGGCATCGTCGATTCGGGCGACGCGCAGACGCTGGGCATCGGCGCGATGAAGCCCGAGCGCATCAAGGACTTCTACGACAAGATGGTGCGCGCGGGGCTGTACAAGGCGGGCGACGTCGACCTGGGCAAGGTGGCGACGACGCAGTTCGTGAACAAGGGCGTGGGCGTGGACGTGCGCAGGAAGCTCACGGGCAAGTGAGCCCTGCGCCGCATCACTTCAGGTCGTAGCGATCGAGGTTCATCACCTTCGTCCATGCGGCCACGAAATCCCGCACGAACTTGTCCTGGCCGTCGGCGGCGCCGTAGACCTCGGCGACCGCGCGCAGCTGGGAGTTCGAGCCGAACACCAGGTCCGCGACCGTCGCCGTCCACTTCACCTCGCCGGTGCGGCGGTCGCGGCCTTCCAGCACGCCCTCGGTGGCCGACTTCTGCCAGCGCGTGCGCATGTCCAGCAGGTTGACGAAGAAGTCGTTCGACAGCGTGCCCGGGCGCGTCGTGAACACGCCGTGCGTGCTGCCGCCGACGTTGGCCCCGAGCACGCGCAGGCCGCCGACCAGCACCGTCATCTCCGGCGCGGTGAGCGTCAGGAGCTGCGCCTTGTCCACCAGAAGTTCGGCCACGTGGCCCTCGAGGCCGGCGCGCGCGTAGTTGCGGAATCCGTCGGCGCGCGGCTCCAGCGGCTCGAACGACGTGACGTCGGTCTGCGCCTGCGACGCGTCCATGCGGCCGGGAACGAACGGCACCTCCACGTCCACGCCGGCCTTCTTCGCCGCGGCCTCGATCGCCGCATTGCCGCCCAGCACGATCAGGTCGGCCAGCGAGATCTTCCTGCCGCCAGCCTGGGCGGCGTTGAAGCTCGCGCGGATGCCTTCCAGCATGTCCAGCACCTGGGCAAGCTGCGCGGGCTGGTTCACCACCCAGTCCTTCTGCGGCGCGAGCCGGATGCGCGCACCGTTGGCGCCGCCGCGCTTGTCGCCGCCGCGGAACGTGGACGCGGAGGCCCACGCGGCGCCGACCAGCTGCGCGGGCGCGAGGCCCGACGCCAGGAGGGTGCGCTTGAGCAGCGCGATGTCCGCCGCGTCGACCAGCGGATGGTCGACCGCGGGGATCGGATCCTGCCAGATCAGTTCCTCGGACGGCACCCACTTGCCGAGGTAGCGGGCACGCGGCCCCATGTCGCGGTGCGTCAGCTTGAACCAGGCGCGCGCGAACGCGTCGGCGAAGGCCTGCGGGTCGGCCTGGAAGCGGCGCGCGATCTTCTCGTAGGCGGGGTCGACGCGCAGCGCCATGTCGGCGGTGGTCATCATCGGCGCGTGGCGTTTCGCGGGATCGTGCGCGTCCGGCACGGTACCCGCCCTGGTATCGGCCCTGGGCTTCCACTGGTGCGCGCCGGCCGGGCTCTTCGTCAGCTCCCATTCGTAGCCGAACAGCGTCTCGAAGAAGCTCATGTCCCAGGTGGTGGGCGTGGGCGTCCAGGCGCCCTCGATGCCGCTGGTGATCGCGTGGGAGCCGCGGCCCGAGCCGAAGCTGTTGGCCCAGCCCAGGCCCTGCTGCTCGATGCCCGCGCCCTCGGGTTCGGCCCCGACGTGCGCGGCCGGTCCGGCGCCGTGCGCCTTGCCGAAGGTGTGGCCGCCGGCCACCAGCGCCACGGTCTCCTCGTCGTCCATCGCCATGCGCGCGAAGGTCTCGCGCACGTCGCGCGCGGACGCCGCCGGGTCGGGGTTGCCGTTGGGGCCTTCCGGGTTCACGTAGATCAGGCCCATCTGCACCGCGGCCAGCGGGTTCGCGAGCTCGCGGCCGGCGCCGTAGCGCTCGTCGCCCAGCCACTTCTTCTCGGGGCCCCAGTACACGTCGAGGTGCGGCTCCCAGATGTCCGGGCGGCCCCCGGCGAAGCCGAAGGTCTTGAAGCCCATGGACTCGAGGGCCACGTTGCCGGTCAGCACGATCAGGTCGGCCCACGACAGGTGGCGGCCGTACTTCTGCTTGATCGGCCACAGCAGGCGCCGCGCCTTGTCGAGGTTGCCGTTGTCGGGCCAGCTGTTCAGGGGCGCGAAGCGCTGCGCGCCGGTGCCCGCGCCGCCGCGGCCGTCGGCGGTGCGGTAGGTGCCGGCCGCGTGCCAGGCCATGCGGATGAACAGCGGGCCGTAGTGGCCGTAGTCGGCCGGCCACCAGTCCTGCGAGTCGGTCATCAGGGCCTTCAGGTCGGCCACCACGGCGTCCAGGTCCAGGCTCTTGAACGCCTCGGCGTAGTCGAAGGACGCGCCCATCGGGTCGGACTTGCTGGACTGCTGGTGCAGGATGTCCAAGTTCAGCTGGTTGGGCCACCAGTCGGCGTTTCGCGGGGCGCCTGCCAGGGCATTCGGGCGCACGCCGTTCGAGAAGGGGCACTTGGCTTCGGTCATTCGCTGATCTCCTGGTTCTGAAAGTCTTGACTGTCGCAAGTGGCGAACTATTGCGCCAATTCATCTTTCTTAATCGATTGATAGTCAAAATCTTTTATGACCACGTCGGCCATTGAATTGACCAGAGAGGACATTCTCAGGGGCCGTGTCGAGTACGCCTCCCCCATTGAATAGACTGCGGCCTCGTTCTGAAGAGGGAGCCCCCCGTGTCCGCCTGCCATCGCCTGCTCGCCGCCTTCGCGCTCACCCTCGCGGCGCTCGCCTCGCCCGCCGGCCAGGCCGCGGAGCCAGCGGCCAGCGCCGCCACGGCGACGGCCAGCCGCCTGGACGACATCCTCGCGCGCGGCGTGCTGCGCGTGGGCAGCACCGGCGACTACAAGCCGTTCAGCTACCGCGTCGGCACGGGCGGGTTCATCGGCCTGGACATCGCGCTCGCCACCGACCTGGCCAATTCGCTGGGCGTGAAGCTGCAGGTCGTGCCCACCACCTGGGCCGGCATGATGGGCGACCTCGCCGACGACAGGTTCGATCTCGCGATGGGGGGCGTGTCGGTGTCGCTGGAGCGCCAGAGGAAGGCCTGGTTCTCGATTCCGTACCTGCGCGACGGCAAGACGCCCGTCGCGCGCTGCGAGGACGCCGGCAAGTACCAGTCGCTGGCCGACATCGACCGCCCCGACGTGCGCCTGATCGTCAACCCGGGCGGCACCAACGAGCGCTTCGCGCGCGCCCACGCGAAGCGCGCGACGCTCATCGTCCACGCCGACAACGTGACGATCTTCGACCGCATCGTGGCCGGCGACGCCGACGTGATGATCACCGACGCGATCGAGGCGCGCCTGCAGCAGCGGCTGCATCCCAGGCTGTGCGCCATCCACCCCGACGCGCCCTTCGACTTCTCCGAGAAGGCCGTGCTGCTGCCGCGCGACGCCGCGTTGAAGGCCTACATCGACCAGTGGCTGCACCAGGCCATCGAAACGGGGGCGTTCGCGCGCGCCAACGAGCAGTGGCTCGCGTATCCGTGGGGCATCGAGTCGCTGCGCGCGCTGATCGACGCGCGCCTGATGCTGGCCACCGACGTGGCCGAGTTCAAGTGGAACCACCACCTCCCGATCGAGGACGCGGCGCGCGAGGCGCAGGTCATCGCGGCGCTGGGCCACCAGGCGAGCGACCTGGGCGTGCCGCAGGCCTGGGCCGAGAGCTTCTTCAAGGCCCAGATCGAGGCCTCCAAGATCGCGCAGAACGAGCTGTTCCAGGGCTGGGACGTGTTCAAGCGCGGCCAGTTCGCGGACGCGCCCGACCTGGCCGCCGTCACGCGGCCGAAGCTGGACAAGATCACCGAGCTGCTGCTGCATGCGCTCTCCGAGAACTGGCCCTTGCTGAACGACCCGAAGCGGCGCGAGGACGTCCAGCGCGCCATGCATCCGATGCAGGCCGACGACCTGAGCCCGAAGGCGGTGGCCGAGGCGATCTCGCCGCTGGGCCGCTGAGCACCCTTGAACGAAAAAAAGGCAGCGTCGTCGCTGCCTTGTCCGGTGAGCGGCGCCGTCGCGCCGCTGGCGCTGCCCGTCAGTTGGCGGAGCGGCGCTTGACCAGGAAGCCCATCAGGCCGAGGCCGGCCAGCAACAGGGCCATGTTGGTGGGTTCGGGCACGGCCGGCAGCGGGCCGGTGGCCGAAGGCGCCTGGATCGTGACGTTGAAGGCCGTGCCCAGCGGCGCCGAGGTGCTGCCGGTCACTTCGAAGAAGTAGTTGCCTTTCGTCAGGTTGGCGAACGTCGTGGCCTGGATGGCCTGGCCGGCGAACGAGAAGACGCTACCCACGGCGGTGGCCGAAGTGCCCGAATTGCCGGTCGAGGTTCCGGTGTACAGCGTGAAGTCGGCGGTGTCGGCGGCGACGGTCGGGCCGGTGTATGTGTTGCCGCTCACGTCCAGGTTCGACGTGGCGTCCAGGATGAAGTTGTACACGTAGTCGAACGTCGGCGTCGTGTTCAGCGGGCCGTCCTTCTCGAAGACCGCGTACAGCTGCGGGCCAATTTCGGGGTTGTTGGCCAGCGCGGTGTCGGTGGCTGCGTCGTACAGCGTCCCGACGGTGGCGGCCGATGCCGCGCCGCCGGCCAGGGCCAGTGCGAGCGCGACGAGGGTGGCGTTCAGTTTCATGAGGTCTTCTCCTAGCGGTTGAGGGGCAAGCTGGTGGTGTGCAGTGAATCGCGGGTAACCCTTTGCAACCCGCATTCCCGCTATTGCTCGACAGCCGATTAACGTTTTCACCTACCTAATTTCGGGGGCCCGAATGCCGACTACGCGAGGCGTATCGAACGCTCCCGCTCGGCCGTGGCTGGCAGTGCCAGGCAAACTTCATCAGATCCACGACTCGACAGTTGAGAAGAATACTTTCTGCTCCCTTATATTCTCGTTCGCGACCAGGGAATTATGGTTTCGCTGCAATGCCTTGTTAGCAGCCGCACTGATTCCGAATACTCATGGCGGAGGCGCGGGAGCGCGTTGGGAGTTCGGGATAGCCCGTGCTCCGCTCGACCAGTCGCTGCGAGTGCTCGGACGCGGAAAAGCGTGCCCGGCAGCTTGAAAATTGCGTGCCCGCGAATATGCGAGGCCGAATATCGGCGTCGACTTCGGCGGCGGCCGCCCCGGCCGGTGCGCGCCGGAATTCAGTATCCGTCGAATGAAATATGGCCCAGGAGCCGCGAATCTGCCCGACCTTGGCGGAGCAAGCCTGCCATGAATCTGCTTCCACGGAAGAGCTGCACCTTGTTGCATCTCCGGTAACGGTCGAGTAGATACTTCGGTAATATCCGCTCGTCGTAGCAATACGGCGCCCATCAGTCGCGCTGGATACTGTCCCGTTTCCCGCAAGACGCACTCGCTGCTCTGACCCGCTCCCCCGGTCGCCTGGACCCGGGATCGTCTCAACAGCGCCTGGCAGCTGGTCCTTCGAGGTGCTCGCTGCTTGTCCACACCCGGCGTGCCGGCGTGCTGGCGTGCTGTTCCGTGATGCCTTGCGGCATTGGGATCTCCGTGCCATTCGCCGACCGCCGATGACCCCAGCTCATCGAAGGATCGGTCTTGAATCGTCATCGCCCGGCTCAGAAAGCCACCCCCACCCTGGCACTCTCCATCGCCCTGCTCGCCAGCCTCGCGGCTTGCGGCGGCGGCACCAGCCCCGACACCGCCACGCCGTCGACCACGGCGTCAGACTCCAGCAGCAGCGTCTCGCAGCCCGCGGACGCCGGTGCCTCGCTCGACGGCAGCGTCGTCGCCGCGATGGCCCAGACCGAAGTCACGCCGACGTACCACATGGCGCCCGCCCTGCTCGACGAACCCGGCCAGGCCGACGTCGACGGCAGCAGCGCCTCGGCACGCCAGGCCCCGAAGACCTACACCGTCGACAGCGCCGTCGCCGGGCTCGACACGGCCCGCCTGTCGCGCGACACCCTGGTCAGGCGCATCGCCGACGCGTCGAAGGCGCGCGTGGCCTCGGCCAGCGGCGACACGGCCGCCCCGCAGGCCAACACCATCATCGGCGCCGTCCACACGCCGGCCCAGATCCGCGCGGCCTACGGCCTCGCGGCGCTGCCGGCCGTGGGCGCGGCCATCTCGCCGAGCCTGGCGGCGCAGCTCGGCGCGGGCCAGACGATCTACATCGTCGACGCGTACCACGACGCCACCGCGCTGTCCGACCTGAACCTCTTCTCGGCGAAGTTCGGCCTGCCCACCTGCACCAACGTCGCGATCCCGGCCACCGCCACGCTGCCGCTGGCCACGCCGCCGTCGGCGTGCACGTTCTCGCAGGTCAACGCCACCACCACCGCCGCGATGACGTCCACGGTGCCGGTCTACAACGCCTCCTGGGCGCCGGAGAGCAAGCTCGACGTGCAGTGGGCCCATGCGATCGCGCCGCTGGCCCGCATCGTCCTCATCGAGATGCCGTCTTCGCTGTCCAGCTACATCCTCGGCGCCAACCTGCTGGCCGCCAAGATGGGCCCCGGCGTCGTGACGATGAGCTTCGGCTCGGCCGAGGCCGGCTGGGCGCCGTCCACCGATTCCTACTTCGCGCGCCCCGGCATGACCTACGTGGCGGCCGCGGGCGATTCCGGCTCGCAGGTGCTGTGGCCGGCGGTCTCGCCGCACGTGCTGGCCGTGGGCGGCACGAGCCTGAACTGGTCGGGTTCCGGCACGCGCTACGAAGCGGCCTGGAGCTATACCGGCGGCGGCCTGAGCGCCTACGAACCCCTGCCCGCGTGGCAGAGCGGCGTGGTGCCGGCCGGCGGCAGCGCCCTGGTGCGCCGCGCGGTGCCCGACGTCGCGTTCAACGCCAACCCGATGACCGGCGAATACGTCGCGCTGACGCTGCCGGGCCTGGCCACGGTCTGGAGCGCGTACGGCGGAACCAGCATCGCCGCGCCGCAATGGGCCGGCATCGTCGCGGTGGCGAACGCCCAGCGCGTCGCCAGCGCCAAGGCCGTGCTGGGCGACTTCCACAGCATGCTGTACCAGGCCATCGCCAAGGTGCCGGGCACGTACGCGGCCTCGTTCGGCGACGTCGTCGACGGCACCAACGGCAGCTGCGCCACCTGCCGCGCCGGCACGGGCTACGACCAGGCCACCGGATGGGGCACGCCCAATTCCACGCAGCTGACGCAGGCCCTCGCCGGCACCGCCACGACGCCGGCGGCCGCCCTGGCGGCGCCGGTCGTGCCGGGCGGGTCGTACGCCGCCACGGCCGGCACGGCGTTCAACCAATCGCTGGGCGTGACCGCGCCGTCGGGCACCACCACCGCCTACTCGCTGTCGGGCGCGCCCAGCGGCCTGGGCGTGACCAGCGCCGGCGCGCTCTCGTGGGGCGCACCGGTCGTCGGCACCTACACGTTCACCGCGACGGCGAAGACGGCTGCGGGTGCCTCGGCCAGCGGCACGTATTCGGTGAAGGTGACCGCGGCGGCCCCTGCCGCGACCAACCATGCCCCGACGATCGCCGCGGCCAATCTCGTCGGCAAGGCCGGCACCACCTTCTCGACCATGCTGGTGGGCAAGGACGTCGACGGCGGCACGCTGAGCTACACCATCGCCGGTGCTCCGTCCGGCATGAAGCTGATGTCCAGCGGCTTCCTGTACTGGACCGCGCCGGTCAAGGGCACTTACACCATGACGGCCACGGTGCGTGACAGCGCCGGCGCCACCGGCAGCGCCACGGTCAGGCTCATCGTCTCCTGATCCGCTTCGTTTCGAACGGCGCCCGCTTCGTGCGGGCGTTTTTCATGGCGCGATGGTTAGCGCTAACGCCGGCGTAAGATCGCGGCATGGAAGAAGCTGAGGTTCGCGCCAGGCGCAGTCGACGCGGCAGCGGGGCGGTGACGTTGCACGATGTCGCCCGGCTGGCCGAGGTGGCGCCCATGACGGTGTCGCGCGCGCTGAACACGCCCGAGCGCGTGTCGCCCGAGGTGCTGGCGCGCGTGACCGCCGCGGTGCGCCGGTCGGGCTACGTCCCCAACCGCGTCGCCGGCGGCCTGGCCTCCGCGCGCAGCCGGCTCGTCGCGGCCGTCGTGCCCACGCTGTCGGGGCCCGTCTTCCTGGATACCGTCCAGGCGCTCACGGCGGCACTGGCCGACGCGGGCTACCAGTTGATGCTGGGCCAGAGCGGCTACGCGGATTCGCGCGAGGACGCCCTGCTCGAGGCCATCATCGGGCGCCGGCCCGACGGCGTCGTGCTCACGGGCATCCTGCACTCCGCCGAGGGCCGGCGGCGCCTGCTGGCGGCCAACATCCCCGTGGTCGAGACCTGGGACCTGACCCCCACGCCCATCGACATGCTGGTGGGCTTCTCCCACGAGCGGATCGGCCACGCGGTGGCCGCCTTCCTGCACGGCCGCGGGCGCCGCCGGCTGGCCGTCGTGGCGGGCGACGACGATCGCGCGCGGCGCCGCCTCGCCGCGTTCCGCGAGGCCGCGCGCGAGCTGGGGCTCGCCGACGTCGAGCCGGTGACGGTGCCGGCGCCCACCACGCTGCGCAGCGGGCGCGACGCGCTGGGCCAGCTGCTGGCACGGCCCGGCGGCGTGGACGCGGTCTTCTGCAGCTCCGACCTGCTGGCGCTGGGCGTGCTGACCGAGGCCCGCGCGCGCGGCCTGGACGTGCCGTCGCGACTCGCCGTGGTGGGCTTCGGCGACAACGAGTTCGCGGCCGACCTCGAGCCCGCGCTGACCACGGTGCGCATCGACGGCGCGGCGATCGGCCGGCAGGCCGCGCGGTTCGTCATCGACCGCGCCGAAGGCCGGACCGTGGCGGAGCGCATCGTCGACCTGGGCTTCTCCATCGTCGAACGCGCCAGCGCCTGAGGGCTTGCGGCCTTCGGGACTCGCCGCTATGCTTTGCCTCGAAATGGTAGCGCTATCCTACAGGACTCGACTCCGATGACCCTCTCCTCGACGCCGACGATCGCGTCCCTCCGCGTGATCCCCGTGGCCGGCCGCGACAGCATGCTGCTCAACCTGAGCGGCGCGCACGGCCCGTTCTTCACGCGCAACCTGCTGCTGCTGACCGACAGCGCCGGCCGCACCGGCGTCGGCGAGGTGCCCGGCGGAGAGAAGATCCGCCAGACCCTGGAAGACGCGGCGCCGCTGGTGGTCGGCCAGCCCCTGGGCTCGCAGCAGCGCATCGTCGACGAGGTCCAGCGCCGCTTCGCCGAGCGCGACGCCGGCGGCCGCGGCCTGCAGACCTTCGACCTGCGCACCACCATCCACGCCGCCACGGCCATCGAATCGGCTCTGCTGGACCTGCTGGGCCAGCACCTCGGCGTGCCGGTGGCGGCGCTCCTGGGCGAGGGCCAGCAGCGCGACGCCGTCGAGATGCTGGGCTACCTCTTCTACATCGGCGACCGCACGCGCACCGACCTGCCCTACGCCAGTGAGCCCGAAGGCCCCGACGCCTGGGCGCGCCTGCGCCACGAGCCGGCCCTGACGCCAGAGTCCATCGTCCGCCTGGCCGAGGCCGCGCACGCGCGCTACGGCTTCAACGACTTCAAGCTGAAGGGCGGCGTGCTGCGCGGCGACGAGGAGGTGCAGGCGATCCTCGCGCTGCACGAGCGCTTCCCGCAGGCGCGCATCACGCTGGATCCGAACGGCGCGTGGTCGCTGAAGGAGGCCGTGCGCCTGATGCGCGACCAGCGCGGCATCGTCGCCTACGCCGAGGATCCGTGCGGCGCGGAGGACGGCTTCTCGGGCCGCGAGGTGATGGCCGAGTTCCGCCGCGCCACCGGCCTGCCCACCGCCACCAACATGATCGCCACCGACTGGCGCCAACTGGCGCACGCGCTGGCGCTGCAATCGGTGGACATCCCGCTGGCCGACCCGCACTTCTGGACCATGGCCGGCTCGGTGCGCGTCGCGCAGACCTGCCGCGACTGGGGCCTGACCTGGGGCTCGCACTCCAACAACCACTTCGACGTCTCGCTGGCGATGTTCACGCACGTCGCCGCCGCCGCGCCGGGCCGCGTCACGGCCATCGACACGCACTGGATCTGGCAGGACGGCCAGCGCCTGACGAAGGAACCGCTCCAGATCCGCGGCGGACTCGTGCAGGTGCCGTCCCGGCCCGGCCTGGGCGTCGAGCTGGACATGGCCGAGGTGGACAAGGCGCACGCGCTCCATCGGCAACACGGCCTGGGCGCGCGCGACGACGCGGCGGCGATGCAGGCCCTGCTGCCCGGCTGGAAGTTCGACCCGAAGCGCGCGGCGCTGGATCGCTGAGGCAACTCAAGTCGGCTGCAACAGGGCGCGGTGCTTCTCCAGCGCCGCGCGCACGATCTCGCTGAGGCCCGTATCGGCGCCGGTCTCCACCGCGGCGAGGATCTGGGCGCGCATGCGCGGCTCCCAGAACTTCTTCACGTGGTCGGCGATACCGGCCAGCGCCTCGTCGCGGTCGGGTTGCGCCTCGAAGAAGCTGCCGATGCGGTTGGCCATCACGACCAGGTTGTGCAGGTCCATGGCTAGCGGAAGCGGTCGGCTTCGGAATAGAGCACGAGATCGTCCCGGCGCGCGAACCCGGCCAGCGCCAGGCCGGCCTCGCGCGCGGTGGCGACCGCGCGCGACGTGGGCGCGGAGACGGCGATGAGCGCGGTGATGCCCACGGCGACCGCCTTGCGGACCATCTCCACGCTGGCACGGCTGGTGATGCAGCAGAAGCCGTCGCGCGGGTCGATGCCGGCGTCCACCATCGCGCCCACCAGCTTGTCGAGCGCGTTGTGGCGCCCCACGTCCTCGCGCACCAGGCGCAGCTGGCCGTCCGGCCCGCACCACGCCGCCGCGTGCGTGGCACCGGTGCGCTGCTGCAGTGACTGGCGCGCCGGCATGGCCCGCAAGGCCGCGGCGATCGCGGCAGGCGACAGCGGCGCCGTGGCGGCCGCCAGCGGACGCAGCGGCGGCTCCACCTGCTCCAGGCTCTCGGTGCCGCACAGGCCGCAACCCGTGCGCCCGGCCATCGAGCGGCGCTTGTCCTTCAGGCGCGCGAAGCAGGCGCCGGAGACTTCCATCTCGACGCGCACGCCGGCCGGATCGGGCTGCACCTCCACGCCGTAGAGCTCGTCGGCGCGCTCCAGCAGGCCCTCGGTGAGGCCGAAGCCGAGCGCGAAATCCTCGAGGTCGAGCGGCGTGGCCAGCATCACCGCGTGCGAGATGCCGTTGAAGATCAGCGCCACGGGCACCTCGTCGGCCAGCCAGTCCTGCGACTCGGTGACCGCGCCATCGCGCCGCACGCGCACCTCCAGGCGCTGCGCGCCACCTTCCAGGGGCAGGGCCTCGATCTTCATCTGCCCGCCGCCGTGACACCGGCGCCCAGCCGCGCGTCGGCCAGGAAGCGTTCCTGGTCCTCGCTGAAGTCGCGGTAGGCGCGCTGCCACGACGAAGGTTGCGCCACCGGCATCACCTGCACCGCGGTCACCTTGTACTCGGGGCAGTTGGTGGCCCAGTCGGAGCTGTCGGTGGTGATCACGTTGGCGCCCGATTCCGGGAAGTGGAAGGTGGTGTAGACCACGCCGGGCTGCACGCGTTCCGTGATCGTGGCGCGCAGCACCGTCTCGCCCGCGCGGCTGGTGATGCCCACCCAGTCGTCGTCCTTCACGCCGCGGTCCAGCGCGTCCTGCGGATGGATCTCCAGGCGGTCCTCGTCGTGCCATTGCGAGTTGAGCGTGCGCCGCGTCTGCGCGCCCACGTTGTACTGCGACAGGATGCGGCCGGTGGTCAGCAGCAGCGGGAACCTGCGGGTGACCTTCTCGTCGCTGGGCACGTACTGCGTGATCACGAAGCGGCCCTTGCCGCGCACGAAATGGCCGACGTGCATGATGGACGTGCCGGCCTCGTCGGTGCCGTCGTTGCAGGGCCATTGCACGCTGCCGAGGCGGTCGATCTTCTCGTAGCTCACGCCGGCGAAGGTGGGCGTCAGCGCCGCGATCTCCTCCATGATCTGCGCGGGGTGCGTATACGCCATCGGGTATCCGAGCGCGTTGGACAGCCTGACCGTGGCCTCCCAGTCGCCCACGCCCGACAGCGGCGCCATCACCTTGCGCACGCGCGAGATGCGCCGCTCGGCGTTGGTGAAGGTGCCGTCCTTCTCGAGGAACGACGAGCCCGGCAGGAACACGTGGGCGTACTTGGCGGTCTCGTTGAGGAAGATGTCCTGCACGACGACGCATTCCATCGCCTGCAGCGCGCCGGCCACGTGCTGGGTGTCCGGGTCGGACTGCACGATGTCCTCGCCCTGGCAGTACAGGCCCTTGAACTGGCCCGACAGCGCGGCGTCGAACATGTTGGGGATGCGCAGGCCCGGCTCGGCCTGGAGGGTGACGCCCCAGGCCTTGTTGAACTGCTCGCGCACCTCGGCGCCGCCGATGTGGCGGTAGCCGGGCAGCTCGTGCGGGAACGAGCCCATGTCGCACGAGCCCTGCACGTTGTTCTGGCCGCGCAGCGGGTTCACGCCCACGCCCTCGCGGCCGACGTTGCCGGTGACCATCGCGAGGTTGGCGATCGCCATCACGGCGGTCGAGCCCTGCGAATGCTCCGTCACGCCCAGGCCGTAGTAGATCGCGCCGTTGGGACGCGGGCCGGTGCCGGAACCCGCCGCGTACAGGCGCGCGGCGCCGCGCACGAGCGCGGCCGGCACGCCGGTCTCGCTCTCGAAGGCCTCGGGCGAATTCCCGGGACGCGAGACGAACTCGCGCCACTGCGCCACGCTCCTGTCGTCGCAACGCTCGGCCACGTAGGCCGCGTCGTCCAGGCCCTCGGTGACGATCACGTGCGCCAGCGATGTGACCAGCGCCACGTTCGTTCCGGGCCGCAGCTGCAGGTGGAAGTCGGCCTTCACGTGCGCGCCCGCCACGATGTCGATGCGGCGCGGGTCGACCACGATCAGCTTCGCGCCCTGGCGCAGGCGGCGCTTCATGCGCGACGCGAACACGGGGTGCGCCTCGCTGGGATTGGCGCCGATCACCATGATCACGTCGGCCTTGGCCACCGACTTGAAGGTCTGCGTGCCGGCCGAGGTGCCGTAGGTCTGGCCCAGGCCGTAGCCGGTGGGCGAGTGGCAGACGCGGGCGCAGGTGTCGACGTTGTTGTTGCCGAACGCCGCGCGCACCAGCTTCTGCACGAGGTAGGTCTCCTCGTTGGTGCAGCGCGACGACGTGATGCCGCCGATGGAATCGCGGCCGAACTGCGCCTGCAGGCGCTTGAACTCGGACGCCGCGTGATTGATCGCCTCGTCCCACGAGACCTCGCGCCACGGGTCGGTGATCTTCGCGCGGACCATCGGCTTGGTGACGCGATCCTTGTGCGTGGCATAGCCCCAGGCGAAGCGGCCCTTCACGCACGAATGGCCCTCGTTGGCCTTGCCGTCCTTCCACGGCGTCATGCGGATGACCTCGTCGCCCTTGACCTCGGCCTTGAAGCCGCAACCCACGCCGCAGTAGGCGCAGGTGGTGGTGACGCTGCGCGTGGGCATGCCCAGCGAGATGACCGTCTTTTCCTGCAGCGTGGCCGTGGGGCAGGCGTTGACGCAGGCGCCGCAGCTCACGCACTCGCTCTCCATGAACGGCTCGTCCATGCCGGCCGACACCTTCGACTCGAAGCCGCGGCCCGAGATGGTGAGCGCGAAGGTGCCCTGCGTCTCCTCGCAGGCGCGCACGCAGCGGTTGCAGACGATGCACTTGCTGGCGTCGAAGGTGAAGTACGGGTTGGACTCGTCCTTCTTCGCCCCGAGATGGTTCTTGCCCTCGACGCCGTAGCGCACCTCGCGCAGCCCGACGGCGCCGGCCATGTCCTGCAGCTCGCAATCGCCGTTGGCGCTGCAGGTGAGGCAGTCGAGCGGGTGATCGGAGATGTAGAGCTCCATCACGCCCTTGCGCAGCTTGGCCAGCCTGGCGCTCTGCGTGCGCACCGACATGCCGGCCTCCACGGGCGTGGTGCACGACGCCGGCGTGCCGCGCCGGCCATCGATCTCCACCAGGCACAAGCGGCACGAGCCGAACGGCTCCAGAGAGTCGGTGGCGCACAGCTTGGGCACGGAGATGCCGGCCTCGATGGCCGCGCGCATCACCGAGGTGCCGGCGGGGGCGCTCACCGCGACGCCGTCGATCGTCAACGTCACCACCTGAGCGGACTCGCTGGCGGGGGTGCCGAGGTCCAGGTCCGGATGGGGGTCGTTCAGGCTCAGCATCATCGCTCTCCCGCCGCGGCGCGCCGCGGCAAGCCGAAGTCTTCAGGGTAGTGATCCAGGGCAGACAACACCGGGAACGGGGTCATGCCGCCCATGGCGCACAGGCTGCCCGAGACCATGGTGTCGCACAGGTCGCGCAGCAGCTCTTCCTGCGCGCCCTTCAGTGAGACCGGCGCGGCGACGAGACGTTCCACCACCTCGACACCGCGCGTTGAGCCGATGCGGCACGGCGTGCACTTGCCGCAGGACTCGAGCGCGCAGAACTCGAACGCGTAGCGCGCGAGGCCGGCGAGGTCGGCCGTGTCGTCGTGCGCGACGATGCCGCCGTGGCCCACGGTGGCGCCGACGGCCGCGTAGGCCTCGTAGTCGATCGGCACGTCCCACTGCGACTCCGGCACATAGGCCCCGAGAGGCCCGCCCACCTGCACCGCCTTGATGGGCCGGCCGGAGCGCGATCCGCCGCCGAAGTCGAACAGCAGCTCGCGCAGCGTGACGCCGAAGGGCAGCTCGACCAGGCCGCCCTGCTTCAGGTTGCCGGCGAGCTGGAACGGCAGCGTGCCGCGCGAGCGTCCCGCGCCGAACGCATGGTACGCGGCGGCGCCGTCGGCAAGGATGCGCGGCACGCTGGCCAGCGTGATGACGTTGTTGATGACCGTGGGCCAGCCGAACAGGCCATGCAACGCCGGCAGCGGCGGCTTGGCCCGCACCACGCCGCGCCGGCCTTCGATGCTTTCCAGCAGCGCCGTCTCCTCGCCGCAGACGTAGGAGCCGGCGCCGCGGCGCACGTCGAGCCGGAACGCCGGCCCGCGGCCGCGCAGCGCGGCGCCGATGTGGCCGGCTGCCGTCGCGCGGGCGATGGCCTCGCGCAGCGCGGCCTCGGCGTGCGGGTATTCGGAGCGGATGTAGATCACGCCGTAGGTCGCGCCGACGGCCACGGCCGCGATGGCCATGCCCTCGACGAGCGTGTACGGGTCGCCTTCCATCAGCATGCGGTCGGAGAACGTGCCGGAGTCGCCCTCGTCGGCATTGCAGACCACGGCCTTGCGCGGCGCGACGGCCGCGGCCACGGTCTTCCACTTGACGCCGGCCGGGAACGCGGCGCCGCCGCGGCCGCGCAGCCCCGAGTCGATGACCTCGCCGACGACCGCCGACGGCGCCATCGCGAGCGCCTTGTCGAGGCCAGCCCAGCCGCCGAGCGCGGCGTAGTCGTCGAGCGACAGCGGGTCGGTGACGCCGACGCGCGCGAACGTGATGCGCTGCTGGCGGGCCAGCCACGGCAACGCCTCCGTCGGGCCCAGGTGCAGAGGATGGGCGGCGAGCGCCTCGGGCAGCCCCGTGGCCGCGTCCAGCAGGCCGCGGCCCACCAGGTCGGCGACGTCGCCGGCCTGCACCGGCCCGAAGGCCACGCGGCCTGCGGGCGTGGCCACCTCCAGCAGCGACTCCAGCCACAACAGGCCGCGCGAGCCGTTGCGCACCAGGTTCAGCGGGGCACCGCGTTCGCCAGCGGCAGCGACCAGCGCGTCGGCCACGTCGTCGGCGCCGGCGGCCAGGGCCGCGGCGTCGCGCGGGATCCAGACCGTGGCGGTGTTCATGATGCGCTGCGCTCGAAGCGGGCGGCCCAGTCGTCGACCGTCGCGGCGGACACCCGGGCGCGCAGGCGGTCGTCCACCATCGCAGCAGGCCCGGTGGCGCACAGCCCCAGGCAGTAGACGGGTTCGAGCGTGACGGCGCCGTCGGCGCGCGTGTGGCCGGGCGCGCACGCGAGACGCGCGCTCGCGTGGGCCATCAGGGCCACGGCGCCGTTGGCGCGGCAGGCCTCGGCCTGGCAGATCTGCACCACGTGGCGGCCCGCGGGGGCGCTGCGGAAGTGATGGTAGTAGGTGACGACGCCGTGCACCTCGGCCCGCGACAGGCTCAGCGCGGCAGCGATCTCGGGGACGAGCGCCGGCGGCACGAAGCCCAGCGCGTCCTGGATGTGGTGGAGGACGGGCAGCAGCGCGGAGGCGCTGCCGCCCGGGACCTCGGCCGGGATGTCCGGCAGGTGGAGCGCGAGCGCCTGAGCGAGGCACTCGCGTTGCGGGGCCGTCGCCGCAGGCCCGTTTGGCGGCTGCGGCGCGGACCGTCGGGGCATGCCCCGGAGGTCGTCAGTTGAAGAGCTTGGCCGCACTGATCAGCGTCTGCCAGACGCCCCAGGCCAGCGGAATGCCGACGGCCAGCCAGGCCAGCGCCACGGTGGCCGTGCTGCTGGGCGCGGTCGCCACGCCCTCGCCCGTGACGGCGTTGGCGGCGGCGCGTTCGTGCGCGAGGCGCTTCTCCTCGGCCAGTTCCACGTCGGTCATGAAGTACTTCTGGTCGACCGGGCGGATCAGCAGGTTGCAGATCAGGCCCACGGCGAGGAAGCCCACCAGGATGTACATCGTCTGGTTGTAGACCTGCTCGCGCGGGATGCCGAGTCCCAGCTGGTAGTCGCGCATGTAGTTGACGACGACCGGGCCCAGGATGCCGGCCGTGGACCACGCGGTGAGCAGCCGGCCGTGGATGGCGCCCACCATCTGCGTGCCGAACAGGTCGGACAGGTAGGCCGGCACCGTGGCGAAGCCGCCGCCGTACATGCTCAGGATGACGCAGACCGCGGCCACGAACAGGCCCTTGGACACGCCCGCGGTATTGGGCAGGCTGGCGTACATCGCGGCGCCCAGCAGGAAGAAGACCACGTAGGTCGCCTTGCGGCCGAGCTTGTCGGAGATGCTGGCCCAGAAGAAGCGGCCGCCGATGTTGAACAGGCTGATCAGCGCGGCGAAGCCGGCCGCCACGCCCGCGATCTTCGTCAGGTCGGCCTTGGCCAGGTCGCCGTACTTCGCGTCGAGGCCGATCAGGTGGCCGCCGAAGATCTCCTGCAGCATCGGGCTGGCCAGGCCGATCACGCCGATGCCGGCAGACACGTTCATGCACAGCACCAGCCACACCAGCCAGAACTGCGGGATGCCCCAGATGCGCTTCACGTGCACGTGGCCGCGCGTGATCATCGTCTTGCTGGCGTCGGCCGCCGGCGGCGTCCAGCCTTCGGGCTTCCAGCCGGTGGGCGGCAGGCGGTAGCCGCGCGCGCCGCCCATCATGAACACGAAGTACAGCGCCGCCATCACCAGCAGGGTCGTCTGGACGCCGTTGGTGCCGTCCGTGCCGAACGCGGCCATCAGCTTGGCGGCCAGGGGCGAGCCGATCATCGCGCCGCCGCCGAAGCCCATGATGGCCATGCCGGTGGCCATGCCGCGGCGATCGGGGAACCACTTGATCAGCGTCGAGACCGGCGAGATGTAGCCCAGGCCCAGCCCGATGCCGCCGATCGCGCCGAGGCCCAGCACCATGATCCACAGCTGGTGCGTGGACACGCCGATCGTCGACAGCGCCATGCCGCCGGCCCAGCAGACCGCGGCGACGGCGGCCGCCTTGCGCGGGCCGACGTGTTCCAGCCAGCCGCCCCACAACGCAGCCGACGCGCCGAGGAACACGAAGAACAGCGTGTAGATCCAGCCCAGCGCCGAGATGTCCCAGTTGCAGGTCGACAGCGTCATCTCGCCGACGCCGCCGAACAGCGCCTTGGCCACGACGGAGCGCAGGCTCTTGGCATCGGGGCCCGCGAGCGAGCTCAGGATCTGCATCCAGAAATTGCCGGCCTGCGACGCGTCCTTCGAGCACAGCGCCGCGCCTGGCAGCAGCTTTGACAGCGGCAGCCAGAACACGGAGAAGCCGTAGGCCATGCCGATGCACAGATGGATGGCGAGCGCCGCGGGCGGAAGAAGCCACCGGTTGAAGCCGGGGCCCGCGACGGTGCGCTCTTTCGATAGCCAGCCTCCGGAGGAAGGCGCGGCCGCAGAGCCGTTCATGACGGTAGACATCTTGATCCTTTTTATGACCTGCGGGCATCCATCGCCGTAGTCCCAACTCCGGCGATCTGCCCGACTTTAAGTATCGGTTGGCTCACGTTGCAATATGCGGTCAGGCGCCTAAATACGAACCCTAGGATAGCCCGCCCCAACCCGCCCTTCGACCGATTCGGGCCGCCGTTTAGCGGTGTTTCCGCTGCATCGCAGCATGAAATGGCGGCCCCGGCATCCGTACTTCTTGTTGCATTGCCGAGTTCGACTCGACGGCAAAAAGCGACATCGCCCGGACAAGCCGGCGACTACCCCTCGGGGCATCTGCCGGCCATCGCCATCGACGGCCGCCAGGGGACCGCGCTGTACCATCGCCCGGGCCGGGATGAACGAGCGGCGTACTGCAGTGCACAAGATTTCAATCCGTCCCCAGTGGACGATCTCCCACGACGGCCTGGACATGCTGGGCCCGCGCCTGATCGCCCTGCTGGCCTGCGTGGCCGAGACCGGCAGCATCGCCGCCGCGTGCCAGCGCGCCGGGCTGTCGTACCGCCACGCGTGGGACACCATCCGCCAGGGCGAGGCCTGGTTCGGCGCCCCGTTGCTGCAGATGGAACGCGGCCGCGGCTCGCGCCTGACGCCGCTGGGCGACAAGCTCGTGTGGGCCGACCGCCGCATCGCCGCGCGCCTCGCGCCCGCGCTCGACACGCTGGCCTCCGAGCTGGAGGTGGAACTGCAGCGCGTGCTGGCGCCCCCGCAGCGCCTGCTGCGCATCCACGCGAGCCACGGCTTCGCCATCGAGAAGCTGATGGCCATGCTGCGCGACGCGGGCGTGGACGTGGAGCGCGTCTACACCAGCAGCCAGGACGCGGCCGCCTCGCTGCACGACGGCGCGAGCGACCTCGCGTGCTTCCACGTGCCGCACGGCGCCCTCGAGGCGCGCGGCTGGGAGTTCTACGCGCGCTGGCTGGTGCCGCAGGAGCACGCCGTGATCGCCATCACCGACCGCACGCAGGGCCTGATGCTGGCGCCGGGCAACCCGCTGCGCGTCACGGGCCTGGGCGACCTCGCGCGGCCCGGCCTGCGCTTCATCAACCGCCAGCGCGGATCGGGCACGCGCTTCCTGCTCGACGCGCTGCTGGCCGAAGCCGGCGTCGCGCCCGCCGCCATCATGGGCTACGAGCACGGCGAGTTCACGCACGCCGCGGTGGCCGCGTTCGTTGGCAGCGGCATGGCCGACGCCGGCTTCGGCCTGGAGCGGCCGGCGCGCCACTTCAAGCTCGACTTCCTGCCGCTGGCCACCGAGCGCTACTTCGCGATCTGCCGCCGCGACGCGCTGGAGCGGCCCGAGATCGCGCAGGTGCTGGCCATCCTGCGCAGCGAGCCGTTCCGCGCCGAGGTCGACGCGTTGCCCGGCTACCGGGCGCGGCGATGCGGCGAGGTGACGCTGCTGGCCGACGTGCTGGCGGCCGCCGGCATCGACGCCGGCTGACCCCGGTCAGCGCGCCTCGAGGACGTCCAGCGCGCTCACCGGCGGCGCCGCGTTGCCCCAGGCGTTGCGCACCCAGGTGGCCAGCACCGCGATCTCCTCGTCCTTCAGCGACGGCCCGAACGGCGGCATGCCGTACGGGCGCGGATTGCCGGCGGTCGTGGGCGGGAACCCGCCGTTGACGACGATGTGGATGAAGTTGGCCGGCGTCTCCAGGAGCACCTTGCGGTTGCCGGCCAGCGGCACGTAGACGACGCCCTGCGGCCCCGCGCCGCCTTCGCCACGGGCGCCGTGGCAGGTGGCGCAGTGATCCTTGTAGAGCGTCTCGCCATGGGCCTGCACGTCCTTGTCCAGCTTCGCCGGCGTGCCCCGGTGCGCGGGCGCCTGCGGCAGGCTCTTGAGGAACTCGGCCATCGCGGCGATGTCCGGATCGGTGAGGTGCTGGGTGCTGCGGAACACCACCTCGGCCATGGGTCCCAGCGCGGCGCCGCGCGACGTCAGGCCGGTCTTGAGCAGGTCGGCCACCTCGCGCGACGACCAGTCGGCCACCCCCGCCTCCGCGCCGGAGGCCAGCGACGGCGCGTACCAGTTCTGCAGCGGGATCAGGCCGCCGCTCAGCTCCAGGCTGTCGCGGGTGGCACCGAACGCGTTGCGCGGCGAATGGCAGGCGGCGCAGTGGCCCAGCGAGCGCACCAGGTAGGCGCCGCGGTTCCACTGCGCCGAGCGCTCCACCTGCGGCTCGTAGACACCCGGCGTGAAGAACAGCGCGCGCCACACCGCCAGCGAGGCCTGCAGGCTGTACGGGAAGCGCAGGTCGTGCGGCCGGTTGACCTGCGTGACCGGCACCTGCGAGCGCAGCCACGCGAACAGCGCATCGGAGTCGGCGCGCGTGATCTCCGTGAAGTTCGGGTACGGGAACGCGGGATAGAGCAGGTGGCCGTCGGCCGAGCGCCCGTTGTGCATCGCGCGCCAGAACTGCGCGGCCGACCAGGCGCCGATGCCGGTCTTCGCGTCGGGCGTGAGGTTGCTGGCGTAGAGCGTGCCGAAGGGCGTGGCGATGCCCTTTCCGCCGGCGAACGCCGCGCCGCCGCGGTCGGTGTGGCAGGCCGCGCAGTTGCCGGCGCGCGCCAGGTAAGCGCCCTGCGCCACCTGCTCGGGCGTGGCCACGAAGCTGCCGGCGTCGCCGGTGAGCGGATCCTCGCCGCGCACATTGAGCCAGGCGACCAGCCCCGCGCCGGCGAGGACGATCGCGGCCAGCACCAGCGCCGCTGCGCGCCACCGCGTCATGGCGACACGCTCCCGCACGCGAGCGGCAGCGGCCGCGCGAGCGTGTCGGCCGCGGCCGGCGGCAGCGACGCCGGTTGCGCGGACAGCCAGGTCGCGACCGCGGCGATGTCGGACGGCGTGAGCGCCGTGGCGATCCTGGCCATGCAATCGGGCGCGAGCGCCTTGCGCTGGCCGGTGCGCCAGGCGCCGAACTGCTCCACCAGGTAGCCGCGCGGCAGGCCCAGCAGGCCGGGGATGGCCGGCAGCACGCCCGTCATGGCGGCGCCGTGGCACTGCACGCACGCCGGGATGCCGTGCGCCGCGTCGCCCTGGCGCACCAGGGCCTCGCCGCGCCGGATCTCGTCGCGCGGCGCGTCCACCGCCTGCGGCGGCGCGTAGGGCAGGTCCAGCGACGCGAAGTAGCCGGCGATCTCGCGCAGGTAGTCGTCGGACATCTGCTCGACGAAATAGGTCATCGTCGGATAGGCACGCCGCCCGCTGCGGAAATTGTCGAGCTGGTTGTACAGGTAGCCCGCCGGCTTGCCGGCGATGCGCGGGAAGAAGCCCAGCTGCGTCGGCCGGCCTTCCTTGCCGTGGCAGGCGGTGCAGGGCTGCATGCGCTGGGCCATGGTGTCGGGCACGACAGGCGGCGCGCCGGCCACGGCAGCGGACATCGCCATGGCCGCGAAGGCCGCCAGGACGATGCGAAGCATGCTCATGTCCTCGCCCACGGAAAGCCGCGCTTGTAGCGCTGCAGCATCTGCGCGTTGCCCTGCTCGAAGAACTCCTTCGTCACCGAGCCCTCGTTGCCGCCGAGGCAATACTGCACGGAGTATCGGCCGGTGCAGTCGAACGCCTTGAAGTTCTGCATCATCACCTGCGCGAACACCCGGTCCTGGCCCCACTTGCCGTGCCACACGTGCGCACTCTGGAGCAGCACCTCGCGGCGCAGGCAGTACGAGTTGGTGTCGATCAGGTGGGCGTTGGTGAACGCCGGCCACTTGCCCAGGCTCTCGCAGTCGTCGCGGCAGGCGAACTCGCCGTCGGCGGTGCAGATGTTGCGCAGGCTGTAGCACCATTGCAGGCGCTTCGCGGCGATCAGGTCCACGCATTGCGCGACGTGGTCGGGCGCGAGGAAGTTGTCCTGGTCGAGGAACAGCACGTGCTCCTCGTCGACCAGGTGCGCGAACGCCGCGTAGATCCGGTGGCCGTAGAAGCCGTCGGCGCCGACGTTGCGCGGCAGCACGCACACGGGCACGTCGAGGCCCGCCAGCGCCTGCTCCACCTGCGCGCGGTACCGCGGCCCGTCGCACACCACGTAGCAGGCGGTGGGCAGGGTCTGCGCGAGCACGCTCTCGACCGCACGGCGCAGCTGCGGCGCGCCGGTGGTCGGAACGAGGACGACCTGACTCATCCCGCCAGCCGCTCGTCGACGAGCTCGATCCAGTGCCGCACCGGCGTGGCGGTGCCGGACTGCAGGTGCGAGATGCAGCCGATGTTGGCCGAGACGATGGCGCGCGGCTCGGGCTGCGCGGCGGCGAGCGCCGCCAGCTTGCGGTCGCGCAACTGTGTGGCCAGCACGGGCTGCAGCACGGAGTACGTGCCGGCGGAGCCGCAGCACAGGTGGCTCTCGGAGGCCGCGAGGCGGACGTCGAAGTCGAGCGCGGCCAGCATGCGCTCGACGCCGCCGCGCAACTGCTGCCCGTGCTGCAGCGTGCACGGCGGATGGAACACCAGCGGCGCGCCCGGCGCGTGCTCGGGCGACTCCGCGCCGCGGCGCTCGCGCACGCCCTGCCAGTGGGCGAGCAGCGCGGGCATCAGGCCGTCCAGGAGCTCGCTCAGGTCGCGCGTGAGGGCGCTGACGCGGGCGGCCTTCTCGGCGTACTCGGGATCGCCCGCCAGCGCGTGGCCGTAGTCCTTGACGGTGACGCCGCAGCCCGACGCGTTCATGACGATGGCCTCCACCGCGCCCGCGTCGGTGAGCCCGGCCACCCAGGGCCACCAGGCGTCGATGTTGCGGCGCATGTCGTCCAGGCCGCCGCCGTGGTCGCCGCCGTGGCTGCGCACCGCGCCGCAGCAGCCGGCACCGTCGGGCGCGATGGCCTGCACGCCGGCGAGATCGAGCACGCGCGCGGTGGCGGCGTTGATGTTGGGTTTCATGGCGGGCTGCACGCAGCCCATCAGCATCAGCACCTTGCGCGCGTGGGTGCGCTGCGGCCACAGGCCCTCGCGCGCCACACGCGCGCCCGAGGCCTTGCCGGGCACCTTGGCCTTCAGCGTCCCGGGCAGCAGCGGACGCAGCGCCTGGCCCAGCCTGAGCGCCGGCGCGAACAGCGGCGACGTGAGCCCCTCGCGCAGCAGCCAGCGCTTCGCGCGCTCGCCGGCGGGGCGCTCCACCTTGGCATCGACGACGCGGCGGCCGATGTCCACGAGCTTGCCGTACTCGACGCCCGACGGGCAGGTGGACTCGCAGTTGCGGCAGGTGAGGCAGCGATCCAGATGCAGCTGGGTGGCGCGCGTGGGTTCCTGGCCCTCGAGCACCTGCTTCATCAGGTAGATGCGGCCGCGCGGGCCGTCGAGCTCGTCGCCGAGCAACTGGTAGGTGGGGCAGGTGGCGGTGCAGAAGCCGCAGTGCACGCACTTGCGCAGGATGGCCTCGGCTTCGATGCCATCGGGCGTGCCGGCGAATTCGGGGGCTAGCTTGGTCTGCATCGGGATCAGGAACTGAATCGCATCGGGCGGCCGGGCACGAAGACGCCGTCCGGGTCGAACGATTCTCGCAGCCGCCTGTGGATGGCCAGCAACGCGGGCGCCAGCGGCGTGGCGTAGCCCGCGCCGTCGCCCACGCCGCCGGTGACGCGGAACGCGCTGCCGCCGGCGCGCTCGGCGCGGTGCATCACCAGCGTGTCCTCCGCGGGCGCCACCACCCAGCGCTGCGCGCCGCCCCATTCGATCAGGGTGTCGAGGAAGGACGGCAGCACCGGCGTCGTGGCCGGCAGCGCCAGCCGCCACAGCGCGCTCTTCTCGCGCTCGGCGGCCGCGCGGGCCTCGATGAAGAACTCGTCGCGCTGGTCGCGCAGCCCGTCCCAGAACGCGTTGCCCAGGTCGGGCGGGATGACCTCGCCGCCCAGGCGCCGGACCGCGCTCTCGACCGCCGCGTGGGCGCCGCGCAGCCGGATCGCCAGCGTGTCGCGCCACCACACGCTAGCGTTGAGCGGCAGCGGCTGGCCGGCCCAGGTGTGCAGGCACTCGAGCGCCTCGGCCTGGCGCATGTCGAAGCGCAGCGTGGTGGTGGCCACGGGCATCGGCAGCACCTTCAGCGAGACCTCGCAGATCGCGCCGAGCGCGCCCCATGAGCCGGCCACCAGGCGCGACACGTCGTAGCCCGCCACGTTCTTCATCACCTGGCCGCCGAAGTGCATCAGGTCGCCGCGGCCGTTGAGCAGCAGCACGCCCAGCACGTAGTCGCGCACGCCGCCGACGGCCGCGCGGCCGGGACCGGCCAGGCCCGAGGCCACCATGCCGCCGACGGTGCCGGCCAGGCGCCCGTCCGCATCGGCGAAACGCGGCGGATCGAAGGGCAGGCACTGGCCGCGCTCGGCCAGCACGCGCTCGAGCTCCACCAGCGGCGTGCCGGCGCGCGCCGTGACCACCAGCTCGGTGGGCGCGTAGTCGACGATGCCGGTGTAGCCGCGCATGTCCAGCGTGGCGGCGTCGGAGATGACGCCGGCCATGGACTGCTTGGTGGCGCCGCCGCGGATGCGCAATATGGCCTTGGCCGCGGCCGCCTGGCGGACGCGCTCGGCCAGGCCGATCAGGGTGTCGTTCATCGGAGATCGGGAATCAGAAACGTTCCAGCTCGGGGAAGGCCAGCGCGCCGCGCTTGACGTGCATGCGGCCGTACTCGGCGCAGCGATGCAGCGTGGGGATGACCTTGCCCGGATTGAGCAGGCCCTGCGGGTCGAACGCGGCCTTCAGCGCGAACATCTGCGCGCGCTCGGCCTCGGAGAACTGCACGCACATCGAATTCAGCTTCTCGACGCCCACGCCGTGCTCGCCGCTGATCGTGCCGCCCATGGCCACGGACAGCTCGAGGATCTCGGCGCCGAAGGCCTCGGCGCGATGCAGCTGGCCGGGGTCGTTGGCATCGAACAGGATCAGCGGATGCAGGTTGCCGTCGCCCGCATGGAAGACGTTGCAGCAGCGCAGCTCGAACTTCTTCTCCATGTCGGCGATGGCCAGCAGCATGTCGGCCAGCCGGGCGCGCGGGATCGTCGAGTCCATGCACATGTAGTCGGGGCTCAGCCGGCCCGACGCGGGGAACGCGTTCTTGCGGCCGCTCCAGAACTTCAGGCGCTGCGCCTCGTCGGCGCTGACCTCCAGCCGCGTGGCGCCGGCGCGCACCAGCACCTGCTCCATGCGCACGATCTCCTCCTCCACCTCCTCGGGCGTGCCGTCGCTCTCGCACAGCAGGATGGCCGCGGCGTCGAGGTCGTAGCCGGCGTGCACGAAGGCCTCGACGGCGGCCGTCATCGGCTTGTCCATCATCTCGAGGCCGGCCGGGATGAGGCCGTCGGCGATGATGGCCGCCACGGCATCGCCCGCGTGCCGCACGTCGGAGAAGCTGGCCATGATGCAGCGCGCCACCTGCGGCTTGGGCGTGAGCTTGACCACCACCTCGATGACCACGGCCAGCATGCCTTCGCTGCCCACCACCACCGAGAGCAGGTCCAGGCCCGGCGCGTCGAGCGCCAGCGAACCGAACGTGGCCGGCGTGCCGTCGGCCAGGAAGCCGCGCACCTGCAGCACGTTGTGCAGCGTCAGCCCGTACTTCAGGCAGTGCACGCCGCCCGAGTTCTCGGCCACGTTGCCGCCGATCGTGCAGGCGATCTGGCTGGACGGGTCGGGCGCGTAGTAGAAGCCGTGCGGCGCCGCGGCCTCGCTGATGGCCAGGTTGCGCACGCCCGACTGCACGGTGGCGGTGCGGGCGCGCGTGTCGACCTTGACGATCTTGTTGAACTTGGCGAGCGACAGCGTGAGGCCCAGCGCGTGCGGCATCGCGCCGCCCGACAGGCCGGTGCCCGCGCCGCGCGCGACCACGGGCACGCCCAGCCGATGGCAGGCGGCGAGCACGGCCGACACCTGCTCCTCGGTCTCGGGCAGCGCCACGGCCAGCGGCCGTTCGCGGTAGGCCGACAGGCCGTCGCATTCGTAGGGCGTGGTGTCCTCGCCGCGCCACAGCAGCGCGTGCGGCGGCAGCAGCGCGCGCAGCGCGGCGACGAGCGCCGGCTGGGCCACGGGCGGCCGCGCCGGCCCGTCGGACGCGGCCGAAGCCGCGCCGGTGGCCGCGGGCGTCGCGCGCACCGGCGCCGCGGCCGGCTGGGGATCGAGCGCAGGCGGCATCGTGTCGGCCCAGCCCGGATCCGCGATCGTGGACGGCGGGTCGCCGAAGGTGGGTTCAGTTCGCACGAGGTTTGGCCGCCTTTCTCGCGGCAGTCTTGCGGGCAGGGGTCTTCTTCGCGGCGGCCTTCTTCACGGCGGCCCTGGCACCGGTGGCGCTCGCGGCCTGGGTGGCGGCCGACATCGCCTTGGCGGCGACGCCGGCCGGCACCGCCACGGCCTTCTTGATCGTCTCGCCCGCGGCGTCCATGCCCTGCTTCATCATCGCGCCGGCCAGGTTCTTGGCGGCGTCGGTGGCGCTGTCCTTCATGGCCGTGGCGGCCAGCTGGGTGAACTGCTTGGTGAGCGCGCCCCACCACTGCATCGGATCGACCACGCCGGCGGTGCCGACGGCCGGCGGCTCCGCGGCGGCGGCCCTGGGCCTGGCCTTCGGCGCCGGCGCGGCCTCGGGTTCCGGCGCGGCCGCCGGCTTCGCGAGCCCGGGGATGCCGCCCATCGCGTTCCTGGCCGCCTGCATCAGCGCATCGGCGCCGAAGCTGTTGGCCACCGAGCCCGCCGCGGCGGACGCGGCCGAGCCGGCGGAGGCCACCGGCGCCACCTTCATCGCGTCGCGCAGGTCGGTCATCTGCACGTTCATGGTCTTCAGCGTCGACAGGGTCATCCGCTGAACCTCCAGCGCCTGGATGGTGGTGCCCAGCATCTTCGCGTTCTGCTCGAGCCAGAACTGCACCGTCTTCAGCTCGTCGATGCGCTTCTGCAGTTCCTCGGGGTTCAGCGTCGGCGCCACCCACTGGCCCATGCTGGGCAAGGCCGAGCCGGCGTTCTTCACCAGGCCCTGCAGGAAGTCGAACCCGGGGACGAGCTTGGCGAAGTTCGGGATGTCGGACATGGAAACCTCATCGATGTGGACAACGGAATGATCCTACGCCTTCGTGCTCGAGGCTCTCAGTGGCTGGGCGCGAACGCCACGCGCTCGACCTGGAAGCCGCGCGCCTTCAGCAGCTCGGGCAGGCCCATGCGGCCGATCAGGTGCAGCGTGCCCACCGCGACGAACAGCGACTTGCCCTCGGCGTGCCACTTGACCACCTGGTCGGCCATCAGCGGATTGCGGGCGTCCACCAGCTTGGCGAAGTCGTCCTTCTGCTGCGCCGTGTCCAGGCACTCGCACCAGCCGGCGTACGCGTCGAGGTCGGCGAGGTCGCCGCGCTGCCAGTCGCCGGCCAGGCGCCGCAGCATCGCGGGGCCCTTGCCGGCCTCCAGTTCGTCCAGCAGGTCGCCGACGGTACGTGCGGTCTCGGCCGGGTCGTCGCTCACCAGCAGGGCGGCCTGCGACTCGGGCGTCTCGAGCGAGCGCACGGGCTTCTTCATGCCGTGGCCCATGCCGGCGAGGAACACGTCGATGCCGTAGTCGGGGTAGAGCCCCTGGTCGCGGCCTTCGAGGACCTCCAGCGAGATCGCCTGCATCTCGGGGCGCATCGCGGCGAGGGTCGCCGGCGCCACGCACGCGGCGGCCATCCGGGCCTCGAGGCGGCGCTGCAGCGCGGCGGACAGCGTGGGCGTGCCGGGGCCGCGCAGGATGGCCTTCTGCAGCCGGGCCACGACCTGCGGATCCGTGGGGTCGAGCTCCAGCGCGATGACGTCGCTGGCCATCACGGCCTTCATCACCTGCGGGCCGGGAAACATCCACGCCATCTTCGCGACATGGATGGTGCCGTAGAGATAGACGCTGCGTCCGCCCTTGGTGGCCTTCCACAGCAAGCCGCTGTCCTCGGCGTGGCGCATGCCGTCCAGCACGTCGTCCTGCGTGGGCGTGGCCGCCGCCGGCGGGCAGCGCACGTCCTCGGCGACGGCCGGCGGGGACGCGCCGTCGCCGGAGGTCGCGACGGCCGCGGCATGCGCGGCCGCGCCGGCCAGAAACGCCATGAGGACCACCGCAGCCGCCCGCAGCGCGGCGGCGCTCATTCGCACTCGAGCACCTGCTGCTCGATCGCGCCGAACACCGACTGGTTGTCGCGCTTCATCTCGATGCGGATCACGTCGCCGTACTGCATGAAGCCCGTCCTCGGCTCGCCGTGCTCGATCGTCTCGATGGCGCGCTGCTCGGCGATGCAGCTCCAGCCCTTGCTCCAGTCCTTGTTGCTGACCGTGCCGCTGCCCACGATGGAGCCGGCGCGCACGTTGCGCGTCCTGGCGAGATGCGCGATCAGCTGGCCGAAGTGGAAGGTCATCTCCGGGCCGGCATCGCAGGCGCCCACCTGGCGGCCGTTCCACGTGCATTGCAGCGGCAGGTGCAGGCGGCCGCCGGTCCACGCGTCGCCGAGCTCGTCGGGCGTCACCGCCACCGGGCTGAACGCGGTGGCCGGCTTGCTCTGGAGGAAGCCGAAGCCCTTGCCCAGCTCGGGCGGGATCAGGTTGCGCAGGCTCCAGTCGTTGGCCAGCATCACCAGGCGCACGCCTTCGAGCGCCTGCTCGGGGCCGGCGCCCATCGCCACGTCGCCGGTGACGACGGCCACCTCGCCCTCGAAGTCGATGCCCCAGTCGGTGCTGGCGAAGGTGGCCGGATCGCGGGCGCCGAGGAAGTCGTCGCTGCCGCCCTGGTACATCAGCGGATCGCCGAAGAAGCTTTCCGGCATTTCCGCCCCGCGCGCCCGGCGCACGAGCTCGACGTGGTTGAGATAGGCGGAGCCGTCGGCCCACTGGAACGCGCGCGGCAGCGGCGCCATGCACTGCTCCGGCACGAACGGGAACGCGTGGCGGGTCTTGCCGTGGTTCAGCGCCACCGACAGGTCCTGCAGCAACGGCGCGATGAAGTTCCAGTCGTCGAGGGCCTGCTGCAGGCGCGTCGCGATGCCGGTCGCGAAGTGGGCCGAGCTGAGGTCGCGCGAGACGACGACCAGCTGGCCGTCGCGCGATCCGTCCTTGTAGGTGGCAAGTTTCATGGAAATGCCCGGTTTCGGCGCCGGGTGTTCTGAGGGGTCGATGGCAGTATTGTCCGATGCCGACGCGACGTCTCTTCGTATTGACTCTGGTGGTGCTGTCGGCGCATGCGATCGGCGGCCTTCTCGCCAGCGGCGGGATGCCCCGATTCGCGTCCTGGCGCGTCGGCACGCGCGCGCCGGCCAACATGAGTACGGCAGCGGGCGCCAGAGTTCCGCTGACGCTGGTCGAGCCGGGCCAGGCGCACGACGCAGCGCCGGCCAACCTGCTCGCGCGCCCGCCGGCGCCACCCGCGCCCGGGCGCCCGCGCGCGCCCGTCACGCCCTGGCCCACCTACGCCACGCGGGCGCCCGCCTCCATCGCTCTGCACTACGCGCTGGTCCAGCGCACGCATGCGGCCGCGAGCGCCGCGACGGGCGGCGAGGCCACGCTGGAATGGACGAACACCGGCACCGCGTTCTCGCTGCGCCTGGCCACCGCCGCGGAGGGCCGCCCGCCGCGCGACTGGGAAAGCAGCGGCGGCTTCGACGCGGCCGGCGTCGCCCCGCGGCGGCTCGCGGAGCACGAGCGCGGGCGCGAGAAACGCAGCATCGCTTTCGATCGCGACGGCGCCCGCGTGCACTTTTCCAGTGCGCCCGGCGCGCTGCCCATCGCCCCCGGCGCCCAGGATCGCTGGAGCTGGGTGGCGCAACTGGCCGCCATCGCCGAGGCCGGTGCCCGGCGCGGCCGGCTCGCGGGGCCCTGGCACCTGCAGGTGGCCGGCCTGCGCGGCGACCTGGAGCGCTGGACGTTCCGCGTGCTGCCGCCGGGCGATCCGCCGCCGGAACTGGCGCCGCAAGGTAACGAACTGTCAGCGCCGGGCAACCGGGCCCCGGCCTTGCTTCATGTCCTGCGTGCCACCGAACATCCCTATGACCTGCGCATCGAGGCCTGGTTGTCGCCCTCGCTGCACCACTTCCCCGCCGGACTGCGCATGAGCACGCCGCCGGGGCCCTGGTCGCTGTCGTTGTGGCAACGCAACCCTTGATATCGGCCCGTCCGCAACCAACTGAGTCTCGATTCACAAGGATGCCGTCATGACAACCATGGTCTACAACTCCGACAACTTCGTGGTGGTCGAACTCGACGTGCCGGTGCCGCCGGGCGAGGGCGACACGCTGGAGGCCAGCGACACGCCGCTTTCGCGCGGCGGCTACGAGATCGTCGACAAGTTCGCCCGCAAGGAGATCTACCTCGAGGGCGCGCTGGCGCAGAACTTCCGCGAAGGCGTGGAGGAACTGGCGCGCGGCGAACCCACGCAGGACCAGGTGGAGGAATTCATCGGGCGCTACGCCGGGATGGCGCAGCAGCCGCTGGTCCTTCACTGAACGCGGCGCGCCACCGCGCGCGCCAGGGCCGGCCCGCAGAACGCCACGACGATGAACCGGGCCGACTGCATCGCCATCACGAAGGGCACGTTCACCGGACTGGAGGCGGCGATGATGGCCACGGTGTCGGCGCCGCCGGGGCTGGTGGCCAGGTAGGCCGTCAACGGATCCACGTGCGCGAAGTGCGCCAGCAGCCAGGCCAGGCCGCAGCACGTCACGATCAGGGTGCAGATGCCGGCCACCACGCGCGGAAGCAGCCGCGCGGCATGGCGCAGGATCGCCGGCGTGAATCGCAGCCCGATGCTCCACCCCACCAGCGCGTAGCACGAGGCCAGCAGCCACCACGGCAGCTCGATGGCCAGCAGCCCGGTGTCCTGCAGCACCACCCCCGCGAACAGCGGCACCAGCAGGCCGCCCGCCGGAATGCGCAGGCGGATCGCGAGCCAGGCGCCGGACGCCGCCAGCGCCAGCGTCTCGCCTAGAGCGGCCCAGTGCAACGGCGGCGGCGCGGCAAACATCGGCGCGCCGGCGACGTGGTCCGGCAACCAGAGGCGCGTCACCGCAGTCGCCACCACGCCCACCAGCAGCACGCGCAGGTACTGCATCAAGGCCACGAGCCGCGCATCCGCCCCGAAGGCCTCGGCCATCAGGACCATCGCCGTGGCCGCGCCGGGAAACGAGCCCCAGACCGCCGTCGTGCCCGGCAGCAGGCGCCAGCGCGCCATCAGCCAGCCCAGCGCGACGCTGGCCGCCAGCACCGATCCCACCGCCATGACGAACAGCGGCCACGACCGGCCGATCTCGCCCAGCAGCGCCAGCGGCATCGTCCGCGCGATCATGCAGCCGACGATGGCCTGCGCGAACACGAACAGGCGCGGCGGCACGCGCACGTGCGTCTCGCGCGAGGCGAAGAAGATCGCCGCGGCGATCGGCCCCATCAGCAGCGCCGCCGACAGGTGCAGGCGCTGGAACAGCAGGGCGCAGGCGATGGAGCCGGCTACAAGGCCCGCCCAGTGCGCGGCGTGTCGGCGGCGATCGCGTGGAAGGATGGGAATGTTGGGCAAGTCAGGCACAGGCTGGCGCACGCGGATCCGGGCGCCTCTAATTCATGAGGATACCCTCATTTAGCCGGCGGCGAAACCGACAGTGCGTGCCCGCAAGCGGTGCATCTGCAGGGCGACCTGTTCGCCCGCCCATGGGCCCGACACGGTCATGGCCGTCCTGCAATAATTCGGGGCATGTCCAAGCCCAATCTCGCGTTCACCCGCGGCGCCCGCCTGCCCGAGCTGCTCAAGCAGCGCATCGTCATCATCGACGGCGCGATGGGCACGATGATCCAGCGCTACAAGCTGCAGGAGGCCGACTACCGCGGCGAGCGCTTCAAGGACCACCCCAAGGACATCAAGGGCAACAACGAGATGCTGCAGCTCGTCAAGCCCGAGGTGCTGCGCGAGATTCACGCACAGTACCTGGCCGCCGGCGCCGACATCATCGAGACGAACACCTTCGGCGCCACCAGCGTCGCCCAGGACGACTACCACCTGGGCCACCTGGCGCGCGAGATGAACGTTGCCGCCGCCCACCTCGCGCGCGAAGTGGCCGACCAGTACGACACGCCCGACAAGCCGCGCTTCGTGGCCGGCGCGCTGGGCCCCACGCCGCGCACGGCCAGCATCAGCCCCGACGTCAACGACCCGGGCGCGCGCAACACGAGCTTCGACGAGCTCAAGGCCGCCTACCGCGAGCAGGCGGAAGGGCTGGTCGAGGGCGGCGCCGACCTGTTCCTCGTCGAGACGATCTTCGACACGCTCAACGCCAAGGCCGCCATCTTCGCGCTCGACGAACTGATGGACGAGACCGGCGTGCGCCTGCCGGTGATCGTCTCCGGCACCGTCACCGACGCCTCGGGCCGCATCCTGTCGGGCCAGACCGTCACCGCGTTCTGGCACTCGGTGCGCCACGCGCGCCCGATCGCCATCGGCCTGAACTGCGCGCTCGGCGCGGCGCTGATGCGGCCCTACATCGAGGAACTGGCCCGCGTGGCCACCGACACCTACGTCAGCTGCTACCCGAACGCCGGCCTGCCCAACCCGATGAGCGACACCGGCTTCGACGAGACCCCGGAGGTCACGGGCGCGCTGATCGAGGAGTTCGCGAAGTCCGGCTTCCTGAACATCGCCGGCGGCTGCTGCGGCACGACGCCCGACCACATCGCGGCCATCGCGCGCCGCGTGAGCGCGTACCGCCCGCGCGGGGTGCGCGATCCGCTGTTCTCGCCGCTGCTGGCGGCCTGATCCACGCGCCTTTCAGGCCCTCTCGAGCAAGTCCAGGTTGGGCCGCACCTTCACCTGCGACGGCGCCACCGCGCCGGTGACGGCGTAGTCGGGCAGCTTCGTGTTGCGCAGCGCCGGCACCGCCAGCGGCATGCCGCTGCGGCCCACCAGGCTCACCACGACGGGCTCCTTGGCCACGGCAGTGCGCCGCACCACCATCGCGATCTCGCCGCACTGCAGCTTCACCCAGACGCCGGGCGGATACAGCCCCAGCATGCGGATCAGCGCCTGGCCGGCCTCGTCGCCGTGGCCGCCTTCGTCCAGCAGCGCCACCTGCGCGGCCGCGGTGGCCGACGACGCCGGGCGGCTCTTGCGCGGGCTCAGGCGGGCCGCGTAGCGGTCGGCGCGGCGGATCAGGCGGGCGATCATCTCCTCGGGCGAGCGGCCGGCGAGCGGGCCGGACGGGGCGCTGTGGTGATGGCGCACGGCGTGCAGCCAGACGGGATCGTCGATGCCGATGTCGGCCAGCAGCTGCGCGGCGCGCTCGGGATGGTCGCGCAACGTGTCGCGCTGGATCTCGCTGAGCGGGCCGGCCTGGCGCGCCAGCTCGTCCTGCATCTGCGTGAACGTGACGTTCATCGTGAGCGCGGCCAGCGTCAGCGGGTCGGCCCACTCGGCCTGCCAGCCGGGGAGCTGGCCGCAGGCCATGGCCGCGAGCACGCAGACGAACAGGCTGTGGTTGGCGCTGTAGTCCTGGAACTCGTTGCTGGCGTCGTACATCAGGCGCAGCAGCGCCCGGTCCGGGTTGCGCCCGGCCAGCACCAGCACATCGTCGCGCAGCGCCCGCAGGCGTGCGACCCAGTCGGCGCCGCGCGGATCCACCAGCAACAGGCGCAGGCGCATCTGCAGGTTGGGCCAGTCCAGCGGACGCTCCGCGGGCCTGGCGGGGGCTCCGGGCAGCGGCAGCGACTCGTAGGCGGGACGGGCGTCGGCGATGCGGCCCAGCGCCACGTCCTGGCGCAGCATCTGGTCGAGCTGGCCGTTGTAGGCGCGCTGCACCGACTCCATCTCGGACATGTCGATGAAGATCTGGCGCGATCGCAGCAATTCGAGCTGCTTTTCGCTCTCGATGCTAGCCCCGCGCGCGAGCAGGATCGCGCCGGAACCGTCGCGCACCGAGAACGGAAGCGGACGGCCGATGCGCAGGCCTTCGGAGGGCAGGGGGACGACCTTCATGGAATCGGATGGGGGCCGGGGGGCTGTCAGAACCTGGAATATCGACCATGCGAAGGCTGCCCTTGAGTGCGGCCACCTACAATTTGATGAATGTCCTCGCCTGAAACCGCGTCGTCCGACGCCCCTGCCAAGAATCCCCCACCGATGAAGCTGTCCGGACTGGAGCCCGTGACGCTGGGGGCCGGGCACCTGTTCGTCAACATCGGCGAACGCACCAACGTCACCGGATCGAAGGCCTTCGCCCGCATGATCCTGGCCGGCGAGTTCGAGAAGGCGCTGGCGGTGGCCCGGCAGCAGGTGGAGAACGGCGCCCAGGTCATCGACGTCAACATGGACGAGGCGATGCTCGACAGCCAGGCGGCGATGGTGCGCTTCCTGAACCTGGTGGCCAGCGAGCCCGAGATCGCCCGCGTGCCGGTGATGGTGGACTCGTCGAAGTGGAGCGTGATCGAGGCGGGCCTGAAGTGCCTGCAGGGCAAGGGCATCGTCAACTCGATCTCGATGAAGGAAGGCGAGGACGAGTTCCGCCGCCAGGCCCGCCTCGTGCGCCGCTACGGCGCCGCGGCCGTGGTGATGGCCTTCGACGAGAAGGGCCAGGCCGACACCTTCGAACGCAAGACCGAGATCTGCGAGCGCGCCTACCGCATCCTGGTGGACCAGGTGGGCTTCCCGCCCGAGGACATCATCTTCGACCCGAACATCTTCGCGATCGCCACCGGCATCGAGGAGCACGACAACTACGCCGTCGACTTCATCAACGCCACGCGCTGGATCAAGCAGAACCTGCCGGGCGCCAAGGTCTCGGGCGGCGTCTCCAACGTGAGCTTCTCGTTCCGCGGCAACGAGCCGGTGCGCGAGGCGATCCACACCGTGTTCCTGTACCACGCGATCCAGGCCGGCATGGACATGGGCATCGTCAACGCCGGCATGGTGGGCGTGTACGACAACCTCGACGCCAGGTTGCGGGAACTCGTCGAGGACGTCGTCCTCAACCGCCGGCCGAAGCTGGACGGCACCGAGAACGCGCAGGACGCGGCCAAGACCCCCACCGAGCGCCTGCTGGACGCCGCCGAGGCCGTCAAGGGCATGGTGCGCGACGACTCCGCGCGGCTCGCGTGGCGCGCCGGCACGGTGGAGGAACGCCTGTCGCACGCGCTGGTGCAGGGCATCACCGAGTTCATCACCGAGGACACCGAGGAGGCGTACCGGGCCATCCTCGCCCGCGGCGGCCGGCCGCTGCACGTGATCGAAGGCCCGCTGATGGCCGGCAT
This sequence comes from Betaproteobacteria bacterium, assembly GCA_013289985.1. Lineage (GTDB taxonomy): Bacteria > Pseudomonadota > Gammaproteobacteria > Burkholderiales > Burkholderiaceae_C > Scleromatobacter. The sequence continues at coordinate 6,961 of JABCYW010000027.1, read as the reverse complement.
GAACGTGGTGGGCGACCTGTTCGGCGCCGGCAAGATGTTCCTGCCGCAGGTGGTGAAGTCGGCGCGCGTGATGAAGTCCGCCGTCGCGCACCTGGTGCCCTACATCGAGGAAGAGAAGCTGCGCATGGAGGCGGCCGGCGACGACGTGCGCTCCAAGGGCAAGATCGTCATCGCCACCGTCAAGGGCGACGTCCACGACATCGGCAAGAACATCGTCACCGTCGTCCTCCAGTGCAACAACTTCGAGGTGGTGAACATGGGCGTGATGGTGTCCTGCAAGGACATCCTCGATCGCGCCAGGGTGGAAGGCGCCGACATCATCGGCCTGTCGGGCCTGATCACGCCCAGCCTCGAGGAGATGCAGTACGTCGCCGCCGAGCTGCAGCGCGACCCCGACTTCCGCGCGCTCAAGATCCCGCTGCTGATCGGCGGCGCCACCACCAGCCGCGTGCACACCGCCGTCAAGATCGCGCCGTTCTACGAGGGCCCGGTGGTCTACGTGCCCGACGCGTCGCGCGCGGTGGGCGTGTGCGCGGACCTGCTCTCCGACGAGAAGGGCCCGCAGTTCCGCGACGAGCTCGTGGCCGACTACGCCCGCGTGCGCGAGCAGCACGCCAACCGCAAGCAGGTGCCGCTCGTCACCCTCGCCGCGGCACGCGCCAACCGCACGCCGCTGGACTGGGCCGCATACACGCCGCCGGCGCCGAAGTTCATCGGCCGCCGCCTGTTCAAGCAGTACGACCTGGCCGAGATCGCCGCGTGCATCGACTGGGGCCCGTTCTTCCAGACCTGGGACCTCGCCGGCCCGTACCCGAAGATCCTCGCCGACGAGGTGGTCGGCGACGCCGCCACCAAGGTGTTCGCCGACGGCCAGGCCATGCTCAAGCGCGTCGTCGACGGCCGCTGGCTCGCCGCCAACGGCGTGATGGGCTTCTGGCCCGCCAACACGGTGGACGACGACACCATCGAGGTCTACACCGACGAATCGCGCAGCGAGGTGCTGCTGAAGTGGGCGCCGCTGCGCATGCAGACCGAGCGGCCCGTGGTGCCCGACGAGAACGGCGCGCAGGTGCGTCGCCCCAACCGGTCGCTGGCCGACTACATCGCCCCCAAGGGCACCCGGCCCGACTGGATCGGCCTGTTCGCCGTCACCGCCGGCCTGGGTGTGGAGAAGCGCGAGGCCGAGTTCGAGGCGGCGCACGACGACTACTCGTCCATCATGCTCAAGGCCATCGCCGACCGCCTGGCCGAGGCCTTCGCCGAACGCCTGCACCAGCGCGTGCGCACCGAGCTGTGGGGCTACGCGCCGGACGAGAAGATGTCGGTCGACGACATGATCGCCGAGAAGTACCGGGGCATCCGCCCGGCGCCGGGCTACCCTGCCTGCCCGGAGCACGGCGTCAAGCGCGACATGTTCCGCGCGATGCAGGCCGAGGAGATCGGCATGGCGCTCACGGAAAGCCTGGCGATGACGCCCGCGGCGAGCGTGTCGGGCTTCTACCTGGCGCACCCGCAGGCCAGCTACTTCAACGTGGGGCGCATCGGCGAGGACCAGATGAAGGCGTGGGCGGCCGCGGTGGGCGTCGACGAGGAGACGGCGCGGCGCCGGCTCAGCGCGTCGTTCGAGGGCGGTTGACCTCTCCCGGCGGCGCGCTCGCGCTTGCCCGCAGGGCTATGGCCTCGTCGACGATCCGCTTCAACGGCAGCCCGAGGATCGCCTGATCCTTTGGTTCGCGCCGGCTGGCCGCCATCCGTTCGCTGAGCGTTGCCTTGGCGCGCCCAAAGTGCCGAGCCACGGAAGCGGCCGGACAAAGCTCGAGTTGCACGGCCAGGAGGCCCACCAGCGCGTGCAGCCGGGCGCCGGCCAGCGAGCGCGGCACTGCCAGGTCGGCGCCTTCGTGCAGGCCCATCTTTGCCAGCACCCAGCGTTCGAGCAGCAGCAGCGCGCCATCGATGCCCGGGGGCTGGCTCGCGGCCACCAGGGCGGCGGCCAGGTCCTTCACCGGCCGCGTCACGCTCGAGGCCGTGCCCTCGGCGCCAGGCGCGCGCACCATGCCGCGCGTGAGTTCCCAGCGGCGCATGTCGATGACGCCTGGACGACGAGCGATGAACGCCGCCAGTGCGACGCGGTTGGCAGGAAAATGCGGGCCGAACAGACGCAGCGGGTTCTTGATGTTGAAGCCGTCGAAGCGCCGAAGGCCGAGCGTTTCGCGCAGGGACGAGGTCACGTGATAGCTCGGCACCTTGCAAAGCCCCAGCGCAACGGGCCGCCAAGCCAATATTCGAAGTTCTTCTCGCGCAGCGTCATCGGACTCGATTGCGTACGCGCGGAATCGACCCGCCAGCACCGCGCCTGAAACAGGCCGCTCCGCTCGCACCCAGCGCGCCACCATGTTGCCGATGGCCGGCGCGATCTCGCTTGGAGACTGGTTCGCGGGCAGCCTCGAGAGCAGGTGCATCTCGGTGGGCGTCAACAGATAGCGCAGGAGTTCGCGGCCCGGCCGGCGATGCACGGCAAGGAGGCGCGAACGAATGCGCCCGGAAAACTCGGCGCCTGTGAGGTCGTTGCCCGGCACCAGCTGCCACACGATATGCCAGATGACCGACGTCGCCGCGATCGGGACGGAGTTCTCCATGAGTGCATGACGTTTCAGCGAACAAAAACCTCAGCGGACGAGGCGTAACAGTTTGTTCTCCCTCGGGATCATTCGCGCCTGACCGTTGATTTGAGGGGAACCGAACGATGCCGACGGCGGCGCATTGCGATCGCAAGCCGTCGGCACTACGCAGCCCACCCTCGTACGAACCCCGCGAGATCCGGCAGTCGACAAACCGAACGCGTGCGACCGTCGCATTCTTTGTTTGCGCCGGCCTGGGCGCGAGTCCTATCTTTTGCTCGCCGGAAGCAATTCCGCTGAAGGCACTGCGTACTCAACCTCACTGAAGGAGAACGTCATGAACGACGAACTGGAAATGGAACTGGAGATCGTGGAACTGGGCGATGCGAAGGACGAAACCAAGGGCGTGCAGACGGGGCTGCCCGGCGAGCCCGATTCGCAATACCACTTCCGTCCGGAATGAGCGGCTGAAGAGGCAAAGAGCGGCGTGCGGACATTCGGCCGCACGCCGCCACGTTTGGGAAGAACATGTCCGCGACCCCGTTCATATCCTCCACTCGGCTCGCCGATCACGTACGCGCCTGCCGCATCGGCGACCAGATGATCTTTCTGGACCTTCTGCGAAGCCGGTACTTCGGCGTGGCTGGCCCTCATCTGGCCGCCTTGTGCGCCGTCATTTGCGAGGGCGCGGCGAGCGCCGACACGGTGGGCACCCCGTCCGACCCGCTTCTTCAAGCGTCGATCAGCCGCCTGCGCGCCCAAAAGCTGCTGTCGGATGCGCCAGCCAAGGGGCCGACTCGGCAGCCGCCCGCGTTCACCGAGGCGGTCACCAGCCTCAACACCCACGATGCGAGAGAAATCGCCGGGGCCGACTGGCGGAATCTCTTTCGACTCTGGCGAGCGACGCTCGTCGCCACGACGTGGCTGCGCCGACGCAGCCTGGCCGATATCGCGGACCGAGTCTCGGCTCTGAGGATGCGTCATTCCACGCCCACAGCCGAGGTCAGCGGCGACGCCATGCTGGCGGCGGTTGCCTGCTATGTGCGCTTGCGACCCTTCGCGTTGACGAGCCGCGACCGGTGCCTCAACGACTCCCTGACGCTCATTCATTTCCTGGCAACCCAGGGGCTGTTTCCGCAATGGGTCATCGGCGTGCGCGTCCATCCCTTCGGCGCGCACTCGTGGGCACAAAGCGGTGGCGTCGTCCTCAACGACCTGGCGGAACGAGTTCGCCACTTTCGGCCGATCCTTGTCGTCTGAGGGCGCACGGAAATCATGTTCCGATACTTCGGCTTCAGCTGGAACCCCGAGCACTCGGCGCAGGCGGCGTTCGCGCGCAGGCTCGACGACTCAATCCAGCGCGCGTCGGGCTGGCGGCCGGCGCTCTCCGGCAGCGGGCTGCGCGTCTACACATGGGGCGGCCAGCAAGGCGTCAACGGCGTCTATCCGTTGCCGCCGGATCGGGGCGTCGTTCTGGGAAGACTCTTCCGACGGCGAGACGATCCATCCGAATCCGCCGACCCGGAACTCTCGCTTGGCGAGGGTGCCAGGATCCTGGACACGGATGGGCAAGCCTTGGTCGACGGCTACTGGGGACGCTATGTGGCGGTGCTCCGATCCGACCGGCGCGGCACATGCCTTCTGCGCAGTCCGGGCGGCGCCCTTCCCTGCTTCCTCCGACATGTCGAGGGCGTTGCCGTCTTCTTCTCGTGGCTGGAAGACCTCCTGGCCCTCACACCGGACTCGCCTGCCCCGGGGGTGAACTGGGAGGCGATCGCTGCGCTCACATTGCTGGGCCACCTGGGCGGGCCTCGGACTGCACTCGAAGGTGTTTCCCAGATCCTGCCGGGGCAACTTGTGCCCCTGGTCGACGATGTCCTCAGGCCAACGACGCTCTGGAGCGTGGTCAATCTCGCCAGAAGACCCCTCGAGTGGGGGCCGGACATTGCAGCGGCCCAGTTGAGGCGAATGGTGGTGCGTTGCGTGGGTGCCTGGTCCTCCTGCTACGACGAGATCCTGTTGAGGCTGTCGGGTGGCTTCGATTCCGCTGTCCTGCTGGGCTGCCTGAGCGCCAAGCCCACTGTTGCGCGCACCACCTGCCTCAACTACTTCTCCGCCGGATCGGACAGCGACGAGCGCGGCTTCGCGCGTCTTGCGGCGCAAAGGGCAAGCGTCGAACTCATCGAAAGAGAGCGTGATGCCACGTTCCGCCTCGACGACATCCTGGCCGTCAGCGCGATGCCCGTGCCGGTGAGCTATATCGGTTACATGGACGCCGGTCAGACGGACGCCGACGTCGCCGCGGCCCACCGCGCGCAGGCGATGTTCACGGGCGGCGGGGGCGATCAGCTCTTCTTCCAGCGCCGCTGCACCTGGCCGGCCGCCGACTACCTGAGCATCCACGGGCTCGGACGCAATTTCGTTCGCGTGTGCCTGGATGCTGCACGGCTGGCCAACGTCTCGCTCTGGCAATCGATGCGGCGCGCGGTGGCCGACCAGGGCCGTCGAGACGCCCACGGAGAGGGCATCGGTCGGCTCTTCACGCTATCCCGCCGCGACGCGCTTGACGGATTGCAGGATGTCGATCGCTACATCCACCCCGACCTTCCGTCCGCGGCAGATCTCCCGATGGGGAAGTTCCACCATGTCCAGGATCTGATCGATCCTCCGGGCTACTACGATCCGTACTTGACCACCAGGGCACCCGAACTCGTGCATCCCCTGGTCTCGCAGCCTCTGGTCGAACTTTGCCTGGCGTTGCCCACCTGGCTGCTTTCCCATGGCGGACGCAGCCGGGCGCTGGCGCGACGGGCCTTCGCATGCGACATGCCGCGCGAGATCGCGAGCCGCCAATCCAAGGGCGGGATGGATGAGCATCTCGCGACGATCCTGCACCGCAACCTTCCCTGGGCACGCGAGCTGATGCTCGACGGACACCTCGTCCGGGCGGGCCTGCTCGACCGGAACAAGGTGGAAGCCGCATTGGCCGGCCGGTCGTCCGGACTGCATACCCACGCGAACGAGATCCATCACCACATCGCGATCGAAGTGTGGCTCCGGAATTCGGCAGAGCCTTCCAGCGGCCAATCGCAGACGCAACGACCATGAAGATTGCTCGGTCTTGGTACGACGAGGTTGCCCAGGTCGGGCAACTGTTGCGCTCGGTATCCGATCGCAGAACGCTGCGCCTGGGTGCAGGCATCGTCGTGGTCGTCGTCGCCAGCGGCACGTTGGCCGCGCTGACGCCGCTGGCGCTGAAAGTCCTCATCGATGCCTTGGCGGCACTGCACACGTCCAAGGCGATCGTCCATGCGTCGTCCGCACTGCCCGCCGGCCTCGCCTACCTGCTCATTCTGCTGGCCGGACGCGTGCTGGCAGACATTCGGCCTCAGCTGAACGGATTGATCAACCAGCGTCTTCACAGTCGGCTGTCGCAGCGCTTCTTCGATCACGTGCTGCGGCTCCCGATGGGCTATCTGCTGCGGCGCAAGAGCGGCGAGCTGCTGCATAGCCTCGACCTGGCGTCCGGAGGGGCTCAACTGGTCATCAGCCATCTCGTCGGCAGCCTGCTGCCGGTGCTGGTCGAACTTTTCGCGATGATCACCGTGCTGATCCATCTGGGACAGCCCGCCCTCGTCTGGGTCTTCCTGGCCGCTTCGGGAGCCTACCTCGTCATCTTCTCGTTCGGGGCGCGCCAGATGACCGGGACATCCAGGGACGTCGCGAGGTCCAGCCTCGAGAGTCATGGGCAGCTGAACGCCGGCTTGGCGCATGTCGAGACGCTGCGCTATTTCGCCGCCGAGGACCAGGCGAGCCGCCGCTTCCGCACGGCGAGCGCGTTGCTGGAACAGCGCTGGCGGCACCTTCACCGCCTGGTCGCCCTGATCGCGCTCGCAGCGACCGCGACATTTTCGATCTCGACGGCGATCTGCCTGTGCATCGGCGTTGGAGCGGTGGCCGACGGCACGATGACCGTGGGCGGCTTCGTGTTGGCCAGTGTCTACATGCTGCAGATGGTGCGCCCACTCGAGTCCCTGGGAAACGCCGCTCGAGATCTCTCGAGAGCTGTTGGCTACCTGCATCCGTTTCTCGACCTGCTCCAACAACCTTTGGCGGCCGACATGTTGCGCGACGCTGCCATCACGACGGGAACAGTGACCGGCCCCAAACGCGCGCCGTCAGTTCGGCTCGAGAACGTGCACTTCGGCTACGACGCCGATCGGCCGGTCATCAGGGGCGTGGATCTCGACGTGCCGGCGGGCCGCACCACAGCCATCGTGGGCCGCAGCGGGTCGGGAAAATCGTCGCTGGCACGCCTGCTGATGGGCCTGTACACGCCGCAG
>JABCYW010000026.1 GCA_013289985.1 Betaproteobacteria bacterium | reverse complement strand
TGCACGCTGCTGCAATTCCACAGCTTCGGTTTCGGTAAGCTTCATGGCGACCTCCGAGGCCTCAATGATACTTCCGTTTTAAACGTTACAGTCCACTAGCGTGTAGTTTCGCCACCGCGGAGTGGCGCTGATGGTTGCCTGCACCGTCGATGCGCCAACCTGCACCTGCAGAGTGGCAAGGCCGTAGCCGACCGCGAGCGATGTGTCAGGCGCTCAGTCGCGATCGCGCCGACGTTGCCGAACGCGCGCATCAGCCAGGGCATTTCCAGCCGCTGACCGATCCACGCCGTGATCTCGAACTCGGTGAGCATGCGCAAACCTTGTCGCACGCGCCCCACAGGGACCGCACCCGAAGTACTCGACTTTCGCCATCCGGGATACGAGTTCGCTTTCGTCGACTGTTGGCACCAGCAGCCCGGAAGAATCGTTGCCGCAGATGAGCAAACGGCAAGTCCTAGGAGAGCATATTGAAGGTCTATGTCGACCCGGCGACGAGTCCCTTGCCGAACGAATCGGACCTTGTCGCCCGGTGCCTGGAACTGGGCTATGCCGACTCCGAGTACACCTTCGCCTGGATCGCCATCCGCAATCCGCGGAATGAAACACGCCTGTTCATAGCGACCTCCAGCGAGATCCAGGAACGGGGGCTGGTCGAACTGCTGCGCACGATGCCGTCGCTCTGCGAGCTTCCCTACACTGACCAGGCGATCGGAGAGATGACTGAAGATATTCTGGCCTCGCACCTGTTCCTCTCGACGCATTGAACGATCGGCCGGCTTCGAGCGACCGACTGTGGATCGGGCTCGTCCACTCTCGATCTCGGTGAAGCCCGCGACGAATGGCAGGCCTGCGGTGAGTCCCTTGTCTATGGCGCGATCTCGCTGCATAGGCGTCTTGGCCCCTGATCGAGCGCTCGGGAACGCCTCAAGGATTCGTAGAGAAACTCACAGGCGGAAATGAAACCGTCATGACTTCCCGGTGCCGCCGATGCAAAGATCGGCCGGCATGGTTGTCCGCGCCTTGACGCACGGCCGCGTGCGGCGCCGATACAGCCGACCACTCCTTCCCGAAACGAAGAATGACCCCGCTGCAACTGAATCCTGACGAGCTCAAGGAACTTTCCGCCCTCTGGGATGAAGCACTTGCCCTCTCGCCGGACGATCTGGCACGTTGGTTGGAGCAATTGAGGGTGTCGTCGCCAGCCGTGCGTTCCGCCCTCGAATCCATGCTCTCTCGCAGAGGCGGCGTCCAGGACAGTTTCCTGCAGAAAGGAAGCGCGCCACACGCCATCGAGTTCATGAGCAGCCCGCAGGCCGCGCAGCAGGCGGGCACGCAGGTGGGCAACTATCGTCTGGTGCGGGAACTCGGCCGCGGCGGAATGGGCATCGTGTGGCTTGCAGAGCGTGCGGACGGCCTGATGCAGCGCACTGTTGCGCTGAAGATCCCCCACCCGTGGCTGAGTGCGCGCTTCATGGATCGGTTCGCGACGGAGCGCGAGATCCTCGCGAGTCTGGTCCATCCGCACATAGCGCGCCTCTATGAGGCCGGCCGAACACCCGAAGGGCAGCCCTACCTCGTTCTGGAATACATCGATGGCCAATCGCTAATGGCCTATTGCGACGCCCGGACGTCGACGCTGAGGCAGCGTCTGGAAATCTTCCTGCAAATCCTCGACGCGGTGCAATTCGCGCACGAGCGCCAAGTGGTTCACCGCGACCTGAAGCCGACCAACATCATTGTTTCCGCAGATGGTCATGCGCATCTCCTGGATTTCGGTATCGCCAAGCTCCTGCACGAGCAAGGCAACGACGGGGACACCACGCAGTTCGGAGATGCGGCCCTCACGCCGAACTACGCTTCACCGGAACAGGTCGCGGGCGGCAGCGTGGACCGCAGGTCGGACATCTATACCCTCGGCGTCCTGCTGTATGAACTGTTGACAGGATGCCTCCCCTATTCGCTCGATCGCGCCACGCGGGCATCGATGCAGGAAGCGCTGCTCGCGACGCCGCCGCAGCGTCCGAGCGAAGCGCTCGCAGCGCGGACGAAGGGGCAGCCGGAGTTGCGCAAATTGGCCCGACAGTTGCAGGGCGACGTCGATACCATCGTCCTGACCGCGATGCATCGAGACGCACAGCGACGGTTCGTCAGCGCGAAGGCGTTCGCGGACGACATTCGCCGTCACCTCGCGGGACAGCCTGTTTTTTGCCGGCCTGACAGCGCTATCTATCGTACGACACGCTTCGTAAGACGATACAAGCTCGCCGTGGCCTCGACCGCCGTCGTCGTTGCCTCGCTGGGCGGCGGCATGCTGGCCGCGATTCATTCGGCCAACGAAGCGCGCGAGCAGGCGCGCATTGCGCAAGAACAGCATGCCATCGCCGACAAACAGTCCCGCATTGCGTCGGAGAACGAGCGCACGGCCTCTGCGGTGGTGGCATTCATGGAAAGCCTGTTCGGCAGCACGCCGACCATCGTCCCTGAGCGCAAGGTAGCTGCGATGACCGTGCGCGAACTCATCGACGCAGGTGCGGCCCGCATCGACACGTCCTTGCGCGACGCTCCCCAAGCCAAGGTGCGCCTGCTCACGCTCATGGGCGGCATGTATGAAGGCATGGACATGCCGGATCAGGCGGCGCAGATGTTCACCAAGCGGCTCGAACTGGTGCGCGGAACGAAAGATACGGACCCCCGGCCCCTGGTAGATGCCCTGCTGGAATACAGCGCCTTCCTGTTGAATCACCCGAGCCAGGGATCGGCGGCCCCCCTCCTGAAGGAGGTTTCCACGCTTTTCGACGGTGTACGCGAGCTCGGTCCCGACGACACCACTCGGCGCGGGATGCTCGAGCTGTTCCTGGCGAATATGCTCTATCGCGTGAATCCCGAGGAGGCGGAACGCCACATCGAGCGCTCGGTCGCCGCATTCAGAATCACGAAGGATCCCCTCGACTATCCGCGCGCCCTGGCCGGCCTGTCTCACTTCCAGACGACAAGCGGCCATCTCGCCAGCGCGATCAGCACCTTGCAGGAAGCCAGCCGCATCGGGGCACCAGACGCCCCGGACCGGTTCGCCGCGATGAAGATGCTATGCGATGCCGAGCGCGACGTAGGCGAGCTGGCCGCAGCCATCCAGGAATGCCGGCAGGCCTATGACAAGGTACTGGGCATCTACGGCGCCATCGACGGCGAGACGCCCGCCCTGGCAAGAAGACTCGCGAAGACCCTGATGACCGCCGGACGCTGCCGAGAGGCCCAGGAAGTGCTCGAGAACGAAGTCTCGGCGCTCCGCACGCGATCCTCGCCATCGAGCAAGCGCGAGCTGGCCGCGACGTATGTGCAGTTGGCCGACGCGCAAGTACGCGACGGCAAGCCGGTCGAAGCCGGCCGGTGGCTGCGCGCACTCGCCAAGCTCGGCATCTCCGACGGCAAATCCCAGAAGCAGACGTTCTTCGTGCTCCCGGATGGCGTCCGTGCCAACGTCCTCGCGCTGCAGGGGCAGTTGGCGGCGGCATCGGCCGCCGTCGACTCCGAGCTTGCGATGCTGCGGGAGAACGGGAGCCTCAGCCAGTCTCCTTACGGCGCGGCCTTGTTCGAGACAGCGGCTGGCGTCGCACTCGCCCGCGGCGATCTCCCGGCGGCCGAAGCGTCGCTCGACAAGATGCGCAAGGCCTATGCCTGGCCAACGGACGAACCGAAGCACCCCTTGTCGGCCATCGACCTGAACGCGCGCATCCTGGGCGCACAGGTCGCCCTGGCGACGAAGCACTATGACGACGCCGCGGCGCTTGCGGCCGGCGCGCGCAGCCTCATCGACAACCAGCCGAGCGCCGCGGACTACCGCCTTTGGTCGCTACCCGCAGAGGTCGTGCTTGGGCGAGTGGATCTTCAAGCCGGGAAGGCGGACCGTGCCGCGCGGCACTTCGATCGTGCCGTGGCGCTGGCTCGCGCATCTGGCGACGAAAGTCTCAACTTGGCTGAAGCGCTCGCCTGGCAGGCGCGCGCACGCCTGGCCGTCGGGTCCATCGAACAGGCAGAGGCCTCCGCGACATCGGCTCGCGGCATCGTTCGAAAACAGAAGACCTCTTCGCCTGTATATCTTGAGCCGTTGGGCGCGTATGACGAAGCCGTCAGCGCAATGAAAGCCGCTGCAGCCGACTCCTCGAAGGGTGTGTGAAGTTCCGGCTCGCGCCGGCCTGCTATTTGGCGCTCGACTTCGAGGAGGATTGCGCGTTCGAGGCATGCCATCCAATCATTGGCAGTCAAGTTTTCGTCATACTTGGACGCTTGCACCCTCGACGATTCAACTGACATGGAGCGAACGAAGCGCGGGCGGGAAGTTCGCCGTGAGTTGCCTTGGCGGCGCGCCGCAGCGCAGTTGACCGTTCTTCTCTTGCTGGCCGTGATGCTTGTGGCTCGGTCACGGGCCCAGCAACTGTCCCTGAAGGAATTCGGCCAAGCCGATGGCTTGAGGAACTTGGCGGTGACCGCCCTCGCGCAGGACGCCGCCGGATTCATCTGGGCCGGCTCGGAGAACGGCGTCTATCGGTTCGATGGAGCGCGCTTCGAGCGGATCGGTGCCGAGCAGAAGCTCGTCTCGATCAATTCGGTCGCGGCAGAAGGCCGGCGAGTATGGATCGCAGCCGATGGCGGTCTGTGGTTGTGGCGCGATGAGCACCTTCAGCGCATCCAGCCTGACGGCCGCCCCCTGGATGTCAGCGGCAATCCGCAGGCGATCGCGCCGGATGGCGCAGGTGGCGCCTGGGTCGTCAGCAACTGGCAGCTGTTCAAGCTGACGCCCGCGACCGGAGGCGGGTGGCAACAGCGGGAGGTGCGGGTCGAGCGCGAAGCGCCCGGTCACTCTGATGGCGCGACGATCACGAGCGTCATTGCCGACGGCAGCAGCGATGCCTGGTTGGGTTGCGGGCAGAGGATCTGCCGACTGCACGCCGGCAGGCTCGAGTCCTGGAGCACGGATCGCGGCGTTCCACGGGACACCTGGCACTGGCTGCTCCGGAGCAGCGACGGTTCGCTGTGGGCACGTGGCGTGTCGCATGTGCTGCAGCTCGTGCCGGGCGCCACGGCCTTCGCGGATCGCTCCGACGCCCGTGATCCGGCCGATCCGAACGGTACTTATCCGCTCGTCGAGGACGCGCAGCATCGCATCCTCGGGGCGGCGCGCGATGCGGTGGCGCGCTGGAACGGGCGGACCTGGGATCGCTTCGGAATGAGTGCGGGGCTGCCCGCCGGAGGACGGCTGCAGGCGCTTCTGCGCGACCGCGAGGGCGGGATATGGCTCGGGATGATGGGGGCCGGTGTGCTGCAGTGGCGTGGCTATGGCCAATGGGAGAACTGGTCGGTGGCCAGCGGCTTGCCGCATACGGCTGTCTGGCGATTCGCTCGCGCCGGGCCGCGGGGACATGAGCTGCTGTACGCCGCAACGGGGGCGGGGGTCGCGTCGCTCGATGTCGGCGCAGCCCGGTTCCGGCCGCTTGCGGACACGGCCAGGCAGGAGACGCAGGCACTGGCCAGCGATGCGCAGGGTGCGCTCTGGGTCGGAACGGCGCACGGCCAGTTGTTGCGCCTCCTGCCCGCAGGCGATGGGGGCGGGCGCAGCACGCGGATTGGGCTGCCCGGGGCGAAAAGCGTCTTTGACCTCTTCGTGCAGCGCGCCGGCGACGTCTGGATCAATGCCGATACGGGCATGCATCATCGGCTGCCGGATGCCTCCGACGAGAGCCCGGTTCTGCTCGAGAGGGGCCGGCAGAACGACGGCGAGGCGTTCTATGGGCGTTGCGAGGATCGCGACGGCGCCATGTGGTTCGCCGGGGACAAGGGCATCAGCCGGTTCGCGAGCGGTCGATGGGAGCACCTTTTTCGCTCCACCAGGGCCGTCGCCGTACTGGCGTGCCTGCGCGATGGAACCCTGGCGACATCGAACGGCACCGACGGCGTCCAGATCCTGGCGCTTGCAGGCGCGGCATTGCGTGGGCGCGACGTGACGCCGCCGGAACTGCGTGGGCGCAACATCCTGGCCATGCAGGAGGACAGCCGCGGCTGGCTCTGGCTCAACACGGACGCGGGTGTCGCCGTCTGGAATCGCCAGCACTGGCGGCTGCTCGATGACAGCCGCGGCCTGGTGTGGAACGATACCTCCGGCGGAGCACTCTTCGAGGATCGTGACGGGTCGATGTGGATCGGAACGAGTCGTGGCGCTTCACACATCCTGGCACCAGGCAACTTGTTCGAACCGCTGGGGGGCCACGCGACGGTCCGCGCCGTTGCCTGGGGCGGTCGCAACCAGATCCTTGGCCGGGCGATCCAGCTGCCGTGGTCGCCGGATCAGCTTGAAGTCGATCTTGCGATGCCCGTCTTCCGGGATCGCGGCGCACTCGCAATGGAATACCGGCTGCTGGGTTTCGACGAGCGCTGGAAGCCGACCGAGCACCCCGAGGTTCGGTTCACCGGATTGCCGGCCGGTCGATACCGATTCGAGGCACGTGCGATCGATCGGGAGCTCGGAGCGCCATCACCTGGTGCGGGCTTTGATTTCGAGATCGACCCGCCGTGGTGGCAGTCACGCCTGGCGATCGCCACCATGGTTGCAGCAGCATTGGCGATGACCTATGCCTTGTACCGCTGGCGCATGCAGGTCGTGACGCTGCGGGCGCAGCACCTGGAGACGCTGGTGCGAGAGCGCACGCGCGAGCTCGAGGAGTCACGAGAGTTGCTGCGTGAGCAAGCCACGAAGGATGGCCTGACTCATGTCTGGAACCGCCGGGCGCTGATGGAGATCCTGGCGCGCGAAGCGAACAGATGTTCCCGGGAACACCTGCCTTTTGCGGTCGCCCTGGCGGACATCGATCATTTCAAGCAGGTCAACGACACGCACGGACACCCCGCAGGCGACGCCGTGCTGCGCGAGTTCGCCGCGCGCCTTTCCGCGTCGATACGTCCCTATGACGCGATCGGGCGCTACGGAGGAGAGGAATTCGTCGTGGTCATGCCTGGCCTGGACATCTCGCAGGTGGAACACCGCGCGCGCCTCGCAGAGATTCATCTGTCGATCGCGGCAGCGCCGACGAGTATCGGCACCGTGACGTGCTCCTTCGGCGTGGCCGGGACGAACGGAACAGGCCCGGTCGACGTGGATGCCTTGATCGCGTCAGCTGACGAGGCGCTATATCGCGCCAAGCGCAACGGACGCAACCGCATCGAATGGAACAGTTTCGCACCCGCGTCGGCGCATGGGGCGCCGCAATCGAGTATTTGAGGCACGCCATGGACGGGCTCCGGATTCACGTCATTGATCAGACGCGGGTTGGGCCAGCGGCGACTGCAATCTTGAGCGCCAGGGGGAACGAAGAACGCGCAAAGATGTTCGAAGTCATGAAGGTGTCGTCTCAGTGAGTCGGATGGACGTGTACAGGTGAAGTAGCGGCGCCTGCGTTGGTCGCAGAGGCGAGGGAAATGAGGAGCTTGACCTGTGTCGGCGCCGGTGCGGCAGGCAGCAACGGCTGACCAACAGCCAAATGCATTGCGTTGATCTCCTGCTGCTGCTCGACGATGATTTCTTGAGCGATGCGCCTGAGTTGCTCGTTGTTGCCGTGGCGTAGCTCAGCGAGCGCCATGTCGATAGCGCCCTGGTGATGCGGGATCATCATTGCGGCGAAGTCGCGGTCGACGTCGCCGTTCTACAGCGCCGAAATATGGCGAATCGCTTTGACGCAGCTTTGTCGGAATTGCGCCGCAATGAAAATTCGGAAGATATACCGGCTCCGGGCGCTAGACATATCTGCTTAAATCTTCATTGCTCTTGCGGCCTGTTCTAAATTCGCCCGCGCAATCGCGCGATGAAACGGTGCTATCGTCGCAAGATAGATACGCCCCAGTCGGCTATGGCAATGCACCACCGTACCCACGACCAGCTCGCGCCCATTTGCTGCATCGGCACGAAGTTGGATGGTGACGCGGAAGTCGAGATGCCGGTCATCCTCGCCCACGACCAACTCCGTCGCGCTCTTTGACAGCAGCGGGAAGTAGCCGATAACCGGCCCACGCGCCGCTGCGGCAAGACCGATGGCACGCGACGATTTGACACCGACCGTCGCCATCACCACATCGCGAATACGCGTGAGCGCGCGAATCCACCCGGCCGGCCGCTCGAACCCGGCGCGTGCCAGCACCTCTAGATCATCGCTGGCCCCCTCCGGCAGTCGAATTGCAAAGGCGTCCAAAAGGTCCGCTCCCGCGTAAAGCGGCGCAAGCACGCTGTTGCTAGGCATGGGCACGGCGCGCGCTTTGGTCATGTGTTTAGGTACCGGATGCTGGGGAGGGGCGTAGCAGTGGTGCGAGCACGGTAGATCAAGACGTCTTCCCTTGATAGAGCCTGGAGGCGGCGCTGCATCACATCCAGCCCTGGAGTGACTCGCTGCGCCACGCACTTGCACAACGGACTCACGCAGCGACATGCCCCGCTTGGTGGCACATCCAACTGAACGGGCGCTACACCTTTCGCGACGGCGGCAAGGCCATCGACCTGGACGCCATCATCCAGGGGTCGCAGCTCGAGCAGGGAGCAACCGCCCGCGTCCGAATTGCGCCGCACCCCATTTGCCGGAATTTTCGTGTCCTTTCGGTGAGCCTGCGCGAATTCCTTAACCAGCCTCGCTACCTTCATTCCCAGCGCAACCTCAATGTGCGGTTCAGTTCATCGCCCTATGGGTGCGCCGAAGGTGCAGGCAGTGCGTATGGGCGCGTGCTTGCCGCTGCGTGCCGCTCAGGGGCGGGCACCGGGAGGGCCGCAGCCATGCACTCGCGCGCCTGGAGGCGCAGCCGCACACCTCCCTTGGGTCGCAGAGTGACGTTCATATCCAACTCAACTGGTCCTGCCCCCGGCGGCAGCGCCAGCGTCCAACGCTGCAGCAGCATCGCCGCGGCCAGAGTCATCTCTAGCAGAGCGAAGTGCTGGCCAATGCACACCCGCGGCCCGGCGCCGAAGGCAATCGACGCGCCGCGCTGCGGCGCCGGTGCGTCCGGCAGGAAGCGCTCGGGGCGGAAGACGTCCGGCTCGGGGAAGTTGCGCGGGTCGCGCTGCAGCACCCACGGTGTGATCCGCAACAGCGTGCCGCGCCGGATCGTCCGGCCTTGGACGACCAGATCGGCGGTCGCGCGGCGCGTCATCAGTCCCGCGATCGGCGGGTACAGGCGCATAGACTCCTTCAGCGTCGCCGTCAGCCACGGTAGAGCGGGCAGATCCGCCGCCGTCGGATCGCGTCCGCCGAGGACGGCATCGACCTCCGCGCGCGCCTGCGCGGCCGCCTGCGGGTGCTCGGCCATCAGACGGCTCCACCAGAGCAGTGCGGTGGCGGCAGTCTCGTGCCCGGCCTGGAAGGCGTTGACGCACTGGTCGAAGATCTCCTGATCCGACAGGCCCTTGCCGGTGGCCTCGGGGCCGTCGGTATCGCGCAGGTCGATCAGCGTGGCGAGCAGGTCGTCGCGCGGCACCGTCGCGCCGGCGGCGATCGCGGCGCGACGGCGCGTGATGTGGCCACGCACGAGCGCGCGCAGTTCGCGCAGCGCCCCGCGCTTGGCGCGCTTGCCCGGGAGCGGCAACCAGTCAGGCAACGTGACCGGCCAGAACATCTCGCGCAGCGCGACCTGCGACAGCACCTGCGTTGCGGCGGCAGCGCCGCGTGTGTCCTGCGCCTCGCTGCTGCTGAACATCGTGCGCAGGATCACGTTCATCGCGAGGCTGGCGAACAGGGTATCCGTGGCGATCTCGCAGACGCCGCCGGCCGGCGCGGCGGGCAGCTCGCGCTCGAAGGTCGCCGCGATCGCCTCTACCATCAGGCCGGCCTGCGCTGCGACGCGTCGGGGCGTGAATGCCGGCTGCAGCATGCGTCGCTGGCGCTGCCAGACCGCGCCCTCGGTGACCAGCACGCCGCGCCCCAGCAAGCCCTCGAACACTTCAACGCCTCGTTCCCAACGCACGAGCTTCGCGGCGTTGTCGACCAGAACCTCGCGCACCGCGTCCGGTGCGAAGACGTCGACGGTGCGGTCGAAGCCAATGCGCATCGTGACCAGGTCCCCGTACTCTCGCTGCAGGCCAATCGTGAAGCCGAGGTAGTCGCGTTTCATCGCGCCCAGCAGCGGGAAGCCCCAGAGGCGGTCGGCCGGACCGGGCAGCGGTGGGTCGGGCAAGGCTGGCGGGGGCGCGTGCGGTGGCGTGGCCTGCGGCGGCACACCCTGAGGAGCGGCGGTTCGTGTGTTCATGGTGGCCATCGTGCAACCTTGCGCCCGCGCGGGCTTGAACGAAGTCGACACGGCGGGGTCAACTACCACTGGCCATGCGTACGCGTCTAAACTGGCGCTGATGAGCATCGTCATCGAACCGACCGCGCCGGTCTCGGCCGCGCTCAACCGTCTGTGGACGCCACGCCTGTCGCTGTCGGCCTGCGTGCGCGGTGCAATGACGCGCGATACCCGCGGCGTCGCGCTGTCCCCTGAGCAGCGCTTCAACTACTTCCCCGCTACGCCACTGTGCTCGATCAGTTGGTGGTTGGGCGGCTCCAGCGAGCGCGTGCTCGGCCCTTTCCCCGAACGCCCGGCGCGCCTGGAGGACCCGCGCCTGCCCATCGAGGGCCGCATCGTCCTCGCCGGCCCTTTCAACGGCCCCTCCGTGAGCTGGAACACGGGTCCCGGGCACGGCATGATGCTGCTGCTGATGCCCGACGCGCTGCGCCTGCTCACCGGCCTCGACCCGGCTGAATTCCTCAACCGGCTCGTCGACGCGCGCGAGGTGCTGCCACCCGAATGGCAGGCGATGTGCGAAACCATCGCCGCGGAAGCCGACGACGCCACGCGCGTGGGACGCCTGCAAGACTTCCTTGAGCCGCGCTGGGACGCCGTGCGGCCCAAGCACGCGCTTGCGGGCCACCGCTACCACGACTGGGCGCATGGCCTGGCGATGCGAGCCGCGCAGACTTCGGTAGGATCCAGCCTGCGCCAGCTCGAACGCCGCGTGAAACTGTGGGCTGGCCAGCCGATGCGCGAGCTCCAAGGCATCAGCCGTCTGGAGCGTGCGTTCTTCGACGCAATCGCCGCCGACGACGCCGGTCGCCTGAGCTGGGCCGACGTCGCGGCCGACTGCGGCTATGCGGATCAATCTCACCTCACCCGCACGACGCGCCGCATGACCGGCTTCTCGCCCGCGGAGCTGCGCCGACGAATCCGCGAGGAGGAAAGCTTCTGGGCCTACCGGGTGTGGATGTAGGCTCACACCTATGGAGGGTCCAAAGCAGTTGGTTCTCGTGCGGTGCCAGCACTCATTGCTACCGCCCCCACCCGCCCTCCGTCGCGCTCTTGACATGCCCGCCTGAGCCGAACTCGCCCAGGCAAGTCCCTTCTTGAAGGCGCAATCTCGGGGCGGCGATGGTGGGCACGTCGTACGACATTGTGATCGACACGATTCCCATCAGGGCTGTCACGCAGATGAGAGGTCGGACAGCCCAAGCACCTCACCGCCACGGTCTACGATGCCGTCGTCATCGGTGGCGGCATCCGCATCCCGCCGAAGAGTCTGCCGCTCTTCGAGCGGCTGGTAAATGCCGTCCACCAGGCCGCGCCTGCCGCAGCCATCGCCTTCAACACGACACAGCAAGATACGGCGGACGCGGCAGCGCGGTGGCTCTAGTCAGGTGGGACGGACCGGCATGAGAGTCGACATCCCGGCCAATGCGCCGCACGTCTTCACAAACACGGCGACTCAGCGGGCTCGCATTTCGACTTCGCCGCCGCGGTCTCCATACATCAGGCCAACGTGATGCTGTACTTCACGCAACCTGCCTGATTTTTTCGCACCCCCGTCAGCTGGCGATCTTCTCGAGGGAGTAACCAAGTCCGCGCACCGTCGCAATGCGGATCGGGTGCTGCTCGATCTTCTTGCGCAGCCGATGGATGTATACCTCGATCGCGTTGTTGCTCACTTCCGCGCCCCATTCGCACAGGCGGTTGACGAGCTGGTCTTTGCTCACAAGCCGTCCGGCACGCTGCAGCAGCACCTCGAGCACGCCGATCTCGCGCGCCGACAGCTCGATCATCTGGTCATTGAGGTAGGCGATGCGACCTGTGACGTCGAGCGTCAGCGGACCGTGCTTGATCGTGTTCGATGCGGTGCCCAGCCCTCGGCGCATGAGGGCACGCAAGCGTGCTTCAAGCTCAGGCAGAGAAAAGGGCTTGGCCATGAAGTCGTCGGCGCCGAGGTCGAGGCTCTTTACCCGCTGGTCGACGCTGTCTGTCGCTGTGAGGATCATCACCGGCAGCGTTGATCCGCGGGCACGCAGCTTGCGTAGCACCTCATGGCCGTGCAGTCGCGGCAGGTCCAGGTCGAGAATCAGCAGGTCGAACTCGTGCGACGCGAGCGCCACATCGGCTTTGGTGCCGCTCGAGACCTGGTCGACGGCATAGCCGGAGCCGCGGAGCGAACGCTGCAACCCGTCGGCGAGAACCTGATCGTCCTCCGCAATCAGAATACGCATTCAAGTGCCTTCTCGCCGTTTTCAGCGCTTTGCCAGTGATTGATCGTTCCCTGGTAGCGCTGACGCCATGGTGAGCCGCCGCTCAGATGCGCAACGGCGCCACGAAAGCACGCGGCGCGCTCAATTGGCATGTCACCCTGGAGTCGAACCGCATGGCGCAATGACCGACGGCATGGCCGCAAACAGTGACTCACTTCGGTGTCAGCGCCAACACTTCAGATCGCGAGGCGGAACTGTTGCACGAGATGCCCGAGGGTCTTTGCCTGTTCCTTGAGGCTTGCAGCGGCGGCTGCCGATTCCTCGACGAGGGCGGCATTTTGCTGCGTCGCCTGATCCAGGTTCGAGACCGCCTGGTTGATTTCGCGGATACCCTGGGATTGCTCCGCGGTCGCCGTGGAGATTTCCCCCACGATGTCGGACACGTGCCTCACGCTGGAGACGACTTCGTTCAGCGTGAATCCGGCCTGCTGCGCTTGTTTGGAACCGGTCTCGACTCGCTCGACGCTGTCACCGATCAGGGTCTTGATTTCCTTGGCTGCACTGGCGCTACGCTGCGCCAGGCCTCGTACTTCGGCGGCAACGACAGCGAATCCACGACCCTGCTCGCCGGCGCGAGCGGCCTCTACCGCTGCGTTGAGCGCCAGAATGTTGGTCTGGAACGCGATGCCGTCGATGGTGCCGATGATGTCCGCGATCTTTTTCGAGCTCGCCTGAATCCCTTCCATTGTGCGCACCACCTCTATAACGGCCTCGCCGCCCTTCGCGGCAACACCGGAGGCCTGTTGCGCAAGGCGGTCGGCTTGCTTGGCCGAGTCTGCGCTCTGACGCACCGTTCCAGCAATCTGCTCGACGGAACTCGCCGTTTGCTGCAAGTTCGCCGCGGCCTGCTCGGTGCGTGCGCTCAGGTCCAGATTGCCCACAGCGACCTCGGAGCTCGCCACGCCGATGCTATCGACCGACAGACGAATGCCGCCAACGAGCACGCGCAGGGCGTCCTGCATCTTCGCGACCGACTGCATCAGGCGACCAACTTCATCGCGCCCGACCTGCTCGATGTCGATGCTGAGGTCACCTCCTGCGATGCGGTCCGCGGCGCGCTGCGCCGCTGCGACCGGACGCACGATGCTGCGGTTCAGGAGCCACCCCAGCAAGCTGGCCACGAGCGCGCACGCGGCGGTGGTCGCCCACGTGGCCATTCGCATGAAATCCATGGCGCCGGTCACCTCCGCACTCAGCGACTGGTTGCGCGCGGCCTCGAAGTCCACCAACTCCGTTGCGACCGCGACGTATTCGACGACGATCGGCTCGAACGCCGCGGCCAGCTTTTTCGCGCCGTCCTCGTCTCCGTCGCTCAGGGCCTTCATCATCGTGTCGCGACCGGAGAGGTAGCGCTTGCGCATTGCGCCCAGCTTGTCCTGGACGGCCTGGCCGTCCGGCGTCATCTCCAACTCGCTGAAACGCTTCTGCACCTCCGACGTGCGCGCCGTCGTGCGTTTCATGTCGGCCTCGAAGTGCGACGCCAATGAGCGATCCGAGCTCAGTCCGATCGACAGCGCTCGCTGCGCATTGACGGCGATGTTTTGACGCCATTCCTGTGCGAGCGCCATGCGCTCGGCCTGGGCTTGGCTGACCTCCGTGGCAATGCCGCGCACCTTGGACATCTCCAGCATCGTGAAGCCTGCCAAGGCCAACAGGAGAACGATGACGCCCCCAAAACTCAGAGCTAGTCGAGCACCGATACGGAGGTCTTGCAGGAAGGATTTCATGGTGAAGTCTCCGGTGATGCGCGACAGGGCCAACCGTTCCATCGGCCAGGATTGTTATTCCCGAACCAACTCGGGCCAATCCGATTCAATTGATGTCACCCAGGCCTGAATCAGAAAAAATACCTTGCGCCAAGTCCGACCTGGTTGATATTTCGATTTCCATTGAAATAGCCGGAGTTGTATCCCCCGGAGACCCGTGAAGTGTCCCACGCGAGATAGAAATCCGTTTGAGAATCCCATCTATAGAACGCCGCACCGTAGAAGGTATCCCACTTCCCGCTGGCTGCGGAAGCGATATTGGCGGTCAGATCAAATGGTTGAAGCGTGTTGCCTCCCGCATTCCCGGCATTGGTCGCCGAAATGTGATAGTAGGCCAAGGCATAGTCAAATTTCCCTGCTGGATAGATTTGGGCAGAAAGCGTCCAGGCAAGATCCTTGCGATTGCCCACGGCGATCGGCTGACCGATGTCGGCGCGATAGACGCCACCATTCAAGCGCAACTCATGGATCGGGCGGAAGTTCCCGCCAAGGCTGAACACCTTTTTGCCATACCCGTCATAGTTCGCGTGCGTGGCGGAGGCACTGGCATGCCAAATATTATCCGTGGAGTTGTAGCCAATCCCCACGGCCTGTTGAGTTCCCTTGAGCCCCTTGCCAGTGTCGACGACGTCGGTTCCGCCATTGCTTGGCTGCGTATTCTGCAGGCCGGCAAACTGGTATCCCAGCGACGCCATCCAATTGCCGGAAACCTTTTTCCAAACGACGGAGCTGTCCCAGCGATTGCCGGTCGGAGAACCCGAATACTCCATGAGCTGATACATCACCTGGTTGTTCATCCAACCGCCTTCAGAATAGCCGTTCTTGTCGGTACTGAAGGGGTTCGCCCAGATCATGTTCACATCCCGACCGAGTGAATCCTGCCTCCCGAAGGTCAACAGCCCGAGAGTCGGGCTCTGGAGCCCGATCCACGCATCGCGATTGAACAGGACAGGAGCGGTATACCCTCCGTCGAAATTGCCCGTCGGAAGCTCGAATTCGCTCTCGAGCTTGATCACCAGGTTCGTCGCGGTTTCCTTGTCAAGCACGTGACTGCCTTGAATTCCCCAGCGATTGCCGTTCATCCAGGAAACGTCGAGTCCGGTCCAGCGCTTGTTTGTCACGCCTCCAGTGGCTGCGTTGGGATTGGCATTGGGGCCTCCGGTTGACGAGGATCCAATGGTCAGATCGAGGAGGCCGTAGATACCAATATTGGTGGTCTCCGTATTGATAAAGCGATAGCCGGAAGGCGTTTCGCTCAGGCGCACACGGTCCGGCGAAGGCGCCATATTGGCAGGAGCATTCGAAGCGCTTGGGGTCGACGTCGTTCGGGATTCAACGGTACCCTGCGCGCCTTGCTTCAGGAGTGCCTTCAATTCGTCGATCTGGCGCTGCAGATCCGAGATCTGCTGATCTCGGCGATCCGAGTCCGAAGCCGAGGGGGCGGTGTTCTGCGCTTGCGCGGACGTCACAACCATCATGGCTGCAACCGCGATGCAGGCCAGGCCCGCTGGAAATTCACCTGCGGCAAGCCGATTTCTGCTGAGCTTCACTGAATGTCTCCTTGGCGTTTCGCCATTTCGTTTTGATAACAAAGAACGGCCCGGCACTACCTGTATCGACGGCACGCGTCCATTTAATTACCTTAACGACTGAAGCGAGAAGCGTCCATTAGCGAGCCTGTGCGATATTTACTCCAGATGAAATGATCGAGGGTTAACTCCGGCATGACAGGGCTTTGCAGGAATTTGCGAGATACGACGTGGTAGATTTCCAGCTCGTCCCCTGGACGCCTGGTCACCGTAAGCTTCGTCGCGACGATCAATGATCCAACTGCCTGCGTCGCGCTGGCCGAATCAGAGTCCCGGCCGGGTCGACGAATCGCAACGGACCGGCTGAGGTGGGCGACCATGTCGCTGGCAGAGGCCGGCGACGTCCACGAATTTTCTTGACAGCGAGCCTTGCCAACGCGCCGTCCCCTGGAGATCTGATCCCATGCAAGATCGAATCAGCGAGGAGATCACCTTCCGCAAGCTCGAAGTACTCCTGGCCTACCTGAAGGCCGGGAACCTTGCCCGCGCGGCCGAGCTGCTCGATGTCAGCACGGTCAGCGTGCACCGCGCCCTTCATTCGCTGCAGGAAGGGGTTCGCTGCCAGTTGTTCCGCCACGAAGGTCGCAATCTCATTCCTACGGACGCGGCGGAGGTTCTGGCGGAGTTCGGCCGCGACGTGCTCAAGCTGATGGACGACGGCATTCAGGCCACGCGCGCCGCCGGCGGCTATTCCGCAGACCTGATCCGCATCGGCTCGCTGTACTCCCTGACGGTCGCCACGGTGCCGCGCGTGATCATCGACCTCAAGGTGCGCAAGCCCGACCTGCAAGCCGAACTGATCCTGGGTTCGAACGCCAACCTTGTTTTCAAGCTCAAGAAAGGCGAGATCGACGCGGTGCTGGCCGCCATCACGAGCGAGGAGCCCGACATCGAGAGCATCCCCCTCTTCGAAGACGACATCTTCTTCGCAGCACCGGTCGGGTCGCCATACGCCGACGTCGATGCAATCGACCTGCGTGACTGCGCGCAGGACCGCTTCGTCAGCCTGGGCGACGGGTTTGTGACCTTCAACGGCTTCGTCGAGGCGTTTCGCGTCGCGCAGTTCGAACCCAACGTCGTGATGAAGGTGAACGACATCTTTTCGCTGATGAACCTGGTCAGCGGTGGCGTGGGCTACACACTGTTGCCGGGCCGAGTGCGCGACGTCTTCAAGGACAAGGTGCAATTGATCCCGCTGAAGCCGTGCTACCTGATGCGCCAGACCATCGGGCTGAGTTTCATGCGTACGCGCGAACGCGACCCCAACCTCCTCGCGCTGGCATCGGTGTGCCGCATGGCGCATCGCACGCCGCGGACCTGATTCCATCGGGGCCCTCGGAGCCCGGGTAAACCCCCGATCGTTGCAGCGAGCGTAAGCGTTCGCGTCGACCCTTCATTGATCGCCTCCAGGCTGACGGATATCTTCATTCTCAAGGACTTCGAACGCGCCGTGCGCTCGGGCCGAGATCAAGATGCCGCACACCGGCCTAGACACAGGAGACTCGAATGATCGTCTACGGAACTGCATTGCTTGCAGCATGCCACCTGCTGGGGATCTTCCTCGGCGATCTGCTCGGCCATGCGCTGGGTGTCAAGACCAATGTCGGCGGGGTGGGCATCGCGATGCTGCTGCTGATCTTCGCGCGCCTCTACATGGCCAAGCGGAATTTCTTGCCCAAGCTCACCGAGCTGGGCGTCGAATACTGGGGAGCGATGTACATCCCGGTGGTGGTGGCGATGGCAGCCCAGCAGGACGTGGTCGCGGCGCTGCGCGGTGGCCCGGTCGCGCTGCTGTCGGCATTCGGTGCCGTGCTCGTCTGCGCCTGCGCCATCGCGCTCATCAATCGCACCGAGCGCGGGCCGGTCGTCGCCGAGACGACGCCGGCGCGCCACGACAACGTCCTGCTGACCGAAGCGGAGTGACCCCCATGTTCGAACTTCTCCAGAAGGCGGCCGCTCAGAACGGCCTCGTCACGGCGTTTGCCGTCGTGGGTGTCGTGATGCTGTTGTCGATGCAGGTATCGAAGCGCCTGACGATGGGGCGCGTTCACGGTTCGGCGATCGCGATCGTCATCGGCCTCGCGCTGGCCTATTGGGGCGGCCTCGCGACAGGCGGACACAAGGGCCTGGCCGATCTGTCGCTGTTCGGCGGCATCGGCCTGATGGGTGGCGCGATGCTGCGCGACTTCGCGATCGTGGCCACCGCCTTCGAAGTCCAGGCGACAGAAGCGCGCAAGGCCGGATTGGTCGGCGTGTGCGCCCTGCTCCTGGGGACGTTCCTACCCTTCGTGGTCGGCGCCTCGGTGGCCTGGAGCATGGGCTATTCGGACCCGGTGAGCATGACGACCATCGGTGCCGGCGCCATTACCTACATCGTCGGCCCGGTCACCGGTGCCGCGATTGGCGCAAGCTCGGACGTGATGGCGCTGAGCATCGCGACGGGCCTGATCAAGGCGATCATCGTCATGATAGGTACGCCCATCGCGGCAAAGTTCCTCCGGCTGAGGACGCCGCGCTCGGCGATGGTCTTCGGCGGCCTGGCGGGCACTGTCAGCGGCGTCTCGGCCGGCCTCGCGGCGACCGACCGCAAGCTCGTGCCCTACGGTGCGCTCGTCGCCACGTTCCACACCGGTCTGGGCTGCCTGCTGGGGCCGTCGGTGCTGTTCTTCGCAACCCGGGCGCTCATGACGTGAACTGCCGGAGCGCGGCCCGCTGCTCAGGTCTCGCGCCGCCGTTCGCGCTCCATCAGCACCGCCAGCGTGTCGACGCGCGTGTCGGACGCCGCGACGAATAGCGCATCCGAAAATGCCGCCGCCCCGAGCCGGGTCAGCACCTGGCCGGGGGGCATCTCGATGCTGAGGCGCACGCCACGCTCGTGCGCCAGCGTCGTGGTGTCGTGCCACCGTACCTGGCGCGCCATGTTGCCGGCGAGGTCGTCGGCAACGCGAGCCGCGTCACGCAGCTCGCGACCGAGGCTGGCGCTGAAGAACTGCAGCCGAGGCGCCGCCATTGGCACCGCCGCGACGTCGCGTGCCAGCACGGCTGCCGGCGCCTCGAGCAAGGCGCAGTGCGACGGCACGCTGATCGCGACGGGCTTGAGGCCGTGCGCGCCCTGCCCTTGGGCCAGCACGCCGACGCGCGCCATCGCCACTGAGGCACCGGCGATCACGAGCTGGGCCGGCGCGTTGATGTTCGCCAGGTAGACCGGCGACTCCGGCGCATGCACTTGCGCCACGAGCGGTGCCAGCACGGAGACGTCGAGGCCCAGGATCGCGGTCATGCCATAGCCACTCGGGAACGCCGCCTCCATCAATCGCGCGCGCCGCTCGACCAGGCGCAGTGCATCGGCAAAGGACAGCGCACCGGCGACAACGGCTGCGGGATAGGCGCCGACGGACAGGCCGGCCACGCCGTCGGGCGGCCCCGCGACATCGATCAGGTGGCGGCTCATCGCCACGCCGGCGACGAGCAAGCCCACCTGCACGGCGACGGACGAGCGGAGTGCCGCCTCGGTGTCGAGCGCCAGGACGTCACGGCCCAGCGTGTCGCTGGCTTCGGTGAGCGTCTGGCTGACGACGGGATCCGACGGCAACCCATGCAGCATGCCTCCGCGCTGCGCGCCCTGGCCAGGATACGTGAAGAGGACGCTCACGCGCCTGCGCCGGCCGTCGCGCGGGCGATGTCGAGGGCGTCCGGGTGCCAGGGATCGTCGCAGAACACTGGCCCGTCCGTGGTCTTCAGGAGCACCGGCCCACCAGTGCGCAGCCACTCTTTCAGCGCGAAGGCGCCGCAGGGTGTCTCCACTTGCACGTCGATGCCCGACGCGGCGTCGACGACGAGCGCCGCCACCGCGTGGAGCGCGTCGATATCGCCGCGCCGCGGCGCCCGAACGAGCAGATCGAGATCGCTGTCAGGGCGCAGGACGTCGAAGCCGCTCGCCAACGTGAAACCGACACCGCCGGTGACGCCCCAACCCAGCGACATCCCGTCGAGCGCGGGGGCGATGCGCGCCAGCGTGCACAGGCAGGGCAGCGTCGAGGCGCGGACCTGCGCGCGGTTCGACACGCGACGCGCGATGTCCTCGGGGCTGACGCTGCGCGTGACCCGATTGGCCGCGACGTGCGCGGCACATCGTTCGCTGCGCATCGCGCCACGCAGGCCCACGGGGATGCGATCGCCGCGCAGCACGCCGGCCCTGCGTACCACGACCGGGGCGACCGAGAGCCAGGGCGTCATGGCCCATTCGGGAAACACGTCGACCGGGATCAGCGCCGACGCATCGTCGACCCACAACAGGTCGTGTGGGCGATGACCGGCAGCATCAGCAACAGCGGCGGCGCCCATGTCGGCTCACCACTGCGCGAGCAGCTTTTCGCGCACCAACGACGACGCGCCGCGATTCGGGCCGCCCAGCCGGCTGCGCAGATCCGGCGACGGATCGGCGCGGATGTCGTCAAGGGCCACGATCAGCGCGTGACGCGCATCGGCGAGGTCCACCGCGCACGGTCGATCCGCGCTATCCACGTCGAGCAGTTGCCACAGCAGGCCCAGCGTGGCGTAGCTGGAGATGTCGTAGGCCATCGGTGGCACCTCGGCCGCGAGCCGCTCCAAGTCCTCGACGCTGCGCATCGTGACCCGCGCCGCCGCCGCCTTGCCCATCGCGTGGACCATGACCCCCGCATCGTTGAGCGCGATGATCCGGTTCGCCTGGTAGCCATGCGCCAAGTACGCGCCCGACATCGCCTTGCCCACGATCAGCGCGATCACCGGGTGGCCGGCCAGGCGAGCCTGTGCGTAGGCGCCTGCAGCGCCGGCCAGGGCCTCATGGATGCCGAACGCCTCCTCGCGCCGGCCGTAAGCCTGGCTGGTGACATCGACCACGGCGACGATCGCGCGTTTCGGTGCTGCGCGATCCGCGTCGATCACCTCGTGCACTGCCCGGGCCAGCTCCCAGCCCTCGATGACGCCGATCTCGCCGGTGCGGGCGCGTGGCCAGGCATTGGCGGCGTCCGGAAGCACGGCGACATAGCGACAACGCTGGTCCGCGAGGGCTCCGTCGACCACCTGCACCGATGGCGGGTAGCCGGTCAGTGGCGCGGCGCCGTCGGTCAACGCCGCCAACCAGGTGGCGCCACGACTTGTCGTTTCGATGTTCACGAGGACGCTCCCGGTTCGAGCAGTTGTCGGACGATCTCCGGCGTCGCCTGGCGCGCCGGATCGTAGCGAGACAGGCGATCGAGGTAGTGGCGCCAGGCGTCGCTGCGCTCGGTCGCCGGCCGACCACGCTCGAACAGCGCGATCACGGCCTGCCGCAGGAGAGACGCATCGTCGTCGACGAAGACATCGGCCAGCCCGGTATCCGCGCGCTGTCGTCCGCCCGTGAAACTCCAGACGAAGGGGCGATCGCGAGAATCGTATTCGACGATGCCCGCTTCCTGCTCGATCACCTGGGGGCCATTCAGCCCGAGGCGTGCCTCGCGCGTCACGACCAGGTAGCTGCACAGGCCGGCGGCGATCGACATGCCGCCGAAACACCCCACCGTGCCGGCGATGACGCCGATCACGGGCTGGTAGCGTCGGAGATCGACGATCGCTGCATGGATCTCGGCGATCGCCGCCAGGCCGAGGTTAGCCTCCTGCAGGCGCACGCCGCCGGTCTCGAAGAGGATCACCGCTCGCGTCGGAATGCCGCGCCGGTTGTCCTGCGCGGCGAGTTCGAGTGCGCCGGCGATCTTTGCGCCGCCCACTTCGCCGAGGCTGCCACCCTGGAACGCCCCCTCGATCGCGAGGATCACCGCTGGCTGGCCCGCGATCTCGCCCTTGGCGACCACGACCCCGTCATCCGCCTGCGTGACCACGCCCTGACGCGCCAGCCAGGGCGATGTGACGCGCTCGAACGGGTCGATGAGCTCGCGAAACGCACGGCCGTCCATCAAGGCTCGGACTCGCTCACGTGCGGCCAGCTCGACAAAACTGTCGCGCGCCAACAGCGCTGCAGCGCCGCTCATGGCCTGACTCCCTGGGACGCACCGATCGAGCCGAAGGCTTGCGCAATGCGCATGCCGACGACGCCGGGCGTGGCGCCGAAGTCGTTGATCTCGAGGTCGACCGCAGGGCCCGCCGGGCCGACCGACGACCCCTGGAAGATGCGATCGAGCTGTGCCTGCCACACGCGACCGTAGCCGTCGACCGACGTCGTCAGGCGCACGGTGGTCGTGCCGGCGGGCGCCGGCTCGAGCAACACCTCCAGATCCCCTGAGCTGACGACGCCGACGATGACTCGGCCGGTCGCCGGCGCGCCGGCAGGGTAGCGATATTCATGCTTCTCCATGAAGCCTCCGCAAAGGTTGGTGCGTGGGTCGCGCGTCGACGGCAGGGTCGATGCGGTCGAGAAACAGGGTGGCAGCGAGCAGGTCCGCGGAGCCACCGGGCGACACGTTTGCGGCCACTGCCTGTTGCCCGAAACTGCGCAACGCGCGCCGGCCGGCCAGGGTGCCGGCCCCGCCGGCCGCCAGGACACCCGACGCGCCGTCCTGCACCTGCCGCAAGGCCACCACGCCGCCGCGCGCCAGCACGCAGGTGTCGTCGAGGCAGCTCATGATCGCCAGCAATGCGTTCAGGCGTGCCGACGCCTCGCCGTCGCCACGTGCGCGGCTTCGCCTGAGTTCGGGCAACCCCAGCTCGATCAGGTGCGGGAATCCGGCCTGTGCCTGTCCTCGGGCCCCCGCAACCTTGAACTGGCGACAGGCCTGCTCGCCCTTGTGACCCGTACGCCCGGGGGCGCCCCGGTCCGGGTGCCTCGCGATGGCCCCGGCGATCGCTGCCGTCCGCGCTGCGTCCGCATTGCCGCGCCCGGTCGCTGCGGCGGCCGCGAGCAACCCGAGCGCCCAGATGGCCCCGCGATGGGTGTTCACGCCGCGGGTGGTGGCCATCATCGTGGCTTCGGCGTCGCGTCCGATGCGTCCCAGGGTCTCGCGCAAGGCGACCGTCGGCGCGCCTGCCAAGGCCCCGGCGGCGGCCATCGATGCGAAGGCCGGCTCCAGCGCACGCGCGGAGCGCTGCATCAGCGCCAGGTCGAGATCGGCGTGCGAGCCGTTGCCCCGGCTGTCCACGAGGCCGGGCTTCGGTGACAGGCAGGCCTCGTCGATCAGCGAAGCGACCACGTGCGCGCCAAGCTCCTGCGCCCATGTTGCATGGCAGGCGGAATCGACGATCGAACGAGCGTTGTGGACGATCGCGCTCATCACCAGCTCCTGAAGCGCGCCGGAGGCTCGTACAACCCGCCCGACCACTCGACCAGATCCGCCATGCTCTTGGCCGCCAGCAGCGAGCGTGTCGCCTGCCTGCGATCCACACCGAGGTCTTCGGGCAGAGCCACCAAACCGTCGCTGCGAAGCCGCTGCGTCGTCGTCGGGTCTGCGCGCATCCCCACCGGCGTCACGCCCGCCACGGCGGCGATCATGGCCTGGCGCTGCGCAAGCGACTGCGCCTTGTACAGGTACGCGATGCCTTCTTCCGTCAACACGTGCGTGACGTCGTCACCGTAGATCATCACGGGCGCCAGCGCCATTCCCGAGTCGCTGGCAACCTGTACCGCGTCGAGGGATTCGACGAAGGTCGGCTTGCCGCCCGCCTGGAAGGTCTCCACCATCTGCACCACCAGCTTGCGTCCGCGCTCGAGCGGGCTATCGGTCTGCAACATGCTGAGCCAGGCCGCGCTCGAATGGCGGCGCCCACCCGGCTGGTGACCCATGTTGGGCGCACCGCCGAAGCCGGAGAGCCGGCCACGCGTGACGGTCGACGAGTGGCCGTCGCCGTCGACCTGTAACGTCGAACCGATGAACAGGTCCACCGCATACTGGCCGGCCAGCTGGCACAGCATCCGGTTCGAGCGCATCGAGCCGTCGGAGCCCGTGAAGAACACGTCGGGTCGCGCCGCGACATAGCGCTCCATGCCCAACTCGCCTCCGAACGAGTGCACGCTCTCGACCCAGCCGCTCTCGATGGCCGGAATCAGCGACGGGTGCGGATTCAGGGCCCAGTGGCGGCAGATCTTGCCCTTGAGGCCGAGCTGTTCGCCGTAGGTCGGCAGGATCAGCTCGATCGCCGCGGTATTGAAGCCGATGCCATGGTTGAGCGACTGCACCTGGTGACGCTCGTAGATGCCGCGGATCGCCATCATCGCCATCAGGACATGCACCGGCTTCACGAGGCGCGGGTCGCGCGTGAAGAGCGGCTCGATGAAGAAAGGCCTGTCGGCCTGCACGACGAAGTCGATCCACGAGCCCGGGATGTCCACGCGCGGCAGGTCGCCGACATCGTCGACGATTTCATTGACTTGCGCGATGACGATGCCGTCGCGGAACGCCGCAGCTTCCACGAGCGCCGGTGTGTCCTCGGTGCTCGCGCCGGTGTAGAGGTTGCCGGCCCGGTCGGCCTTGAAGCCCGCGACCAGCACGACGTTCGGCGTCAGGTCCACATAGAGCCGCCCGTAGAGCTCGATGTAGGTGTGGATCGCACCGATCTCGAGGAGTCCGTCAGCAAGGAACTGGGAGATGCGCAGGCTCTGCGCGCCGGCATACGAAAAATCGAGCTTGCGCGCGATGCCGCGCTCGAACAAGTCGAGCTGCTCGGCCCGACTCACGCTCGGGATGATCATGTGCAGGCCGTGGACCTTGGCGGGGTCGACCTGCGCGAGCGAGCGCGACAGGAAGTCGGCCTGCTTCTGATTGTTGCCCTCGAGCACGACCCGGTCGTGCGGCGCGATCACCGCTTCCAGGAACGCAACGATATCGCAGCTCGGCACGACGCGCCCATCGGCGATCACGGCCGCACGCGCAAGGCGCTGGGCCTTTTCGGCGCGGCGCGTGTTCCATGCGCGAGGCGGGGCTTCGGTCTGCATCAGGTCTCCAGCGTCCAGGTTTTCCGGAGCCAAAGGTATCTCGATCGACGATCCGCAACAATGAACTTGGGCGTCGCTTCGTTACGTCTGCTGAAATGAACGCCTGTGGAGCGGGGGCAGCGATGCGGCTCCGCCTCGACTGCCTGAAGCGGCGCGACGAGCATTGGCACCCACCATGTTCCAGACAAAGATGAACGCGAGCAGGATGCCCATGTTCACGTTGTAGCCGCTGCCGAGGTTCGCGTCCCACGACACCGGCTTGAGACGCTGCTACACTGAAAAATAGTCGTCCCGCACCTCTTGCAGGGGCCATTTCCCTACATCCCACCACCAATCGGTGCGGCCTATACGTCCAGCGAATCCAGCTTCATTCGCACTGTCGAATCATCGACCGCGTTGTCTTCCAGGCGAAGCCGGAGACCACGCGTGACGTTCTGCGTCACCTGTTGAGCCGCCCGAGCGGTACAGGTCCGCGCTCGCTTCCCTAGTCCTCGAACAGACCACGCGCGGCGTGGGCTCGCGCATGCACGCGCCTGCATCGCACGGGATGCCTGCGACTTGGAAGGGAGCTGGACGCTCCATGTCCTCTTCGATTCGATCAGTTGCGCCACGACTCCGGAAGGAATCGCGCACGGCAGACGCCGTCGTGTTCTCACTGGAGCTGACGACACATCTTTTCGAGATCGATCCATGAACACCCCCTCTTCTCCCCGTCTCCACGACGTCATCATCGCTGGCGCCGGCCCGGTCGGCCTCTTTCTCGCATGCGAACTCGCGCTCGCCAAGCTCGACGTTCTTGTCATCGAGCAGGCCGAGAGTCCGCTGACGCCGCTGAAGCTTCCACCGCTCGGCATCCGCGGGCTATCCGTGTCGACCTCCGAAGCGCTCTACCGTCGCGCATTGCTGGACGAACTGCTGACAGCGGCTGATACCTCGCGTCACGCGAGCGCCGATGCTTCAAAGGGTGCGTTGGCGGGCCCGGCCCGCAAGGCGCAAGTCGGTCACTTCGCCGGCATTCCGATCGATCCGACCCTGGTCGACCTGAGCGGATGGAAGTACCGCCTGCCCAACCCTGCGTCCAGCAACTTCGCGGCCGACATGGCATCGGTCGAGTCCGTCCTCACGGCACGCGCCATTGTCCTCGGGGTCGAGATTCGACGCGGGCATCCCGTCACCGGCCTCGACGAAAGTGTCGACGACGTGACCATCCATGCGGGCGCCACGAGGTTCCAGGCGAAATGGCTGGTCGGCTGTGACGGTGGTCGCAGTGTCGTGCGCAAGCTGGCCGGATTCGAGTTCCCGGGTACCGAGCCGGAGTTCACGGCTTACTACGCGGTCGTAGACATTGCAGACCCCGAAAAGCTGCGCCCGGGTCGCAACTCGACGCCTGCCGGCTTCTACATGAATCAGCCGGGCCAGATCTCCGTCGCCGACTTCGACGGCGGAGCGTTCGACCGCTCCAAGGCGATCACGCGGGAGCACCTGCAGGCCGTCCTCCGCAGAGTGTCGCAGACGGATGTCACGCTGTCGTCGGTGCGGCTCGCGACGAGTTTCACCGACCGCGCGATGTTGGCGACGGCCTACCGCAGGGGGCGCGTGCTGCTTGCTGGCGATGCGGCGCACATCCATTCCGCGCTCGGGGGGCAGGGCCTGAACGCCGGCCTGGGCGACGCGATGAATCTCGGCTGGAAGCTGGCCGCCACCGTGCGTGGCAACGCACCCGACGGCCTTCTGGACACCTACCAGGCCGAACGCCATCCGGTGGGCCAGTGGGTGCTCGACTGGACACGCGCACAAGCGGTGATCATGAAGCCGACGCCCCACGCAAGAGCCATCGAAGGCATCGTTCGCGATCTCGCGGGCACACGCGACGGTGCCACCTATTTCGCCGGGCAGCTTTGGGGCTTGTCGCTGCGCTACAACCTCGGCGGCGATCATCCACTGGTCGGCCTCAGCGCACCCGACCTCGAATTCGATGACGGCACCCGGCTCGCGGCGCACCTTCGCGACGGCTCGGGAGTACTGGTCGATCTCACCGGCGGCCAATCGATGGGACAAGCCGTCGACGGCTGGAGCGATCGAATCCGGGTCGTGTCGGGCAGCGTGCGGGACGGGTTGGGATTGGCTGCGATGCTGGTGCGCCCGGACGGCTTCGTCGCCTGGGCGTCCGACCAGGCACCGGCTCGAACCGACGTCGAACTCTCCGCGCGGCGATGGTTCGGCTCTCCGACGCGGCAAGACTCCCGACGTCCGTAGGCCTTCTTCAAGCCATCGCAGCGATTCAGGCTGCGACTTCGAGGTTGAATTGTTCGGCACGGCGACTCAAGATCAGGGCTTACGGCCTGGCGGCGGTTGCCGGGGCGATTGCGCTGGACCTTATGTTCTTCGTGGCGGGCTGACACGCCTGAGAACCGCGAAATGTGCCAGATCGTCGTTGAGTCCGGTTGCGAAGCTTGCAGACCCGGAAGTCACTGGCTGGAAGAACAGACGGCGTGAACTAAATCTTCGAGCAGCAGTTCGTCTCTTCCTGACCAGGCCCCTCCAACGCGGGCGCGCGACGCCAATGCGCTAAGCGAGATCAGCCGCGAGGACGAGTGGCGGACGATTCGGCGCAAAGTTGCCTTCCCGAATTCTGGCGCGAACGACCGACGTGTCATGTCGCGCCCGGGCCAACAAACTCGCGAGTTCCAACCCGGAAGGCGAAGACTCCCACCGTTCGACCACCAGCCTGACTTGTTCACCATGCAGCTTGCGCAGCACCGGCGCCACTGCAACTGCGAACGCTTCAACCAACCGTTCATCGAGCAGCAGTGCGCTCTCGATTTCACCACGGCGAGCCGCGACCGGCGATCGAAATGGCCGCGCAAGCAGCAGCGGCGTGCCTCTTTCGCCACCTCTGCACGGGCGCACCGGGCCGGGCCGGGCCGAGCCGGGCCCGGGCGCAGGCCATGCCCACAAGACGCAATATCGCAAGCGTCCGATCGAGGTCACCGAGTGCAATCTCGACAGAGGTGTGACCTCGACATCGAGTTGCTCGACCAGGTCGACGCTGTCAACCTTCGCGTGCTACGGTTGACCCTCCCCGATCCTGTCATGCGGACTCTGATCGTCAATCAACTCAATCGCGCCCTCACGCGGATGGCCGGAGCGCAACAGACTCGAGCGAGACGTTGCTGATGAATCGGCCCGCCGCATTCATGTCGACCGCGAGCGGACGATCATCGTTGTACGTCGGGATTGCTTCGCGCAGGCGGCGGTAGATCGCGTCGGTTCCGGGCGCCCTGGCAAGCGCAGCAGGCTGTAGTTCGTAGGCCTGGGCCGCAGCCAGCAATTCGATGCCCAGGATGCGTTCGGCGTTCTCGATGATGGCGAGCGCGGCCGCGGCAGCCGGAGTGGCGTGGCTGAGATGGTCTTCCTGCAATGCGGACGTGATGCCGCCGTCCAGGCTGGAGGGGGCGGCGAGCCGGCGGTTCTCGGCGACCAGGGAGACCGCGGTGTACTGCGCGATCATGAATCCCGAGCAGACCCCGCCCTCCGCCGACAGGAACGGCGGAAGGCCGCTGACCATGGGGTTGAGCAAGCGGTCGAGGCGGCGTTCGGCCATTGCTGCCACCTCGGCGACGGCGGTGGACAGTGAGTCCATCGCGAGACCGATCGCCGCGCCCACGGCATGCGCACCGGAGAAGACCTCGGGCGCTTCCGGTGTGCCGCCGACCAGCGGATTGTCGGTCGCGGAATCGAGTTCGCGGTTGACCACTTCGGCCACATGCGCGAAGACATCGCGCGCCGCCCCGTGCACATGCGGTACCGCGCGCAAGCTGAGCGCATCCTGCAGGCGCGCGCCTTGGCTGGCGGCGAGCATCTCGCTGCCAGCCAGCAGCGCGCGAAAGTTTTCGCCAACCCGCGCCAAGCCCGGCGACGTGCGCATGATCAGCGCTTCCTTGGCAAAGGCCGCCGATTGGCCACCCAGATTTTCGAAGCTCATCGCGGCGACGACGTCGGCCCACTCGAGCAGTCGCTCGGTGCGGGCCAGCGCCAGGCAGGCGAGGCCCGTCACGCACGGAGTGCCGTTGACGAGGCTCAGACCTTCCTTGGCTTCCAGCACCAGGGGCGGCAGACCCAGGCGCATCGAAGCCTCGGCCCCGGTCATGCGCACCCCTGAGAGCCGCGCATGCCCCTCGCCCACGAGGACGAGCGCGATGTGGGCCATATGGGTGAGATATCCGACCGATCCACGCGAGGGGACCTCGGGCACGCAGTCCCGGAGCAGAAGCTCGCACAGGCGTTCGACGACGACCCAGCGCACACCCGAGCGTCCATGTGCGTAGTTGTTGATCTGCGCTGCAATGATGGCGCGTGCCTGCACGGTATCGAGGGGCCGCCCGACGCCGCAGGCATGGCTCATCAGCAAGTTGCGCGAGAGCCGGCGTTGTTCGGGGCGATCCACCGCCTGGTTGCAAAGCGCGCCGACTCCGGTATTGACGCCATAGGCGGGAATGCCACGCGCGATCAGCGTGTCGACGATGGCTCGTGCGGTATCGATGCGCAGTCGCGCCGAGTCCGCGACCCGCAGTTGCGCGCCGGCGGCAACCGCGGCCACGTCACGCCAATGGAGCGGCCGATCCCGCCACACGACACCGGAGGCGGCATGGGCATCGGCGTCGCGAACGGTCGCCGAGCTCATCGCGCCACCTCTGCGGTGAAGCGGCGGAACCGCTCTGATTTCTCACCGCCGAACAATTCGTCCGGACTGCCATCGGCCTCGATCTGTCCCTGGTGCATGAACACCACGCGGTTCGAAACCTGTCTGGCAAAGCTCATTTCATGCGTGACGACCAGCATCGTGCGACCTTCCTCCGCGAGCGCGCGCATCACGCGCAAGACTTCCCCGACGCGCTCGGGGTCCAGCGCCGATGTCGGCTCGTCGAACAGCATCAGCTTGGGGCGCATCGCCAGTGCACGTGCGATGGCCGCGCGTTGTTGCTGGCCACCCGACAAATGGGCCGGGTAGTGCGCATGCTTGTCGGCGATGCCGACCTTCTCGAGCAGTCCCATGGCCTCGTCGATGCACTCCAAGCGACGGCGCTTCTGCACGTGCACCGGCGCCTCGATCAGGTTCTCGAGGATCGTCAGGTGCGACCACAGGTTGAAGCTCTGGAACACCATCGCCACCTGCGAACGCAAGCGATCGACCTGGGCGACACGTGCGGGCTCCAGGCCGCCGGCGCGCCGACGGCGCAACTCGATCGCTTCGCCGCCGATCGAGATCGCGCCTTCGTCGGGGGATTCCAGCAGATTGATGCAACGCAGGAGCGTGCTCTTTCCGGAGCCGCTGCTGCCCAGGATGGAGATCACGTCGCCCTGCGCGGCGGTCAGGGACACGCCGCGCAAGACCTGCAATTCGCCGAAGCTCTTGTGGATGTCGTGCAACGCCACGGCGGGAGAAGCTTCATTCGGCATGACGAGGCGATGGGTTGGGGTTGAGGTTCGGCAGCATCGGCCTGCGATGTGCGCTCAGGCGGTATTCCAGGCTCGCGGCGCCACGGGCGATCAGAAAATTGAGCGCCAGGTAGATGGTTGCCGCGCACAGGAAGACTTCGCCCGTGCGATAGGTGCTGGCGATGATGCGCTGGGCCACGCCGGTCACCTCCCACACCGTCACCAAGCCGGCCAGCGTGGTCGACTTGACCATCAGGATCAGTTCGTTCGAGTAGGCGGGCAATGCCTGGCGCAAGGCCAGCGGCGCGACGATGCGGCGCAGCAGCAGCCAGCCCGACATGCCGCAGGCGCGCGCCGCTTCGACTTCGCGCCGCGGCACTGCCTGCACGCCGCCACGAAAGATCTCGGAGGTGTAGGCCGCCGTGCACAGTGCGAGCGCCAGCGTGGCGCAGCCGAACGGGTAGCGCATCAGCAGCCAGAACGGGCTCGCCCGCACGGCGTCGAACTGGGCCAGTCCGTAATAGATGAGGAACAGCTGGATGAGCAGCGGGGATCCACGGAAGACGAACACGTAGGCGCGGGCCATGCCGACGTAGATGGGGCGCCCGCTGAGGCGCATCGTCGTCAGGCCCGCGGCGAGCACGCCGCCCAGGGCCACGGACGACACCATGAGCGCGATCGTCGTGGGCAACGCCGCCAGCAGTTGCGCCATCGTGTCGACGAGGAAAGCGACGTCGATCACGACTTGCTGCCCATGGATGAGCCGGGGTGCGCGCCGGCAGCCAAAGGAATCCTGCGCGCCAGGCGTCGCTCCGCACGGACGAGGACGCCGCCCGACAGGGCCGTGAGCGCCAGATACAAGGCTGCGCCCGCCATATAGAACACGAGGTATTGCCGCGTGGAGCCGGCGCCGGTCTGCGCTGTCTGCATGATCTCGGCGAGGCCGGTGACGGAGATCAGTGCCGAATCCTTCAGCGTGAGCTGCCACACGTTGCCGATGCCAGGCATCGCGAACACCAGCACCTGCGGCACCGCGATGCGGCGCCACCGCATCAGCAACGGCATTCCGACCGAGCGCGCCGCTTCGAGTTCGCCGGGCGCGATGGCGAGGTAGGCGCTGCGAAAGACCTCCGCCTGGTACGCGCCCGAGATCACGCCGACCGCGATCGCCCCGGCCGCGAACACCGGCAAGCCCGCGTAGCCCGGGATGCGGAAGAATTCCGCCACGCTCGTGACGAGCGCCGAGCCGCCGAAATAGACCATGTAGATGACCAGCAACTCGGGCAGCCCGCGAAAGACCGTCGTGTAGGCGCCGCCCAGCCCGCGCAGCCAGCGATACCCGGAGAGTTTCGCTGCCGCCGCGGCGGCGCCCAGCAGAGCGCCCACCAGCAGCGCCGCCACGCTGACCGCCAATGTCATGAGCGCGGCGCCCAGGAGCAGCCCGCCCCAGCCCTCGGGGCCGAAGCCGAGCAACGCGATCAAGCCGGTGATCCGTTCCATCACGGCGCGACGTCGATCTTGAGCCACTTGAGGCTCAGCCGCGCGATGCTGCCGTCGGCCAGTGCGGTGCCGATGGCCTGATCGAACAAAGCCTTCAGTTCGGGATCGGACTTGCGAAAGCCGAATCCTTCGCCTGCACCCCAGACTGGCCCGGCGAGCTGCGGACCGGTGGGAATCGGCTCACTTCGTCCGGGCTCCGGCGCGAGCGACGCGAAATAGGTCGCGTCGTCGAAGACCACGTCGATCCGGCCGGCCATCAAGTCGAAGTCGTGCTCCGCGGCCATGCGGTATTCGCTGATGCGCGACGTGTCCTGGAAGTTCTGGTAGATGAACTTGGCGTACACCGTCGACGACTGGATGCCGATCGTCTTGCCTTTCAGCGCGAGCTTGAGCGATGCGATCGCGGCGGCATCGCGCTGCGCGTCACCGCTTAGCAGGAGCCTTGTTCCGGTGCCGGGCAAGTGACTCAGCGCGCCGCCCTTCAAGGCGGCGAAAGTGGCGGGCGTCGAGGCGTAGGGGCGCGAGAAGGCGATGACGCGCTTGCGCTCTTCGGTGATGGATATCGCATCCATCACCATGTCGAACTTTCCCGCCTGAAGCGCATCCAGCATGCCGTTCCAGCCCTGCGCCTGCAGGCGGCATTCGAGCTTCAAGCGGCCGCACAACAGCTTGGCCAGTTCGACCTCGAAGCCGTCAAGCGTGCCATCTGGCCGGGTGAGGTTCCACGGCGCGTACCCGCCTTCGGTAGCGATCACGACCTGCTTCCATTCCTTGGCGAGGGCTGCCACTGGCTGAAGGGCCAGCGCCAGGAACACAAGACATCCGCAGCGCCATGAAAATGGCGCCGGCCATGGCCCTCGTGCGTGCGTCGTGCCGGGACGGCGGCGCCACATCGCTGCCGACGACGGATGCTCCCCGAGGTTAAAGTGCCTGCTTGGCATAGATGTGAGTTGTCTATACAACTTGTTGTCGGCCAGCATAACTCAAAGGATCCAAATGGCAAAGACGCCCAAGGCCTTTTCTGGAAGCCTCGCCATCGATCGGCCTGACGCGCAAGCCCTCTACATCGGCGTCAAGGAGATGATCCTGGCGCGCATCCGCGAGGGGAAATGGCTGCCTCAGCAGAGAATTCCGTCCGAAAACGAACTGGTCGCCGAGTTCGGGGTCAGCAGGATGACGGTTCATCGAGCGTTGCGAGAACTGGCGCAGGAGGGGGAGCTCACGCGGGTTCAAGGCTCGGGCACGTTCGTGGCGCCGCCCAAGGTGCAATCGAGCATCTTCGAGATCCGCAACATCGCAGATGAAATCGCGGAGCGCGGCCAGAAGCACGCCGCGCGCCTGGTGATGCTGGAGCAGGTGCGCGCCTCGCCGGAAGTCGCCGACGCGCTGAGCGTCGAGCTGGGATGCTTCATCTACTACTCCGTCATCGTGCATACCGAGAACGAGGTGCCCGTGCAGCTGGAGGAGCGCCACGTCAACCCGGAAATGGCGCCTGACTACCTCACGCAGAACTATGCGGTGGTGACACCCAACAGCTACTTGAGCCGGATTGCACCCTGGACCCGGGCCGAGCACGAAATCGAGGCCGTCTTGCCCGAGAACTGGGAGGCCAAGCTTCTGGCGGTCAGCCGTAGCGACCCTTGCCTGCAAATCCGGCGACGGACCTGGGTGGATCAGGTGGCCGTCACGACCGTGCGCCTGCTTGTGCCGAGCCGGCGCCTGCGAATCAAGAGCGAACAGAATTCGACTCGACGTTGAGGGCGCGGTCGCGGGCCGGCTCCGAGCTGCGACTTGTCTCCCGACCCGGTCCGCGCAAGGCCGGTACGAACCGGGGCGGAACTTGCGTCCGCCTGGACGGACGCCTTCGCCCTTCCCCGAGCGCGAGTGACCCGGCACACGTGACGGCGCTCCCGTCATGTCGTATAGGGGAGTCATCGAGCGCGCCGCCTCGACCTGCGTCCGAACGCGCATTCGTCTTGCACCGATTTGAGGTCAGCCGGCGGAAATGCGCGCGGTTTGGTGCGACCCAAGACGAGAAATGCATCAAGGATGGGCGCCGAGCGGATCGCTCCGGAGAGCTGCCGCGGTGAGCAGGCATCGATTTGCAACGGGCACGAAACTTGTATAGACAACTTAGGCAACTCAAGAGATATGTTCGAGTCGCCCATACATTCGTCTATCAATGTGGAGTCAGCATGCCCAAGAACCGCCTCGCCCGCCATCCTGCAATCGCCTCGATGACCCTCGTCGCCGGCGTTGTCGGCGCCATCGTGCTACCGCCGGCGCATGCTGACGAAGCCCCCGCCCCTGACGGCGCCGCCAAGCCCACCCCAGCGCAGCCCGCAGCGCGCTCGGACCAGATCCAGACGGTGACCGTCACGGCACAGAAACGCAAGGAAGATGCCAGCAAGGTGCCGATCAGCATGTCGGTGCTCGGCGGCGAGGAGTTGCAGGCCCAGCACATCACCGACATCACGGATGTGACCCGCGCGGTTCCCAACGTGTCGTTCTCGGGCCAGGGCCTGGGTGGCGCAGGGCCGGGACTGAGCAACATCGAGATGCGCGGCGTGGCGTCCTCTGCCGGATCGAATACCACGGGCATCTATCTCGACGACGTATCGATGACCACGCGCAACATCTTCAGTCTCGGCGCCGCCGAACCGAAGTTCTTCGACCTGGAGCGCATCGAGGTGCTGCGCGGCCCGCAAGGGACCCTTTACGGTGCGGGCTCGATGGGCGGCACCGTGAAGTTCATCAGCAATCAGCCGGATCTGCACCAAACGAGTACCGATCTCACGTCCGAGATATCGAGCACCCAGGGTGGCGGCGTCAACTATCAACTCACGGCCGTCCAGAACGCACCCTTGATTCCCGGGGAACTGGCGGTGCGTGTCGGCGTGCTCCAGGGCCGCACCAGCGGCTACATCGACCAGGTCGACTCGAGCGGCCACAAGGTCGCCTCGAACATCAACTGGGAGCGGGATACGGTCTTGCGGCTGGGCGTCAAATGGAAGCCCACGGCGCAGCTGAGCATCGCGCCGTCGCTGTTCTATCAGCAAGTGCACACCGGCGACATCGACGCCAGCTATCTCGACCTGGCGCCGAACAAGACCAGCAAGACCGTGCGTGAGCCCGGCGTCGACAAGCTGACCGTCCCCAGCTTGACCGTGGGCTACGACTTCGGCGGCGCCGACCTCACGTCGGTGTCGAGCTACTTCCAGCGCATCTTCAACCGCACGCAGGACGGGACGGCAGTCAACAGCCAATATATCGGCAGCGTCCTCAACGGCTTGCCCGATTCGCCCGTGGGATTGGGCGACGCCGTGGGCGTTCTCCCTTCGGCGGTGCTCCTGAACAACCGCGTCTTCCAGTTCTCGCAGGAACTTCGGCTGGCATCGAAGTCCTACGAACCCGGACGAACCCCACTGACATGGATCGCCGGCGCGTACTACTCGAACCTGCGAACGGCGCTCTATGACAACGAGCCGGTGTTCGGCATCACCGACACGTTCTCGTCGTTCGGCGTGGACCCGGCCGATCCGAACCTCCTTGGCAGCGCCACGCCGAACGACATGGTCTACCAGAGTCTTCGCCGCTACAAGACGACGCAGGCCGCGCTGTTCGGCGAGTTGGTCTATCACTTCACCCCCAGTTTCTACGGCACTGCAGGGGCACGGTACATCAAGTCGAAAGACTCGCTCGATCAGGACCTGAACTACTACTTCGCCGACGGCCCGCAGCACATCCAGCGTGGCGCCAACGGAAGCGCGATCACTCCGAAGGTGGCGCTGACCTGGGAGGTCACTCCGAACGAGACGGTGTATGGCACCGCGGCCAAGGGCGCGCGGCTGGGCAGCGAAAACCGCTTCATCCCGACAGGCGTCTGCGGACAGGATCTGAAAAACCAGGGACTGACCAACGGCGTCCCCGCGTCCTATGGCCCCGACAGCCTCTGGAGCTACGAGTTGGGCAGCAAGTCCAAGTTGCTGGACAACCGACTCAACGTCAACCTCGCTGCCTTCTATATCAACTGGAAAAAGCTCCAGCAGGACGTGCAACTGCCGATTTGCGGGTTCGACTATGAAACCAACATCGGCGGGGCCAAGAGCGTCGGCTTCGAGCTCGAGGTCAAGGGCAAGCCGAACGCCAATCTGACGCTGGGCGTGGCCGGCGGCTACACGAACGCCGAGGTGACCAGCGACGTGGCTTTGCTGAACGTCAAGTCCGGCGACCCTGTCGCGGGAGTGCCGCGCTACAACGTCACCGTGACCGCTGACTACAGCTTCGACATCACCGGCAGTGTCAGCGGCTTCGTGCGGGGGTCATCGTCCTGGGTGGGCTCGAGCCACGGTTCCCTGGTGAAGACAGACCCTGATTACGCCCGACCCGGCTACAACACCATCAACCTGAGCGCCGGCGCCAACTACAACGCATGGCAAGTCTCGCTCTTCGCCAAGAACCTCTTCAACGACCAGAAGGTGATCCAGCGTCCGAACGTCGAATTCGTCAATGAAGGCTACCGCCTGCGACCGCGGACGATCGGGATCAGCTTGTCCGACTCCCTGTAAAAGCTGATCGGGGCGACGCCCACGTCGCCCCGAAGCATGCGATGGACAAGCAAACGTGTTCAAAGTCAAGTCTGGACACTGGATGAGTTGCGCCAGGCTTCACCGGCCTTGAGCACGACGTTCATGACCGTAAGCAGCTCTTGTTCATCGACTCGCATTGCCATCCATGACGAGGCTGGAAGACGTTACGGAAGATCAGGCAAGATCCCTGAACTTGCTACCTCCGAAACATTGGTAGAAGTATCGAGCCAGAGGTGCATAGCTGCGCGGGCCCTATAAAAAGGAGTGGCACGCAACGCGCAGAGCATTCGTTCTGGCGTGCGTCGCTTCGTTTAGCCAGCGCATCGGATTCCAGCGTCAGGCCAAAGTGCCCAGATCTGTACGGTGATTCATCGTGTGCAAGCCGGCGCGACACCCGGCAACAATGAAGGAAACGAGATGCCACGCATAGAAGCCGCGAACTCGCTCGTACTCGTCCCGAACCCGCGAGACGCGCGGCCCGCCGTGCACGAGAGCAACGAGGGTCCGACGAACCGGCCAGCGCAGGGTTCCTTGACTGAGCTCGCACAGATGCGGCGCGAACCGTCCGCCGCAGCCGGTCCAGATTCGATGGCGCGAAGGGTGCCCGTGCCGCCACCACTTCCCGCAGCAGGCTTCAATCGACCGGCGAAACTGAAACTCGAGCCGCCTAGAGGCAATCCCCGCCTCCGTTCCGGCCCCGACGAAGATGGCACGCCGAACGCCGGTGCCGCACACCTCGGTCGCAATGACGAGCGAACCGGAGTCTTCGTCGGCACCGGCAAGTGGAACGGTTCCGACCTGCCCCGTTCGACGCGACCGAACAGGACTTCGCCCCTGCAGCAGCATGAGCTCCAACAAGCCGCATATCAGCTCGGTTCGCGCGTCCAGGGCGACCCTATCGAAGATCCATCGGAGATCGAGCATCTGGACAACGCCACGGCGACCGTTCACCGTACCCGGCAGGATCTCAAGCATGGGCGCGGAAACATCCTCTCCGATCTCATCGCGTCAGACTGGGCCAGC
Organism: Betaproteobacteria bacterium; assembly: GCA_013289985.1. GTDB lineage: Bacteria > Pseudomonadota > Gammaproteobacteria > Burkholderiales > Burkholderiaceae_C > Scleromatobacter. Next base: position 18,233 of record JABCYW010000026.1, on the reverse strand, counting down.
GCGGCACGCAGCCAGGTCGCCTATGAGGCCGGCAAGATGTTCGGCGTGAACGCGAACGTCGGCGTCGCCCTTGCATACCACGCCGGCAACTGCGATCACAATGCGGCCATCAACTCGCGCCGGTATTCCGTCATGCTGCAGGAACGGGGCGAGACTGTTTCTTCGAAGGGCAGTCGTGAACTCAAGCACGCGTGGGCCCAGCTCGACCGGCCCGACAAGATCCTTCCCGGCGGCGAGACCGAGCCAAGGCACTCGATCGTGCTGGACTCCTGGATGGACGGTCCGCCCGTGCGCGCAAAGGACTCCTCGCTGGCCTCGGTGATGCGGGACGCCGACCTCAACCAGACTTTCGGGCGCGACACCGGCTTGCGCAACTTGCAGGCCATGCATCACGCGAGAGATGCCGCCGGCCCCGGCGGCCCCCTGCACGAGATGACCGAGAGCGCGCTTCGGCGCTACACGAGCGAACCTCCGGAATTCCCGCCCTTCACCGAGCATTCGACGATTGATGACCGCTTCGCGGCGGCCACCACGGCGAGCCTGGCCGCGCAACCCGCGTTGTCGCAAGAGCTCATGGCCGCCGCAACAGCGCGCACGGCCTACAACCTGAATATCCACGAGGCGACACGTCCGGCCACCTCAGACGCGATCATCGACAAGGCATATCGACTTCATATGCCGGAACGCCCGCCTGTCGTTGCCGCCCCCGATCCAGCGTCGTGAGACGTTGCGTCGATCTTCAAGGCGCCCCTCGCGCAGGGCCTTGGCTTTCCTGAAGGCGTATGGGCTGATTCGTCTTCCCTGTCAGATACGGGACAAGCGTCATCCCGAGGCATCGAAGCCAATTGAGGCGGCTCAATAACGCAGCCGCGCAAGCATGCGGGTGCTGTTGTCAACAAAACTCGTCTCTTCTCTGTGTTGGCGGCACGAGATTGGTGAGAACTTTGCAAGTCATACCGTCGCAAATACCGTCAATTCCAAATGACCGAAAGTCTTCGGCAGAGCGAGTGCGAAACATCCGGCCCTGCTGCGGAGACCTTCGCCGTGTGGATCGTGCTCAGCCAATCCCGTGCTACGGCCGCGAAGCTCCCCCTCGGCGGCAGGCCCGCATCGGCACGCTTGGCCTCCTGCCGCATGGTCTGCGACTGCACTCGGGCGGACTTGCGCAGCTGACTCGGGTCGACGCCCTGGGCCACGAGTTGGCGGTAGTCGTCGGCCTTCTTGCGCGCAGCAGCCAGGCCCGTGTCGGGGTAGGTTCCCAGGCTGAGCAGCTTGCGCGACCCGCCAATCGAGTAATCGAAGCGCCACCCATGTGCGCCACCCTTGACGGCTTGATGCTTCGGATGGTCTTGTCGGAGGGGATCAGATGCCGTGCCATGGGAGCAACTTTCCGACGTCGACATCGACATCGACAAGTGTACTGTTACTCCGAAAGTTACTCCCCCAGGATCATGGAAGTGGTGAAACCGGACGAGATCACATGGAACACAAAGGCCCAAGAAAAAAAGCCCAAGTCGTTGATTGGCTTGAGCTTTTCGGGATCATCTGGTACCGCTTGGAACCAGCTGAAATTGGTAAGTGGTGGAGCCGGGGGGAATTGAACCCCCGTCCGAAAGCCATCACCGGACAGTTCTACATGCGTAGTTCTCTGATTTGAGTCTCACGCCGCAGGTCGCGCAGGAACACGCTACCAGTGACGCCAGCTACTTGATCTCGCCCCCTGCCGAGTAGCCCGACAGGGTGCCAGCCAATGTGAATGACCTCTCAGCTCAGAATATTGCTATCCCTTGCCCGGCCCATCGGCCAACCGTTGAGAGGCTCACGGGTTTTAAGCCGCGAGAGCGTACGAAGAGTCGTTCGCAGTTACTTTGTTTCCAGTGGATTTACGAGCGAACTGGTGCTCGGCATGCCCTGCGCCGGATCCGTACCCCCGTCGAAACCTGGTCGGCCCCAGAACTGTCATTTTAGGGCAAGCGGGGCGCCTTCAAGCCCGTGCCGTCGCAATACGGCGAAAAGAATCGAAAGCGCTCGACAGTCAGACGGCCGCACCGCGGCTGGAGAGCCACTGCGACAGCTCGCCCGGTGCGTCCAGCAGGACGTCCGCCCCCCAGCCGTGAACGGACTCGCCGAGGCCGAGGTAGCCCCAGGTGGCCGCGACCATCGCCATGCCCGCGGCCTTGGCCGCCTGGGCGTCGCGCAGGTCGTCGCCCACGTAGACCACGCCCTCCGGCGCCAGGCCCATCGCGCGCGCCGCGTGCCACAGCGGCTCGGGATGCGGCTTGGAATGCGGCGTGGTGTCGCCGCAGACCACCACCGCTGCACGCCGCGCCAGGCCGAGGCCGGCCACGATGGGCGAGGTGAAGCGCGTGGCCTTGTTGGTGACGATGCCCCACGGCAGGCCCGCGGCCTCCAGCGACGCCAGCATCTCCTCGACGCCGTCGAACGGATGCGTGCGTTCCAGGAGCCCGGCCTCGTAGTGCGCCAGGAAGGCGTCGCGCAGCGGCTCGAAGCGCTCATCGCCCGGCGCCACGCCGAACGCCACGCCCACCATGCCGCGCGCGCCCGAGCCCACCATGGGACGCAGCTGCGCCAGCGGCAGCGGCGGCAGGCCGTGGTCGGCACGCAGGCGGTTGGCGGCGCCGGCGAGATCCGGCGCGCTGTCGATGAGCGTGCCGTCGAGATCGAACAGCACGCCGCGCACGGCGCGCGCGCTCGCGCCCGCCATCACGCCGCCGGACGGCGGCAGGCCACCATGTAGTTGACGGACGTGTCGCCGGACAGCCAGTAGCGCTGCGTGAGCGGGTTGTATTCCATGCCCGCCAGTTCCAGCGTCTCCAGGCCCGCGTCGCGCGCGAAGCCCGACAGCTCGCTCGGACGGATGAACTTGGCGTATTCGTGCGTGCCCTTGGGCAGCAGCTTGAGCACGTGCTCGGCGCCGACGATGGCGAACAGGAACGCCTTCGCGTTGCGGTTGAGCGTGCTGAAGAACACCATGCCGCCCGGCTTGACCAGCCGCGCGCAGGCCGCCACCACCGAGGCCGGGTCGGGCACGTGCTCCAGCATCTCCATGCAGGTGACGGCATCGAAGCTGGCCGGCCGTTCCGCGGCCAGGGCCTCGACCGCGACCTCGCGGTACTCCAGCCCGCTCACGCCCGATTCCATCGCGTGCAGGCGCGCCACCTTCAGCGGCTTGACCGAGAGGTCGATGCCCAGCACGTTCGCGCCGCGCTGCGCCATGGACTCGGCCAGGATGCCGCCGCCGCAGCCCACGTCGAGCACGGCCTTGCCATGCAGCGGCGCGCGCTGGGCGATCCAGTCGAGGCGCAGCGGGTTGATGCGATGCAGCGGCTTGAAGTCGCCTTCGGTATCCCACCACTTGTGGGCGAGCTCGCCGAATTTCTCGAGTTCCTGGGGGTCGGCATTGGTCATGGGCGGAATGCTAGCGCGTGTTTGAACCGCATATCGATATAACGGTCTTGCAAATGAAAAGACCCGCCGGAGCGGGTCTTGGAGGAAACCGCGGAGCCGGGGCTCCGACGGGTTTCGATATTACTTGCCAGTGGCGCGCGTGCCGACCACTTCGATTTCCACGCGGCGATTCTTCGCGCGGCCTTCGGCGGTCTTGTTGTCGGCGACCGGCTGCTTCTTGCCCTTGCCTTCGGTGTAGACGCGGTTGGCTTCCACGCCCTTGGACGTCAGGTAGGTCTTGATGGACTCGGCACGCTTGACCGACAGCTTGTCGTTGTAGGCGTCGCCACCGATGCTGTCGGTGTGGCCGACGGCGATGATCACTTCGAGGTTGATTTCCTTGGTCTTGCTGACCAGGTCATCCAGCTTCGTCTTGGCTTCCTGCTTCAGGTCGGCCTTGTTGAAATCGAAGAACGCGTCGGCGGCGTAGGTGACCTTCTCGCTCGACGGAACCGGTGCGATGACGGCGGGCGCGGGCGCCGGGGCCGGGGCCGGGGCCACGGCAGCGGGCGGAGCCGGCGGCGGGGCCACCGGGGCGGCCGCGGCCACGACCGGCTTCAGGGCGCCGTCGCAGTCGGCCAGGGCCGTCGCGGGGGTCCAGAAGTTGTCACGCCAGCAGTATTCACGCGTGCCGTTCTTCCAGACGTTGCCGTCCACGTTGCGCCAGTTGTCGATGCGGCCGGGAGCGGTCGTCGCTTGCGCGAACACGCTGGACAACGGGGCAACAACCGCGACGGTGGCGACAATCATCGCGACCTTGTTCAATTTCTTCATGATTCTCCTCTCGAGGAAAGCCGCAGTCGCCTGCGTAACGTCCGAATCGGATCCGAGTAACGTTGGAGCGCGCCTGCCAAACCAGCGCCTGCCAACGACAAAAATCATTGTGCCATCGGCATATGACACGGGCTTCTTTTTGGCCGGCGCCCCTCGAATGCGCCCGCTGAGTGTTGTGCGCCAGCGACACGGATCCTGCCCGTAGAATCCCATATTCCGCCTGTGCCGGGATTCACCCGGGAACGCTGCGCGCTGTCTGTAGGCCATGACCCAATTTGCCAAGGAAACCCTGCCCATCAGCCTCGAAGAGGAGATGCGGCGTTCGTATCTGGACTACGCGATGAGCGTGATCGTGGGTCGGGCCCTGCCCGACGCACGAGACGGCCTCAAGCCCGTCCACCGTCGCTGCCTGTTCGCGATGCACGAACAGAACAACGACTGGAACCGCCCGTTCAAGAAGTCGGCCCGCATCGTCGGCGACGTGATGGGCAAGTACCACCCGCACGGCGACTCGGCCATCTACGAGACCATCGTGCGCATGGCCCAGCCCTTCTCGCTGCGCCACATGCTGGTGGACGGCCAGGGCAACTTCGGCTCGGTCGACGGCGACAACGCCGCGGCGATGCGGTACACGGAAATCCGCCTCGCCAAGATCGCGCACGAGATGCTCGCCGACATCGACAAGGAGACGGTCGACTTCGGCCCGAACTACGACGGCAGCGAGCAGGAACCGCTGGTGCTGCCCACGCGCCTGCCCAACCTGCTGATCAACGGCGGCACCGGCATCGCGGTGGGCATGGCCACCAACATCCCGCCGCACAACCTCAACGAAGTCGTCGACGGCTGCCTGCACCTGCTGCGCAATCCCGACGCGACCATCGAGGAGCTGATGGAGATCATCCCGGCGCCCGACTTCCCCACCGGCGGCATCATCTACGGCGTCAACGGCGTGCGCGAAGGCTATCGCACGGGCCGCGGCAAGGTCGTGATGCGCGCGAAGGTGCACTTCGAGGACATCGACCGCGGCCAGCGCCAGTCGATCATCGTCGACGAGATCCCGTACCAGGTGAATAAGAAGACGCTGCTCGAACGCATCGCCGAACTGGTCCACGAGAAGAAGATCGAGGGCATCAGCCACATCCAGGACGAGTCCGACAAGTCGGGCATGCGCATCGTCATCGACCTCAAGCGCGGCGAGGTGCCCGAGGTCGTGCTGAACAACCTGTACAAGCAGACGCAGCTGCAGGACACGTTCGGCATGAACATGGTGGCGCTGATCGACGGCCAGCCCAAGGTGTGCAACCTGAAGCTGCTGATCGCCGTCTTCCTGGAGCATCGCCGCGAAGTGGTGACGCGCCGCACGGTCTACGAGCTGAAGAAGGCGCGCGACCGCGGCCACGTGCTCGAGGGCCTGGCCGTCGCGCTGGCCAACATCGACGACTTCATCGCGCTGATCAAGGAATCGCCCACGCCGCCGGTCGCCAAGACGGCGCTGATGGCGCGCGGCTGGGACTCCACGATCGTGCGGGAGATGCTGGATCGCGCCACCGCCGACGCCCCCGGCGGCGCGTCGTCGTTCCGCCCCGACGGCCTGCCGGACCACTACGGCCTGCAAGCCGACGGCCTGTACCGCCTGTCCGAGACCCAGGCGCAGGAAATCCTGCAGATGCGCCTGCAGCGCCTCACCGGCCTGGAGCAGGACAAGATCGTCGGCGAGTACAAGGAGGTGATGCAGGAGATCGCCAACCTGCTGGACATCCTCGCCAGGAAGGAACGCGTCACCACCATCATCAGCGACGAGCTGCTGAAGCTGAAGGAAGAGTTCGGCACGACCAAGCTGGCCGTGCGCCGCAGCCACATCGAGCACAACGTGCAGGAACTCGGCACCGAGGACCTGATCACGCCCACCGACATGGTGGTCACGCTGAGCCATACCGGCTACTTCAAGAGCCAGCCGCTGGCCGAGTACCGCGCGCAGCGCCGCGGCGGCCGCGGCAAGCAGGCCACGCAGACCAAGGAAGACGACTGGGTCGACCAGCTGTTCATCGCGAACACGCACGACTGGATCCTGTGCTTCTCCGACGCCGGCCGCGTGTACTGGCTCAAGGTGTGGGAAGTGCCGCAGGGCGGCCGCAATTCGCGCGGCAAGCCCATCGTCAACATGTTCCCGTTGCAGAAGGACGAGAAGATCACCGTGGTGCTGCCGCTCACCGACGAGTTCCGCACCTTCCCGTCGGACCACTTCATCTTCATGGCCACCGCGCTGGGCACGGTCAAGAAGACGCCGCTGGACGACTTCAGCAACCCGCGCAAGGCCGGCATCATCGCGGTCAACCTGGACGAAGGCGACCACCTGATCGGCGCCGCGCTCACCGACGGCGCGCACGACGTGATGCTGTTCTCCGACGGCGGCAAGGCCGTGCGCTTCGACGAAGCCGACGTGACGCCGCACGGCCGCACGTCGCGCGGCGTCAAGGGCATGACGCTCGAGGCCGGCCAGACCGTCATCGCGATGCTGGTGGCCGAGGACGAGACCCAGAGCGTGCTCACCGCCACGGAAAACGGCTACGGCAAGCGCACCTCGATCGTCGAGTACACCCGCCACGGCCGCGGCACCAAGGGCATGATCGCCATCCAGCAGAGCGAGCGCAACGGCAAGGTCGTCGCCGCCACCCTGGTGCGTCCGAACGACGAGATCATGCTGATCACCGACAAGGGCGTGCTCGTGCGCACGCGCATCAGCGAGGTGCGCGAGCTCGGGCGCGCGACCCAGGGCGTCACGCTGATCGCGCTGGACGACGGCTCCAAGCTGTCGGGCCTGCAACGCATCGTCGAGAACGATGCGAACGTCGAGAACGGCGACAACGGCACGGACGGCGAGGCGCCGGCCGGCGACGAACCGGCGGCCTGATGCAGCGGCCCTTCAACTTCTCGGCCGGCCCGGCCTCCATCCCGGAGGCCGTGCTGCGCGAGGCGGCCGCCGACATGCTCGACTGGCACGGCAGCGGCATGGGCGTGATGGAGATGAGCCATCGCGGCAAGGAGTTCATGCAGATCGCGGCCGAGGCTGAAGGCGACCTGCGCGAGCTGCTGGCCGTGCCGGCGAACTTCCGCATCCTGTTCCTGCAGGGCGGCGGCCTGGGCGAGAACGCCATCGTGCCGATGAACCTGTCGCGCGGCGGCGCGGTCGATTTCGTGCAGACCGGCAGCTGGTCGAAGAAGTCCATCGCCGAGGCGCGCCGCTACGCCGACGTCGCGATCGCGGCGAGCAACGCCGCCGCGCCGGGCACCATCCCCGACCCCGCCACGTGGTCGCTGCGCCCGCGGGCGTCGTACGTCCACGTCTGCTCCAACGAGACCATCGACGGCGTCGAGTTCCACGCCCTGCCCGACCTGAAGGCGCTGGGCAGCGACACGCCGCTGGTCATCGACTGCTCGTCGCACATCCTCTCGCGCGCCATCGACTGGTCGCGCGTGGGCCTGGCCTTCGCCGGCGCGCAGAAGAACATCGGCCCCGCCGGCCTGACCATCGTCATCGTGCGCGACGATCTCATCGGCCACGCGCTGCCCATCACGCCGTCCGCGTTCGACTACAAGGTGGTCGCCGGGCACGGCTCGATGTTCAACACGCCGCCCACCTGGGCGATCTACGTCGCCGGCCTCACCTTCAAGTGGATCAAGGCGCAAGGCGGCGTGGCCGCGATGGACGCGCGCGCGGCCGAGAAGTCGGCCCTGCTCTACGCGGCGCTCGACGCGAGCCCGTTCTACGCGAGCCGCGTCGCGCCCGCCGCGCGCTCGCGCATGAACGTGCCCTTCTTCCTGCGCGACGAATCGCTCAACGACGCGTTCCTGGCCGGCGCGAGGGAGCGCGGCCTGCTCGCGCTGAAGGGCCACAAGAGCGTGGGCGGCATGCGCGCCTCGATCTACAACGCGGTCCCCGTCGAGGGCGTCCAAGCCCTGGTGACCTGGCTCAACGAATTCGCGGCACGCCATGGCTGAGAACGACGCCCCCAACCCCGACCTGCTCGCGCTGCGCGTGCAGATCGACGCCCTCGACCGCGAGCTGCTGGCCGCGCTGAACCGCCGCGCCAAGCTGGCGCAGACCGTGGGCGAGGTCAAGAAGCGCGAGGGCTCGGTGGCCTTCCGCCCCGAGCGCGAGGCCCAGGTCATCGACGGCCTCAAGGCCGAGAACACCGGGCCGCTCAAGACCGAGAGCGTCGCGCCGATCTGGCGCGAGATCATGTCGGCCTGCCGCGCGCTCGAGACACCCACGCGCGTGGCCTACCTCGGCCCGGCCGGCACGTTCAGCGAGGAGGCCGCGCTCGGCTACTTCGGCTCGTCCATCGTGCGCGTGCCGTGCGCCAGCGTCGACGAGGTCTTCCGCGTGACCACCGCCGGCGCCGCCGACTTCGGCGTCGTGCCGGTGGAGAACTCCACCGAGGGCATGGTGGCGCGCTCGCTGGACCAGTTCCTCGTCACGCCGCTGTTCATCATCGGCGAGACCAGCCTGTTCGTGCGCCACAACCTGCTGCGCAAGACGAACACGCTCGAAGGCATCTCGGCCGTCTGCGCGCATCCGCAGGCGCTGGCCCAGTGCCACATGTGGCTCAACGACCACCTGCCGCACGCGGAGCGCCGTCCGGTGGCGAGCAACGCCGAGGGCGCGCGCCTGGCCTCGCTCGACCCGACGCTGGCGGCCATCGCGAGCACGCGCGCGAGCAGCGAGTACGGCCTGCACGTGGTCTCGCCCGCGATCCAGGACGACGCGAACAACCGCACGCGCTTCGCCATCATCACGCACACCGAGCGCCACCCCGCGCCCAAGGCCTCGGGCCACGACTGCACCAGCCTCGTCGTGACCGTGTCGAACCGCCCCGGCGCGCTGCACGACATGCTCGTGCCGCTGAAGGCCAACGGCGTCTCGATGACGAAGTTCGAGTCGCGTCCCGCGCGCTCGGGCCAGTGGGAGTACTACTTCTACGTCGACATCGCCGGCCACCCCGACCAGGAACACGTGCGCACGGCGCTCGAGGAACTGCGCAAGGTGTGCGGTTTCTTCAAGATCCTGGGGACGTATCCGGTCGACGTGCACTGAAACGGCCGGCGCGGCGAAGACGAAAAAGGGAGCCGCGGCTCCCTCGTCATCGCACCGGCTCGGCCTCAGACCGCGAAGTCTTCCAGCTTCCTGCCCGCCGCCAGCGCCGCGGTGAGCCAGCGCGGCTTCAGCCCGCGGCCTGTCCACTGGTTGCCCTGGCCGTCCTTGTACTTGGCGGCGACGGCCTTGCGTTCGGTGCCGTCGAGCTTCAGGCCGGCCTTGCGCGCCCGCGCGGGCGACGCGATGTCTTCGCTGGTCAGCCCGTGCTCGTTCATGATCCTGCGAATCTCGTCGATCGCTTCCTGGCGCCCTTTTGAATTCAGTTGCGCGATTTGTCTCTCGAGATCGGCCTTTTGCCGAATCAGCTGCTGAAGGTCTGCCATTACCCATCCTTGAGATGTGGGCCGGGTCGAATATGCCCAGTTGCGACGGAGTTTAGCCGCGGAATCCTTCACGTGGGCGTCGTTCATCTCCCGCGAATGACCGCCGGAGCGAGAGATTGGTCATGCCGAGCCCGCCGCCCCGCAGGGCTGCCGCCTGAAGGGCCGCCGGGATGTGCAAAAATTGCGTATTCGACCGTGCTTGCGCGGTCATATCGCCAGCGTTCGCCCGCGCCGCCCGAATGGCTGTTACTTTTGTAACTTCGATTTCCGGACGGCCCGGGATGGACGCCATGTCGACCGCGTCGTCGGGAATGGATTCCGTTGCGCGAATATGTCTGCACCGGTTTGCAGCGGTTCGACATGCCTTGGTCTTCAATAGAAAAGATTTTCAGATGTTCAGGCAGCTAGGGCTGATCGGTTGCGGTTTGATGGGTGGCTCGTTCGCCCTGGCGCTCAAGCGCGCCGGCCTCGTGAAGCACGTGGTGGGCTACAGCAAGTCGCCGTCCACGGTGATCGCGGCGCAGAAGATGGGGGTCATCGACCAGATGGCCGAATCGGCGCTGATGGCCGTGTCGGGCGCCGACATCGTGCTGATCGCCGTGCCGGTGGCGGCCACCGAGGCCACGCTGCGCGCGATCCGCCACCTGGTGCACCCCAACACGCTGTTCATGGACGTGGGCAGCACCAAGGGCAACGTCGTCGAGGCCGCGCGCCGCGTGCTGCGCGAGCGCCTGCCCAGCTTCGTGCCGGCGCACCCGATCGCCGGCAAGGAAGTGGCCGGCATCACGCACGCCGACGCCGCGCTGTACCAGGACTGCCAGGTCGTGCTCACGCCGGTGCTCGAGACCGACATGAACCTCATCGAGCGCGCGCGCGCCGCGTGGACGGGCATCGGCGCGCAGGTGCGCGTGATGACGCCCGACGCGCACGACGCCGCCTTCGCCGCCGTCAGCCACCTGCCGCACCTGCTCGCCTTCGCCGCCTACCTGGGCGTGGCGCACCAGCCCGAGGGCGCGCAGTTCCTCGACCTGGCCGGCCCGGGCTTCCGCGACTTCACGCGCATCGCCGCCAGCGACTCCGCCGTCTGGCGCGACGTGCTGCTGGCCAACCGCGCGCAGGTGCTCGCGCAGGCCGAGCTGTTCAAGACGCAGCTCTTCAAGTTCGAGTCGGCGATGCGCGAAGGCAAGGCCGACGTCATCGAGGCGCTGATCAAAGAGGCCGCCGCCGGCCGCTCCAACTGGAAGAAATGACGACCCCCTCGCTCCTCCCGTCGCTGCCCCCCCGAGGGGGAGCTCGGTTAGGCTCGGGTGCGACCCTCGCTTCCCGAGGTCACAGCGCAAAATTCCTCCTCCTGCATGTACGCGATCCCCTTCCTCGACATCCCGCCCCTTCGCTCGGCCGCCGGCCGCGTGCGCCTGCCCGGCTCCAAGAGCATCTCCAACCGCGTGCTGCTGCTGGCCGGCCTGGCCGCCGGCACGACGGCCGTGCACGACCTGCTCGATTCCGACGACACCCGCGTGATGCTGGCCGCGCTCGAGGCGCTCGGCTGCGGCCTGCGCCGCGACGGCGCGGTGCTGCACGTCACGGGCATCGGCGGCGCGCTGCCGGTGAAGCAGGCCAGGCTGTTCCTGGGCAACGCCGGCACGGCGATGCGTCCGCTCACCGCGGCACTGGCGATGCTGGCCACGCTGCAGGGCGGCGAGTTCGAGCTTTCGGGCGTGCCGCGCATGCACGAGCGTCCCATCGGCGACCTGGTGGACGCGCTGCGCCAGTTGGGCTGCCCGGTGCAATACCTGGGCAACGCCGGCTATCCGCCGCTGCGCGTGGGCCACGGCCGCGCGGCGCCCGTGTCCACCCACGAGCCCGTGCGCGTGCGCGGCGACGTGTCCAGCCAGTTCCTCACCGCGCTGCTGCTGGCCCTGCCGCTGGCCACCGCCGACCGCGCGATCACCATCGCAGTCGAGGGCGAGCTGATCTCCAAGCCCTACATCGACATCACGCTGAACCTGCTCGCGCGCTTCGGCATCGTGGTCGAGCGCGACCCGGCCGACCCCTGGGCCTCCTTCACGCTGCCACGCGGCTCGCAGTACCGCTCGCCGGGCGCCATCCACGTCGAGGCCGATGCCTCGTCGGCGTCGTACTTCGTGGCGCTGGGCGCGCTGGCCGGCACCGAGGCGCCCGTGCGCATCGAGGGCGTGGGCCTGGACTCGATCCAGGGCGACATCCGCTTCGTCGACGCCGCCCGCGCGATGGGCGCGCGCGTGGAAGGCGGCGCCGGCTGGCTGGAGGTACGCCGCGGCGCCTGGCCGCTCAAGGCCATCACGCTCGACTGCAACCACATCCCCGACGCCGCGATGACGCTGGCGGTGATGGGCCTCTACGCAGACGGCACCACGCGCCTGACCAACATCGCCAGCTGGCGCGTGAAGGAGACCGACCGCATCGCCGCGATGGCCGCCGAGCTGCGCAAGATGGGCGGCACGGTCGTCGAGGGCCCCGACTTCATCGAGGTGACCCCGCCCGCCTCGCCCGCGCACTGGCGGGCCGGCGTCATCCACACCTACGACGACCACCGCATGGCCATGTGCCTGTCGCTGGCCGCGTTCAACGCGCTGGCCGGCGCCACGCCGCCGCGCCCGGTGCGCATCCTCGACCCGCAGTGCGTGGCCAAGACCTTCCCCGACTACTTCGAGGCCCTGTTCGGCCTGGCGACGGTGGCCGAGGCCGACATCCCGGTCATTGCCATCGACGGCCCCACCGCGTCGGGCAAGGGCACGCTGGCCTCCGAGGTGGCGCGCCGCCTGGGCTACGCGCTGCTCGATTCCGGCGCGCTGTACCGCGCCACGGCGCTGGCGGTGCAGCAGGCCGGCGTGGATCCGTCCGACGCGGCGGCGGTGGCTTTCCTGGCCGCCCGGCTGGATCTGCGCTTCGACGCCGGCCGCGCGTTCCTCGCCGGCCAGGACGTCACCGACGCGCTGCGCCTGGAGGAGACCGGCAGCCTCGCCTCGCGCATCTCCGTGCATTCGGCCGTGCGCCACGCGCTGCACGGACTGCAGCTGGACTTCCGCCGCCTGCCGGGCCTGGTGGCCGACGGCCGCGACATGGGCACGGTCGTGTTCCCGGGTGCGCCGTTGAAGGTGTTCCTCACCGCCAGCGTGGAGACGCGGGCCACCCGCCGGCATAACCAATTGATTTCCCGGGGTATTCCTGCTAATATCGACAGTCTTCTCGCAGACCTCCGGGCGCGGGACGAGCGCGACCAGAATCGCGCCGTCGCGCCCCTGAAGCCGGCAGAGGATGCGGTCTTGCTCGACAACTCCGGCATGTCCATCGACGAAGGCGTCGAGGCCGTGCTCGAAGCCTGGAACAAGCGCCGCATGTAGTCCCCGGTCGCCGCAAGGCGGCCAAGAAGCCCGTCGCCGGTTTCCCCAGGCGCCCTTGCAGGCGCCGCCGGAAACGTCGAACCGAGACTCCCCGTCCGGTTCGGGGCGACGAACGTTCCACCCTAACCCTGCACCCTCTCCGGGTTGCAATCCGCCGGCAGCGCTCGTCGTTTCGTCCGCCTTCGCCGGCCCTCAGGAAATACAAATGCCCAAGACCCAAGCCATCACCGATTTCGCGCCCGATTCCTTCGCCGCGATGTTCGAAGAGTCGCTGAAGAGCAGCGAAATGCGCTCCGGCGAAGTCATCACTGCCGAAGTGGTGCGCATCGATCACAGCTTCGTCGTCGTCAACGCCGGCCTCAAGTCCGAAGCCTACGTGCCCATCGACGAGTTCAAGAACGATCAAGGCGAAGTCGAAGTCCAGGTGGGTGACTTCGTTTCCGTCGCGATCGACGCCGTCGAGAACGGCTACGGCGACACCATCCTGTCGCGCGACAAGGCCAAGCGCCTGGCCTCGTGGCTGTCGCTCGAGACCGCGCTCGAGTCCGGCGACTTCGTCACCGGCACGGTCAGCGGCAAGGTCAAGGGCGGCCTCACGGTGCTCGTCAACGGCATCCGCGCCTTCCTCCCGGGCTCCCTGCTGGACACGCGTCCGGTCAAGGACATGAGCCCGTTCGAGGGCAAGACCATGGAATTCAAGGTCATCAAGCTCGACCGCAAGCGCAACAACGTCGTGCTGTCGCGCCGTGCCGTGGTCGAGGCCTCCATGGGCGAAGAGCGCGCCAAGCTGCTCGAGACCCTGTCCGAAGGCGCCATCGTCAACGGCGTGGTCAAGAACATCACCGAATACGGCGCGTTCGTCGACCTCGGCGGCATCGACGGCCTGCTGCACATCACCGACATGGCCTGGCGCCGTGTCCGTCACCCGTCGGAAGTCGTGACGGTTGGCCAGGAACTCACCGCCAAGGTCCTGAAGTTCGACGCCGAGAAGAACCGCGTCTCGCTGGGCCTGAAGCAGCTGGGCGACGATCCGTGGATGGGCGTTGCCCGCCGCTACCCGACCAGCACCCGCCTGTTCGGCAAGGTCACGAACATCGCTGACTACGGCGCGTTCGTCGAGATCGAACCGGGCATCGAAGGCCTGGTGCACGTCTCGGAAATGGACTGGACGAACAAGAACGTCGCCCCGTCCAAGACCGTTACCCTGGGCGAAGAAGTCGAAGTCATGGTCCTCGAGATCGACGAAGACAAGCGCCGCATCTCGCTGGGCATGAAGCAGTGCCGCGCCAACCCGTGGGAAGAGTTCGCCGCCAACGTCCATCGTGGCGACAAGGTGCACGGCCCCATCAAGTCGATCACCGACTTCGGCGTGTTCGTGGGCCTGGCCCAGGGCATCGACGGCCTGGTCCACCTGTCCGACCTCTCGTGGCACGAAGCCGGCGAAGCCGCCGTTCGCAACTACAAGAAGGGCCAGGAAGTGGAAGCCGTCGTCCTGGGCATCGACGTCGAGCGCGAACGCATCTCGCTGGGCATCAAGCAGCTGGACGGCGACCCGTTCGCCAACTACACCTCGGTCAACGACCGTGGCGCGGTTGTCACCGGCAAGGTCAAGACCGTCGACCCGCGTGGCGCTGAAATCCAGCTGAACGACGACGTCACCGGCTACCTGCGCGCCTCGGAACTGACCCGCGACCGCGTGGAAGACGCCCGCTCGATCCTGAAGGAAGGCGACGAAGTCGAAGCCATGATCATCAACGTCGACCGCAAGACGCGTTCGATCCAGCTGTCGATCAAGGCCAAGGACAACGTCGACCAGCAGGAAGCCATGCAGCGCATCTCCTCGACGAACGAACGTGAGAACGCCGGCACGACGAGCCTGGGCGCCCTGCTGCGCGCCAAGCTTGATGGTGGCAAGCCCGAGTAATCGTCGATGACGCGGTCCGACCTCGTCGCTCAGCTCGCTGAGCGTTTCACGCAGATCACTTCGCGTGACACCGAGTTCGCGGTCAAGACCGTGCTCGATGCGATGTCCGATGCGCTCGCGCGCGGGCACCGCATCGAGATCCGCGGCTTCGGCAGTTTCTCGATCAGCCGGCGCCCGCCGCGCATGGGCCGCAACCCGCGCTCGGGCGAGCAGGTCACCATCCCTGAAAAGCTGGTGCCCCACTTCAAGCCGGGCAAGGCCTTGCGAGAGGCCGTCGACAAGCAGCTTCCGGCCGTCGACAAGACGTGACCTCCAAGGCGCCCGCGGGCGCCTTTTTCGTTTCTGGGCGCCCGCGGGCGCCTTTTTTCATTTTCGGGCATCAAGTTCGCGAGCGCGATGTCCAAATCCGGCCCTCCCGAGCGTCGTTGTCAGGAACGATCGCGCCAGCCAGGCGCGGGAGGCGAACCGGGAAGCCGGCGGCTGCTGACAGAACGCTGTCAGGAGTCCTCTCGTCCAATGGCTGCAACGACAACAAAGCCAGGAGAGAAGACCATGTGGACAGCCACCGCCAGCATCGCCACCGCCGCCTCGCCCCAGGCCCTGTGGCGCCTGTTCGAGGACGTGGCCGGCTGGACGAACTGGAACGCCGGCATCGAGCGCGCCTCGCTCAACGGCCCGTTCGCCGCCGGCTCGACCTTAGCCATGAAGCCACCCGGCATGGACGCCTTGCGCAGCACGCTGCGCGACGTGCGCCCGGATGAGGCCTTCGTCGACGAGACCCTCCTGGAGGACACCCGCTTCCTGGTCTCGCACGAGCTGCACGCGCTGCCGGCCGGCGGCACCCGCATCACTTATGCGATCCGCGTCGAGGGGCCCGAGGCCGCGACGCTGGGACCGCTCGTCACCGCCGACTTCCCGGAGGTGCTGGCCGCGCTGAAGGCGCTCGCCGAGCAGGCGCCGCCTGCGGGCGCATGATGGCCCGCGCGCCCGTCCCCGCCGGCGCCGCGGCCTCGCCCGCCTTCGCCGCGCGCGTGCTCTCGGGCGCGGTGGCGTCGCTCTGGGCGGCCGCCGCGGACATCGGCGAGGTGCTGTTCACGCGCTGGCTGTGCGATGGCGCGGCGGTGGCCGCGGCGTGCGCGATGGCGGAGCTGGCGGTCCGGGTGAGCCGGGCGCTGCGCCGCGCGGCGCCGGCTCAGGCTGCCTGCGTCGTCGCCCCCGCGCGCCGTGTCGCCAGGCCCAGGCCGGCCAGCATCGCCAGCGCCCCGGCGGCCAGCACCAGCCAGCCGAACGCCGGCCATGCCCAGCGCACGCCGAGGTCGAACAGGGCCCCGGCCGCGAGGCTGCCGGTCATCATGCCCAGGTTCTGCCAGAAGTGCTGGCGCGCGAGCGCCTCGCCGGTGTCGAGCCCGCGCGCGCGGGCGCCGCTCGAGACCAGCACGTCGAACGACGGCCCGTAGAACACCTGCGACAGCGCCAGCAGCACGGCCGCCGCAAGCACCGGCCCCACATGGCCGCCCGCCAGGGCCATCGCGCAGAAGGCGGCCAGCATGCACCAGATGCCCACGAACAGGAAGCGCAGGTGCCCGGCCGTGCCGCGCGCCATCGCGGTCACCCGCAACTGCAGCAGCAGCACGGTGACGGTCGTGACCCAGTAGGTGGTGGACACCGGCAGCGTCGGCACGTAGCGCGGCACGTACAGGCTCATCGTCACGGTGGGCTGGATCGTCAGGAACCAGAACGCCACGTTGGCGGCCATCAGCCAGGCCAGCTCCGCCGGCGCCGGTGCCGGGGCCGGGGCGATGCCCGCGGCGCTGGCGAGCGGCGCGACCGCGGGCGCCGATTCGATGTCTCGCAGCACCACGCGCATGCAGCCGGCGTAGGCGAGGAACATCGCCAGCAGCACCGAGAACACCGCCACGAGGTGGTTGCCACCCACCAGCGCGCCGGCGAGGTAGCCGCCCGCCATGCCCATGCGCAGCGACATCGACAGTCCCGCGAACGCACGGCTCGGCGCCAGCCCGTCCAGGCGCAGCAGCGCGTTCTTCATGCCGGGAAACGACAGGCCGCTGCCCAGCCCGGCCACGGTGGCCACCGCCACCAGCATCCATGGCGCGGCCAGGAAGGCCATGCTGAACAGCGCCAGGCCCTCGACAACGATGGTGCCGACGATGACCCCGCGGCGCTGGGCGAGCGCGCCGCGCCGGCTGGCCACGTGCGAGCCGGCCAGCCGGCCCAGGTTGGTGCCGAACAGGATCGCGGCAGCCCAGGCGCCCGAGTGCGCCAGGCCTACCGCCGACAGCAGCAGCGGGACGTAGAACGCGATGCCGCCGGAGGCCAGCGCGACGCCGGTGTAGATCAGGCGGGCGTTGGCGGCGGAGCTTCTGAGGGTCATCGAGCGCGGGCGGGTTCGGGGCACACGGTGCAGTGTCGCCGCAACGCATCCGGGTGGCACACTGGCCGGCCGGGTCGACGCCGCGGGATTCTTCCCGCCCCGCGGAGAAACAATTCGAACTCGACCGTAAAACGCCTCCACCCTTCGTAGAATCCGCTGCATCGGCGCCCGGAGGCGCCAAACCGACAATGCGCATCCTGACCTACGTCCTGCGGGGCTTCATCTTCTTCGTGCTGGTCGCGTTCGCGATCAACAACCAGCAGCCCGTGACGGTGAACTGGTTCTTCTCGTACGCCTGGACGGCGCCCCTGGTCATCATCGTGCTGGCGGCCTTCGTGGCCGGCACGGTGTTCGGCGTGCTGGCGATGACGCCGGCCTGGTGGCGCCACCGCCGCCGCGCCAGACGCCTCGAGACCACGGTCGTGCCCGCGCCGGCGGCCCTGCCCGCCGCGCCCGTGGCTCCCGACGCGATGGTGGTGCGCGATGGACTTTGACTATCAGTGGTTCCTGCTGGGCCTGCCGCTGTTCTTCATCCTCGGCTGGCTGGGCTCGCGCTTCGACCTGCGCCAGATGCGCCGCGAGACCAGCGGCTCGCCCAAGGCCTACTACAAGGGCCTGTCGCTGCTGCTCAACGAACAGCAGGACAAGGCGATCGACGCCTTCATCGAGACGGTGCAGAACGACCCGGACACCACCGAGCTGCACTTCGCGCTGGGCAACCTGTTCCGCCGCCGCGGCGAGTTCGAGCGCTCGGTGCGCGTGCACCAGCACCTGCTCGTGCGCGCCGACCTGCCGCCGGCCGAACGCGAGCGCG
>JABCYW010000025.1 GCA_013289985.1 Betaproteobacteria bacterium | reverse complement strand
CCGGAGGCGGCGGCTTGTGCGCGGCGTCGGCCAGCGCCGCCTGCGCCTCGTCGACGGAGGCGGCATCGGGCTCGGTATCGAGGAACAGCGCGTCGAGCGCCGCCGTCGAACCGCCGGCCATGGCCATCGTGTCGAGCACCGGGCGCAGGTCGCGGCCCCGCGCGCGCAGCGCGTCGACCGCCCGGTGAAGCGCCTGCGCGAGCAAGCGCTCGTCCACCGGCTTGGACAGGAAATCGTCCATGCCGGCGGCCAGGCTCAGCTCGCGGTCGTTGCCGGTGGCGTTGGCCGTGAGCGCGATCATGTGGATCCGCGGATCGAGCACCCAGGTGTCATTGATGCCGCCGGCGCGGATCGCGCGCGCGGCGGCGAGGCCGTCCATGACCGGCATGCGGCCGTCCATCAGGATCAGGTCGAAGTTCTCCTCGGCGCAGCGCTGCACGGCCTGCAGCCCGTTCTCCACGAAGCCGATGTCGTGGCCCAGGCCCTGCACGAAGGCCTGCACGATCACGCGGTTGGTGTGGCCGTCCTCGGCGCACAGCACGTTCAGGCGGCAGTCGAACGGCGGCACCGGGTCCTCCAGCACGCTGTCGACCGGCGAGCCGATGGCCACCGGCAGCGCCACGCGGAAGGTGCTGCCCACGCCCGGCGCGCTGCGCAACGTGATCTCGCCGGCCATGCCCTGCACCAGCGCGCGCGTGATCGTCAGGCCCAGGCCCGTGCCGCCGTACTTGCGCGTGGTGGTCAGGTCGGCTTGCTCGAAGCTGCTGAAAAGTCGCTGCTGGGCCTCGGCCGAGATGCCGATGCCGGTGTCCTCCACCTCGATCTCCAGCAGCAGCCGCCCGGTCTCGGTGGAGCCGCAGGCCACGCGCACCTCCACCGTGCCGACCTCGGTGAACTTGAGCGCGTTGCCGATCAGGTTGAGCAGGATCTGGCGCAGCCGCATCGGGTCGCCGCGCAGCCATTGCGGCACGTTGGCGTCGATGTCGCTGAGCAGCGAGAGGCCCTCCTCCTGGGCGCGCAGGTCGAGCAGCTCGACCAGCGACTGCACCATCTCGCGCAGGTCGAAGTCGACCGACTCGAAGCCCATCTTGCCGGCCTCGATCTTGGAGAAGTCGAGGATGTCGTTGATGATGGCCAGCAGCGCCTCGGCGTTGCCCAGCGCCAGCGACACGCGCGAGCGCGACGGCGCCGGCATCGGCTCGCGCAGGCCCAGCTGCAGCATGCCGATGATGCCCGACAGCGGCGTGCGCAGCTCGTGGCTCATCGTGGCGAGGAACAGCGACTTGGCGCGCGTGGCCTCCTCGGCCTTGTCGCGCGCCAGCCGCAGGGCCTCCTCCTGGCGCTTGTGTGCGCGCGCGTCGCGCATGAACGCGGTGGCGGCCCAGCCGCGGTCGTTGCGGTAGGCGGTGAGCGAGAGCTCCACCGGCAGCTGGTGGCCCGTGGCGTCGATCGCGTCGAACTCGATCACCGCGCCCGAGAACAGGTCGTCGCGGGCGTCGCACAGCGCGGCGATGCCGTCGGTGGCCGCCACCAGCTTGGGCAGCGGCAGGACCTCCTGCACGGGCCGGCCCAACGCCTGCGCCGTGGTACGCCCGAACAGCCGCTCGGCCGCCGGATTCCAGTACGACAGCGCGCCGCGTTCGTCGAAGCTGATCACCGCGTCGGTGGCGGCCTGCAGCATCAGCTCCACGCGTTCCTGCTGCGCGCGGAAGGCCAGCTCGTCGGCCAGCCGGCGCTGCTGCTGCACGACGACGTTGACGATCAGCGTCAACGACGACGCGCTCAGCAGGAACAGGAACAGCGACGCCGTGTGCGTGGCCGGATCGGCAGTGGCGCTGCCCGGGGCGGTGAGCTGCAGCGTGATCGTGATGAGCCCGCAGGCCATCACGGCCGAATGCACGAACAGCGGCGGGAACTTGATCGCGGCCCAGACGAGCAACGGCAGCGACAGGAAGCCCACCACGTGCACCGGCACGTTCCAGCTGCGCGTGATGGCCCAGCCCACGCCGCTGGCGGCGAAGCTCGCGAGGATGAACAGCACCTGCTCGCGCGACAGCTGCATCACGCGCGGCAGGCGCGAATCGGGCCGCGCCGGCTCGCGCGCGACGGCCGGGCGCGGCGCGCGCGGCGCGCGGCGGCGCTCGGGGAACTCCGGCATCGGCACGCGCCGGTCGCGCGGGTTGACGCGCGCGTCGATCCAGCGCGACCAGGACAGCAGAGCGGGCATGCAGATGAGGCAGCCGAAGACGTCGCCGATCATCGACTGGATCCAGTAGCCGGACCAGCCGTAGGCGATGCAGCGCCTGGTGCCCGCCAGGCCGCAGTAGCCCGCCGTGGCGCTGGCGCCGTTGACGAAGGCGAACAGCACGCCGAGGGCCATCATCATCATCACGGCGCGCACGGTGTCCAGGCGCCCCGTGAAGCCGACGCGCCCCGAGGCCCAGCGCACCACCGCCGCCGCGGCCAGCATGGACAGCGGCTCGACGAAGGCCCAGCGGTCGTGCGCGAAGTCGTGGGCACTGCCGTCGATGAAGTCCCAGGCGACGTAGACGGCCGCGCCGATCAGGCTGGGCCAGCCGTAGAGGATGCCCGCGACGCAGGCCACGGCGGCGGGCGGCCACACCGGCGTGAGGTAGCCGTTGTCGTTGAAGACGAGCCCCAGCTGCGCCGCCAGCCAGAACAGCAGCGTGACGCCCAGCATCAGGATCAGGTCGCGGCGGGATTTCCTGGACAGCAAGCGAGGTACTTTCAGCGCAATGTGGCCGAATTGTCCCGCGTAATTCACGCCCTGGGGCACAAATGCGCGCGGATGCACGCAATCGCGACGACTGCTCGCCCGCAACCGAAGCCTGGGCTCCGGGCCTAGACCTAGAATCGCGGCTTCCGAACGCCTCACACTCCATGCAACCCGACCTCCCGAGCGGCCTCGTCGTCCGCGGCTTCACCCCCCCGCTGCGCCTCGCCGACTTCCGCCTCGCGGCGTTCGACATGGATTCGACGCTGATCAACATCGAGTGCATCGACGAGATCGCCGCCGCCGCGGGCCTGAAGGCCGAGGTCGCCGCCATCACCGAGGCCACGATGCGCGGCGAGATCGCCGACTTCAAGGAGAGCCTGCGGCGCCGCGTCGCGCTGCTCAAGGGCGTGCCCGAGCAGGCGCTGCACGAGATCTGGACAAACACCCTGCGGCTCAACCCCGGCGTGGAGACCTTCCTGGGCACGCTGCGGGCGGCGGGCCTGAAGACGCTGCTGGTCTCGGGCGGCTTCACCTTCTTCAGCGACCGCGTGGCGCAGCGGCTGGCCATCGACTACACGCGGGCGAACGTGCTGGAGATCGCCGACGGCCGGCTCACCGGCGGCCTGGTCGCGCAGGCCTGGGGCGACATCTGTGACGGGCTGGAGAAGCAGCGCATGCTGCTGCAGACCTGCGCGGCGCTGGGCATCGCGCCCTCGCAGGCCATCGCGGTGGGCGACGGCTCGAACGACCTGCCGATGATGGGCGTGGCGGGGCTGTCGATCGCGTACCACGCGAAGCCGGCGGTGCGCGAGAAGGCGATGCTGGCGATCGACGCGGGCGGGATGGACGACGCCCTGGCCGTGCTGCGCTAAGCCGCGCCGGCGGCCTCGCGCGGCGCCTCGACGCGGGCGAACCAGTCGGCGTAGGGCGAGTTCTTCACGAGCGTGCGGTTGAAGTCGGGCGCGCCGTCCTTCCACCACACCCTGCCGCGTTCGCCCAGGCCCGCCTGGGCGGCGGCCACCTGCCGGCGCGCGGCGGTGATCGCCGTCGCGTCGCCCGAGGCCTTGGCGGTCTTCAGGGCGCGCCGGGCGTTCAGCAGCTCGCGCATGTGACGCACCTTGGCTTCGGGCGGCAAGGTCGGATTCGGGGCTCGCCACAGGCGCCCCTGGATCACGTGGTAACGGCCATCCGGTGTCGTCAGCTCCGATGTCATGGCGGCAATGTAGTGCACCGCCCGAGGGTGATTGATGCGAAAAGATACCGGAATACCCCCGGCCGATACAGCTTGAAACAGCCCCATCAACGGCTCAGCTGCTCCCAGGCCTTGTCCAGGCGCTTGACGCTCACCGGCTGCGGCGTGCGCAGTTCCTGCGCGAAGAAGCTGACGCGCAGTTCCTCCAGCAGCCAGCGGTACTCGTTCAGGCGCGCGTCGACGGCGCCCTTGCGATCGGCCAGCGTGCGCAGCCAGCGCTGCTCGACCGGACGCAGCTCGCCCTGGCGCTGCGCGTCGCGCGCGGGGTCGGCGCGCAGCTTGTCCAGCCGCAGCGTGATGCCCTTGAGGTAGCGCGGCAGGTGCTGCAACTGCGCCCACGGCGTGGTCGAGACGAAGCGCTTGCCGATCAGGCGCTGCAGCTGCGCCTGCACGTCGTCCACGACTTCCTTGGGCGGCCGCGCGTCCTTCAGCTTGCGCGTGGCCGCCGCGAACTCCACCAGCACCGCGTGGGCCTGGCGTGCCACCTCCTGCGCGATGAGGTTCAGCCGGCTGCGGCCCTGTTCGAGGCGGCGCTTGAACTCCGCGTCGTCGGTGGGCAGCGGGTCCTCGAGGAAGGCGCGGTCGATCGCGACGTCGATGATCTGCTCGCGCAGTTCCTCGGCCGTGCCCAGCGGCATGAAGTAGACCGACATCTTCGTCAGCTCAGGGATGTTGCGCTCGAGGAACTTCAGCGGCTCCTTGAGCTGCAACGCCAGCAGCCGGCGCAGGCCCGCGCGATGCTTCGCGGCGGCGACGTCGGGCTCGTCGAACACCTCGATCTCGACGTGCGCGCCCTTGTCGATCAGCGCCGGGAAGCCGATCAGCGTCTGGCCGCCCTTGGCGATCTCCATCAGCTCGGGCAGCTGGCCGAAGGTCCACGCGGTGTACTTCGCCGCGGCGGCCGGCGCCGCGGGCGCGGGCGGCGGCTCGACGCGCGCGACCACGCCCTTGCTGCCCGGCGGCAGCGCGACCGGCGCGGGCGCGGGCGCCGACGCCGGCAGCTTCAGCGCCGCCAGCGCCTGGAAGGCCGAGCGCGCCTGGCCGCCCAGCTCCGACTTCAGCGTGGCGAGGTTGCGCCCGATGCCCAGCTGGCGGCCGTGCTCGTCGACCACGCGGAAGTTCATGAAGTGGTGCGGCGACAGCGTCTCCAGCTTGAAGTCGTTGCGCTGCACGGCGATCTGCGTGCGTTCCTTGACCGCCTTGAGCAGCACCTCCAGCAGCTCGCCCTGCGCGAAGTCGTGCGTGGCGACGAACTCGGCCACGAACTCCGGCAGCGGCACCAGGCGCGAGCGCGGGCGCTGGTGCAGGCTCTTGACGAGCGCCAGCACCTTGGCCTCCAGCATGCCCGGCACCAGCCAGTCGACGCGCTCGGCGTTGACCTGGTTGAGCGCGTAGATGGGCACGGTCACCGTGAGGCCGTCCTTGGCGTCGCCGGGCTCGTGCAGGTAGACCACCGCGCAGTCGACGCCACCCAGCCGGATCGCCTTGGGGAACGACGCGGTGGTGATGCCCGCGGCCTCGTGGCGCATCAGCTCGTCGCGCGTGAGCATCAGCAGCTTCGGTTGCTTGCGCTGCTCGTCGCGGTACCAGCGTTCGAAGGTGGCGCCGCTGACCACGTCGGCGGGCACCTGCTGGTCGTAGAACGCGTAGATCAGCTCGTCGTCCACGAGCACGTCCTGGCGGCGCGACTTGTGCTCCAGGTCCTGAACCTGGGCGATCATCTTCTGGTTGTGGGCCAGGAACGGCAGGCGCGTGTCCCACTCGCCCTGCACCAGGCCTTCGCGCAGGAAGATCTCGCGGGCGACCACCGGGTCGACCAGGCCGAAGTTCACGCGCCGGTTCTGGTAGACGACGATGCCGTACAGCGTGGCGCGCTCCAGCGCGATCACCTCGGCGGCCTTCTTCTCCCAGTGCGGCTCGAGCAGCTGCGTCTTGAGCAGGTGGCCGGCAATCCCGGGGATCCACTGCGGGTCGATGGCCGCGATGCCCCGGCCATACAGGCGCGTCGTCTCCACCAGTTCGGCGGTGACGATCCAGCGCCCCGGCTTCTTCGACAGGTGCGCGCCCGGATGGCGCCAGAACCGGATGCCGCGCGCGCCCAGGTACCACTCGTCGTCCTCGCTCTTGAGGCCGAGGTTGCCCAGCAGGCCGGCGAGCATCGCCAGGTGCACCTGGTCGTAGCTGGCGGGCACGGTGTTCAGGTGCCAGCCATGGTCGGCGACGACGGTGAGCAGCTGCGAATGGATGTCGCGCCATTCGCGCACGCGGCGCACGCTGACGAAGTTCTCGCGCAGCAGCTGCTCGTAGCGGCGGTGGCTCAGCTTGTGGGCCGGCGGCGGCGGGGGCGCGCTCGCCTGCGCGCCCCCGTGACGCGCGTGCGCGGACGCGCCGCGTGGCGGGCGCGGGGCGATCTGCACGGCGTCGAGATCCACGTCGGCCTGGCCGCCACGCGAGACGTCGAGCCACTTCCAGAGCTTGACGTAGCCCATGAACTCCGAGCGCTCGTCGTCGAACTTCTTGTGCTTCTCGTCGGCCGCCTGCTGCTGCTCCAGCGGGCGGTCGCGCACGTCCTGTCCCGACAGCGCCGAGGCGATCACCAGCACCTCGGTGAGGCAGTCGCGCTCGCGCGCCTCGAGGATCATCCGGCCCACGCGCGGATCCAGCGGCAGCTTCGCGAGCTCGGTGCCGATGGACGTGAGGTCGTTCGCGTCGTCGACCGCATTGAGCTCGCCCAGCAGCGCGTAGCCATCGGCGATGGCCTTGCGCGGCGGCTCCTCGAGGAACGGGAAATCCTCCACCGCGCCGAAGCGCAGGCTCTTCATGCGCAGGATGACGCCGGCCAGCGACGAGCGCAGGATCTCGGGGTCGGTGAATTTCGGCCGGCCGGCGAAGTCCTTCTCGTCGAACAGGCGGATGCAGGTGCCGTTGGCCACGCGGCCGCAGCGGCCCGCGCGCTGGTTGCACGCGGCCTGGCTGATCGCCTCGATCTGCAGCTGCTCGACCTTGTTGCGGTAGCTGTAGCGCTTGACGCGCGCCAGGCCCGAGTCGATGACGTAGCGGATGCCCGGCACGGTCAGCGAGGTCTCGGCCACGTTGGTGGTGAGCACGATGCGCGGGGCGGCACCGGTCTCGAACACGCGATCCTGCTCGGCCTGCGAGAGCCGCGCGAACAGCGGCAGGATCTCGACGCCCGGCGGGTGGTGGCCGCGCAGCTTCTCGGCCGCCTCGCGGATCTCGCGCTCGCCGGGCAGGAACACGAGCACGTCGCCGGGGCCGCCGCGCCACAGCTCGTCGACGGCGTCGACGATGGCCTCGTTCAGGCCGTACTCGCGCGACTCCTCGAACGGCCGCCAGCGCTGCTCCACCGGGAACAGGCGGCCGCTGACCATGATCACCGGCGCCGGCCCCCTGGCCGACTCGAAGTGCTTCGCGAAGCGGTCGGCGTCGATGGTGGCCGACGTGACGATCACCTTGAGGTCGGGCCGGCGCGGCAGGATCTGGCGCAGGTAGCCCAGCAGGAAGTCGATGTTGAGGCTGCGCTCGTGCGCCTCGTCGATGATCAGCGTGTCGTAGGCCTTGAGCAGCGGATCGCTCTGCGTCTCGGCCAGCAGGATGCCGTCGGTCATCAGCTTGACGGAGGCGCCCGGCTGGAACCGGTCCTGGAAGCGGACGCGGTAGCCCACCACCTCGCCCAGCGGCGAATCGAGCTCGAAGGCGATGCGCTTGGCCACGCTGGACGCAGCGATGCGGCGCGGCTGGGTGTGGCCGATCAGCCCGCCGCCGTTGGCGCGGCCGCGGCCCAGCTCCAGCACGATCTTGGGCAACTGCGTGGTCTTGCCGGAGCCCGTCTCGCCGCAGACGATCACGACCTGGTGCTCGCGCAGCGCCCGCGCGATGTCCTCGCGCCGGCTGGAGACCGGCAGCGATTCGGGGAAGGTGATCTTGGGCAGCGGGTTGGCGGCTGCCGGCGCGGCGCGCGGCGGGCGATCGGCACGAGGCGGTCGGGGCGCGGCTGTCGGACGGGTAGGCGAATTCACGAGCCTTCGATTATCCCTCGGCGTGCGGGCGTGTGCTGGGTTTGGCGTGCGGGGTGCGCCGGGTCAGGCACGACTCCCCCGCCGAGTCGTGCCTGACCCGGCGCGCCCCGCGGCCGCGACCGCAGCCGAAACCGAAACCGTCAGCCGAGATGGAATTCACGCGTACGGCACAATGTCCCGCTGACGAAAAGAGCCCCAAAAGATGAGCCTCGACCTGGTCTTTCCCCACACGTTCGTGCCCTGGTTCCGCGCCGTGGCGCCGCACATCCACGCCTATCACGGCAAGACCTTCGTCGTGGCCATCGCCGGCGAGATGATCGCCGCCGGCAAGCTCAACGCGCTGGTGCAGGACCTGGCCATCCTGCACGCCATGGGCATGAAGCTGGTGCTGGTGCACGGCTTCCGTCCGCAGGTCAACGACCAGCTCAAGGCCAAGAACCATCCGGCGCGCTACAGCCACGGCGTGCGCGTCACCGACGAGGTGGCGCTCGACTGCGCGCAGGAGGCCGCCGGCCAGCTGCGCTTCGAGATCGAGGCCGCGTTCTCGCAAGGCTTGCCCAACACCCCGATGGCCAACGCGACCGTGCGCGTCGTGTCGGGCAACTTCCTCACCGCCCGCCCCGTGGGCATCGTCGACGGCGTCGACTTCATGCACAGCGGCGTGGTGCGCAAGGTGGATTCGGCGGCCATCCGCAGCGCCATCGACATCGGCGCGGTCGTGCTGCTGTCGCCCTTCGGCTTCTCGCCCACCGGCGAGGCGTTCAACCTCACCATGGAAGAGGTGGCCACCTCCACCGCCGTCGCGCTGCAGGCCGACAAGCTGCTGTTCCTCACCGAGGTGCCGGGCATCCACGAGGTGCCGAGCGACCCCGAGACGCCCATCGACACCGAGTTGGCGCTGGCCGACGCCGAGCGGCTCGTCGCCAGCCTGCCCGCGCCGCAGAACCCGTTCGACACCGCGTTCTACCTGCAGCACTGCGTCAAGGCCTGCCAGGGCGGCGTGGAGCGCTCGCACATCCTGCCCTTCGCGGTGGACGGCGCCCTGCTGATGGAGGTCTTCACCCACGACGGCATCGGCACCATGGTGGTCGACGAGAAGCTCGAGAGCCTGCGCGAGGCCACGTCCGACGACGTGGGCGGCATCCTGCAATTGATCGAGCCGTTCGAACGCGACGGCACGCTGGTCAAGCGCAGCCGCACGGAAATCGAGCGCGACGTCGCCACCTATACCGTGATCGAACACGACGGAATCATTTTCGGATGCGCCGCGCTGTATCCGTATCCGGAGGCCGGCACCGCGGAATTGGCCGCGCTCACGGTATCGCCGCAGGTTCAGGGCCAGGGCGACGGCGACAGGATTCTCAAGCGAATCGAACATCGCGCGAAGGCACTCGGCGTGAAGTCGATATTCGTGCTCACCACGCGCACCATGCACTGGTTCATCAAACGCGGCTTCGAACAAGTCGATCCGGAATGGTTGCCGGAAGCCCGCAAGAAAAAATACAACTGGGATCGCCGTTCGCAGGTACTGGTCAAGAAACTGCCCTGACCCGCCACCGCGAAATCATCCCGAATCCACCACGGCCGGGCAGTCACGCCGCCCGGCCTTCCACGCACAACAGGAGTCTTCCATGGCACGCACAGTCCAATGCGTCTATCTCAAGCGCGAGGCAGAAGGCCTCGACTTTTCCGTCTATCCGGGCGAGCTCGGCAAGCGCATCTACGACAACGTCAGCAAGGAGGCCTTCGAGGCCTGGAAGAAGCACCAGACGATGCTGGTCAACGAGAATCGCCTGAACCTCGCCGATGCGCGCGCCCGCCAATATCTGGCGCGCCAAATGGAGAGCTTCTTCTTTGGTGGCGGCGCCGAACAACCCGCCGGCTACGTGCCGCCGGCGCCCTGAACGAGACTTTTCTCATCCCTCGCGCGAGTTCATCTTCAGGGGCACGTAATATTCAAGACCAGTTCGGTGTATATTCACGAACAAGTCGCCGAACACGTGCAAAGTGTCACGCGTGACTTCGCTTTGAGTTTCTTTTTGCGTATTTCGCGATAAGATGTTTCAATTGCCGAATTGACACGAGGATTTGAGACATGTCTTCACTGCAGGACCTTCTGGCACAAAAGGCCGAAATCGACCGCCAGATTTCTGATGCGCGCCGTCACGAACGCAACGAGGCCATCGCCAAGGTTCGCGCACTGATGGCCGAGCATGGCTTGACCGCCTCGGATCTCGTGGCCAAGACGCCCGGCCCGCGGGCCAGCACCAGCGGTCGCAAGGTCGCCGCCAAGTACCGCGATCCGGCCAGCGGCCAGACCTGGACCGGCCGCGGCCTGAAGCCGAAGTGGCTGTCGGCGGCGCTCGAGTCGGGCAAGCAGCTCACCGATTTCGCCGTCTGAGGCTCCCATTCCCCGCGGGGTGAACCACCCCGACCCGACGCGAGCGCCTCCTGGGCGCTCGTTTCGTTTGCGGCGCCGCCCTACACTCGCATCGTGATTCCCGGCCAATTCGTCCAAGACCTGCTCGCCCGTGTCGACATCGTCGAGCTCGTGGGCCGCGCCGTCACCCTGAAGAAGGCGGGCATCAACTACAAGGGCCTGTGTCCGTTCCACGGCGAGAAGTCGCCCAGCTTCATCGTCAGCCCCACGCGGCAGACGTACCACTGCTTCGGCTGCGGCGTGCACGGCGACGCCATCCGCTTCCTGTGCGAGCACCACGGCATGGGCTTCGTCGACGCCGTCACCGACCTGGCGCAGCAGGTGGGCATGCCCGTGCCCGAGGACGACGCCACCCCCGAGGAACGGGCGGAAGCCGCGCGCAAGAAGGCCCAGAGCGTCACGCTGACCGACATCCTGGCCAAGGCCGCCGAGCACTACAAGCAGCAGCTCAAGGCGTCGCCGCGCGCCATCGAGTACCTGAAGGGCCGCGGCCTCAGCGGCGAGATCGCGGCCCGCTTTGCTCTTGGGTGGGCGCCCGAGGGCTGGCGCACGCTGGCCAGCGCGTTCCCGCGCTACGACGACCCGCTGCTGACGGAGTCGGGCATGGTGATCGTCTCGGGCGACGATCCGGCCACGCAGAAGCGCTACGACCGCTTCCGCGAGCGCGTCATGTTCCCCATCCGCAACGTCAAGGGCGAGGTGATCGCGTTCGGCGGCCGCGTGCTCGACAAGGGCGAGCCCAAGTACCTCAATTCGCCCGAGACGCCCGTCTTCAGCAAGGGCCGCGAGCTGTACGGCCTGTTCGAGGCGCGCCAGGGACTGCGCGACAAGGGCTACGTGCTGGTCACCGAGGGCTACATGGACGTCGTGGCGCTCGCGCAGCTGGGGTTTCCCAACGCCGTCGCGACGCTGGGGACGGCCTGCACGGCCGAGCACGTGCACAAGCTGCTGCGCTTCACCGAGAAGGTGATCTTCTCGTTCGACGGCGACGCCGCCGGGCGGCGCGCCGCCGGCCGGGCGCTGGAGGCCGCCCTCCCCCACGCCAGCGACACGCGCAGCTTTCGCTTTCTTTTCCTCCCCAAGGAACACGATCCGGACAGCTACGTGCGCGAACATGGAACAAAGGCGTTCGAGCAATATGTCCAGAACGCGCTTCCGCTGTCGCAGCAGCTGATCGAGGTCGCGCAGCACGAGTGCGACATGAACACCGCCGAAGGCCGGGCTCGCATGCTCGCGCAGGCCAGGCCGCTCTGGGCGGCGCTGCCGGAAGGCGCCCTGCAGCGCCAGTTGATCGGCGAGCTCGCCAGCAAGGCCAACCTGCCGCTGGACGACCTGAACGCGCTCTGGAAGACCGGCGCGGGCCGCTCGGGCGGGGCGCGCGCCGCGCGGGGAGCCGGCGACGAGCCGCGCCATGACGGCCCGTTCGATCCCGACGGTCGCGACGGCGGCGGCGCGCCTGCCGCGGGCGACGGCCCGTGGCGCCCGCGCTCGGCCGACAGCCGCGGCGGCAAGTTCGGTGGCCGCCCGTCCAACCCGAAGTACGCCGCCCGCGACCGCGAGGCGGCCGAGCTGGCGGCGATGCGCCGCACGCCGCGCTCGGCACCCAAGACGCCCGACGGCCGGGCCGTGCAGATCCTCTTCGGCCATCCCGAATACTGGGATCAGCTGTCCACCGACGAGCACGAGCTGCTGCACGGCCTGCCCGCGCCGTACGGACCGCTGGTGGCCTGGCTGGAGCGCGACCATTCCGAGCACGGCCCGCGGCCCTGGGCCATCCTCAGCCACGCGCTGCGCGAGGATCCCGCGCTCGGCGAGGAATCGCTGGCCATCGCCGACGGCGACGCCGATCCGGAAGCCACCTACCTCGACTTCCGCCGCGCGGTGGACACGATCCTGGATCGCGAGCTGAAGGCCCGCACCCAGCAGCTGATCGCCCAGGCCGCGTCGGATCCGGCCGCCCTCGTCCGCTATCGCGAGGTCTACAAGCACTGGGAAGAAGTCAAGGCTCGACTGTCGGCCCAACGTGCCGAAGAGTGATCGGGGTCCCTGCCGGGTTGCCCGTCAAAAGCTGATTTCCATTGGGGATTGAGGTATAATCCGATATCCCACTCAGCGGCAGCTTGTGACGTGCAGTGAGAGCGACAGACTCCGGGCCCCGGCCACCCTCGACAAGGGCATCACCATCGGCCACCTTCATCCCGCAAGAGTTGCTCATTCAAGCCACGTTCACGCCAACCTGCCTGCCGGTGTCCCGTCGCGTCGCACGCGAAGGGAAATTCATTGTTCGCCTTCTTTTTCCGATGCTTGCCCGCATATTCCGCGAGCCAGCCGAAATTGACGCGGGCGGAATTGCCGGACGACCTGGGTCGACATTCATTCAAGGAAACGCATGACTGCCAAGAAGAGCGCTGATACTGCCAAGACGACGACCGCCGCCGCCAAGACGGCCGCCGAGAAGCCCGTCGTCGAGAAGAAGGCGGTGTCCGCTGCTGTGACCAAGGCCGCCGCGAAGGCGCCCGCTCCTGCCAAGGCCGCCCCGGCCGCGAAGACCGCCGCCGCCAAGACCACGAAGGCCGCCGCCAAGACCGCCGCGCCGGAGCCCAAGGGCAAGAAGGGCAAGAAGGAAGAAGTCGCCAAGACGCCGGCGTTCGAGGAAGACGCGGACGTCGAGGCCGATCTCGAGGGCGAGGTCGAGGAGGTCGTCGAGGAAGTCGGCGAGGTCAAGGCCAAGGTCAAGCCGCTGCGCATGAAGGTGTCGCGGGCCAAGGAACGCGCGCTGATGCGCGAGTTCGGCCTGGACGAGACGCAGCTGACGGAAGAGGAAGTCGCCAAGCGCCGCCATGAGCTGAAGACGCTCATCAAGATGGGCAAGACGCGCGGCTTCCTGACCCACCAGGAAATCAACGACCACTTGCCCGAGAAGCTGGTCGACAACGAAATCCTCGAAGCCATCGTGTCGATGCTCAACGACATGGGCATCGCCGTGTACGAGCAGGCACCCGACGCCGCCACGCTGCTGATCTCGGGCCAGACCCAGTCCGGCGCCACGGAAGAGGAAGCGGAGGAAGCCGCCGAAGCGGCGCTGTCCACCGTCGACTCCGAGTTCGGCCGCACCACCGACCCCGTGCGCATGTACATGCGCGAAATGGGCTCGGTGGAGCTGCTCACGCGCGAAGGCGAAATCGAGATCGCCAAGCGGATCGAAGGCGGCCTGCAGTCGATGATGCAGGCCATCTCGGCCTCGCCCACCACCATCGCCGAGATCCTGGCCGTGGCCGACCGCATCGCCAAGGGCGAGATGCAGATCTCCGAGGCCGTCGACGGCTTCGTGTCCACCAACGAGGCGGACGACTACGTCGCGGAAGAAGACTTCGACGAGTTCGACGAGGAAGACGACGACGACGGCGCCGGCGGCTCCAAGGCTCTCACCAAGAAGCTGGAAGAGCTGAAGGCCCAGGCGCTGACCAAGTTCACCGAGCTGAACACGCACTTCGACAAGATGCGCAAGGCCTTCGAGAAGGACGGCTACCGCTCGCCTTCGTACGACAAGGCCCAGTCCGCGCTCACCGACGACCTGATGAAGATCCGCTTCACGGTCAAGACCATCGAGCGCCTGTGCCAGATCCTGCGCGGCCAGGTCGACGACGTGCGCCGCTACGAGCGCGAGATCCGCAAGATCGTCGTCGACAAGTGCGGCATGCCGCAGGAACACTTCATCAAGACCTTCCCCACCAACTCGCTCAACCTGCACTGGGCCGAGAAGGAGATCGCGGGCAACCGTTCCTACAGCGTGATCATGGGCCGCAACCTGCCCGCGATCCAGGAACTCCAGCAGAAGCTGATCGACCTGCAGGCGCGCGCCGTGGTGCCCATCGAGCACCTGAAGGAGATCAACCGCAAGATGAACGAGGGCGAGAAGGCCTCGCGCGACGCGAAGAAGGAAATGATCGAGGCCAACCTGCGCCTCGTGATCTCCATCGCCAAGAAGTACACCAACCGCGGCCTGCAGTTCCTCGACCTGATCCAGGAAGGCAACATCGGCCTGATGAAGGCGGTGGACAAGTTCGAATATCGTCGCGGCTACAAGTTCTCCACCTACGCCACGTGGTGGATCCGCCAGGCCATCACGCGCTCCATCGCCGACCAGGCCCGCACGATCCGCATCCCGGTGCACATGATCGAGACGATCAACAAGATGAACCGCATCTCGCGCCAGCATCTGCAGGAGTTCGGCTTCGAGCCGGACGCGCCGACGCTCGCCGAGAAGATGGAGATGCCGGAAGACAAGATCCGCAAGATCATGAAGATCGCCAAGGAGCCGATCTCCATGGAAACGCCGATCGGGGACGACGACGACTCCCACCTGGGCGACTTCATCGAGGACACCAACAACCTCGCGCCGGTGGAGGCCGCGATGCACGCCGGCCTGCGCGACGTGGTCAAGGACATCCTCGACAGCCTCACGCCGCGCGAAGCCAAGGTGCTGCGCATGCGCTTCGGCATCGAGATGTCCACCGACCACACGCTGGAAGAAGTGGGCAAGCAGTTCGACGTCACGCGCGAGCGCATCCGCCAGATCGAGGCGAAGGCGATCCGCAAGCTCAAGCACCCGAGCCGGTCGGACAAGCTGCGCACCTACCTCGACAACCTCTGACCCCTGCCACGATGACAGCATCGCGCTCTCTTCGTTTCCCGTCCTGAAGGAGACGCCAGCATGTCCGCCATCCAGCGCCGTGCCGTCGTCTTCGCCGATCTTCGTGGCAGCACGGCGCTGTACGAGTTGCTCGGCAACACCGACGCGTCCCAGATCGTCACCGAGACGGTGGACGCGATCTCGCGCCGCGTGCCGGCCACCGGCGGCGTCGTCGTCAAGACGCTGGGCGACGGGCTGATGGCCGTCTTCCCCACGGCCGCGCAGGCGGTCGAGGCGGCCGACCAGATGCACGAGGAGATCGACATCGTGATGCGGCGGCGCGACGCGCTGACGGGCTTCACGGAGGCGCGCCTGCAGCTGCAGGTGTGCATCGCGCTCGGCGAGACGGTGGAGGTCAGCGGCGACTACTTCGGCGACGCGGTCAACGTGGCCGCCCGCCTGCTCGACCACGCCGGCGACAACGAGACGCTGGTCACGGTGGAGGTGCTGCGCGCCCTGCCGATGGATTCGCGCGACATGTTCCGCAGCCTCGATCTCGTGCGACTGCGCGGGCGCGTGGAACCGGTGGAGGTGCACCTGCTGTCGCGCCGCGGCATGGACACGGCGCCGACGCTGGTGGGCGGCGGCCCGGCCATGGGCCTGGTCGGCCCCGAGGCCGTCATCCTCACCTGGGGCAACAAGGTGCGCCGCTTCACGGCGATGAACATGCCCGTGGTCATCGGCCGCGCGGCGGCTTCCGACATGCAGGTGGACGACGCCCGCGTGTCGCGCTCGCATTGCCGCATCGACCTGATCGGCGCCACGCTGCAGCTGTCCGACCTCAGCATCAACGGCACCTTCGTGCGCTTCTCCAGCGAGGACGAGGTGGTGAGCCTGCGCCGCGGCAGCTGCACGCTGCACGGCAGCGGCGAGGTGGGCCTGAGCGGATCGCCGGAGGATCCGGGCGTCGCGGCGATGCAGTTCGAAGTGCTGCACGCCCCGATCCGGCGCGACGACGAGTTCGACCTGCTGAGCCCCACCCCCTCGCGGCGATGAGCGCCCTCACGCGCGCGCACGCGCACGACGGCGCCGACAAGGTCGGGGTGCTGCTGGTCAACCTCGGCACGCCCGCGGCGCCCACCACCGCCGCGCTGCGCCGCTATCTCGCGCAATTCCTCAGCGACCCGCGCGTGGTGGAGATCCCGCGCGCGCTGTGGTGGCTGGTCCTGCACGGCTTCATCCTGCGCCTGCGCCCCGCCGCCTCGGCCCGCAAGTACAAGAAGATCTGGGCCCGCGACGGCTCGCCGCTGGCGGTGTGGACCGCACGCCAGGCCAACATGCTCAAGAGCTACGTCGGCGAACGCGGCGCGCTGGTGGAGGTGCGCTGGGCCATGCGCTACGGCCAGCCGGCCATCGCCGCCGAGCTCGACGCGCTGTGCGCCGTCGGCGCCACCCGCATCCTGGTGCTTCCCGCCTATCCGCAGTATTCGGCCGCCACCACGGCCAGCGTGCTCGACGACGTCGGCACGTGGATGAAGCGCACGCGGCGCCTGCCCGAGCTGCGCTTCGTCAACCACTACCACGACGACCCGGGCTACATCGACGCGCTGGCCGCCCAGGTGCGCAAGCACTGGCAGCGCGAAGGCCGCGGCCGCAAGCTGGTGATGAGCTTCCACGGCATGCCCGCGCGCACGCTGCGCCTGGGCGACCCGTACCACTGCGAGTGCCTGAAGACCGGCCGCCTGCTGGCCGAGAAGCTGCAGCTGGAGCCCGACGACTGGCGCATCACTTTCCAGAGCCGCTTCGGCCGCGCCGAGTGGCTGCAGCCCTACACCGAGCCCACGCTCAAGGCGCTCGCCAAGGCCGGCGACGAGGGCGTGGACGTGATCTGCCCGGGCTTCGCGGCCGACTGCCTCGAGACGCTGGAGGAGATCGCCATCGAGGCGCGTGCCGCGTTCCTGAAGGCCGGCGGCAAGACCTTCCACTACATCCCCTGCCTCAACAACAGCCCCGAAGGCATGAAAGCGCTGGCCGGGGTCACGCTGCGCCACTTGCAGGGCTGGGACACCACCCCCATGTCCAGGGAAGCCCTCAAGCAACGCAAGGCCCGCGCGATCGCGCACGGCGCCTCCGAATGACGCGAATTTGCGAATGACCCGCCACGCCCTCGCCCCGCCTTCCGCCGCTCCCGCCGCCGCCGCCGACATGCGGCTCGACAAGTGGCTGTGGGTGGCGCGCTTCTTCAAGACCCGCGGCCTCGCGGCCGAGGAGGTCGACAAGGGCCGCGTGCACGTCAACGGCCAGGCCGCCAAGCCGGCGCGTTCGGTGCGCATCAACGACACCATCGAGATCCGCCAGCCGGGCTCGGTGCGTGAATTGCTGGTTCTGGGCCTGGGCGCGATGCGGGGGCCGGCGACGGTGGCCCGCACGCTGTACCAGGAGACCGAGGCCAGCATCCGGGCCCAGCAGCAGGCCGCGGAGGCGCGCAAGTTCGGCGTCGAACCCGCCAATGCGCAGGAACTCGGCCGCCCGACCAAGCGCGACCGCCGCGACCTGGTCGACTGGCAGCGGTGGAGCGCCTCCGTCGAGGACGAGTAGGCGCTCCGCGCCGGAGAGCCACTTCGGCAAAATAATCGTGCGGCCTCTTGAAACCCGAGGCGCCGCCTCCATGTCCCCGCGCAACGCGACAGAAAAACCCTGTTCAAGACCATGAATCCGGAAGATCAAACCCCGCAAGCCCCGCTGCAATCGCCGGTCGACGACGGCGCTGCCCCGCTCGACGTCGGACTGGGCGGCGACGCCGCCCGCATCTCGGAGCTGGAGGCCAAGGTGGCCGAGCTGACCGACGCGAGCCTGCGCGCGCAGGCCGATGCACAGAACGCCCGCCGCCGCGCCGACGAGGAAGTGGCCAAGGCCCGCAAGTACGCCGTCGAAGCCTTCGCCGACAGCCTGCTGCCGGTCAAGGACAGCCTGGAGGCCGCCATCGGCACCCCGGGCGCCGCGGTGGAACAGGTGCTCGAAGGCGTGCACGCCACGCTGCGCCAACTCGGCGCCGCGCTGGAGCGCAACAAGGTCAACCAGATCGCGCCGCCCGCGGGCACCAAGTTCGACCCGCACCAGCACCAGGCCATCTCGATGGTGCCGGCCGACCAGGAGGCCAACACGATCGTCACCGTGCTGCAGAAGGGCTACCTGATCGCCGACCGCGTGCTGCGTCCGGCGCTGGTCACGGTGTCCGCGCCGAAATGACGAAAAACGGGCCCGCGGGCGCCGATTCCAGCGTGAAAGTGCCGTCGGACGCGCCTTTCGCCCTTGAATAAGACTCCGTCAGCCGCATCTCGAAAACAACAGCAAATCCAGCTTCAACAGCTTCGCAGGAGAAACCAAATGGGACGAATCATCGGTATTGACCTGGGCACCACGAACTCGTGCGTGTCGGTCATGGAAGGCAACACCACCAGGGTGATCGAGAACTCGGAAGGTGCCCGCACCACGCCGTCGATCATCGCCTACCAGGAAGACGGCGAGGTGCTGGTCGGTGCGTCCGCCAAGCGCCAGTCGGTCACCAACCCGAAGAACACCCTGTACGCAGTCAAGCGCCTGATCGGTCGCAAGTTCACCGAGAAGGAAGTGCAGAAGGACATCAACCTGATGCCCTACGAGATCCTGGCCGCCGACAACGGCGACGCCTGGGTGGGCGTGCGGGGCAAGAAGCTGGCGCCGCAGCAGGTGAGCGCCGAAGTGCTGCGCAAGATGAAGAAGACGGCTGAGGACTACCTCGGCGAGGAAGTGACCGAGGCCGTCATCACGGTGCCGGCCTACTTCAACGACAGCCAGCGCCAGGCCACCAAGGACGCCGGCCGCATCGCGGGCCTGGACGTCAAGCGCATCATCAACGAACCGACCGCCGCGGCGCTCGCGTTCGGCCTCGACAAGCACGGCAAGGGCGACCGCAAGATCGCCGTCTACGACCTGGGCGGCGGCACGTTCGACATCTCCATCATCGAGATCGCCGACGTCGACGGCGAGATGCAGTTCGAAGTGCTGTCCACCAACGGCGACACGTTCCTGGGCGGCGAGGATTTCGACCAGCGCATCATCGACTTCATCGTGGCCGAGTTCAAGAAGGAACAAGGCGTCGACCTGACCAAGGACGTCCTGGCGCTGCAACGCCTGAAGGAAGCCGCGGAAAAGGCCAAGATCGAGCTGTCGAGCCAGACCCAGACCGACGTCAACCTGCCCTACATCACGGCCGACGCCTCGGGTCCGAAGCACCTGAACATCAAGCTGACGCGCGCCAAGCTGGAGTCGCTGGTCGAGGAACTGATCGACCGCACGATGGCGCCCTGCCAGACGGCCATCAAGGACGCCGGCGTCAAGCTCTCCGACATCGACGACATCATCCTGGTGGGCGGCATGACCCGCATGCCCAAGGTGCAGGACAAGGTCAAGGAGCTGTTCGGCAAGGAACCGCGCAAGGACGTCAACCCCGACGAGGCCGTGGCCGTCGGCGCCGCCATCCAGGGCCAGGTGCTCTCGGGCGACCGCAAGGACGTGCTGCTGCTGGACGTCACCCCGCTGTCGCTGGGCATCGAGACGCTCGGCGGCGTGATGACCAAGATGATCAAGAAGAACACCACGATCCCGACCAAGTTCAGCCAGGTGTTCTCCACGGCCGACGACAACCAGCCGGCCGTCACGATCAAGGTCTACCAGGGCGAGCGCGAACTGGCCACGGGCAACAAGAGCCTGGGCGAGTTCAACCTCGAAGGCATCCCGCCGGCGGCACGCGGCACGCCGCAGATCGAAGTGACCTTCGACATCGACGCCAACGGCATCCTGCACGTGGGCGCGAAGGACAAGGCCACCGGCAAGGAAAACAAGATCACCATCAAGGCGAACTCCGGCCTGACCGAGGACGAGATCCAGAAGATGGTGCGCGACGCGGAAGCCAACGCCAGCGAGGACGCGAAGAAGGTCGAACTCGTGCAGGCGCGCAACCAGGGCGACGCCATGGTGCACTCGGTTCGCAAGAGCCTGGGCGAGCACGGCGACAAGCTGGAAGCGGCCGAGAAGGAAGCCATCGAGTCCGCGCTGAAGGATGTGGAAGAAGCCATCAAGGGTGACGACAAGGCCGCGATCGAGGCCAAGACGGAAGCCCTGATGACCGCCAGCCAGAAGCTGGGCGAGAAGGTGTACGCCGACCAGCAGGCCGCACAGGCCGCCGCCGGCGCCGCGGCGGGCACGGGTGGAGGCGAGCATGCGCAAGCCGAACCCCAGGCCGCCCACGCCGCCGACGACAACGTGGTCGACGCCGACTTCAAGGAAGTCAAGAAGAGCTGAAGCTTCGCTTCGGTGGATGGCCGGTGACTTGCTTGTGCGAATGCATGAGCAGGCTGCCGGCCTTTCTCGCTAGTTGAAGGCGTTTCCGGTGCGTTCCTGCACGTTTCCTGCGCCTGCCCTGCCCGGTTCCCGCCGCGCCCTGAAAAGATAATTGCCCATGAGCAAACGCGATTACTACGAAGTCCTTGGCCTGACGAAGGGTGCGTCCGACGACGACATCAAGAAGGCCTATCGCAAGCTCGCGATGAAGCACCACCCGGACCGCAACCAGGGTGACGGTGCGAAGACGTCCGAGGAGAAGTTCAAGGAGGCCAAGGAGGCCTACGAGATGCTCTCCGACCCGCAGAAGAAGGCGGCCTACGACCAGTACGGCCACGCCGGCGTCGACCCGAACATGGGCCACGGCGCGGGCGGCGAAGGCTTCGGCGGCTTCGCAGAGGCGTTCGGCGACATCTTCGGCGACATCTTCGGCGGCGCGGGTGGCCAGCGCCGCGGCGGCGCCGGCGGCAAGCAGGTGTATCGCGGCAACGATCTCAGCTACGCGATGGAGATCACGCTGGAGGAAGCCGCGGCCGGCAAGGACACGCAGATCCGCGTGCCCAGCTGGGAGAACTGCGACACCTGCAAGGGCTCGGGCGCCAAGCCGGGCACCTCGCCCAAGACCTGCCCCACCTGCTCGGGCGCCGGCACGGTGCACATGCGCCAGGGCTTCTTCTCGATCCAGCAGACCTGCCCCAACTGCCACGGCACGGGCAAGATCATCCCCGAGCCCTGCCCCGCCT
Source organism: Betaproteobacteria bacterium (assembly GCA_013289985.1). Classification (GTDB taxonomy): domain Bacteria; phylum Pseudomonadota; class Gammaproteobacteria; order Burkholderiales; family Burkholderiaceae_C; genus Scleromatobacter. The sequence goes on along the minus strand of JABCYW010000025.1, from coordinate 35,214 downwards.
GCTCGGGCCAGGGCCGCATCAAGAAGACCAAGACGCTGGAAGTCAAGATTCCCGCGGGCATCAACGAAGGCATGCGTATCCGCTCGTCGGGCAACGGCGAGCCGGGCCCCAACGGCGGCCCGTCCGGCGACCTCTACATCGAGATCCGGATCAAGCAGCACGACATCTTCGAGCGCGACGGCGACGACCTGCACTGCACGGTGCCGGTGCCCATGACGCAGGCCGCGCTGGGCGGCTCGATCGAGGTGCCCACCCTGAGCGGCAAGGTCGAGATCGAGCTGCCCGAAGGCACCCAGCACGGCAAGACCTTCCGCCTGCGCGGCAAGGGCATCAAGGGCATCCGCTCCAGCTACCCGGGCGACCTGTACTGCCACATCACCCTCGAGACGCCCATCAAGCTCACCGAGCACCAGCGCAAGTTGTTCAAGGAGCTCGACGAATCGCTGCGCAAGGGTGGCGACAAGCACTCGCCGAACTCCAAGAGCTGGACGGATCGGGTGAAGGATCTGTTCAAGTAAGGCTAAGCAAGGCTGGTTGGCCGCCTTCGGGCGGCCTTTTCCTGGCCGGGGTCGTCGTTCCCGGGCTTGCGGGCTTCCGGGCTCCGCGCCGGCAGCCCTGCCTCATCGGGCAACGCCGCGTAGAACGGCCAGGGCCGCCGCGCGACGGGCGTGCGCCGCGATTCATCGGACGACTTCAAAACAGGCTCCCTTGTCCGGCCGCCTCGGCCGCTCTTGACGCCGCCGTCGGACGCGCCGCGGCCGCCGGCGGCACGAATTGCGAAAGATCGAGCGGCTGGCGCTCGCGGCTGAACCCCAGCCGGTTGACGGCGACGTTGAAGCGATCGCGCAGCATCTGCGCCCACGGCCCGCTGCCGCGCATGCGCGTGCCGAAGTCGGCGTCGTAGTCCTTGCCGCCGCGCATGTCGCGCACGCGGCCCATCACGCGGGCGGCGCGGTCGGGGAAATGAGCCTCCAGCCACTGCTGGAACAGCGGGTTCACCTCCCAGGGCAGGCGCACCACCGTGCTGAACGCGCTGCGGGCGCCGGCGTCGCGCGCCGCCGCGAGGATGTGCTCCAGCTCGGGTTCGTTGATGAACGGGATCATGGGCGACGCGCTTACGCCCACGGGCACACCCGCGCGCGCAAGCGCCTCGATCGTGCGCAGGCGCCGGTGCGGCGCGGCGGCGCGCGGCTCCATGATGCGCGACAGCCCGCTGTCGAGCGTGGTGATGGACATGTAGACCACGGCCATGCCGGCCCGACCCATCTCGCCGACGAGATCGAGGTCGCGCTCCACGCCCGACGACTTGGTGACGATGGCGAAGGCGTGCCGGCACTCGGTGAGCACCTCGAGGAGGCCGCGCGTGATCCCCAGCTTGCGCTCGACCGGCTGGTAGGCGTCGGTGGCGGAGCCGAGGTTGATGTGCAGGGGCACGTAGCCCGGCCGGGCCAGGGCCTCGCGCAGGCGCTCCGCCGCGTTGACCTTGGCGATGATGCGCGTCTCGAAGGCTAGCCCCGGGGACAGGTTCAGGTAGCTGTGCGTGGGCCGCGCGAAGCAGTAGATGCAGCCGTGCTCGCAGCCCCGGTACGGGTTGATGGCGACGTCGAACTCGATGTCGGGCGAATCGTTGGTGCTGAGGATGCGCTTGCAGTGCTCCTCGATGATCGTGGTGCCGGGCGCGAGGTGTTGTTCCTCGGCCACCTGGTCGAGCGCGCCCCAGCCGTCGTCGACGGCTTCCCGGGCGTCCTTCTCGAAGCGATGGGCGATGGCCCAGGCGGTGCCACGCCCCTTCAGGATCGGCGCCGGGCCGCCCTCCGCGCCTGCCGTCGCATCCGCGGGATCGACCACGCGAAAGCCGCCGTTGGCGGGGGCCAGGAGCAAGGGCATGATGGGAACGGTGCGGCGCGCAGGCATTCTGTAAATATATACAGTACTGCTTTTCGGCGCAATGGGGTCTCCGAAAATCGCGCAAGCTCCCGCGACTCGGAACATCGATTGCCGCGAGCCCGTCACTTGAGCATGCCCATGCCTCCCCATCCTACCGCCGGCCTCTCGTCGCCCGGGCGCCTCCTGCGGGATCGCCGCGCGGAGCCGCGCCCGGAGCCCGGCAGCGCGCTCGCGGCGGAGGCCGACCTGCCGCTCGCCGAGACCCTGCGTCGCCACTGGCCCGAATACGGCGTGGAGGCGTTGTTCCTGTGCGTGTTCCTGCTGCTCGCGGGTGCGGTGTCCGCGTGGGCCCGGGGAACCGCCGGCGGCCTCCTGCCGAACTCGCTCGGCCTGCCGGCGCGCCATGCTCTGGTCGGTATCGCGATGGGGCTGGTGCTGATGGGCATGGTCTATTCGCCATGGGGCCGACGCTCGGGCAGCCACCTGAACCCCGCCATCACCCTCGCCTACCTGCGGCTCGGCAAGATCGGCCGCTGGGACGCGCTGTTCTACCTGCTGGCGCAAGTGGGCGCGGGGCTCGCCGCGGTGTCGCTGCTGCGCAGCGGCGTGCTGCTGCCCGAGGGGACGCCGCCGGGGTCGTTGTCGGCCTCCATCGGGCCGACCGGCGGGTGGGCCGCGTTCGTCACCGCGCTGGCGCTGTCGGCCGGCGCGATGCTGCTGATCCTGTTCACCAGCAACCACGCGAGCTGGTTCCGCTGGACGGGCGTTCTCTACGGCCTGCTGGCGATGCTGGTCGTCGGCTGCGCCGCGCCGCTGTCCGGATTCGGCATGAACCCGGCGCGCCTGCTGGCCGTCGACCTGTCCGGCGACGCCACGCTCCTTGGCTGGTTCAACCTCCTGCCGCCGCTGCTGGGCATGCAGCTGGCGGTGGAGGCCTACCGGCTCTTCACGGGCCGGTCGCAGGTGCTGTGCGCCAAGCTCGCGCACAACACCCACGGTCGCTGCATCTTCCGCTGCCAGCACCCGTACCAGACCCGGGCGCTGGCGCTGGCGGCCCTCCAGCGCCAGGCCGAGGGCCGGCGCAAGGCCCGAGGCGCGCTCACCGGTCGTTGACGGGCTCGCGCAGGTCGAACGGGTTGGTGCCGATGCCCACGATCTGCTGCTGCGGCGCCCAGGTCGCGCCGTTGAAGTTCGTGTAGAACACGCGGTCGTCGCCCGTGATGCCCTTCCATGTCATGTAGAGCCGGTTGTTGAAGACCGTCAGCGACGGCCCGACGCTGGTGCCCACGCCCGCAACCACCGCCTGCGCCACCCACGACGTGCCGTCGAAGCTCGACGTCCAGATGCGCTCGTCGTCGCTCATGCCCTTCCACGCCGCGTACAGCCGGTTGTTGTAGACCGCGATCGACGCTCCCTCGCTGGAGGCCACGCCGGGCACCTGTTTCTGGGCTGCCCAGGCCGTGCCGTTGAAGTTCGAGTACCAGAGGGCCTGGTCCTCGTCCATGCCCTTCCAGATCGCGTGGAGGCTGCCCTGGAACACCGCCAGCATCGGTCCGACGCTGCTGGCCACGCCGGAGATGAACTGCTGCGGCGCCCAGTGGCTGCCGTCGAAGTTCGAGTACCAGAGGCGCTGGTCGCTGACCATGCCCTTCCACGCCATGAACAGCCTGCCGTTGAACACCGCCAGCGACGGCCCCGTGCTGGTGGCGATGCCGGGCACGTTCTGCTGCGGCGCCCACGAGCTGCCGTCGAAGCTGGAGAAATAGATCCCCTCGTCGGCGTCCATGCCCTTCCAGGCCATGTAGAGCTTGCCGTTGAACGCCGCCAGCGACACGCCGCAGCTCGTGGCGACGCCGCCCACGAACTGCTGCGGCGCCCAGGCCGCGCCGTTGAAGCTGGAGAACCAGATGCGCTGGTCGTGCTCGATGCCCTTCCACGCCATGTAGAGCTTGCCGTTGAAGTCGGCCAGTCCCGGCGGCAGGCCCGCGCCGCGCAGCATGTTGAGCATCTTCAGGCCGTCGATGCTGCCCCAGCCGGTGCAGGCGTCCCAGCCCGGCCCCGCGGGATAGCCCGCCGTGCCGCCGTTGGCGTTGTTGGCGGGGCCGCCGCCGGGCACGATGTCGCGGAACGCGTCGGAGCCCTTCGAGTAGAGGATGGGATTGATGAAGCCCAGCCGCGTGCCCATCGCGGCGTTGAGCGTGGCGACGAAGCCCGCCCACAGCGGCGCGGACGCGCTGGTGCCGTTGCCGATCATCGGGCTGCCGTTCAGGTACAGGCCCGCATAGCCGGCGTTGTAGCTCGCGTTGGCCGCCACGTCGGGGACGCCGCGGCCCACGCGGTGGCCCGCGTTCACCGAGGCCGGCACGCCCGCGGCGGCCTGGTAGGACGGCAACGCGAAGAAGTCGCTGATGCCGCCGCCGGTGGTGCCCCAGTGCGACGGATCGGTGGGGCTCGGGTCGTTCCAGACGTATTCCTCGAAGCTCGAGCCCGAGACGTTGCCCACCGTCGTGCCGCCCACGGCCAGCACCCACGGGTCGCTGCCCGGGTACTGCACGTGCGCCTTGCCGTCGTTGACCTTGGAGTTCGAGCCAGTGTCGCCGCACGCGATGCACACGGTGATGCCCTGGATCGCGGCGTCCTGGAACGCGGCCGTCACCGCGTTGACGAAGGCCGCGGTGACGCCCTCGGCCGCCAGCGTGGCCGCGTCGTCGCCGTTGGCGATGTACCAGCTGCTCGACAGCACCGAGCACTGCGGATCGCCCGCGTTCGGGTGCGCGACGCGATGCACCAGGTCGACCCAGCCGAGCTGCGTGCCCTGCGTGATGTAGACCGCGATGGCCGCGCCGTTGGCGGCGGCTGCGGCGATGCCGATGTCCTGGGTGGTCTCGCCGTAGGGATCGCTGCCGGAGTTGGTGCCGAACACCGACACGTCGTGCACCACGGGCATCGTGTAGCCGGCGCCCAGGCCGTTGAACAACAGCTGCACGTCGTGGATCGCGTAGCCCGACAGCGACACGATGCCGATGGTCTGGCCGGCCGCCGAGTTGGTCGGGAAGTTGTAGAGCTGCTTGAGCGTCGGGATCGTCAGCGTGTGCGTGTTGGCCGGATCGGCGCTGTTGCGCTTGAGGACGGTGCGGTTGTCGAGGCCGAAGACGCCCAGCACGATGTCGCCCAGCGCCTTCGGCACGTGCACGAAGCCGTCGCGGCCGCGATAGGTCTCGGACACGGGTGCCACGTTGCGGGCGCGCGCCGGCGCGTTCGCGGTGTAGCGGCCCAGGTCGACCGCGAAGGCCTGGTTCATCTGCGCCACCGTGCCCGAGGCGACCACGGTGCGGCGGGCGGCGTTGGTCTCGAGCACCTTCATGCCGGCGGTCTGCACGAAGTCCACCACCTTGGCGATGTCCTGCGGATGCGCGCCGTACTTGCCCGCGAACTCGTCGGCCGACAGCGGCTTGCGCGCGTTCAGCGCCACCGAGGCGACGGCGTTGAAGTCCGGCGTCGGCGCGCCGTCGGTGCGACGGCGCAGCGAGATCGTGACCTGCACCGTCTCGCGGGCGTCGGCCGGACCCTGGCGCGTGGCGGACGCGGACGGAAGGCGTTCGGTGCCTTCGATGCGTTGGTAGTGGGCGGGGATGGATTGAGCGGACATCGGAGGGTCTCCTGAGGAAGGCCTCCCGCGCTGCGGCGCCGTGAGGACGGCGGGCTCGCGAGGGCCGTTGAAGTGCCGACGCATCGTGCGCGCCGGCAGGCTCCAGGGCCCATCCCATGCAGTGGGGGGTATCGCCGCGATCCCCCTCGTTTCGGTAGCCGGCGCACGCGCTCATCCCGCAGATCGCAGTGATCGCGGCTAACAGGCGAGATGGGCGGATAGCGATCGGCGAATCGCCGTTCAGGCGCGGGAAAGCCGCAGGACGGATCGCGCGCGGGCCCTCAGGCGGGCAGCGCCACCGACGCGATGACGACGCTCGCGAATCCGAGCCAGCAGGCGGTGCAGAACGCGGCGTCCTGCACGTTGCGATCGGTGCGGGCGATCTGCAGTGCGGAGAGAAGGATCTTCTTCATGCCGCCAGTCTCGGTGGCATGCAAGACGGCGCCGTGACAGCGCGCCACGCCGGCGCGAATCCATGAAATCCTTCACGAACAGGCGTCGCCTGGCGCGACGCCGCCGGCGGGGATCAGGACTCGCCGCCTCCTGGTTTGTCGTTTCACACGCCGGCAGGGACAAACCCGCGGTTCCGGGCACGCCGCATTGACAGCGCCGAAGCCGGGGCATATTGTCTCGCCGCAATATGAAAGCGCTTTCTGAAAGCGATTTCATATTCTGCGTGGCGGCAGCAGTCGTTCGTCGTCGCCGCGCCGAGGGCCAGAAATCCCCGTCATTAAAAATCCAGGAGACAACATGCTGAACCTGAAGGCGCCTCGCGTCAGGACCCTTGCCGCTCGCGCCGCCCTTGCGCTCGCCGGCGTGGCGGCGTCGGCCGACGCCGCCACCACCAACGGCTTCGCCAACGGCGGTTTCGAGACCGCGGCGGCGGACGCGGGCCAAGTCGCCGCCGGCTGGCTGACCGCCCCCACGGGCAACCCGGCGCAGTGGTCCGACGACGCCCACACTGGCAGCCATTCCGCGCTGCTGACCGTGCCCGGCGGATTCGGCGCATCGACGCTGTTCCAGGACTCGCGGGGCAACCTGCCCGCACTGACGGCGGCCAACGTGGGCGACACGCCACTGCTGACGTTCTGGGCCAAGGGCGACGTCAGCACCACCGGCAACGCCAACTTCTGGCTGCGCTACATGGGCGCCGACGGCATCTTGCTTGACAGCGGCGCGCAGTCGTTCGGCGGCAGCCTGAGCCTCGACGACTGGACGCAGATGAGCTTTCGGGGCGCGGCGATTCCCGTGGGCACCACGTCGGTCATGTTGGAGATCAACACCGCTGTCGGCCCGCTGCTCGATGGCCGCGCCGACGCGGTCCACGTCGATGACATCGAGCTGGCGCTGACCACCGCCGCCGTGCCGGAGCCGGGCAGCGCCGCGCTGCTGCTGGCCGGCCTCGCCACGGTCGGCGCCATCGCCCGCCGCCGCCGCGCCTGAACACCCAAGGAGACAAGAATGCAGTTCCAGATCCACACGCTTTCCAAGATCGCCGCCTCCGTGCTGCTGGCCGGCGTCGCCGCGCACGCCGGCGCCGCCGGCACCGTGGTGCTCGACACCTACCCGGTCGGGCAGGACCCCTTCGGCTGGCCCTCGCAGGTGTTTGCCGACAGCAGCGGCCGCCAGGACATCGCCGTCACCTTCACGCTGACCAGCGCCGCCTCCATCCAGTCCATCCTCACGTCGCTGGACGGCGTGGGCGACGTCACGCTGGGCATCCTGGCCAGCCAGGGCAGCACGCCCGTGGGCGGTGCCTGGCTGTACAGCACCCACCTCACCGACCCGGTGATGAACACGACGCTGTCGCCCACCGGGTGGTCGCTGGGCGCCGGCACCTACTGGCTGGCCGCCGTGGCCGACAACGGGTTTGCCGGCCAATGGCAAAGCGGCACCGAGGACTACAGCGGCGACTGGGCGCAGGCCGATGCCAACGGCTGGTCGGCCGTGACCAGCACGTTCATCGGCATGCCTGCCGCGCGCATCACCGTGGCCGCCGCGGTGCCGGAGCCGGGCACGGTCGCGCTGATGCTGGCCGGCGGCCTGCTCGTCGCCGCCGCCGCTCGCCGCAAGTCCAACGCCCGCCAACAAGGATGATCGCCATGAACCGCCAACACATCGTTCGCGCCATTGCCGGCGCCGCGCTGGCCCTCACCGGCGTGGTCGCCTCGGCCAGCGTCACCAGCCCCGTCATCGGCAAGCTGCTGTGGTCCGAGGAGTTCAACGGCGCCAGCCTCGACGGCACGCTCTGGTCGCCCTTCGACGGCAACGGCTGCCAGATCGGCCTGTGCGGCTACGGCAACCAGGAGCTGGAGTACTACAGCCCCAACAACCTCAGCATCGTCGACGTGCCGTTCGAACCCGGCACGCGGGCGCTGGCCATCACCGCCAGGCGCGAGGTGATCGGCAGCAACCAGTTCACCTCCGGCAAGCTCGACTCCGCCGGCAAGGTGCAGGTCAAGTACGGGATGATCGAGATCCGCGCCGCCACCCCGTCGGTCGGCGTAGGCCTGTGGCCGGCGCTGTGGATGCTGGGCACCAGCCCGCAGGCCTGGCCGCGCAAGGGCGAGATCGACATCATGGAACAGGGCGGCCGCCAGCCCGCCGGCCTGCCGGCCGTGTCGCCGGATCAGTTCGTCGGCTCCAACGTCATCACATACAACGACGCCGCCTGCGTGCCCGGCAACGAAAGCTGCGCCGCGTCCACCGCGTGGCAGACCAAGAACTGGGTCACGCCCACGCGCTCGCTGGCCAACCGCTTCGTGCTGTACCGCCTGTACTGGACCGACACGCAGATCCGCTTCACCATGGTCGACAACGGCCGTGAGCTGGACATGTACAAGGCCCCCATCTCCACGGTCGGCTCGCCCGCGCTGCAGGCGCCGTTCTACCTGCTGATGAACATGGCGGTGGGCGGCACCTTCACGCCTGCCGCCACGCCCGCGCAGATCACCGCGCCGCTGCCCGCCACGATGTACGTCGACTACGTTCGCGTGTACGAGCTCGATGGCAAGGGCGAGGTCAAGCTGGGCGTGGGCATCACGCCCGAGGTCGGCAAGTTCGGCGTGTTCACCGACACCACGCCGGTCGACGACGGCCAGGCGCTCGGCACGTCGGCGGACTTCTTCATCTGGAACACCGGTTCCATGGGTGGCGGCGACATCCCGCCGTTCGAGGGCCCCAACGTGCTGGCGTTGAACTACTTCGCCCCGGGGCAGTGGTTCGGCGGCGCCATCCAGTCGCGCCAGGCGCACGACATGAGCGGCTTTCGCGGCGGCAACATCAAGCTGAAGATCAAGGCGCCCGCCAACGTCTCATTCAAGATCGGCATCCTGGACAACTACACCAACCACAGCTGGGTCACCTTCCCCGGCAACACCACCGCCTACGGCCTGGTGCGCAACGGCGAATGGGGCACGGCGACGATACCCGTCGCGGAGATCGCCGGTCCGCTGGTGGCGCTGCAGTCCATGAACTCGCTGTTCGAGTTCCTCAGCGTCGACGGGTCCAACCCCACCGCGCCGTTCCAGATGGCCTTCGACGACATCATCTGGGACTCGGGCACGGGCAACCAGGTCATGGTGCGCGCACCCGCCGCCAGCGTCGTGAAGACAGCCGCCGTGTCGACATCGGCCGCGCAGGCCAGCGCCACCACGCTGGACTTCGCGGCCACCGCCGCGGGCTGGGTGGATGTGCACTACACCGTCAACGGCGGCGACACGCAGACCGTGCGCATGCACCAGAACGGCAGCGCCAGCCGCTACATCGCGGGCGGCCTGAAGAAGGGTGATGTGGTCGAGTACCGCTTCACTTCATGGGACACCGCGCGCGGCGTGGCGGTGGACTCGGCCACGAAAACGGTCGTGCTGAAGTAGACGCGATCCGGGATGGGCGGCGGCGCCGCCCATCGAGCCTGGGAATTGCTGCTCGAGTCTGCAGCAAGGCCCGACAAGAGGCTCAGTACTCTCCAGGCCCCTGGTAGTCGGGCGCCAGGTTCTCGAACTTCGTCCACTGCCGCAGAAATGCTAGCTTTGTCGTCCCGACAGGGCCATTCCGCTGCTTGGCGATGATGATCTCGGCGACGCCCGGCTCCTTCGTCTCCTTGTTGTAGTACTCGTCGCGGTAGATGAACATGATGTTAAGAACGGGAAAATCCCAAAATGCGCTCATTTTTTGAGCAATCTGGGCACTTTCCAGTGCTGAGGGACTTTCTGCGGTTGGGACACTCGATCCCTGGCCACAAGCTCAAGAAATTTGGCTTCGCCATTGCAAGCGCACATCGAAGAATCGTCAGGTGGACTCGCCTCAACTGGCGATCACCCTGGAGTCAGCAACTAGTCCGGTTGCGCGGAACTGCTACGACTCGAGTGTGCGCATCGAATCCGCTCAGGCATGACGCATCTCGGGCAACTCGAGAAGCAGCGTCCACGTGCTCATCGAACCCGCCGCCATCGTTCCGAACTCATCGAGCATGCGCCCGATCTCATCCTCGTAGATGAACATGCCAGGCTGGTCATCACCCGCCCCTTCATCTTTCCAGACTCTGCGCACCGCCCGGCTCTTCCAGCCAGACCCGTCACCGGACATGGCGGCATACGTGAGCAAATCGAGTCCCGCAAAGGATTCCGCTCTGTGCGTACGGAGTAGACCGGACAGGTCGGCACCGTGCGAAAGCAAGAGCGTTCGCTCGAACGCCCGCTCGGCGGCATCCTCTCTGATCGTCAACACCATCCATGGCATCCGCAACGACAGCTCGACGGCGCGCCAATATCGACTCCCCTGCGCGGCAAGACCTGAGGGGAAGGCCTGCTCGAACTGGCAATGGGTGACGAACATCAAATGAACCCTATAGGTTGTAGCCCTAAAGGATTCCAAATGAAGTAATGCGCGATCTCCGGACCGCCATGAAGACGTCGAAGCCACCATCGTTCGCCCGAGCACTTCGTGCTGCTCGGAAAGCGAAGCAGCTCCCGCAGGAGGCCTTCGATCAGGCGTCGAGCCGAACGTATGTCAGCGCATTGGAACGCGGCCTGAAGAGTCCCACCATCAGCAAGATCACAGAACTGGCGGGTGTCTGCGACGTACATCCTCTGACATTGCTGCTTCTGAGCTTCAGCCGAAGCGGCAAGCGTGCCGAATTCGATCAACTCTTGGCAACCGTCAGCCAAGAGCTCGACGCGATCGAGATCGTCGACCTCTAGCGGTTACCTCGAGGACTGGACTGCACTAGCGGTGCGCGGAGGGGTATTCGCCGAATCAAGAGTTGAAGTGTCGAGTAAACCTCGGCGAGTCAGCCTCGATGGTGGCAAGCCGCCACCTGAAGAACAGGCGAACAGCCACGAACGCGCTCAACACAATCGGAAACAGCGCGTAGACGCCCAGGCCAAAGCCAGGAGAGATTTGCCAGCCGGTCTTCGCGTTGATCCACGACGGACCGCCGAACAAGAGCATGACGGCTCCGCCACCGCCAAAAAACACGCCCATGTAGAAGGCCTCGCTGGCCTCCTTGTTCGTCAGTCCATAGACGAGTTCAGCTTGGCACCCAGTGCACACTCTGGCCCCATCGACGACGCCTGTGTTGCAGTACGGACAACGCCAAGTGCGGGTCGTCTCTACGGTAGAAGTGGGCGGCTCATCCCCCTCGATGTCTTCCAAAGCCTCCGTCGCCATCTGCACCCCGAGCGTTTCGCGTGCATACCGCTCGGCATCTTCGCGCCACTCTCGCAGCATCCGCGCGGGGTAGCGCATGGGGTCCACATCAATCTCACGTGCATGGTTCTTGCACAGCCAAATCGCATTGGCGATTGAGCATCGCTGTTCTGATGTGAGCGTCGCGTCGTAGCGTGGGCCGCCGGGCGCAGCACTCGTGATATGTGCCGCCTCGCCGATGTTGGTGGCCAGGTCGGGATGCTCATTTGGACCGCTCGTGGGGCATCGGCAGCCAGGCTTTGAGCACCGGTCGCCTACGCGCCGACGCAGCGTCTGAACCACCCTCGCCGAAAATTCGTCACGGTTCTGCTTCACAGACGCTTCCCTCCCTTCATCAGCCGTCACCCACGTCCCAGCATACGCAGCAGCGTCGCCAGCGCACTGCCACCCGGCCCTTGCAGGACGGCCACCACCGCGACTACCCAGGTCAGCAAATTAAAGTTTGGTACCGAACCAGCGTCATGGCGGCAAGGGTATGCACGTAGTTCAAGGCGGGCCTCCGCCAGCAGCACCCGCAGGCTTCAAGGCGTTTGCCCTTTCAGCATCTGCTTCATCGAACACGAGCCACAGCGCAAACGGCACCGACCGAGGACGCGTGGCGCCCGCGAACATCACCAACAGTCGCTGCACCTCGTGGCGGAAGAAACCCGCCTGCGGCACATGCAGCTCCAGCCGAGCGGCGAGCATGTTGTCGTCGTCGATGGCCGCATCCTTGCGCTCAGCCTTCCCGCGAACCTGGCGCAGCTGCTTGGCTAGGGCTTGGGGCGTCGAGCCCTTGCCCCGGGACGTGATCGAATCGGCCAGGCGTCGCAGCAGCGCATTGATTGGCGGAAGCTCTCCTTCGGTCAGCCGCTCAGCCACGCGGAGCGGATTGAGATCCACCGGCAACGTGATCTCGGCCAAGGCTTGGCGCACCGACGCCCAGGCGAGCTGGGACGCCGCGCCAGCAGGCTGGGCGTCCACCAGGAGCTGCTCCCACTGCGCATCAGTATCGACATGGATGACCGAGCCGGTCAGCGTCGCCAGGTACAGCGCCGATTCCAAGTTCAGGCCCTTGTAGATCTGGTGCTGCGCGCCTGCTTCGCCCACGGGAAGCGGCTGCAGCAGGAGGTAGGGGTCGGCCTCCGCCTCGCGCCGGAAGTAGGCGACCATCTGTTCGACCATCGCGTCGTCGGCGTCAGGCGCGTGTTTGGCGATGCGGCGGCGCAGGGACGCTTCCGGCAGCATCCGAAACATGCGGCGGCTCTCGTCCTCGCCGAGCTTGAGTCGTTGGTGCAATCCGCCCTTGGGCGGCTCCCAGCCGGCGGCTCGACGAGTCAACACCTGCCGCACGTGCTGGCCGAGCGGGGCGCACACCTCGCCGGGGTCCGGCACGAGGTGAACGAGGCCAGCACGGATGTAGGGCTGCAGCTTAAACAGCAGCAAGACGTTCTTGAGCGTCTGCATCTTGTGGCCGGATGGCGACTCGATGGGGCTGAACTCGGGCCGCAGGTTCCGCCCGACAAAGAACGGGTTCACGAGCACAATCTCGTCGATGAACGGCAGCAAGCCCACCACCGCCGCCTCGACCGTACGTGGATCGGCGAGACCGATGAAAACTGAGCGCAGCTTCTTGGGATGGGGCCGCGGCAGTAGCGCAGCCAGATCCGTATCGTCAGGCCACAAGCTGTCGAATACGTTGTGGATGCGCCGAACCTGGTCGTCGCTAAGGGTGCGGCGCACGTCCTCCCACGTCGCGCCATCCTGCATGCCGAGGATGCCCGCGACCACGTCGCAGAAGATCAGGTTGCGCTCGCGCAGGCCGTAGACTTCCCACGGCGGTCGCTCGGCGACGGGCAGCCGCTGGCAGCAGTCCTTGAAGGCGTAGGCGCTGCCGCAGCCGCAGAAGTCGTCGGCCGCGACGTTCTTGCGCGGTGACTTGCGGGCCAGGAACTCGTGGGCCTTGGATGTGCGGCCGTGCTCGTCCCAGTATCCCGAGCTGCCGTCCTTGTAGCCGACGTAGATCTCCCCTCCGAACGGCCAGAGATCAGACTTCGGAAGCAGCGCCTGGGCGATCTGGGCCCACGAGCCGCTGAAGTGCCGCTCCGGGTAGAGCCAGTCCTTGTTGGCCGCCGCGATGCAGCGCTTGGCGCGCGACTTGAGCAGGTGGTTGACAGCAATCACGTCGTCGCGGGTCAGGCGACGGTCGCGGATGAAGGCGTCCGTTCGCACCATGCCCGTGCCTCGGTGCCGGGCGTTCGTGCGCAGGCGCATCAGGTCGTGCCGGTCGGGCGCCTTGGCGTATTCGAGGTGCGTGAAGATTAGGCAGGTGTTGGCATCCAGCACGAACACGGTCTGCGTGCCCAGCGACGCGACCATCGGATCGAGCGGGTAAGCGCAGCCCGGAGACGCGGGGTCGATCTGCGGGTTGTAGACGGTCACCGGGTGATCCGTCACGATGAACTTCACATCCGAGTCCGCCGCCGAGACGATTTCCCGGACGCCCTCGGCCCACATCGTGCAGTGCATCATCCGCAGGGCCTGCATCTCCACCATCAGATCGACCTGGTCGAGCCGGCCGTAGCACGAGCGGATCCAGTCCAGGCCCTTGGGCGTGCGCAGCTTCTGCGCGGCCATGTGCTCGAAGAAGTCCTCGAACGACTCGTGGACGTCGGCATGATTGCCATGCGCGAAGGCGAGCACCGCCTTGGCGCCCTGGTCGTCAATGGCGCCGAACAAGTGCTTCTCGATGTCGTCGTTGACGATCGAGCCGAAGTGCGTGGTGTACAGGTCGAACTCCACGAAACAGTTCACGGGGCCCCATTCGTGGAGCGCTTTGCGCGGAACCTGCCGGCCATCCGGCAGCGTCTTGCGGTCCGGATCAAGGTTGAGGTGGAAGAGACGAAACTGGCCCGGAGCGAGGAAGCCACGCTGGTACCACTGCGGGACGTAATGGTTGTTCCGGGTCTGCTGATCGATCGTCATCCGCTCGCTTGGGTCGTTCGGAATCCTGATTGTCCATTGGGCGTGGTCGCTAGACGCGCCGACGCCTGCCGATTGCGCACACGGACGGTCGCAAGCGGTCGCCGCTGGATCGATCGAGTTCCTCGGCCCTATCGCACAGCGTCAGCGCCGCATCGTGCGGCGACATCTCGGACAGCTCGCGCGCAATGGCGCTCATCGCCAGTGTAGGGACTATCTCGCGGCGGCACATGCGCGCAGCGCCTCCAGCGCGCACCGGATCCATTCCCCCACAGCGAGCGGCCGCTGGACATGATCGGCCAACGGGCCGCGGTGTCTACGTTGTCCACCGATGGACTCCCGATCGCATGTCGGGAATGGCTGCGCTTTTACGTTTCAGAAGTTGTAGCCGGACAATCTTAAGCCGTGACGTGCAGATCGAGCGACATCCAGTCCTCAGACATCCATACGCACTGCGCGCCAGATGGTTGGGTTCGGACTACAGTTTGACGGACGGAACGAGGGAGTTGACATGAAGAACACGCTGCCACGGGATCATGGACTTCAGCCGCAGGTCGAGGCCGCTCTAATGTATCGAGACGGGGGGGCGCCGTCCTTGACCGACGCCCAATACGCCGCCCTCGAAGCCGGAATCGGGCGCGGCGAGAGTGGTCTCGTTGTCTCGCCCACTTCGACGGGGAAGACGCAGATCGCGCTTTGGGCGCTCGCGCAAGGTCTGCTCGCTGGTTGCCATACGGTATACCTAGTCACCCATCGCGCGCTCGCGCGACAGAAGTTCGAAGACTTCAGGCAACAGATCCTCACGCCCTTCCTAGACGACGATCGAAGGTCGCTCGTTGTCGCAACCGGGGACGTGGTCGCAGACGCCGATGGCGAAATCCCAACGGATCCGCTCCGAGTGTCCCTGTTGGTCGCAACATACGAAAAGTACCTGGCGTTGCTCTCGGCCTCTGGCGTGCCGCAAGACATGTCGAGGACGGTAATCGTCTGCGATGAGATTCAACTCATCGGCGACAAGAGTCGAGGCCAGCACGTTGAAATCCTCTTGACGTTGTTGAAGAAGGCTGGGTGGCGTCAGTTCGTGGGGCTGTCCGCGGTACTGAAGCCCAAGGACGCAGGTGATCTGGCCGATTGGCTGTCGGTCCATCTGGTGCAGTCAACGTCGCGGGAAAAGCACTTGCGCTACCAATGCCGCGCGGAGTCGCTGCAGTACTCGGTGTCAACGGCTAGTCCAGACACGATTCATGAAAAACAGCGTCAAGCCGGTGCTTCACAAGATCCCATAGATGTCGTGATCGAGCTCGCTCATGTGTCACAGGGGCATAAACCGGTAATCGTGTTCTGCATGACAAAGGCGCAGCCGTTGCAGTTCGCGCGGGAGTACATAGCCAAGGCCTTTCCCGCAAAGAAAGGTCAGATGTCGCTCGCGTTTGACGGCCTTCCGCCGACCACTGCGAACGCCGCTCTTGCCGAATTGCTTCCCCAGCGGGTAGGGATTCACACAGCCGACCTCACCGACGACGAGCGAACCATCGTGGAACGCGAGCTCTTGGAAAATCGCCTTGACGTCGTCTTTGCCACCACCACGCTCGCAGCCGGCGTGAACTTCCCTTTGGGGGCTGCTGTGTTTGGTTCCTGGGCACGTTGGGACTTCAAGTCACGGCAGGAAACCCCAATCGATGCCGCCGACTTCCACAACATGTGCGGCCGTGTAGGACGTATGGGCTTTGATCATGACGAAGGCCAAGTCGTCTACATGGCTACGAAGCGACAGTTGCAAGCTGCGCAAGCGTATCTCCAACTCGGTGAACTTCCTCCGATCGAGCCGCGGATCGCTCCCGACGGATTCGCCCAGCTTGCGCTGCAATTGATTGCATCGCGCTTGTGCTCGACGGCGGACCAGACCGCCGATCTCATCTGCAATACGTTCAGCGCCTTGCGAGAACGAGACCGAAACGCGCAATCGTTTGTGATTTGGCCAAACCTCGTCAGAGCGTCCGTTGCGCGTCTAGTTGAAATGGGGTTCGTCATTGTGGCCTCATCTGGGAAGCTGACGGCGACGCCCGTAGGGCGAGCTGTTGGCTACAGTGGCTTGCTGCCGGAAACAGGCGGGTTCATCGTCGACTACATGGCGCGGCAATGTGGCTATATGGCCAGCCTGCTGCCGTCGAAGGGTTATGACGGCGACGTGGACCAACTCGCGTTTCTGCTTTTCTCTGCATGTTTCGGAAGTCCCGAATTCCGCGGGGCGGCGAAGGTCGCGAACACGCGCTACTTGCCGTATCACCTTGAGGTTCCGGCGCTCTTCAAGCCAGAAGGCTTTCGGGAGCACTTGTACGAGCCGACGTGGCAGGCGGACGAACTCCCCATCAACTGTGCCTTCGTTGCGCGGATGTGGATCGATGGCGTGCAATTGACTGACCTTGAGCGAATGGGAAAGGGCCCGAGTGCGGGAGTGTTGAGCGAACTCTTCCGAAGCCTGGCGTGGCTGCTGCAGGGAATGGCCGCGATTGCGCAGGCGGGAAGCGATACCAGTGTTGACCAAGAGTGCAGGCCAAGATCCTTGCGCGCTAGCGACGCGACGCTCGGCGCGTTGGCATCGCTCACTCGTGTCATCCGCCGTCTGGCATATCGTGTTCAAGAAGGACTGCCGGACGATGCCTTGTGGATGACGACCGTTCGGGAGCCTGGGGCGCCGTTCACGCTTCGCAGACACGAGATCCTCGCACTGCGAACCAATGGATTGGGCTCGCCAGAAAGGCTTATGCTCGGAACCAGCGACGCCGACACCCGGAGACAGGCTGCGTTTGCGGGGGCGAAGCCCACCCCTCAAGCAAAGGCAAACTGGATGCGCGATGCCTGCCGTGAGTGGAAGAAGTCGCAGCGTCGTAGGGCGGGCGAGCGTCAGGAGCGTCGAGCGAAGCGATGCGCAAACGTCGAGCTCGTGCGGCGCTTCTATTCCGCGACAGGCGACGATTTCGAGAAGGCCTTCGAAGAGGTGCTCACAACGTTGAAGGTCGCGTTTGAGAGGCTTGACGACAAGACGAAGACAGGCGCTCCAGACTATCTCGTTCGCCTTGCCGGAGTGCCCTCCATCGTGATGGAATTGAAGACCAAGCAGGGCGAGAAGCTCGTCGACTACAACAAGGCGGTTGAAGTATTGGCCGCCTCGGAGATCCACGGGCTGCGAGAGCACTTCTGCGTGACGCTCTGTCACCCCGGGGTTGACCCAAGCGTCCCCCTGGTCATCGCGTCGTGCGGCCGCCTCAGTGTTGTCGAGAGCGTTGATCTCGGTGAGGCCTTGCTCCGTAGGTGCGAAGGCGGCCTCTCGGACGCCCAACTCTTCCAATGGCTCGCATCCCCGGGTCAGGCCTTGGCGTCTGATCTACCGTACCGAGGCTTGGTATAGCTACGAACCTTCTTCGACAAGCCTAAGCACGCGCCGCGAACGCTCGCGGCCCGCTCGAAAGCGGCAGGTGGCATGGTCGCGGAAGCCGGTGGCGACGCCGCGGTGAGTGGCCCCGACCGCGCACACGGTGCGAATTCCAGCGCAGTCCGCGACGGACAGCAATGCAGCGTGAGTCGACGCGGCCGACATCGGCGCGAACTTCCACTATCGCTGCAATGAAGGCGACAAGCTACAAATCGAGTCGCCAGATGTCTCTTCTAACTTTGAGCCCACGAGCCAGACTCCGCATGTTCGCCCAGATCGCATCTCGATCCATTCGCGAATCGGTGTGAATCTGCTCCACAACCCGACCGAGCAGGGCTAATGGCGCCTCTTCGAGTAGCGTGCGTACGTGCGGCTCATACCCCCGCCAGACACCCCACCTGTCGGGCCGTCAGCCCTGAAGCCGACGGGCAGGGTCAGACGGGGCCTCAGCCAATCCGACGGGGCTACCGACGGGAGTCGGTTGACCCCGTTCAACGCAACATTTCGCTAGGAGAATGCCATCGGCGTATCGACCAGGGCGCCTACTGCCGAGCACGCTGGTCACAAACATTTCCCCAGGCCTCTTCTTTCGTTCCCAACTCTCCCAACCTCCAAGGTTGGGAAACGGCGCCTAAAAAATGCAGCATTTCCTAACGGGTGACTTAGTACTCTCCTGGCCCTTGGTAGTCCGGCGCCAGGTTCTCGAACTTCGTCCACTGCCGCAGAAATGCTAGCTTTGTGGTGCCCACGGGGCCATTCCGCTGCTTGGCGATGATGATCTCGGCGACGCCCGGCTCCTTTGTCTCCTTGTTGTAGTACTCGTCGCGGTAGATGAACATGATGATGTCCGCGTCCTGCTCGATGGCGCCGGATTCGCGCAGGTCGGACATCATCGGGCGCTTGTCGGGCCGCGTCTCCACGCTGCGGTTCAGCTGGGACAGCGCGATCACCGGGCAGTTGAGTTCCTTGGCCAGCGCCTTCAGGCCCCGCGAGATCTCGCCGATCTCGGTGGCGCGGTTCTCGTTGTCGCTGCCGGAGCCGCTCATCAGCTGCAGGTAGTCGATCACGATCAGGCCCAGCTGGCCGCACTGGCGCGCCTGCCGGCGCGCGCGGGCGCGCAGTTCCGGGCCCGTGAGCGCGGGAGTCTCGTCGATGAACACGGACGACTTCGACAGCCGCTCCACGGCCTCGGTCAGGCGCCCCCACTCGTCGTTGTCGAGGCGGCCCGTGCGCAGGTGCTGCTGGTCGATGCGGCCCTGCGAGCCGACCATCCGCAGCGCGAGCTGGGACGCGCCCATTTCCATCGAGAACACGACGACCGGCAGGCCCTCGTTGACGGAGACGTTCTCGGCGATGTTCAGGGCGAAGGCGGTGTTGTGGGTGACGACGTCGCCATCGGTGATGTACAGGCGCTCGGGGTGGCTCACCGAGATGCACTGGCACGGCGCCACGCGCGTGGGCTCGATGGCGCTGATGGTGAGCCGCTTCTCGCGCTGCCAGCGCTCGGGCGCGCGCGCCTGCTTCTCCGACAGGAGGAACAACGAACGCGGCTCGGGATGCGAGATGTGCAGCACATACGCGAGCAAGCCGGGCACGCGCACGCCGGCGACATTGGTGAAATGCGGCTGCTTGGTGTTGATCGAGCACCAGCCTCCGAGCGAGCGGACGAGTTCGGCGGTGTCGTCGGCCAGCCGCCGGCTGGAGGTGGACAGGCGCACGCTGCCCCAGGATTCGACCCAGCCGTCGGTGTCGAGCAGGCCGCGCAGCAGGTCGAGGCGACGCTCGCGGCACGCCTCGAGGTAGACACGGGGGATGAACTTGCGGTCGCTGGGCAGGCCAGACAACTGCAGCGCCTCGAGCGCGGCACGCAGCGGATTCGGCTGCGCGCCTGCGAAGCCCGCGGGATGGCCGCGATCCTTGCGCACGATGCGGTAGTCGTATGCCCCTGCATGCACGACGTCCATGCCCTCGCCGGCGCGGGCGCCGACGAGGTCGACGATCTGCGGCGATGCGGTCGAGAAACGCACGGAGCCGGTGCCGGTCAGGCAGCCATCGCCGATCAGGGCACCCAGCAGCCACGGATCGACCGGCAACGGGTCCTGGTGCCCGAAATCGCCGGTGGCGCGCGCTATCCACAGGCGATCCTGGTAGCGCTTCTTCGTGAGCAGCGCCTGGATCTCCTCGGTGCGCAGCACCTTGGGCTCGGGCCAGTGGCGGCAGCTCACCTTCCACAGGTGTTCGGCGCAGCACTCGGCCGAGCGGCCGTCGGAAAAACGCATGCGCCAGACCTGGCGCTCGCCCTGCGGATGGATGCCCGTGACGATCGAGGGCCGGCCGTCGACCGAAGCCACGGCATCGCCCACTTCCAGCTCGCCCATGGGCTTCCAGCCCGACAAGGTACGAACCCGGGCGTCCAGCGGCTGCGCCTTGCCCATCGACGGCCGTGCCGCCAGGATGATCAGGTCGCCCGGCTGCAGGCCAGCCGTGTTGCGATCCATGTCGTAGAAGCCGGTGCGCACGCCGGTGACGTCCTCGGCGCCGTTCTCGGCCAGCTCGGTGACGCGGTCGATCAGCTGCACCGCGAGCACGTCCATGCTCTGGAAGCCCTGCTTGTTGCGGTTGCCTTCCTCGCCGATCTTGAAGATCTTGCCTTCGGCCTCGTCGAGGATCTGCGTGACGGCGCGGCCCTGCGGGTTGAAGGCGTTGGTGGCGATCTCGTCCGAGGCGGCGATCAGCTTGCGCAGGATCGCGCGCTCGCGCACGATCTCGGCGTAGCGGCGCATGTTGGCCGCGCTCGGCACGCTCTGTGCGAGCGCGTTGAGGTACTGCAGGCCACCCGAGTCCTCGGCCTTGCCGGCCATCTGCAGGTGCTCGTAGACGGTGATGACGTCGGCCGGCTTGCTGGCGCCGATCAGCGCGCCGATCGCGCCGAAGATGATCTTGTGCTCGAAGCGGTAGAAGTCGGCCTCGGTGACGACGTCGGCCGCGCGGTCCCACGCGCCGTTGTCCAGCAGCAGCCCGCCCAGCACGCTCTGCTCGGCCTCGATGGACTGGGGCGGCACGCGCAGCCTGGCGACTTCGTCGTCGCGGGATTCACCCCGGCTGGGCAGCGCGGAATCAAAGATGGTCGTCATGTGTCGTCGATCTTAAAGGCGCGGCAGCGGGCGCCTGTGGACAAGCTTGTGGACAGCCTGGGGAGCTTGGGAGGACAAGCGAAAAAATCGCCGCGCCAATGGAAAAGGGCCGACGCGAGTCGGCCCTTTCGAGGCTGCGAGCGGGCACGCGGCCCGCGGGAAAGCCTTAGTCTTGCTCGGCGACCACCTGCACCGTGACGTCGACGACGACGTCCGTGTGCGCGGCGATGGCCACGGCGTGCTCGCCGACGGTCTTGAGCGGACCGTTGGGCAGGCGCACTTGCGACTTGGCCACTTCGAAGCCGTTCTTGGTGAGGGCTTCGGCGATGTCGGCGTTGGTGACCGAACCGAACAGGCGACCGTCGACGCCGGCCTTCTGCGAGATGCGGACGGTCTTGCCGGCCAGCTTCTCGCCGAACGCCTGCGCGGTGGCCAGCTTCTCGGCGGCGGCCTTTTCGAGCTCGGCGCGCTTGACTTCGAATTCCTTGATCGCGGCGGCGGTGGCACGGCGGGCCACGCGGGTCGGGATCAGGAAGTTGCGTGCGTAGCCGTCCTTGACCTTGACGACGTCGCCCAGGTTACCGAGGTTGGCGACCTTTTCCAGCAGGATGATTTGCATGGGTCGTTTCTCCTCAGACCTTGTGTTGATCGCTGTACGGCAGCAGCGCCAGGAAGCGCGCGCGCTTGATGGCGGTGGTCAGCTGACGCTGGTAGAACGCGCGGGTGCCGGTCAGGCGAGCCGGCGTGATCTTGCCGTTCTCACCCACGAAATCGCGCAGGACGTCGACGTCCTTGTAGTCGATGTGATCGACCTTGGCGACCGTGAAACGGCAGAAGCGCTTGCGGCGGAACAGCAGGGATTGCTGGTTGCGCTTGGGGCGCTTGTCCTTGGAAAAACGTGACTTCGGCGGGGGCATGGTGATGACCTCTTGAAAATGGGTTCCGACTGATTGGGAGACGTGCTGTCAGGCATCGACCTCGGTCACGTGGAAGACGAGCCCCTTCGCATTGCGGGAGGGGGCGATGAAACCGGCGTAGCTGGCGACCTGCCCGAGGGTCAAGGTCGCGATCTTTCGCGTGATTCCACCGATCGCCACCGCCCGGATCGTCATGACGACCTTGCGGGGCTGCTTGTCTTCGACCACCTCGGATTCGTGCTTCAGGCTCAGGTCGAGCGCTGGAAGTCCGGCCGGGGTGTACCGGGTCGCACCGCGTTCCACCAGCTCGGCAGAGAGAATCAATCGATTCATCGCTGCTGCTCAGCGGGCAGACGCGGCTGTTGCCTTCAGGCCGTCGCCTCCTGCGACGATGCCGACTTGCGGGCTTCTTCCTTCTCCACGGCCTTCATCATGACGGACGGGGCGGTGTCGGCCTTGTCGCGCAGCACCGTGAGGTGGCGCAGGACGGCGTCGTTGAAGCGGAAGCCGGTTTCCAGCTCCTTCAGGGCTTCATTTCCGCACTCGATGTTGATGCAGATGTAATGAGCCTTGGCAAGCTTCTGGATCGTGTAGGCCAGCTGGCGGCGGCCCCAGTCTTCCAGTCGGATCACCTTGCCACCGGAATTGGTGACCAGGGCCTTGTAGCGTTCCAGCATGGCCGGAACCTGTTCGCTTTGATCCGGATGGATCAGCAGAACGATTTCATAGTGACGCATGGATACTCCTTGTGGATTTCCAACGAGGTTGGAAGGAAGCCGCCCCGAAAGCGTCAACTACGATATCCGGCGCCTGGAAAGGCGCCAAACACCACACGGGTGCGGCAAGGAAAGCCTGCGATCATAGCACACAAAGGGGTCTGGCTCCCGCCCGAATGAGCTGCCACGGTGGCCGTGGCGTTTCGGGCGGGTGCCCCTCGGTTCATTTCCTGGCCGCCAGCGCGTTCCAGGTGTCGACCACCGAGTCCGGGTTCAGCGAGATCGACACGATGCCCTCGTCGGCCAGCCAGGCCGCGAAGTCCGGGTGGTCGCTGGGGCCCTGGCCGCAGATGCCCACGTACTTGCCGGTGGCGCGGCAGGCGTTGATGGCGCGCGAGATCATGGCCTTGACGGCCGGATCGCGCTCGTCGAAGTCCTCGGCCAGCTGGGCCAGGCCGGAATCGCGATCGAGGCCCAGCGTGAGCTGCGTGAGGTCGTTGGAGCCGATGGACATGCCGTCGAAGTGCTCCAGGAACTGGTCGGCCAGGATGGCGTTGCTGGGCACCTCGCACATCATGATGATGCGCAGGCCATCGGTTCCGCCGGCCGCGCCGCGCTTCAGGCCGCGCTCGGCGAGCATCTCCACCACGCGCGAGGCCTGGCGCACCGTGCGCACGAACGGCACCATGATCTCGACGTTGGTCAGGCCCATGTCGTGGCGCACGCGCTTGAGCGCCTCGCATTCCATGGCGAAGGCGTCCTGGAACTCGCCGCTGATGTAGCGCGAGGCGCCGCGGAAGCCCAGCATCGGGTTTTCCTCGTCGGGCTCGTAGCGCGAGCCGCCGATCAGCTTCTTGTACTCGTTGGACTTGAAGTCGGACAGGCGCACGATGACCGGCTTGGGCCAGAACGCCGCGGCGATGGTGGCCACGCCCTCGGCGAGCTTGTCGACGTAGAAGGCGCGCGGCGACGCGTGCCCACGGGCCACCGATTCAACGGCCTTCTTCAGGTCGGGATCGATGTTGGGGTAGTCGAGGATCGCCTTCGGGTGGACGCCGATGTTGTTGTTGATGATGAACTCGAGGCGCGCCAGGCCGACGCCGGAGTTGGGCAGCTGCGAGAAGTTGAACGCCAGTTGCGGGTTGCCCACGTTCATCATGATCTTGACGGCGCTGTAGGGCATCTCGCCGCGCACCACCTCGCTCACCTCGGTCTCCAGCAGGCCGTCGTAGACGAAGCCGGTGTCGCCCTCGGAGCAGACGACGGTGACGAGCGCGCCGTCGGCCAGCAGGTCGGTGGCGTCGCCGCAGCCCACCACGGCCGGGATGCCCAGCTCGCGCGCGATGATGGCCGCGTGGCAGGTGCGGCCGCCGCGGTTGGTGACGATGGCGCCGGCGCGCTTCATCACCGGCTCCCAGTTCGGGTCGGTCATGTCGGCCACGAGCACGTCGCCGGGCTGCACCTGGTCCATCTCGGAGATGTTGCGGCACACGCGCACGGGGCCGGTGCCGATCTTCTGGCCGATCGCGCGGCCTTCGACGAGCACCGTGCCCGAGCCCTTGAGCTTGTAGCGGTGCTCGGCCTGTCCCGCGGCGTTGCTCTTGACCGTCTCCGGACGCGCCTGGAGGATGTACAGCAGGCCGTCGCCGCCGTCCTTGCCCCACTCGATGTCCATCGGGCGGCCGTAGTGCTTCTCGATGATCACCGCATACTTCGCCAGCTCCACCACGTCGGCGTCGTTGAGCGAGTAGCGGTTGCGCTGCTCGGGCGGGGTGTCGACGGTGCGCACGAGCTTGCCGTCCCTGGCCTTTTCCTCGGGCGTGGCGAACTCCATGCGGATCAGCTTGGAGCCCAGCGAGCGGCGGATGACCGGGAACTTGCCGTTGGCCAGCGCCGGCTTGTGCACGTAGAACTCGTCGGGGTTGACGGCGCCCTGCACCACCGTCTCGCCCAGGCCGTAGCTGGAGGTGATGAAGACGACGTCGGTGAAGCCGCTCTCGGTGTCGAGCGTGAACATGACGCCGGCGGCGCCGAGGTCGGAGCGCACCATGCGCTGCACGCCGGCCGACAGCGCCACCTCGGTGTCGGCGTAGCCCTTGTGGACGCGGTAGCTGATCGCGCGGTCGTTGTACAGCGACGCGAAGACCTCGCGCATCTTCTGCAGCACGCCGTCGATGCCGACGACGTTGAGGAAGGTCTCCTGCTGGCCGGCGAAGGACGCGTCGGGCATGTCCTCGGCGGTGGCCGACGAGCGCACGGCGAACGACGCGTTCGGATCGCTGGCCGACAGGCGGGCGAACTCCTCGCGCACGCCCTTCTCGAGCTCGGGCGGGAACGGCGCGTCCTCGATCCAGCGGCGGATCTCGGTGCCGGCCTCGGCCAGCGCGCGCACGTCGTCGGTGTCGAGCGACTTCAGGCGCGCGGCGATGCGTTCGGTGAGTCCGCCGAACTCCAGGAACTCGCGGAACGCATGCGCGGTCGTGGCGAAGCCGCCGGGGACGCGAACGCCCGTGGCCGCCAGCTGGCTGATCATCTCGCCGAGGCTGGCGTTCTTGCCGCCGACGACGTCGACGTCGGTCATCCTCAGCTCTTCGAAAGGAATGACTAGTCGGGCGGCCAGTGCGGGGTTGGACATGGGAAAACTCCTTGATGATGAAAAACCGGGCTCCGGCCGTCGCTCACACGCGGCGCTTCGACGCTTTCTGATTGGACTTGTCGTTCGAAGCGGGACATGGAATCTGGCGTTCGGAAAGATTTAGGACTGGGTTGACCGGGATTCTACGGAGTAACTGCCTATCATCGGGTAGGACAGAAGCCCTAACCCGACCCCTGGACATGCCCAACCGCACCGTTTTCTTCGTTTCCGACGGCACCGGCATCACCGCCGAGACGTTCGGCAGCTCGATCCTGGCCCAGTTCTCCGGCAAGCCCCGGAAGGTGCGGCGGCCATTCATCGACACGATCGACAAGGCCCTGGCGGTGGTCGACGAGATCAACCACACGGCCAAGGCGGAGGGCAAGAAGCCCATCGTCTTCATCACGATGGCCACCGAGAACGTGCGCGCCGTCATCACCGCCCCGCACTGCGCCGGCGTCGTGATGGACATGTTCCGCACCTTCGTGGAGCCGTTGGAGGACGAGTTCGGCATGAAGTCGAACCACCGGGTCGGCCGCTTCTCCGACGCTGCCAAGAGCGAGGAATACCACGAGCGGATCGAGGCGATCAACTTCTCGCTGGCCCACGACGACGGCCAGTCGGCCAAGAACCTGGCCTCGGCCGACGTCATCCTGGTGGGCGTCAGCCGCTGCGGCAAGACGCCCACCACGCTGTACCTGGCGATGCAGCACGGCATCAAGGCCGCCAACTACCCGCTGATCCCCGAAGACTTCGAGCGCGGCCAGTTCCCGTCCACGCTGGCGCCCTACAAGGCCAAGTGCTTCGGCCTGACCATCGACCCCGAGCGCCTCACCCAGATCCGCAACGAGCGCCGCCCCAACAGCAAGTACGCGGCGCTGGACAACTGCCGCTACGAGGTGCGCGAGGCCGAGGCGATGATGAAGCGCAACGGCATCTCCTGGCTGTCGTCCACGCACAAGTCGATCGAGGAGATCGCGGCGACCATCCTGCGCGACATCCGGCCGGACAAATTGATCTACTGACTCGGCGCGGGACCGCGCTTCGGCTTCAGGTAACGCGCCTCGCGCAACGCCGGTGCCACGTCGCGCCGGGCGTTCGCCATCGCCAGCTCCAGCTGCTCGCCCGAATACAGCCGCTTCCTGAACCAGTCCTCGCGCGGCCAGGTGAGGAACGGCAGCAGGCTGGCACGGTCGGCCTCGCTCAGCGGCGCGGCCAGGGCCTCGCCCACCGCGTGCACCTGCGGCCACGGCGCCTGCGCGCACCAGGAGCCGGCAAAGCGCATCAGCCGCTCCACGTTCTCGAGCGGCGGCTGGTCGCGCAGCGCCTCCAGATCACAGTTCCAGGTGAACTGCAGCGTGCTCAGCGCCTTCGTCCACTCGCCATGCCTGCCGCCCATCATCGACGGGGATCCGTCGCAGAACATGAAGTTGACGATGCCGACCCCCTTCACCTCGGGTCCCCGCAGTTGCTCGCGGATCGGCTTGAGCCGCCGCTTGAACCATTCCTCGAATCCGCCCTGCGTGAATCCCAGGTACTGCTGAAGCCGTTGCCGCTGGGGCGACGTCCAGAAGTACATGCGGACGGTGGCGATGGTCAAGAGGACACGCCCTGCGCACGTTGTCGCGCCGCTTCGTAGAGGCACATGGCCGCGGCGGCCGCCACGTTCAGCGACTCCTCGCCGCCCGGCTGCGCGATGCGCACTCGCAGCGTGCAGGCCGCCGTCACCGCCTCGCTCATGCCCTGCCCTTCGTGGCCGAACACCCAGGCCAGCGGGCGCGGCAGCGTCGTCTCGTGCAGCCACTGCGCATCGCGCAGGTGGGTGCCGACGATGGGCAGGCCCAGCGCGGCGACGTCGGCGATCGCCGCGCCCTCCACCAGAGTCAGCGCGAAGTGCGCGCCCATGCCGGCGCGCAGCACCTTGGGCGACCACAGGGCCACGCTGCCCTTGAGCGCGACGACCTGGGCGAAGCCCATCGCCGACGCCGTGCGCAGGATGCTGCCGACGTTGCCCGGATCCTGCAGGCGGTCGAGCACGATCGTGTCGCGGCCCGGCTGCGGCAGGGCGGCGGTGTCGGCCTCGATGAGGAAGCCGATGCTCGCCGGCGACTCCAGGCCGCTCAGCTCCTTCATGAGCGCGTCCGGGATGCACACCACCTCGGGCGCGCTTCGTGCGAGCGATTCGAGCGCCGGCGTGGCCCAGCCCGACTCGGTGACGATCGCGCGCACGGGCGCTCGCCCGCGCTCGAGAAGCGCCCGGCACAGGTGGTCGCCCTCCAGCCAGACCCGGCCCAGCTTGCGGTAGGCCGTCGGCTCGGTGAGCAGCCGGCGCAGATCCTTGAACAGGTCGTTGTGGCGCGAGGTGACCTGGCGGACGATGGTCATTCCACGCAGGCCTTGCGCAGGGCCGCGAGGCGCACGGGCCCGAACGTCTGGCGGTGCCACGCGCACGGGCCGTGCTCGTCGAGCGCGGCCAGGTGGGCCGCGGTGCCGTAGCCCTTGTGGGTGCCGAAGCCGTACTGCGGGTAGCGCAGCTCGTGCTCGACACACATCCGGTCGCGCGTGACCTTGGCCAGGATGGACGCGGCGGCGATGGCCGCCACCTTCGCGTCGCCGCCGACGATGGCCTCGGCGCGGATGCGGATCGTGGGCAGCCGGTTGCCGTCCACCAGCACCTTGTGCGGCGGCAGGCGCAGGCCCTCGACGGCGCGCTTCATGGCCAGCATCGTGGCGTGCAGGATGTTGAGCTCGTCGATCTCGGCGACCGTGGCCTCGGCCACGCAGAAGGCCAGCGCATGCGCGCGGATCTCGTCGAACAGGCGCTCGCGCCTGAGCGGCGTGAGCTGCTTGGAATCGTTGAGGCCCTTGATGCGCTTGAGGTCGTCGAGGATGACCGCGGCGGCCACCACCGGACCGGCCAGCGGGCCGCGCCCTGCTTCGTCGACACCCGCCACCAGCCCTTCGTTGGCGTCGAAACGCAGGGAGATCTGTTCAGGCTTTGACAACTTGCGCGATGGCATCGGCGGACTCCCGCACCGTGTCGCGGCGCAGCAGGTGGTGCAGTTCGAGGAATCGGACGCGCACGCGCTCGCGGCGCGCGGGATCGTCCAGCCACTCGATTGTCGCTCGGGCGAGCGCCTCCGGGCTGGCGGCTTCCTGCAGGAGTTCGGGCACGATGAAGTCGCGGCACAACACGTTGGGCAGGCCCACCCAGGGCTGCAGCCGCAGGCGCTTCATGCGCAGCGCGTTGAACCAGCCCACCACGTAGGTGATGACCATCGGCCGCTTGAACAGCGCGGCCTCCAGCGTGGCGGTGCCGCTGGCCACCAGCGTGACGTCGCAGGCGGCCAGCGCGTCGTGCGAGCGGCCGTCGAGCAGGTCTACCGGCACGCCGGGCGCGTGGCGCAGCAGCAGCGGCTCGACCAGCGCGCGCATGCCGTGGGCCACCGGCAGCACGAAGCGCAGGCCCGGACGCTGGCGATGCAGGATGGCCGCGGCGGCCAGCACGCGCGGCGCGATCAGCTTGATCTCGGAGCGCCGACTGCCGGGCAGCAGCGCCACCACCTGGGCCGTCTCGGGCAGGTTCAGCGCGGCGCGCGCGGCCGCGCGATCGGGCTCGAACGGAATCACCTGGGCCAGCGGGTGGCCCACGTAGGTGGCCTTGATGCCGTGCGCGCGCAGCAGGTCGGGCTCGAACGGGAACAGGCACAGCACGTGGTCGGCCGACGCGGCCAGCGTGTGCACGCGCTCGCCGCGCCAGGCCCAGATCGACGGGCACACGAAGTGCACGGTCTTGATCCCCGCCTCGCGCAGGCGCTTCTCGAGCCCGAAGTTGAAGTCGGGCGCGTCGACGCCCACGAAGACGTCGGGCCGCTCCGCGATCAGGCGGTCGCCCAGCGCGTTGCGAATGCCCACCAGTTCGCGGTAGTTCAGCAGCACGTCGACGTAGCCGAACAGCGAGAGCTTCTCGGCCGGCCACCACGCGTCGAAGCCGAGCCCGACCATGCGCGGGCCGCCGATGCCGCCGGCGGCCAGGGCGGGCCAACGCGCCTTCAGGCCCTGCAGCAGCAGGCTGGCCAGCAGGTCGCCGGAGGTCTCGCCGGCCACCATGCCCAGGCGCAACGCCTCGGCGTCGTGCGGAAACTGCGTGGACGCAGGCGCGGGGCTCATCGACGCCGGACTAGCGGACGAGGCCGCGGGTAGCCGACGCGATGAACGCGAGCATCGTGTCAATGTCGCCATTGACGCGCGTGTCGTCGCCGCGCATGGCCTCGATCTCGGCCTTGGCGAGATCCAGCGGCTGGCCCTTGCGGTACAGCGCCTTGTGCATGGTGCGGATGGCCGCGATCTGCTCGGCGGTGAAATCGCGGCGCTTCAGGCCCGTGAGGTTGACGGCCCGCAGCGCCATCGGGTTGCCGTCGGCCACCATGAAAGGCGGCACGTCCTGCGCCACGTGGGCCTGGAAGCCGATCATCGCGTGCGCGCCGACGTGCACGAACTGGTGCACGCCCGACAGGCCGCCGATGACGGCCCAGTCACCCACATGCACGTGGCCGGCCAGCGTGACGCCGTTGGCGAGCACCGTGCGGTCGCCCAGGCGCACGTCGTGCGCGACGTGCACGTAGGCCATGATCCAGTTGTCCGAGCCGATGCGGGTGACGCCGTCTTCCTTGTAGGTGCCGGTGTTGAGCGTGCAGAACTCGCGCACGGTGTTGCGGTCGCCGATGCGCAGCTCGGTGATCTCGCCCTTGTGGCTCATGTCCTGCGACATGGCCCCGATGGAGCTGAACTGGTAGAACGTGTTGTCGCGGCCGATGGTGGTGCGGCCCTCGATCACGCAGTGCGGGCCGACCTTGGTGCCCGCGGCGATGCGAACGTGCGGTCCGATGACGGTGTACGGGCCGACGCTGACGGTCGAGTCGAGTTCGGCCGCCGGATCGACCAGCGCGGTGGGATGGATCAGGCTCATGGACGCTTCCGACGGGCTCAGGCCTCGACCGACCGCACGGTGCACATCAGCTCGGCCTCGACGGCCAGCTCGCCGTCCACGGTGGCGCGCGTCGCGTACTTGTAGATGGCGCCCTTCTTGCGCGTGATCGTCGACTCGAGGATCAGCTGGTCGCCCGGCTCCACCACGCGCTTGAAGCGCGCGCCGTCGATGCCCGCGAAGTAGTACAGGCGCGAGCCGTCGGACGTCTCGCCCTCCGACGAGAACGACAGCAGCGCCGAGGCCTGGGCCAGCGCCTCGAGCATCAGCACGCCCGGCATCACCGGACGGTTCGGGAAGTGCCCGTTGAAGAACGGCTCGTTGATCGTGACGTTCTTCAGCGCCTTGATGCGCACATCCTTCTCGAGCTCGAGCACGCGGTCGACGAGCAGGAACGGATAGCGGTGCGGCAGCTTCTTGATGATCTGGTGGATGTCCATCAACATGGGAGTCTCATTCATTGTCTTTGCGAGCGTTCTTCTCGAGGGCCCGGACGCGCTCGCGCAGGGCGTACAGGTTGCGCAGCGTGACCGCGTTCTTTTCCCAGCTGGCGTGCTCGTCCACCGGGAAGATGGCCGTGTAGGTGCCCTTCTTCTTCAGGGAGTGCATCACCATCGTGGAGGCCGACACCACGACGCCGTCGGCGATCTCGATGTGGCCCTGGATCATCGCGGCCCCGCCGATCATCACGTTGCGGCCCACCCTGGTGCTTCCGGCGATGCCCACGCAGGCGGCCATCACGGTGTGGGCGCCGATGTGGCAGTTGTGCCCGATCTGGATCTGGTTGTCCAGCTTGACGCCGTCTTCCAGCACGGTGTCCGCTAGCGCCCCGCGATCCACGCAGGTGTTCGCGCCGATGTCGACGTCGTTGCCGATGCGCACGCCGCCGAGCTGTTCGATGCGTTCCCAGCGCCCTTGCGTGGGCGCGATGCCGAAGCCGTCGGCGCCGATGACGGCGCCGCTCTGGAACACGCAGCGCTCGCCGATGCTGCAGCCGGCCGCGATCGTGACGCGCGGATGCAGCAGGCTGTCGGCGCCCACGCTCGAGCCCGCGCCGACGACGCAGTGCGCGCCGAGCCGGACCCGCTCGCCGATGACGGCGCCGGACTCGACGACCACGCCCGGACCGATGACGGCGCTGGCGGCCACCGTGGCATCGGGCGCGACCACGGCGGACGGATGCACGCCGGCGGCCGGCGCCGGGCGCAGGCGCTTCGCCCACCACTGCGTCAGGCGCGCGAAGTACAGGTAGGGATCGTCGGTGACGACCAGTTGGCGGCCGTTGGGCGCGGCGGCGGACAGCGAGGGAGCGACGACGATCGCCCCGGCCATGCTGGCCTCGAGCAAGGGGCGCAGCCGGGCCTGCGCGACGAACGTGATCGCATCGCCGCCGGCCGTCTCCAGCGGGGCGATGCGTGCGATCTCGTGTGCGGGGTCTCCCCGCAGTTCTCCGCCCAGCGCCGCAACGATCTCACCCAGGCGAACTGAGTTCATGTCGCGGTCTTTCGGGGGCTTACTTGCTGGCGTTCAGCGCGTCGATGACCTTCTTGGTCAGGTCGACACGGGGGCTCACGTAGAACACCAGCTGGTCCTGGATGATGAGGTCGTAGTGCTCGGATTCGCCGATCGCCTTGATCGTGCGCTGGGCACGCTCCGACACGTTGGACAGTTCCTCGTTCTTGCGCTGCGTGAGGTCTTCCTGGAACTCGCGGTGCTTGCGCTGCAGGTCGCGGTCGAGCTCGACGAGTTCGCGCTGGCGGCGCGCCTTCTCGGCCTCGGACAGCGTCGGCGCGTCACGGTCGAGCTTCTCGGCCTGGGCGCGCAGCGAGGCGTTCTGGTCGTTCAGGTCCTTTTCGCGCTTGCCGAACTCGGCTTCCAGCTTGGCCTGGGCGCGCTTGGCCGGCTCGGCCTCGCGCAGGACGCGTTCGCTGTTGACGTAGCCGATCTTCAATTCTTGCGCTTGGGCCGAGACCGCGATCGTCGACACACCGGCCAGCAGCAGGGCGAGAAACATTTTCATGGAACGGACTTTCATCAAAACGCGGTACCGACTTGGAACTGGAATCGCTGAATTCTATCGTTTGGCTCGGCACGCACCGGCAAGCCGTAGCTCAACTTGAACGGGCCGACCGGCGACGTCCAGCTCAGGCCCAGGCCGGCGGACGCGCGCAACGTGGTGAAGTCGAAATGCTCGCGTTCGGACCAGACGTTGCCGGCGTCGAAGAACGCGAACAGTCGCAGGCTCTTGTCCTTGTCGGCGCCCGGCACCGGGATGTAGAGCTCGTTGTTGAGGTTGAACTTCTTCGCGCCGCCGATGAAGGCGCCGGTGACGTCGACCGACTCCTTGCCCAGCGAGCCCTGTTCGAACACCCGGACGGAGCCGAGGCCGCCGCCATAGAAGTTCTTGAACACCGGGTACGGCTTGCCGTTCAGTCCGGTGCCGTAGCCGATTTCGGCATTCACGCCCAGCGAGAAGTGGCCCCCGAGGTCGAAGTACTGCGTGACCTGGCCGTTCAGGCGGGCGTACTGCACGTCGCCGAAGATCGAGAAGTCGCTGTTGAGGCGCGCGTAGCGGCCCGAGGTGGGCGAGATGCCGCTGTCGCGTTCGTCGCGCGCCCAGCCCGCCGTGATGGGGAAGGAGCTGGCCCAGTTGCCGAACTGGCCGACGAAGTCGTAGTAGCTGTTGGGCACGCCCTGCAGCGTGCCGATGTGGGTCATCTCGGCGCCGAAGCCCACGAACACCGTGTCGAACTCGGAGTACGGCAGGCCGAAGCGGATGTCGGCGCCCGGCGTGGACACCGCGTACGCGTCGCCCGAGCTGTTGATCGGGCGCGAGGTGCGGTAATAGACGTCGATCGTGCGCGAGATGCCGTCGTCGGTGAAGTACGGGTTGGTCTCGCTCACCGACAGGTTCTTGTTGGTGTGCGCCGTGCTCACGTCGAGCGAGAGGTAGTTGCCCGAGCCGAACACGTTCTCCTTCTTGATGGAGCCCGTCAGCGAGATCTTGTCGGCCTGCGAGTAGCCGGCCGCCAGCGTCAGGCTGCCGGTGGGCTTCTCGACGACGTTGACGGTGAGGTCGACCTGGTCGGGCGCGCCGGGCACGTCGTTGGTGTCGACGTCCACCGAGCTGAAGAAGCCGAGGCGGTCGACGCGGTCGCGCGAGAGCTTGATCTTGGAGCCGTCGTACCAGGCCGATTCGAACTGGCGGAACTCGCGGCGGATGACTTCGTCGCGGGTGATGGTGTTGCCCGACAGGTTGACGCGGCGCACGTACGCGCGGCGGCCCGGGTCGGCGGCCAGCACCACCACGACCTGGCCCGTCTTGCGGTCGATCTCGGGATGCGGCTCGACGTGCGCGAACGCGTAGCCGTAGTTGCCGAACAGGTCGGTGAACGAGCGGATGGTGGTGGTGACGTCGTCGCCGTGGTACTCGGCGCCCGGCTTGAGCCGCACAAGGTTCTTGAACTGGGCGTCGCGGCCGAGATAGTTGCCTTCCAGGCGCACCGCGGTCACGACGTAGGGCTGGCCCTCGGTGACGGTGATGGTGACGCTGATGGTCTGCTTGTCCGGCGAGATCGTGACCTGCGTGGACGTGATGTCGAACTCGAGGTAGCCCTTGTTCAGGTAGAACGCGCGCAGCTTTTCCAGGTCGGCGTTGAGCTTGGTGCGCGAGTAGCGGTCGGACTTCGTGTACCAGGTGAGCCAGCCGCCCGTGGTCAGGTCCATCTGGTCGATCAGCTTGGACTCGGAGAACGCCTTGCTGCCGATGATGTGGATGTCGCGGATGTGCGCGACGTCGCCCTCGGACACCTTGAACGTGACGTTGACGCGGTTGCGTTCCAGCGGCGTGACCGTGGTGACGACCTCGGCCGCGTACAGGCTGTGGCCCAGGTACTGGCGCTTGATTTCCTGCTCGGCGCGGTCGACCACGGCCTTGTCGAACGGCAGGCCTTCGCCGATGCCCGCGTCCTTCAGGGCCTTGACCAGCGTGTCCTTGTCGAACTCCTTGGTGCCCAGGAAGTTCACCGACGCGATGGTGGCGCGTTCGTCGACGATCACGACCACGACGTCGCCTTCGACGTCGATGCGCACGTCCTTGAACAGGCCCGTGGCGAACAGCGCGCGCAGCGCCGCGGCCGCCTTCTCGTCCGAATAGCCGTCGCCCACGCGGAAGGGCAGCACCGAGAACACGCTGCCCGGGTCGGTACGTTGCAGGCCTTCGACGCGAATATCGCGAATCTGGAATGGTTCGATCGCCTGTGCGGCGAAGGGAAGCACGGCGCCAACGGAAACAACGCAGGCAGCAACGGGGCGCATCAGGCTCGGGAAGAGTGAAGACATCAGGAGTTTATTGCGGGCCCAGATAGCGGACCACGTCGTTGGAAAGGGCGAGAGTCATCAGCAGCAGGAGTATCAATGCCCCGCCGCGCTGCAGCCAGACTTGCCACAGTTCGGAGACCGGGCGACCGGTCGCACCCTCGAACAGATAATACAGCAGCGTCCCCCCATCGAGCATGGGGATCGGCAGCAGGTTCAGTACCCCAAGACCCAGGCTGACCATCGCCAGGAAGCTCACGAACTGCGTCAGCCCCTGCTGCGCGGACGCGCTCGCTGCGACCGCGATGGTGCCGGGCCCGCCGATGACCTTCGTGGACAGCTGGCCGGTGAGCATCATTGCAAAGATTTGCAAGCGCGACTTGCCCTGGCGCCAGGTCTGCACGGCGCCGAGCCGGACCGCCTCGAGCGGGCCCGCGCGAACGATGCCATGCTCGAAGCCGATGCCCGCGCGCGCCACCGCGGCCTCGCCGCTGGCCTCCATGCGAGCGGTCACGGGAACGACGACCGTCCGGCCATCGCGTTCGACTTCCCAGCTCATGGTTCGCGGCGTTCCACTTGCGCCGCTGGCCACGATCGCCGCCCGCACCGCACCGGCGTCGTCGACCTGCTTTCCGTCGATGCGCAGCACCAGGTCGTTCACCCGCAGGCCGGAATTGGCGGCGGCGCCATCGGGCATGATCGTGCCGATCCGGGCGACGAGGCCGAGACCCAGGGCCTTGTCGCCGGGCTTGGGGACCGAGAACGGATCGATCTGGTCGATGGCCGCCGTGAGCGTGCGCGTGGTCGCGCCGCCGTCGGGCGTGACCCGCATGCGAACCGGCTCGCGCGCGACGACGGCGCCCTCCAGC
>JABCYW010000024.1 GCA_013289985.1 Betaproteobacteria bacterium | reverse complement strand
TCCACCGAGTACTTCGGCGACACCTCGTCGAGCACCGAAAAAAACAGGGATTGCTGATGCGTGTACTGGCCGTACCAGTAGCTGCCGCTGTTGTCGCCTGCATAGCTGACGCGGTAGGCGAGACCAGGATTCGCGGGGCCGACGGGCCCGCCCAGATCGAATCCGATGCGACGCTCGCCCTGGGTGTCGAACTGCGTGTCGACCACGCCCGAGAACTTGACGAAATTCGGCTGCTTCGTGCTGATGTTGATCGAGCCGCCGACGCCGGCTCCCGGACCGGCCTGG
Source organism: Betaproteobacteria bacterium (assembly GCA_013289985.1). Taxonomy (GTDB): domain Bacteria; phylum Pseudomonadota; class Gammaproteobacteria; order Burkholderiales; family Burkholderiaceae_C; genus Scleromatobacter. The sequence goes on along the minus strand of JABCYW010000024.1, from coordinate 57,230 downwards.
ACCGTGGCCGGCCCCTTGTTGATGTCGATGGTCTCGATGGCGTTGAAGCTGAACGGAGCGCCGTAGCCGTTGGACGTGAAGCTGTCGCGCATGCCGTTGATGAAGACGTCCGCGTACTGACCGCGGATGCGCGGCACGTTGGGGACGCCGAAGGAAGAGTCGGTGTAGGCGCTGGACGTGAGGTACGAGAAGCCCTCGGGGTTCTTGACGTTGAGTGCATCGAGTTGCGCGGTCGACAGGATGGTGTTGTTGCGCGGCGTGTCGAGCACCCCCAGGTCCATGCCGAAGGCGGATGACGACGTCACCGTGGTAGGCAGGACCAGCTCGCCGCGCTTGATGCCGTTGATCACCACCTGCTGGGACGGCAACTCGCCTGCCGTTGCGGCAGCCGATGCCGGGGCGGTGGGGGCCGGGGCCTTGCCCGAGGCGGCATCCGCCTGTGCGAATGCCGGCGTGGACCCGAACACCACGAGAAGCGGAACCGTGATGGCGAACTGTGTCTTGACTGTCATTGAACGAATCCGTGGTTTCTCGTTGACGTGGAGTACCGCGTTCGGCGTCGCATGGCTTGCGCGGCGCAGGCGGTACCGAACTGCCGTATAGGGACGCTTCGAATGCGGGTCGCGACCGGGCGTCTCGGGGACAGCCGTCACGAATGCACGATCCGTGCCCCCATGGAGTGCTCGACGATATGTTGCGAACAATGGATGGACATATTGGTTCGCGAATGGGACCAATCGGGTTTGCAATATGGCTTCGCGCCGCTTCGCGTGCGCTGCATGGCGCGTTCACCAAAATTGTTTTTTGCTGCACCTCCCCGGTGCCGCGCGCACTGTCCTTCTCCAGGATCCCCGCGTCGCGGTACCTTGCGGGTGCACTGGCCGATCGCGTAGCTGAGCGCAAGCTTTCGAAGAAAGTCACTCGTTCAGCCCGAGTGCCGCCGGTGGCGTGGCGCCGCCGCATCAACTGTGACCGTCGAACGCGCCATCTGGCCCGTCGCGTGAACTGGTACTGCACACCTCTGTCACCGATGCCCCCGCTCGCGACGCGTTGCGCAAGCTGGCTGACGCGCTGCGCGTGACCGCGGGCGCCGCGGACTGAACTGGGTGGTCGGATCGGCGGATCGTCAGTGCGACGACCTGGCTACCGTCTCTGCCGTCCCGGTACGAGACCGCGTCCATCGTCCGGCACTGCCGCGGTGAGGCCGGGCGCCGCGTCGCTGCCGATGCAGCGCCTGGCCATTGCGATCGACCCGAACGTCAGGCCGATGACGAGCGTGCGCCGGCACCAGCGGTCACGACGACTTTCTGTGATGAGCGATCGGCATGGTGCCGAGCCTGGCGGGCCGCCCATCGATGGAGCGTGGCGGGCGCGGTGAGGCTGCTCATGGAGATCGGTCCTCCTGACCGGCCGATCCGGATGGGCCGGCCGCAGCGGGGCGGATCCAGCGGGCAAGCGTGGCGAACATCTCCTCGATCTTGATCGGCTTGGCGATGTGGTCGTTCATGCCCGCGGCCAGTACCTTCTCCCTGTCGCCGACCATCGCGTTGGCCGTCATGGCAATGACCGGCAGCGTGCTCCAGCGCAGGTTCTGCCGCAGAGCGCGCGTCGCGGCATAGCCGTCCATCAGCGGCATCTGGCAATCCATCAGCACGAGGTCGAAGGATTCGCGCTCGAGCCAGTCCAACGCCTCCTGGCCGTTGTCTGCCGTGCGCAGCACCACGCCGGCACGGCTCAATACGTGACGGGCGATCTCCTGGTTGATCGGGTTGTCCTCGACCAGCAGGATGCGGGCACCGACAAGGCAGGCGCGGGGGTCGCCGGGTGAACCGTCGCGCCCTGCCGTGCGTGGCTCGCCCTGGCCCGCCAGGGGCGGGAGGGCGTGTTCGTGCCAGCCGAAGCGCGCCGTGAAGTAAAAGCGGCTGCCACTTCCAAGCGCGCTGTCCAGCCCGATCTCGCCGCCCATCAAGTGCACGAGATTGCGGCTGATGACCAGCCCAAGGCCCGTGCCGCCATAGCGCCGGCTGGTCGAGGTATCGGCCTGCGAGAAAGGCTGGAACAGGTGCTGCTGCTGTTCGGGCGAGATGCCGATGCCGGAGTCGCGCACCTCGAATCTCAACAGCACGGTCTCAGCGTCGCGCTCGATTTCCTCGACCTTGACAACGATCTCGCCCCGCTCGGTGAACTTGACCGCGTTGTTCCCAAGGTTCAGCAAAACCTGCCCGAGCCGCATTGGATCGCCCTCGAGCGCTGTGGGAAGCAGCGGCGCGAGTGCGAACACGAGCTTGAGGCCCCTCTCGGCGGCCTTCATGCCGACCTGTGTGGCCATGTCGTCGAGAATGTCGCCGAGTTCGAACGGGACGCGTTCCATGGTGAGATGGCCCGCTTCGATCTTGGAGAGGTCGAGGATGTCGTTGATGATGCCCAGCAGAGAGCCGGCTGCGCGATGCACCTTTTGCACGTAGTCGAACTGCTGGGCGTTGAGACCGCTCTCCAATGCCAGGTGCGACATCCCCAGGATCGCGTTCATCGGCGTGCGGATCTCGTGGCTCATGTTGGCGAGGAATTCGCTCTTCGCCTGATTCGCGATCTCCGCTCGCTTCAGCGCGTCTTCGAGCTGCGCGGTGCGCACGCGAACCGCCTCCTCCAGTTGATCGCGATGACTGCGCAAGTCCTCCAATGCCTGTTTGCGCGACGTGATGTCTGTCATCAGCCCGTCGAATCCTGCCGCTTGCTTGCCGGGCGCCTCGGCGCCGATCTGCCTGCGCGCATTGAGCTGGACCCAGATGGGCGTGCCGTCGATCCGCGTCAATTGCAGTTCCATCCCGGCGATCTCTCCGTCGCGTTCCAGCGTGGCGAACAGGACGTCGATCTGCGCCGGTGCGAACAGGCGTCGGTTGCCGGGTGTCGACTCGTCGGCGCCGTCGCTGTCGCCGTTCATTGCCGCCATCAGCTCCGCCGGCGTGGCGTAGCCCACCAAGCGGGCCAACGCCGGGTTCGCGTCATGCAAGCGGCCCGATCGATCCAGGCGAAAGATTCCTTCCAGCGAATTCTCGAAGATCCCCCGATACGTCGCCTCGCTTTCGAGCAGGCGCTTGGCGGATTCACGCAGTCGGTCCGCCATCGAATTGACGCGCACGGCCAGGCGGCCCAGCTCGTCACCGGACTCGATGGCGCAGCGGGCGCTCAGATCGCCGCCCGCGACGCGGTCCACCATCTCTTCCAGCCGATGAACGGGGACGCTCACCATGCGCCGCAGCAGGATGAAGGTCGCCGCATAAAGCGCGGCGATGACGGCGGCGGCCATCAACAGGATGCCTCTGCGGGCCGCGGCGATGGCCAGCTCGACCCTCGCTCGGGTCAGCACGACGCGGACTTCGCCGATCTTCTGCGGCGTGGATGTGCCCGGCGGCGAGTACTCGATGGCCTGGACACGCACGACGGCGTTTTCCAGGTCGGCTCCGTGCAGCCTGGTGACGTCGGAAATCATGCCGAGACCGAGTGCCGTGACGCGCAACTGGGCGACCTCGGGATTGGGTGCCAGCGCGGCGAGCTGGCTGTCGATCGCTGCGCGATCGAGGTTCCAGAGCGGGTAGGCCAGAGAACGGCTGTACAGGTCGGCTATGCGCGTGGCACGCCCCTCCAACTCCAGTATGCCGCGGAGGTGCTCGCGCTCGATCAGCACGTAGGCGCCGCAAGCCGTGACGAGCGCAACCAATAGCGCCAGTACAAGCATCAGCTTGGTCTGCAAGCTGGTCGCCCGCGGAATCAGGCGGATGCGAAAAGGCATGGCAGGGGTTGCTCGCGATTGGTGCAGGGCCGGCGTCTCGAGTTCCGTCGCTCGCGGGCACCCGTTGCGGCAGCATTGCGCCGAAGCAACGGTGAAGCGGAACAGGTGGTTTGCATGGCAGCAGACGAGCCTGGTTGGATTGCGGCGCAGCCGATCGCGTCAGGGCTGCCAAGGCAGTGTAGCTTTCGGGCGGCTGCCGCGGGCAGCCGCACCGCGTGGCGCGTGAATGGCCAGGACCGGCCTGTGGCCGACTGCAGTTGGCGCGTCCACCGCTCGAGGTTGGAAGCTGGATCGGCGCGCATGATGTCTTCGTCGATCAGCTCGTCAGCCAGGCGAAAGTGGCACATGGAGCATGAAGGCATCGAGCCCTACACTGACGCAGTCGGCGCGTCGAGCATGAGACTTTGATCCCCTGGTTCGCGCCCTGTTGAGGAGCTTCGATGGTGTCTCGCCTGGTTCTTGTGGCCGTTTCCGCGATCGCCGGCTTCTGCACGTCGAGCACCGCTCTGACCTTGACCACCGAGGAGTATCCGCCGTTCAACATGACGGATGCGCAAACCGGGCGGCCTGCGGGCATCGCGGTCGACAAAGTGGTCGAGATGCTTCATCGGGCGAACGAGCCTTTCACGATCACGTCCTACCCGTGGTCGCGAGCCTACGAGATGGCCCTGAAGCTCGACGAAACCTGCGTCTTCTCGACGAGCAGGACGCCGGAACGCGAGGCGATGTTCACCTGGATCGGCCCTTTGGCGCGTAGCGACTGGGCGATTTTTGCCCGCGCCTCCGATGTCCGGAGGCCGAAGACGCTCGAAGAGGTGCGTCCGTTCATGATCGGCAGCTACCTCGGCGCTGCGACCGGGGAATACTTGAACCTGCACGGGTACAAGGTGGATCTGTCCAACAACGAAGCCCAGAACATACCGAAGCTCGTCAACCATCGCATCGACTATTGGGCGACCGGAGAACTGCTCGGCAGATACATGATCGGCAAGGCCGGCTTGACCGGCCAGATCGTTCCACTGTTCAAGTTCGAGCTTTCCGAGTTGTATGTCGCGTGCAATCGGGGCATGACGGCGCAGCGCGCCGAGAAATTCAATCGCATCTTGAGGGAAATGGATCGCGACGGCACGAATGCGATGATCGAACGGAAATACCAATAGCAGGACGCCGCGGGCAGCGTCAGGCACGAGCGGCCGCCGGTCCGGAGAAGCAACCATCCGGGCCCGACGCTGCCTTCACGGTCGCGGGATACTCCTCGCACCACCCACTGACGAGCCAAGCATGCAATTCCCGAAGTTCGGACTCATCCTTTGGGTGCTCGTCGGTGCGACGCCCGTGCTTGCGCAGATCAACGCCGGAACCCTGCCACCCAGCCCATCGCCTCCGTTCAAGCTCACGAAGGTCGCGCAGTTCGATCTGCCATGGCGCATCGCCTTCCTGCCCGACGGACGCATGCTGGTCACCGAGAAGATCGGCAAGCTCTTCCTCGCGACCCAATCCGGGCAGAAGCTCGAGGTCACCGGTGTGCCGCCTGTGATGTTCGAGAACCAGAACGGCCTGCTCGGGGTCTACCTGGCCCCGTCCTATTCGAGCGATGGGGCGATCTACCTGACCTATTCGGAGCCCGGGCAGGCCCCGCGCACGTCGAGCCTGGCGCTCGCCCGCGCGACGCTCAAGATCGGCGCCGACACCGCCTCGCTGGAGGAACTGAAGGTCATCTGGCACGACCCGATCAAGGGCAAGGGCGGCCAGGCGGGCGCCGCCGTGGCCTTCTCGCCGGACCAGAAATTCCTCTTCCTCACCGCCGGCGACCGGCAACGCTTCACCCCCGCCCAGGACCCGAACCAACCGGCCGGCAAGATCCTGCGACTGACGCTGGACGGCAAGCCCGCACCCGGCAATCCCATGGAGGGCAAGACCGGTGCACCGTCGGTCCCGGTGATCGATCCGCCGAGAGACACGGAGGCCGCCAAGACCGCGCCGGTCGTGCGCACCTACGTTTTCGACGGCCCCAACCTGACGCCTTCCGAGACATGGACCTCGGGGCATCGCACGCCTTACGGCCTCGCATTCGCGCCGGACGGCCGCCTGTGGGAACTCGAGCATGGGCCGCGCGGCGGCGACGAACTCAACCTGATCGAGCCGGGCAAGAACTACGGTTGGCCGCTCGTCTCGTATGCGGTGAACTACGATGGCGTGCCCATTGCAAGCCCCGACACGCGCCCCGACCTGGCCAAGCCCGTCATCTACTGGACGCCGGTCCTCGCGCCCGGCAACCTGATGTTCTACAGCGGCTCGATGTTTCCGAAGTGGAAGGGCTCCGCTTTCGCGACCGGGCTCGTCAGCCGCGCCCTGCACCGGATCGAGGTCCACGGCGCGACGGCGACCCCGGCCGAGCACTGGACGGTCGGCTTCCGCGCCCGCGATGTCGAGCAGGCGCCGGACGGCGCGTTGTGGATGATCGAGGACGATCGCGAGGGCGGCCTGTATCGGCTCACGCCGAACTGACGTCGTCCGGCGCCACGCTGCGGGCCGCCGCGCCGTTGCGTAGCCAGCGCCAGCAGGCTGCCGACTTCGGGGCACGGATTGCACGGGTACCCCAATTCGACGGATGGACGCTCCTCCGGCCGGGGGTCAGAATTCCGCAACAGGTACCCGGGAGAGCAAGCATGCCAAATCGATTCGTCGCGGCCGCGCTGATGGCTGCCCTGCTCTCGACGGCCGTCAGTGCCGGTGCACAGGCCTCGGCTTCAGTGACGCTTTCAGGCTTTCGCTTCACCCTGATCAACCTCGATCCCACGGACGGCATCAACCCATCGATCCGGCTCATCGGGCGGAGCTCCGCCGATGTGCTGATCGACGCCAACGGTGTCGGCGCCACGTCACACTTGAACTCGACGACCTTCGCCGCACCGGTCTGGGCCACGCTGCCGTCGACCGCCACGAACGGCGCCACCGCGTGGATGCTCGGCAATCCCTACGGGCCCGGAGCGACGGCGCACGCCGAGGCTTTCAACGCCGCGTCGCCGACGGGTCTGTCGCAGGCGTCCATCTGGTTCAGGGATCCCGTCAACGACCCCATCAGCACGTTCGACTTCGTGCTCTCTCCCCACACCGAAGTACTGATGTCCGGCACCTTGGATGGCGCCGTGTCCAGCGATCAGTTGCATGACGAGGCGACCGCCAGCATGTTCGCCCAGTTCTACGCCACCACCTCGCACGGCCGCCAGCAGAGCCTGGTCGCGTGGGATGTCCACACGTCCGGCTTGCCGCGCGGGGTCGAATACGACATGCATCACGACATCGCGCTCAGCTTCGTGAACCCCGATTCGACCGAGCTGACGGGGACGATGAACAGCGAGGTCAGTGCCGTGGTCGCCAGCAGCGTTGCCGAGCCAGGGGCCGCGGCGATGCTGTTGGCCGGCGCCGTCCTGCTGGCGGCGCATCGTCGCGGGAAGCCCACCCGGCCGCGCGTGCGCGCCCCTCGGTGAAGCGAGGCAACCAGGCTCCAGCGCCTACCCCGCCGCCTTCGCCAGCGAATCCCGCATCACCACGGTCGGCACGAACTTTCTCGACACCGCCAGCTCCGAGCCGAACCGCGTGTTGAGCAACTGCCGGCAGGCGTTGAGCGCCATCTCCGCGATCGGGATGCGCACGCTGGTCAGCCTGGGCGACAGGAACGCGGCCACGTCGGAGTCGTCGTAGCCCATCACCGACCACTGCTGGGGCACGCGGATGCCGTGGTGGCCGAGGTAGCTGATGGCGCCCATGGCCATCTGGTCGTTGGCGCAGAACAGTGCCGTGATCCTGGGCTTGCGCGCGACCAGGCGCTCGCAGGCGGCCCAGCCGGAGGGGGCGCTGAAGTCGCCTTCCTCCACCAGCACCGAGGTTGCGGCGACGCCGGCCTCATCGAGGCGGTCGAACAGGCCCTGCAGGCGCTGCTTGTTGTCGCCGGCGATGGCCGGGCCCGTGACGACCGCGATGCGGCGGTGGCCGTGGGCCAGCAGGGCGTCGGCGGCGGCGCGGCCGGCGGCACGATGGTCGACGGTGAAGCAGTGGGCCTTCATGCCCTTGACGTCGCGGTTGACGATGGCCAGGTTGGCGAAGGTCTCGCGCAGCGCAGCGAAGTCGGCGTCGCGCAGGGCGTTGCTGCACATGACGATGCCGTCGCACTCGCGCTCGATCAGGAAGCGCGCGCCGTCCAGCGACTGCTGGCGGCTGTCCTCGTGGCCGCAGCCGTTGGCGGCCACCATGTGGCGGTCGTGCAGGCGCAGCTCGGCGTCGATCGCGTCCAGCAGCGGGCCGTAGAACGGGCCCTTGAAATCGGGCACGAACACGCCGATGGTGCCGGTGCTCTGCAGCGACAGCGCGCGCGCGATCGCGCTCGGGCGGAACCCGAGCTGGCGCGCGGCCGCCTCCACGCGCGCGGCGGCGGCCTGGGAGAACGAGCCCTTGCCGCTGATCACGCGCGAGGCCGTGCCCACGCCCACGCCGGCGAGCCTTGCGACGTCCTTGATCGTTGCCATTGGGGGACGATATCAGCGCCAACGCGCCTGGAACGCGCCGGCGGGCCCTTCGATGCGTTCCTGCGACACCGGATCGAACAGGACGGCGCGATCCAGGGCCATCCGGACGCCCACGCGGTCGCCCATCTGGTGCGCGCCGGTGGACGGGGCGATGGCGGCCAGCTTCTGGCCTTGCAGGTCCAGCCACACCACCTCGTGGGCGCCCATGGCCTCCACCAGCGTCACCTCCGCCTCGGGATGGCCGGCGCCGGCGGGGTGCAGCGCGAGGTGCTCCGGACGCACGCCCAGCACCGCCGGAGCGCCCGCGGCCGCGCCCTCGATGAAGTTGATGCCGGGCGAGCCCAGGAAGCCGGCCACGAACATGTTGGCCGGGCGGGCGTACACCGCGCCGGGCGTGCCGATCTGCTGGATGCGCCCGCCGCGCATCACCGCCACGCGGGTGGCCAGCGTCATGGCCTCCACCTGGTCGTGGGTGACGTAGATCATCGTGGCGCCCAGATCGCGGTGCAGCGCCTTGAGCTCGCGGCGCAGCTCGGTGCGCAGCTTGGCGTCGAGGTTGGACAGCGGCTCGTCGAACAGGAACACCTGGGCCTCGCGCACCAGCGCGCGCCCGATGGCCACGCGCTGGCGCTGGCCGCCCGAGAGCTGCGCCGGCTTGCGCGAGAGCAGCGCGTCCAGCTGCAGCATCTTCGACGCCCGCTCGACTCGCGTGGCGATCTCCGTCTTCGGCACGCCGGCCACGCGCAGTCCGAACGACATGTTGCGCTCGACGTTCATCGTCGGATAGAGCGCGTACGACTGGAACACCATGCCGATGCCGCGATCCTTCGGGTCGGCCCAGGTGACGTCCTTGCCGCCGATCTCCACGCCGCCGGCATCGACGTCGATCAGGCCCGCGATGGCGTGCAGCAGCGTGGACTTGCCGCAGCCCGACGGGCCCAGCAGCACCAGGAACTCGCCGGCTGCGACGTCGAGGTCGAGATCCGAGAGCACCGTGTTGGCGCCCATGCGCACGCTCAGCTTCTTGATGGAGACGTTCAAGCTAACCCTTTACTGCGCCGGCTGCGATGCCGCGGACGAACCAGCGGCCCGAGGCGAGATACACCGTCAGCGGCACCAGCGACGTCAGCAGCGTGGCCGCCATGTTGACGTTGTACAGGCGCTCGCCGGTGGTGGTGTTGATGATGTTGTTCAGCTGCACGGTCATCGGCAGCCAGTCGTGGCCGGCGAACACGAGGCCCAGCAGGAAGTCGTTCCAGATCGCGGTCACCTGCATGATGACGGCCACCACCACGATGGGCAGCGACATCGGCAGCATCAGCTGCACGAAGATGCGCCAGAACCCGCCGCCGTCGATGCGCGCCGCCATGAACAGCTCGTGCGGCACGCCGGCGTAGTAGTTGCGGAACAGCAGCGTCATCACCGGCATGCCGAACAGCGTGTGGATCAGCACGATGCCGGGCAGCGTGCCGAACAGCCCCATCGCGGCCAGCGCGCGGATCAGCGGGAACAGCATCACCTGGTAGGGGATGAAGGCCCCGGTGACGAGAATGACGAAGAAGGCTTGCGCCCCGCGGGGTCGCCAGAACGACAGCGCGTAGCCGTTGAGCGCGCCCAGCAGGATGGACAGCAGCGTGCTGGGCACCACGATGGCCACCGAGTTCATGAAGCCGGCGCGGATGCCGCCGCACTCCAGCCCGGTGCACGCCGACATCCACGCCTGCGCCCACGGCGCCAGCGTGATCTTCACGGGCAGCGAGAACAGGTTGCCCAGGCGGATCTCCTCCATCGGCTTGAGGGAGGTGGCCACCATCACGTACAACGGCAGCAGGAAGGCCAGCGCCGCGGTGAAGAGGAACACGTACAGGCCGATGCGCGCGGGCCGCGGCATCCGGCGGCGCGGCGCCATCGTTGCGCTCATGCCGTGACCCCTGGCGGTGGCTCGCTCGCGCGCAGCGCGCGCGCCACGCGCTCGGCGCGGCGTGACGCGTGCGCGCGGGCGTAGAACCACGGCGCCAGCAACGCGAGCACCGTCAGCAGCAGCACCGTCGACGCGGCCGAGGCCAGGCCGATGTTGGCGCGCACCAGCAGGTTGTCGATGATGAACTTGGCCGGCACCTCGCTGGCCAGCCCCGGGCCGCCCTGCGTCATGGCCACCACCACGTCGAACACCTTCACCACGCTCACCGACAGCAGCACGAACGCGGTGCCGAACGACGGGCCCAGCATGGGCAGCACGATGCTGGCGTACACGCGCCACGCGGGGATGCCGTCGATGCGCGCGGCCATCCACAGGCTCTCGTCGATGCCGCGCAGGCCGGCCAGCATCAGCGCCATCACGAGGCCGCAGGCCTGCCAGACGGCGGCGATGACGATGGCGACCATCACCGCGTCCTGGCGCACGATCCAGTCGAAGGTGAAGTTCGCGAAGCCCCAGCCGCGCACCGTGGACTGCAGCCCCAGCTCGGGGTTGAGCATCCACTGCCACACGAGCCCGGTGGCCACGAAGGACATCGCGTAGGGATACAGGAAGATCGTGCGCAGCACGCCCTCGCCGCGCACGCGCTGGTCGATGAAGACGGCCAGCAGGAAGCCGATGGCCAGGCAGGCCACGATGAACAGCACGCCGAACAGCGCCATGTTCTGCAGCGAGAGCGTCCAGCGCTCGCTGTCGAACAGGCGCGCGTACTGCCGCAAGCCCACGTAGTCGCCGATGGGCAGCGTGCGGGAGCTGCTCACCGAGATGCGCATCGACCACAGCACGCTGCCCACGTACACCCACAGCACGGTGGCCACCATCGGCGCCAGCGCGAGCCAGGCGACGAGGTGGCGGAAGACGGGCTTGCGCGGGCTCACTCAGCCGTTCTTCAGTGCAGCGGCGATGGCCTTGGCGGCGTCGTCGGCCGACTCGCTGGTGTTCCAGAACTTCGTGATGATGTCCTGCAGCGAGCCTTCCAGGTCGGGCGAGATCAGCATCTCGGGCGAGGGCAGCTGGCGCGAGACGTCCTTCATGATCGCGACGCCCTGCTGCGCGCACAGGTCGAGCGCCTTCACGTCGACGTCGGTGCGGATCGGGATCGAGCCCTTCTTGTTGGAGAACGCCACCTGCGTGGCCGGCGACGTGAACACGGTGGCCAGCAGCTGCTGCGCCTTCACCTGTGCCGGATCGGTGATCTTGGGGAACACGAACACGTCGCCCGCCACGAGGTACGGGCTCTTCGGGCCGAAGCCGGGGAAGCAGCCGAACTCCTTGCCGGCCGTCTGGTGCGCGGTGGCGAACTCGCCCTTGGCCCAGTCGCCCATGATCTGCACGCCGGCCTTGCCGGAGATCACCATCGCGGTGGCGTCGTTCCAGTTGCGGTTGGGCGAGCCCGGGTCGACGTAGTTGTGCAGTCGCTTGAACGACGTGAGAAGCGCCTTGAACTGCGGCGAGGCCACCATCGCGGCGTCCTTGTCGCGGTACAGCTTCATGTACATGTCGGGGCCTCCCACGTGCGCGAGCCACGCGTAGAACGTGATCTTCTCCTGCCAGGGCTGGCCGCCGAACGCGAGCGGCACGATGCCGGCGGCCTTCAGCTTGTCGAGGTCGGCGAAGAACTCGTCGGGCGTCTTCGGCTCGGCCGTGATGCCGGCCTTGGCGAACGCGGGCTTGGAGTACCAGAACCAGGCGGGCATGTGGATGTCGACCGGCACCGCGTAGAAGTGGCCCTTGATCCTGATCGAGTTCAGGATGGGCGCAGGCAGGATCTTGTCCCAGTTGTTCCGGGCCGCCACCACGTCCACGTTGTTGAGCATGCCCTGGTCGATCAGGTCGAGGAACTGCTTGGACGTGTTGAACTGCGCCGCGGTGGGCGGCGTGCCGCCGACCATGCGGTTGACGGCCGCCGAGCGCGCCTGCTCGCCGCCGGCGATGGCCGAGTCCACCCAGGTGCCGCCGGCCTGGTTGTAGGCGTTGGCCAGTTCCTTGACGGCCGCGGACTCGCCGCCCGACGTCCACCAGTGCAGCACCTCGGCGCGGTTGGCCTGCGCGTGTGCCGAGCCGCCGAGCGCGAGCCCGATGGCGAGGGCCAGGCCCAGGCGGGAAGCGTTCATCGTCATGTGTCGTCTCCTTGCTTGATTGTCGTGATCAGGCGGCCGCACGGCGCGCCTCCAGGAACTGCTTGAACGCCAGCGCCGAGTCTTTCGGCGTGCGCGCCTGCGTGCGGTAGTCCACGTGCACGAGGCCGAAGCGCTTCTCGTAGCCGTAGCTCCATTCGAAGTTGTCCATCAGCGACCAGGCGAAGTATCCGCGTACGTCCACGCCGTGGCGCATCGCCGCGTCGACGGCCGCCAGGTGGCTGTTGAAGTAGCGCGCGCGCTGGGCATCATGCACGCGTCCGGCCTGCACCGCGTCGTCGCTGGCCATGCCGTTCTCGGTGATGTAGATCGGCGGGAGCTTCGGGTAGCGCTGCCTGAATTCCAGCAGCAGGTCGCGGAACCCGTCGGGGTAGACCTCCCAGCCCATCTGCGTGCGTTCGACGCCCGGCAGCGGCTTGACGACGAAGCCGTGCGCGCCGTCGCTGGCGATCACCTGGCGGAAGTAGTAATTGATGCCCAGGAAGTCCAGCGGCACGCCGATGGCGGCCATGTCGCCGTCGCGGACGGGCGCGTGGGCGTCCGGCCACAGGTCGCGCAGCGGGGCGGGGTAGCGGCCCAGGAACAGGGCATCCAGCGGCCAGTGGTTGGCGCTGGCGGCGGCGCGTTCGGTGGCGATGCGGTCGGCCGCGGAGTCGCTGGCCGGCGTCACCGCGCAGACGTTGGCCACGAGGCCCACGGGCGCCTCATCGTGGGCGCGCAGCGCGATCGTGGCCAGGCCGTGGCCCAGCAGCAGGTGGTGCATCGCCTCGACGCCGTAGCGCACGTCGGTGAGCCCCGGCGCGTGCCGGCCCTCGCTGTGGCCGATGTAGGCCGAGCAGAACGGTTCGTTGAGCGTCATCCACCCGGCCATGCGGCCCTTGAAGATGCGGCCCATGGCCTCGGCGTAGTCGGCGAAGCGATACGCCGTGTCGCGGTTGAGCCAGCCGCCGCGATCCTGCAGATGCTGTGGCAGGTCCCAGTGGTACAGCGTGGCCCAGGCGCCGATGCCGTGCGCATCGAGGCGATCCAGCAGGCGCTGGTAGAAGGCGATGCCGCGCTGGTTGAGGCGGCCGTTCGCGTCCATCACGCGCGGCCAGGCGATGGAGAAACGGTAGGCGTCGAAGCCGAGGTCGGCCAGCAGCGCGACGTCCTGTTCGTAGCGGTGGTAGTGGTCGCAGGCGACGTCGCCGGTGTTGCCCAGGTGCGTCTTGCCGGGGGTAGCGCTGAAGGTGTCCCAGATCGACGGCACGCGGCCGTCGGCGTGGGCGGCGCCCTCGATCTGGTACGCGGCGGTGGCCGCGCCGAACACGAAGCCGCGGCCGTGCATGGCCGAGCCGGCGGGCGGAAGGATGGGGGGAATGGATGGGGTCACGGGTAGGCCTTGCGACTTGGCGGCGCGTGCCGCCCGGGAACTCGGTGGAATCGGTTCCAGTGGCGCGATTCTGTCGACCGGGGCGGTGCTACACATGAGTGGAAACACCGAGGGCCGGCGCATGACCCCGCTGGCTCGCGTGTCTTTGGCCGCGCCCCTATCCTTCCACGCGATTCGCAACCCTTGCTGACGGAGCCCCTTCCATGCGCAACCATCGCCTCGGCCGCACCGGCCTGTTCGTCTCCGAGCTGTGCCTCGGCACCATGACCTTCGGCGGTTCCGACGGCATCTGGGGAAAGATCGGCAACCTGGGGCAGGACGACGCCGACCGGCTCGTGGGCCAGGCGCTCGACGCCGGCATCAACTTCATCGACACGGCCGACGTGTACGCGGGCGGCGTGTCGGAGCAGCTCACCGGCCAGGCGCTGAAGAACCTGAAGGTGCCGCGCGAGAGCGTCGTCGTCGCCACCAAGGTGTTCGGCGAGACCGGCCCGGGCGCCAACGGCCGCGGCAGCTCGCGCGGGCACATCATGGATGGCGTCAAGGCGAGCCTGAAGCGGATGCAGCTGGAGCACATCGACCTGTACCAGATCCACGGCTTCGACCCCGCCACGCCCATCGAGGAGACCGTGCGCGCGCTGGACCAGCTGGTGCGCCAGGGCCAGGTGCGCTACGTGGGCGTTTCCAACTGGGCGGCGTGGCAGATCGTGAAGGCGCTGGGCGTGGCCGAGAGGCTGGGGCTGTCGCGCTTCGAGTCGCTGCAGGCGTACTACACGCTGGCGGGACGCGACCTCGAGCGCGAGATCGTGCCGATGCTCAAGAGCGAGGGCGTCGGCCTGATGGTGTGGAGCCCGCTCGCCGGCGGCCTGCTGAGCGGCAAGTACAAGGCCGGAGCGAACGCGGAGACCGGCAGCCGCCGCCAGAGCTTCGACTTCCCGCCGGTGGACCGTGAGCGCGCCGACATCGTCATCGACGCGATGCGGCCGCTGGCCGAGGCGCGCGGCGTGTCGGTGGCGCAGATCGCGCTCGCCTGGCTGCTGCACCAGCCGCAGGTGACCAGCGTCATCGTGGGCGCCAAGCGACCCGACCAGCTGGCAGACAACCTCTTGGCCACCCGGGTGACGCTCACGGCCGGCGAGCTGAAGACGCTGGGCGACGCGAGCGCGTTGCCGGCCGAGTATCCCGGCTGGATGTTCGAGCGCCAAGGCGAAGTCCGCCGCAGGCAGCTCGACGATTCGGGCCGTTGACCGTTAGGAACGTTTACGTTTATTTCGTCGCGAGAGCCAAGGTCGGGCAGGGCGTGGGCGATCATCCACCTTTGGACCCCCCGATCCCCGTCGCGCTTCGTGAGCGCGACCCGAAGAGACCCGTGACGAGATTCCCGCTGCCCCGTTCGCATCGCCCCGCCCCTCGCCGCCGCGGAGGGCGGCGCGCGTGAACTACCTGCCCTTCGTTTCCGCCGAACTGTCCGAGCCGCTGCGCCATGGCACGCGCTGGCAGCGGGTCGCGCTGTGGTTCGTGATCGCCTGGTTCTTCTTCGGTGGGCTCGCGCACTTCGCGTTCACCGAGCTCGAGGCGAGCATCGTGCCGCCGCAGGTTCCCGACCCCATCGACGTGGTGCTGGGCACCGGCGTGCTGGAGCTGGCGGGCGCCTTGGGGCTGATGCTGCCGTGGACACGGCGCCTGGCCGGCTGGTGCCTGTTCGCGCTGACGCTGGCGGTCACCCCGGCCAACGTGTACATGCTGCACGCGCACGACCAGTTTCCGTCGGTGCCGGTGTGGCTTCTGTGGCTGCGGCTGCCGTTGCAGGTGCTGCTGTTGTGGCTGATCGTGTGGGGTAGCCGCTGGCGGCGCACGGTGCGCCGCCGCTACTAGGTCAGCTCGCTGATCGCCTTGCCCGTCTGCTGCACGACGAGCGTGCCGTAGTTGGCGGCCGTCCTGGCCACGCTGCCCATGCCCGACAGCAGGGCCTCCGCGCCCACGCCCACGTCGGTGGCGGCCGTGCCCACGTTGGTCACCAGCGTCGTGGCATCGGTGCCCACCGCCGTGGCCAGGTTCGTCGCGGCGCTGGCGCCCTGGGTCGCCAGGGACCAGACGTCGCCCGTCGCGTTCTCCACGTGCACGACGCCGCGGCCCACGGCGTTGGCGGTGTCCTCGACGCCGGCGATCACGCCATGGACGCCGTCGGAGACCGCCGTGCCCAGGCCCTTGGCGACGTCGACCACGCCCGTGCCCAGGGTCTTGACGGTGTAGTACGCCGCCTCGCCCACGTCTTCCACGCCGGTCAGCAGCGCCCTGCCCAGGAAGGCGCCGGTGGCCTCGAGCGCATGCAGTGCTTCCTCGCCGAAGGTGACCTGCGTCCCGGACCGGGTCGAGGCCGAGCCCGCGGCGGGCTTGGCGTCGGCGGTCCTGGGAACGGCGATCTTCTTGTCTGGCTGGCTGGCCGCCTTGGCCTTGCCGCTCGACACGGGGGTGGCGAAGGGGGCCTGCGCGCCACCCGAAGAGTGGACTTGGGTCATGGTCAAACTCCGGTTTGGATGCCTGAATACTATTTGCTCGGCCATCGATGGAATCCCCGATGAAGGCTGGAAACCCCCTGCTATATCAACCCGGACACAGTTGCGCAAACTCCGGATAAGCAAGCCGGCGGTGCCCCATTTCCTTGCCGTGGAGTGGCGGGGCGGCCGGGTCGCGGGTAATCTGCGACTTGCCGCCGTCGCGCCTCGACGGCCCTTCCAAAACCAGAGGAGCTGACCCCATGAAGACGTTGTCCCCGAAGAAGGCCACGGCCGCCAAGGCCCGCCGCGGCGCCCCCATCGCAACGCCCACCGACCTGGGCGCCAAGGCCACCAAGGACCTGAGCGGCGCGCTCAACGCCATCCTGGCCGACGTGTTCGCGCTGTACCTGAAGACCAAGAACTTCCACTGGCACATGAGCGGGCCGCACTTCCGCGACTACCACCTGCTGCTCGACGACCAGGGCGACCAGATCTACGCGATGACCGACCCGCTGGCCGAGCGCGTGCGCAAGGTGGGCGGCACCACGCTGCGTTCCATCGGTCACATCGCCAGGCTGCAGCGCGTGTCCGACAACGACGCCGACTTCGTGACTCCGCTGGACATGCTGGCCGAACTGCACCAGGACAACCAGCAGCTGGCGGCCAGCCTGCGCGCGGCGCACGAAGTGTGCGACGAGCACAAGGACATCGCCACCGCCAGCCTCATCGAGAACTGGATCGACGAGACCGAGCGGCGCGCGTGGTTCCTGTTCGAGGCCAGCCGCAACGCCGATACCGGCGGCCATTGAGGCGACGCGCCCGTCGCGCCCGCCGCTCGCGCTAGGATGGGCGCCGTCCACCGCACATCGACAACGAGGAGTTTCCATGAAAGGCGATCCCCAGGTCATCGCGCACCTTCAGGCCCAGCTGAAGAACGAACTGACGGCGATCAACCAGTATTTCGTCCACTACCGGATGTACAAGCACTGGGGTTTCGACAAGATCGCGAAGAAGGAATACGAGGAGTCGATCGGCGAGATGAAGCACGCCGATCGCCTGATGGATCGCATCTTCATGCTCGACGGCCTGCCCAACCTGCAGGATCTCGGCAAGCTGATGATCGGCGAGACGCTGCTCGAGGCCATGAACTGCGACCTGAAGCTGGAGTCCGCCGCGCAAGCCACCATCAAGGAAGGCATCGCGTACTGCGAGACGGTGCGCGACTACGTCTCTCGCGGGTTGCTGCAGGACATCCTGGACGATACCGAGGAGCACATCGACTTCCTCGAGACCCAGCTCGACGTGGCCGCCAAGGTCGGCGAGCAGAACTACCTGCAGTCCATGATGGGCGAGGTCGGCTGAGGGCGCGAGCGGCCCGCACCCCGGGAAGGCGCGGCGAGTCCGCGCTTTCGCGCTTCTGGGGTGGCTGGGAACTGGGGGACGAAGAGGGTTCTTTTGCGGTTTGCAAATGCGAACGATTCGCGTTATAGTTGCGCAAACGCCACCGAACCGGATCGCCCGCATGTCGTTCGCCGCCGCCACGAAGACCGCCACCTCGCAGGAGTGCCTGCCGTGATCGTGTGCGTCTGCCACCGGGTGTCCCACCACGACATCGAGCGCGAGGTGCGCCACGGCTGCGCCTCCTTCGAGGAGCTGCAGGACGAGTTGCGCGTGGCCACCGCCTGCGGCCGCTGCGGCGACTGCGCCCGCGACACCTTCGACGCCGCCCGCGCCTGCCGTCCCACGGCGGCCGAGAGCCTCGCGGCCAAGGTCGCCCGCGTGATTCCCATCGCTCCGATCGCGCCCGCCACGCTGGCCGCCTGAGGCCGTCCGCCCGAACGCGTCGACGACGATGCGGCCGTCAGGCGAGCGTTGGCCGTCTCCCGTATGCTCGTCTCCAGAGACCGCCGCGCGACGGCGTCCGACCACGACGGAGACGACACCCATGACCGCATCCCCTTCCCAGGGCCTGGCCGCCTTCCTGGCCGCCCGCGACTTCCTGTTCCGGCACCGCGAGGACTACGCCACGGCGTACCGCGACTTCCGCTGGCCGCAGCTGACCGAATTCAACTGGGCGCTCGACTACTTCGACGCCTTCGCGCGCGGCAACGATGCGCCGGCGCTGTGGATCGTCGACGAGAACGGGAGCGAGGACAAGGTCAGCTTCGCGCGCATGGCCGAGCGCTCGAACCAGGTGGCCAACTGGCTGCGCTCGCTGGGCGTGGCGCGCGGCGACCGCGTGCTGCTGCTGATGCCCAACGAGGTGGCGCTGTGGGAGTCCATGCTCGCCTGCATGAAGCTCGGCGCGGTGATCGTGCCCACCACCACGCTCGTGAGCACCGACGACCTCACCGACCGCTTCGACCGCGGCGCCGTCAGGCACGTGATCTGCACTGCCTCGGCCACGGCCAAGTTCGACGTGTTCCCAGGCGCGTACACGCGCATCGCGGTGGGCGCGTCCTCGGGCCGCGCGCCGGCGGGCTGGCTGGACTACGCGGGCTCGCACCAGCAGCCAGGCGCGTTCACGCCCGACGGCCCGACCCACGCCAACGACCCGCTGTTCCTGTACTTCACCTCGGGCACCACGTCCAGGCCCAAGCTGGTGCTGCACAGCCACCAGAGCTACCCGGTGGGCCACCTGTCCACCCTGTACTGGATCGGCCTGAAGCCCGGCGACGTGCACTGGAACATCAGCTCGCCCGGCTGGGCCAAGCACGCGTGGAGCTGCTTCTTCGCGCCGTGGAACGCGGGCGCCACCATCTTCATCTACAACTACGCGCGCTTCAACGCGCCCGCCGTGCTCGACGTGCTGGTGGCGAACAAGGTGACCTCGCTGTGCGCGCCGCCCACCGTGTGGCGCATGCTGATGCAGCAGGATCTCGGCAAGTACAAGACCTCGTTGCGCGAGCTGGTGGGCGCGGGCGAGCCGCTGAACCCCGAGGTGATCGACATCGTGCGCAAGGCCTGGGGCATCACGATCCGCGACGGCTTCGGCCAGACCGAGACGACGGCGCAGGTCGGCAACCCGCCGGGCCAGCCGCTGAAGCCGGGCTCGATGGGCCGGCCGCTGCCGGGCTACGAGGTGGCCTTGCTGGACATCGCCGGCCAGCCCGCGCAGGAAGGCGAGATCTCGCTGTCGCTGTCGCCGCGGCCCATCGCGCTGATGCTGGGCTACCAGGACGACGACGAGAAGACCTCGGAGGCGATGCGCGATGGCCATTACCACACGGGCGACGTCGCCTCGCGCGACGCCGACGGCTACATCACCTACGTCGGCCGCGCCGACGACGTGTTCAAGGCCTCCGACTACCGCATCAGCCCGTTCGAGCTGGAGAGCGTGCTGATCGAGCACGAGGCCGTGGCCGAGGCCGCGGTGATCCCGTCGCCCGACCCGATCCGGCTGGCGGTGCCCAAGGCCATCCTGATCCTGCGCGCCGGCTTCGCGCCAGGCCCCGAGCTGGCGCAGTCCATCCTCGCGTTCGCCCGTGCGCGCCTGGCGTCGTACAAGCGCATCCGCATCGTGGAATTCGGCGAGCTGCCGAAGACGCTGTCGGGCAAGATCCGCCGCGTGGAACTGCGCCGGCGCGAGAACGCGCGCCAGCCGGGCGAGGCGTGGCCGATGGAGTTCCGCGAACCTGAGAAGGACTAGGTTTTCCGCGCGAAGCTCAGCGTCCCGTCGTCGATGCGCGAGTAGCGCAGCGTGAGCAGGTCCAGCAGGTAGTTCTGGTAGAGCCGCCACGGCGACTTCACGCCCTGTTTCGGCATCATGTCGACGGCGCGCTGCACGTAGCCGGACGAGAAGTCGAGGAAGGGCCGGGTCTCCACGCCCGCGCCGCTGGCCGGCGTCGCGCTGGCGTATCCGTGCTTGTCCATGTAGGCGAACAGCCGCGACGCGTAGCCTGCCGTGAGGTCGGCCTTCAGCGTCCACGACGCGTTGGTGTAGCCGAAGGTGTAGACCAGGTTGGGCACGCCCGAGAACATCATGCCCTTGTAGCCCAGCGTCTTCGAGAAATCGACCGGGTGGCCGTCGATGGCGAACGCCACGTCGCCCAGCAGGTTCAGCGTGAGGCCCGTTGCCGAGACGACGATGTCGGCGGCCAGTTCGCGGCCCGACTTCAGCCGGATGCCGCCGGGCGTGAACGTGTCGATCTGGTCGGTGACCATCTCGGCCCGGCCGCCCTTGATCGCGTCGAACAGGTCGCCGTCGGGCACGAAGCACACGCGCTGGTCCCACGGGTCGTAGCGCGGCGTGAAGTGGGTGTCGACGTCGTGCGCCGGGCCGAGCGCCTGGCGCACCATGCCGATGAGGTTCTTCTTCACCTTGGCGGGCCAGCGCCGCGCCAGCTTGAAGAACAGCATCGCCACGCCGATGTTCTTGGTGCGCGTGAGGCGGTACGCGAGCATGCGCGGCAGGTAGCGCCGCAGCGACTCCGCGATGGGATCGCGCGCCGGCAGCGACAGCACGTAGCTGGGCGAGCGCTGCAGCATCGTCACCTGCGCCGCGGTCCGGGCCATCTCGGGCACCAGCGTGACGGCCGTCGCACCGCTGCCGATCACCACCACGCGCTTGCCGGCGTGGTCCAGGTCTTCCGGCCAGAACTGCGGATGCACGAGGCGGCCGGCGAAGTCGGCGGCGCCCGGGAATTCGGGCGCGTGGCCTTCGGAGTAGCGGTAGTAGCCGCTGCACGCGAGCAGGAAGTTGCACGCCAGGCGCGAGCGGCGCGCGTGGCCTGTTGCGTCGGGCGCATGCTCAACCTCGAGCGTCCAGCGCGCGTCGGCCGACGACCAGTCGGCGCGAACCACCTTGTGGCCGTAGCGTACCTGATGGTCGAGGCCGTGCTCCATCGCGGTCTCGACGATGTAGTCGCGGATGGCCGGCCCGTCGGCCAGCGACTTCGCGTCCGTCCACGGCTTGAACGCGTAGCCGAGGGTGAACATGTCGGAGTCGGAACGCACGCCGGGATAGCGGAACAGGTCCCACGTGCCGCCCATCGCGGCGCGGCTCTCCAGGATCGTGAAGCGGCGGCCGGGGAAGTCGCGCTGCAGGTGCACGGCCGCGCCGATGCCCGAGAGGCCGGCGCCCACGATGATCGCGTCCAGGTGCTCGATGGCATCGGGTTGCGCGGCCTTCAGGAACTCGCTGGCGCGCGCGATCGACTGGCGCGCCTCGGGCACCTTGGCCAGCAGTTGCCAGGCGTGCGGCACCACGGGCCACACGCTGGTCTCCACGTGCACGCCCGCCGCGCGTGCCTTCTGCGCGAACCGCAGGCCGTCGTCGCGCAACGCCTCCTCGGCGGCCACGTGGAACAGCAGCGGCGGCAGGCCGCGCGGGTCGCCGAAGATCGGCGAGACCAGCGGGTTCGTCGCGTCGCCCGTGGCGCCCAGGTAGGCGTTGCCGAGGTTGGCCAGCGACGGGCCGTGGAACATCGGGTCGCGGTCGCCGTTGCCCGCGATGGACGGGCTGGCGCCGCTGAGATCGGTGGCCGGCGAGAACAGCGCGGCCGCGGCGGGCAGGCGTTCGCCGGCGTCGCGCAGCACGAGCATCAGGGCAAGCGCCAGGTTGCCGCCGGCGCTCTCGCCGGCGAGCACGAGGCGCTGGCCCGAGGCCTCGGCGTCGTGCCGCGAGCGCAGCGCGCGCCAGGCCGCGACGATGTCGTCCAGCGGCGCGGGGAAGGGATGCTCCGGCGCGAGGCGGTAGTCGGGCGCGAACACGCGAAAGCCCTGCAGCGCGAAGCCCGCGGTGATCGGCCGGTGCGTCCCAGGCGAGCAGCCGACGAAGCCGCCGCCGTGCACGTACATGAGCGTCGGGCACGCGCCCGGGGCGCCTTCGCGCTCGACCCATTCTCCGGACACGCCGCCGAGGCTGCCGGGCGTGTAGCGCACGCCCCTGGGCGGCGGCAGCGCCTCGCCCATCACCCTGCGCACGCGCATCAGGTCGCTCATGTCGCCGAGCGCCGGGCGCACGCGCTTGCGGATCACATATCGGGCCGCGCGGGCCTGCCAGCTTGCCATCGTGGGTCCTACTTTCGCTTGATGCGCCGCGCGATGTCGCGCGCCACGTGCTTCCAGTACGTCACCGGGAACAGGCGCTGCACGATGGCCGCCCCCTTCGCGTCGCTGCCCACCAGCACGCGCGGCGCGCGCCTGGCCATGGCCACCGCGATGACCTCGGCCGCGCTGGCTGGATCCAGCGCGAGCAGGCTGCGCCAGTTGGCGCGTTCCCGCGCGACTTCGGCGCTGTCCAGGCCCTTGGCCAGGCGCGCGTTCTCGGAGATGGCGGTGCGCACTCCGCCGGGATGCACGAGGGTGATGCCCACCGGCGAGCCGCTCATCTCGAGCTCATGGCGCAGCGACTC
Source organism: Betaproteobacteria bacterium (assembly GCA_013289985.1). Classification (GTDB taxonomy): domain Bacteria; phylum Pseudomonadota; class Gammaproteobacteria; order Burkholderiales; family Burkholderiaceae_C; genus Scleromatobacter. The sequence goes on along the minus strand of JABCYW010000024.1, from coordinate 34,572 downwards.
GGAGAAGCCGCGCACCGCGAACTTCGACGCCGCGTAGGCCGTCTGGCCGGGCGGCGCGATGATGCCGAAGATGCTGGACACGTTGACCAGCTGCGCCGCGTCCTCGCGCGCGAGCACGGGCAGGAACGCGCGCGTCAGGCGCACGGTGGCGCCGAAGTTGATGTCCATGAGCCAGTCGAAGTCCTCGGCGGCGACCTGCTCGAACATCCCGCCCAGCGCCACGCCGGCGTTGTTGACCAGCGCCGTGACCCGGCCGTGCCGCGCGAGCGCGGCGGCGGGCAGGGCGGCGACGGCCGCGTGGTCGGCCACGTCCAGCACGTGCGTGCTCGCCGTGACGCCGGCGGCGCGCGCCTGGGCGGCCGTGGCCTCGAGGCCGGCGGGGTTCAGGTCGACGAGCGCCAGGTGCATGCCGCGCCGCGCCAGGTTGGCGGCCAGCGCCGCGCCGATGCCGCTGGCCGCGCCGGTGAGCACGGCGACGCCGCCGCGCAGCGTCCAGGGTTTCAGGGCCATGCCGTCTCCGTGTTCTTGGTGTGTCGCACGTCGTTGTGTCGCACGTCGTTGTGTCGCATAAGTGACGACGCACGTCGTCAGATATGAGGGGAATCGTAGGCGGCGGCCTGTTTCGTGTCAAATGGGGCATGCCCGCCTCCGACAAGTCGACCCTCGCGTCCGCCCGCGCCTACGGCGGCGTGGCGCTGGAGGCGCGCGTCGCCACGCGGCGCGCGCGCTTCGTCGAGGCCGGCGTCGAGCTGTTCGGCACCCAGGGCTTTCGCGGCGCCACCGTGCGCGGCATCTGCGCCGCGGCCGGGCTCACCGACCGCTACTTCTACGAGTCGTTTGCATCGCTGGAGGCCTTGCTGGCCGAGGTCTACCGCACGCTCACGCACGACTTCGCCACGCGGCTGACGGACGAATCGATCCGCTCCGAGGCCTGGAGCGGCGACGCCGCGGCGATCGAGCGCCAGGCCACCGCGGCCTACGAGCTGTGGTTCGACACCGTGCGCGACCCGCGTTTCGCGCGCATCGTGCTGGTGGAGGTGCTGGGCGTGAGCCCGGCCATCGACGCGCTGTACGAGGAATCGGCGCGCGCGATGGCCGAGCTGACCATCGCGCCGCTGGCCGCCACGCAGCCCGCGCTGAAGCTGTCGAAGGCGCGCCGCGAGCTGCTGGGCCGCGCGCTGGTGGGTTCGGGGCTGCAGGTGGCCAAGATGTGGATGACCGGGGGCTACAAGTTGCCGCGGCGCGACGTGGTGCGCACCTGCGTGCTGGTGGCCACGGGCACGCTGGCCGCGCTGCGGGCCGAGGCGTCCTGAGCCCATCGCCGCCATGACGCTCGACCTGTTCGCCGCCACCGCGCCCGAACTCGAGGACGAGATCCTCGACGAGGGGGCCGTCGTGTTGCGCGGCTTCGCGGTCGCGCGCGAAGCGGCACTGAAGGACGCGGTGGCCCGGGTGAGTGCCGACGCGCCGTTCCGCCACCTGGTCACGCCCGGCGGCTTCCGGATGTCGGTGGCGATGACCAACTGCGGCGAACTCGGCTGGGTGTCGGATCGCCGCGGCTACCGCTACGACCCGCTCGACCCCGAGTCGGGCCGGCGCTGGCCCGCTCTGCCCGACGCGATGCGCGCGCTCGCCCGCGACGCCGCCGCACGCGCCGGTTATCCCGGCTTCGCGCCCGACGCCTGCCTCGTCAATCGCTACGCGCCCGGGGCGCGGCTGTCGCTGCACCAGGATCGCGACGAGAAGGACCTGCGCGCGCCCATCGTGTCGGTGTCGCTGGGATTGCCGGCCGTCTTCCTGTGGGGCGGCGGCGAGCGCGGCGACAAGACCCGGCCGGTGGCGCTGCACCATGGCGACGTGGTGGTGTGGGGCGGGCCATCCCGGCTGCGCTTCCACGGCGTCCGGCCGTTGAAGGACGGCGATCACCCGTTCGCGGGGGCGCTGCGCATCAACATCACCTTCCGCAAGGTGATTGCCTGAATCTGTAAGTGAATGATTCCTGGGCGTCCGCGCATCGCACAGCGTTGGGGCGTTCGAGTCACTGTCACATGACGATCATGGCAAATTCGTGACACTGCCTCGTCCGCGTGCAATCCAGCGGAAACGACGGCATTTGGCGGGCTGCAAGAGGGTGACAAACCGTTTTCCACAGGCTTGTCCCCAGACGCTGTGGAAAACAAGTTGGGGCGCGGGGAAGCGAGGGCTTGACAGCGTGTGTTCCGCCGGCAGGACCGAATCCGGTGCGCCGCGCATAATCCCGGATACCCCCTCATTCGACAGAAGTGATCCGATGACGACGCACGCGCGGCCGCGCCTGAAGGTGGGCCTGATCGGCTACGGGTATGCCGGCAAGACCTTCCACGCGCCGCTGATCTCGGCGGTGCCCGATCTCCACCTCGTGGCCGTCGCCAGCTCCGACGCGGCCAAGGTGCACGCCGACTGGCCCGACGTGGCAGTGCACGCCACCCCGACGGAGCTGATCGCGCGCGCCGACCTCGACCTCGTCGTGATCGCCACGCCCAACGACACCCACCACCCGCTCGCCCGCGCCGCGCTGCTGGCCGGCTGCAACGTGGTGATCGACAAGCCGTTCACGGTGGCGCTGGCCGACGCGCGCGAACTCGTTGCGCTCGCGCACAGGCGCCGGCTGCTGCTGTCGGTGTTCCACAACCGGCGCTGGGACGGCGACTTCCTCACGCTGCGCCGCCTGGTGGACGAGGGCGCGCTGGGCCGCGTCGTCGAGATGACGTCGCGCCACGACCGCTTCCGTCCCGAGGTGCGCCAGCGTTGGCGCGAGAGCGCCGGACCGGGCGCCGGGCTGTGGTTCGATCTCGGCCCGCACCTGGTCGACCAGGCGCTGCAGCTGTTCGGCCCCCCGAGCGCGATCACGCTCGCGCGCGACCTCACGCGCGACGGCGCGCTGGCCGACGACTGGTTCCACGCCCACCTGCGCTACGACCGCCTGCACGTGCACCTGCAGGCGGGCATGCTCGTGGCCGCCAGCGCGCCGCGCTTCGCGGTGCACGGCACGGCGGCCAGCTTCGTCAAGGAGGGGCTGGACACGCAGGAGGACGCGCTCAAGGCCGGCGTGCGCCCCACGTGGCCGCCGCGGCCCGACTGGGGCATCGACCCGGGCCCGGCCGCGCTCGTCACGCGCGCGGCCGACGGCGGCGCGCTGGCCACGCCCGTGGCGCTGCGGCCCGGCGCGCACCAGGCTTTCTTCGCGGCCGTGGCGGCCGCGATCCGCAAGGAGGGCGCCAACCCGGTGCCGCCGGAGGAGGCCCTGGCCGTGATGGGGCTGATCGAGCGGGGCATCGAGAGCGCGGCGCAACGGCGCGAGCTCGAATGGACGATTCAGGGCTGACAAGCACGATCGCGGCGGGCGCGGGATACTGCGCGCCATGCAGCCCATCCTCTCCGTCAAGAACGTCTCCAAGACCTATGCATCCGGGTTCAGCGCGCTCAAGGATATCGACCTCGAGATCCGCAAGGGCGAGATCCTCGCGCTGCTGGGCCCCAACGGCGCGGGCAAGACCACGCTGATCAGCATCATCTGCGGCATCGTCACCGCGAGCGCCGGCAAGGTGATGGTGGACGGCCACGACATCGTCGACGACTACCGCCTGTCGCGCTCCATCATCGGCCTGGTGCCGCAGGAGCTCACCACCGACGCGTTCGAGACGGTGTGGGACACGGTGTCGTTCAGCCGCGGGCTGTTCGGGCACGCGCCGAACCCGGCCCACATCGAGAAGACGCTCAAGGCCTTGTCGCTGTGGGACAAGAAGGACAGCCGCATCCGCACCCTGTCGGGCGGCATGAAGCGCCGCGTGATGATCGCCAAGGCGCTGTCGCACGAGCCGCAGGTGCTGTTCCTGGACGAGCCCACCGCCGGCGTCGACGTGGAGCTGCGGCGCGACATGTGGGAGATGGTGCGCGAGCTGCGCGCCACCGGCGTCACCATCATCCTCACCACGCACTACATCGAGGAGGCCGAGGAGATGGCCGACCGCATCGGCGTCATCGCCAAGGGCCGGCTGCTGCTCGTGGAGGACAAGACCGAGCTGATGCGCAAGCTCGGCAAGAAGCAGGTGACGCTGCTGCTGCAGGACGCGGCTTCCGCGGTGCCGGCGGCGCTGCGCGACTACGAACTGACGCTCTCGCCGGACGGCCACGAATTGACCTACACCTACGACACGCGAAACGAGGCCCGCGGCATCGTCGACTTCATGAAGCACGTCAACGACGCCGGGATCCAGTTCAAGGACCTGCGCACCAAGCAGAGCTCGCTGGAGGAGATCTTCGTGAGCCTGGTGGAAGGGGGCCAACCGTGAGCGCGAACTGGCACGCCGTGAAGGCGATCTACAACTTCGAGATGGCGCGCACCTGGCGCACGCTGATGCAGAGCATCATCTCGCCGGTGATCTCCACCTCGCTGTACTTCGTGGTGTTCGGCGCGGCCATCGGCTCGCGCATCCCGCAGGTGGGCGGCATCAGCTACGGAGCGTTCATCGTGCCGGGGCTGATCATGCTGTCGCTGCTCACCCAGAGCATCTCCAACGCGTCGTTCGGCATCTACTTCCCGAAGTTCACGGGCACGATCTACGAGCTGCTGTCGGCGCCGGTGTCGTTCGTGGAGATCGTCATCGCCTACGTGGGCGCGGCCGCGTCGAAGTCCATCATCCTCGGGCTGATCATCCTGGCCACCGCGGCGGTGTTCGTGCCGCTGCACATCGACCACCCGTTCGTGATGCTCGTGTTCCTGGTGCTGACGGCGGTCACGTTCAGCCTGGTGGGATTCATCATCGGCATCTGGGCCGACGGCTTCGAGAAGCTGCAGGTGATCCCGCTGCTGATCGTCACGCCGCTCACGTTCCTGGGCGGCAGCTTCTATTCGATCTCGATGCTGCCGCCGTTCTGGCAGACCGTGGCGCTGTTCAACCCGGTCGTCTACCTGATCTCGGGCTTCCGCTGGTCGTTCTACGGCGCGGGCGACGTGAGCGTGGGGCTGAGCATCGCGATGACGCTCGGGTTCCTGGCCGTCTCGATGGGCATCGTGGCCTGGATCTTCAAGACGGGCTACCGCCTGAAGAACTGAGGCTCAGGCGTCGGCGCGGTGGCCCACGATGGTCACGTGCTGCACGGCGACGTGCGCCTGGCCGTAGCGCGCCATTTCCTGGCTGTCCGCTGCAGAGTACTGCGCGGTGGCCAGGCCGTTCATGCCGGCGACGATGCCCAGCGCCATCACGGCGGACAGGGCGAGGGCGGCGAAGTGGTGGGTGGTCTTGGTCATGGTGGGCTCCTTGAAGTGCGTTGTTGCGTGTTCCGATGGATGGACTATCGGAGCAACGAACGCACGACCCAAACGACTTGCGACGACTGGCCAGGGGCCCGGCACGAACTGCTGATTCGAGCGATGGACCGTCGCCCGGTTCGAGGCAATGCCGATCCCGCGCCGTGTCGTTTCTAGCAGGATCGCGCCGGAAAAAATGGAGGTTCATCGCTGATCTGCGGGGTGCCTTGGTTTGCGGTGCGCACTGGGTCAGGCACGACTCACCGGGGGAGCTTGTTTTGTTCGTGTCCCCCGTCGGCCTGCGGCCTCCTCCTCCTTTACCTCACAAAACAAGCTCCCCCGCCTCGCCGTGCCGGGCACGGCGGGCCGGCAGACAACATTCGCGGAGGAAGAGTTCACGAATTTGTTTGAGGGTGTTTGGCATCGTCGGGCCATCGAGGCCGCGACGATGCCCGCGGCCGGCGTTTCCACGCGCCATCGGACTTGACGCGAACCTCGCGTCGCGATGCCGGCGCTCCTTCTCGTGACCGACGAGGGCCCCTTCGCCAACGGTGTCATCCTGCGCGCAGTCGCAGGATCCACACGGGCGGATGCGCTGTCTCAGGGGGTGGATTCCGCGACTGCGCGCGCAATGACGAGGCGGTGCCGATCGTCCATCACGACAAGTAGCGCTGGCAGCCCGATTCGCGATTCGCGTCAGGCCCGGCGACCCGCATCAACGTTGGCCGCGGGCATCGTCGCGGCCTCGACGGCCCGACGATGCCAAACACCCTTCAAAAAAACCGCGGGTTCCTCCCCCGCGAATGTTGTCTGCCGGCACCCCATGCGTGGCACGGCGAGGGGGGGAGCTTGTTTTGTGAGGTAAAAAAGGAGGAGGAGGCCGCAGGCCGACGGGGGACACGAACAAAACAAGCTCCCCCGGTGAGTCGTGCCTGACCCAGCGCGCCCCGCAAACCAAGGCACTCCGCAGATCGGCGATGAACCAAAAAAGAGGCCCCGCAAACGCGAGGCCTCGAAGGAGCGAAAGGCGCGCTCTCGGCGCGCGGAGGGTCAGGCGCGGTGGCCGACCACCGTCACGTGCTGCACGGCCACGTGGGTCTGCCCGTAGCGGGCCATCTCCTGCGAATCGGCCGCGGCGTATTGCGACGTCGCCAGGGCGTTCGCGCCGAAGACGACGGTCAGGGTCGCGAGGGCGGACAGGGCGAGGGCGGCGGCTTGATTGGCTAAGGTGGTCATGGCGGGCTCCTGGGGTGTCTGGGGTTGGTCTGTTCGAATCGCGTTTCGTGATCCGATGGGTGGACTATCGGAGCCTCGAACCGACCCGCCAACGTCCTTGCGACGACCGGCGCCGAACGCGGGCCGAACTGCCATCTGGCGCGACGGACCGCCACCCGGGTTTGCGCCGACCAGGGAACGCCGGTTGCCGCATCGGGGGTGTCGCGGCTCCGCCCGCGTTGCGCCCTGCGCGAGAGGCTCCCATGGACATCAAGCAAGACCCCAATGCCATCCCGAACTTCAACTCGGGTGGCCGCATCGGCGAACTGCAGCCGAACGAGCCGGAACAGGCGCAGTCCAGCGTCGAGCTGGATCCGACGGCCGGCGGCGACGGCGCCGCCAGCGAGGCGCCGCCGGACGAATCGCCGCCCGACGATGGGCGCAGCCCTAGCTCGACATCGGCAGGTGCAGCGTGGCACAGAGGCCGCCGCCCGGCCGCGCGCTCAGCTCCAGGCGCCCGCCCTCGCGTTCCGCCAGCGCCCGAGTGATGTAGAGCCCCAGGCCCAGGCCGGCGTGCCGTCCACTGTCGCTCTCCGTGCCCGCCCAGCGCAGGAACGGGGTGCCGGCGTTGGCGAGCTGCTCGGCGCTGAGGCCGGGGCCGCGGTCCATCACCGTCACGCAGGCGCTGCTGGGCCCCTTCGTCACTTCCACCTCGACGGCGCCGTGGCTGCCGCCGTGGCGGATCGCGTTCTCTATCAGGTTGTCCACCATGCGGCGGAACGCGGCGGGCGGGCAGCGCGTGGACGCCGACGTGCCGCTCAACAGCACCTCGGGCTCGGCCTGCGGCAGGTCGTCGACGATGGCCTGCACCAGGGCGAAGGCGTCGACGCGGGCGGCGCCGCCGCCGGGCGTGCCGGCGGGCGGGCGGAACAGCGCCAGCAGGCTCTCGATGAGCTCGTCCATCTGGCGCACGTCGTCGATGGCGCTGCGCGCGGCCGGAAACTGCTCCAGCTCGGACAGCCGCATGCGCAGGCGCGTCAGCGGCGTGCGCAGGTCGTGCGAGACGGTGGCCAGCATGAGGCGCTGCGTGTCGAAGTCGGACTTCAGCTGGCGCGACAGGTCGTTGAACACGCGCGCCGTCTCGCGCACCTCGCGCGTGCCGCGCTCGTCGTCCAGCTGCGGCGGCGCCACGGCGAGGCCCACGCTGGCCTGCGGCGACAGCGACTGTCCCAGCAGGCGCGCCGCGTCGCTGAGGCGCCGCATCGGCAGCGACAGCGCGCGGGCGGCGAGCCAGGCGACCAGCGCCGCGGCCGCGACCTTGATCACCGCGTCCAGTCCGATCGACAGCCAGGGCGGCTTGCGCCGGCCGGACGGCCAGCTCGCCCCGGACGGCGGCACCAGCGGCGAGGTGCTGGCCAGCAGCGGATGCAACGCCTGCCGGATGGGCGGCGTGGCGCGCCACGGCGGCGGCGGGGCGGTGGCGCGGAACACCTCGAAGGCCAGCCACGAGCTGATCGAGAAGGCCACCAGCAGCAGCAGGAAGATGCGCAGGAAGAGGGTGTCCGCGTTCTTCAGTTTCAAGACGCCGTCCCCTGCCTAGTAGTGGATGGCGCGCGGCGCGCCGCCGCCCACGCCGATGGCGTCGCCGTTGATGGCGCGTGACCGCGGCGAGCACAGGAACGCCACGACGTCGGCCACTTCGCGGGCGTCCACCAGGTGACGGATGCTGTTGGCCTGCGCCATCTCGCGCTCGATGTCGGCGGGCGCCCGGCCCGTGGCGGCGGCCCGCTCCGCGACCAGCGGGGCGGTGCGCTCGGTGCGCGTCTGGCCCGGATGCACCGCCGTCACCTGGATGCCGGCCGGCCCCAGTTCGTCGGCCATGTTCTTGGTGAGCGCGGCCACGGCCACGTTGCGGATCGACCCGATCGCGTTGCCGGTCTGGCGCGCGGCGAGGCCGCTCACGTTGACGATGCGGCCCCAGCCGGCGGCGCGCATGCCGGGCACCACCTCGCGCGCGCAGCGGATGTAGCCCATCACCTTGGTGTCGATCTCGCGTTGCAGCGAGTCGCCGGCGATCTCCTCCAGTCCGGGCGGCGCGGCGAAGCCGGACGGCTCGGCCGCCGCGTTGACCAGGATGTCGATGGCGCCGCCCAGTTGCCGGGCCGCGGTGGCGACCGCGTCCCGCACCTGCGCGTCGTCGGTGGTGTCGGCGACCACGGCGATCACGTCGCCGCCGGTCTGCATGGCGAGCTCCGACACCGCGTCCAGCAGCGTCCGCTCGTGGCGCGCCAGCAGCGCGACGTCGGCGCCCTCGAGCAGCAACGCGCGGGCGACGGCCTTGCCGATGCCCTTGCTGCCGCCGGTGACCAGGGCACGCTTGCCCTTGAGTTGCAGATCCATGACGTTCCTCTAAGCCTGGGGCCGATTCTGACGTGGCCGACAATCGCAATGCCGCCGACCCGGGCAAGCGGGCGACACGCTCCCGACCTATCATCGCCGGGCAACGTGAGCCGCGTATTGCTGTCGTGCCGAGCCAGGAGACTCCGATGAATCGCCCATTCCGCCGGACGCCGTACGCCCGGAGCCGCGCTTGAACGCCAGCGCGCGCTGGCTGGCCCTCGCGATGCTGCTGCTGGCGCTGCAGGGCTGCGCCTCGCTGGCCGAGCGCCAGAAGACGCCCGGCACGGCGCTGCCGGCCGCCGCGGACAGCCCGCTCGCGGGCCTGCTGCCGCCCGACCTGGTGCCGGGCAGCGGCTCGGCCTTCCGCCCGCTGGCCTTCAGCTCGTACTCGATGGATGCGCGCCTGACGCTGATCCGCCAGGCGCGCCACAGCCTGGACATCCAGTACTACCTGCTGGCCGACGACCTCACCGGCCGCGCCTTCCTGCGCGAGGTGCGCGACGCCGCCCGGCGCGGCGTGCGCGTGCGCATCCTCGTGGACGACCTCTACACCGCCAGCAACGACCGCCTGCTGCAAGGCATCGCCGCCACGCCCAACGTGCAGGTGCGCCTGTTCAACCCGTTTCCCGCGGGCCGCGCGTTCACCATCACGCGCTGGGGGCTGTCGCTGGCCGACCTGGCGCGGCTGAACCACCGCATGCACAACAAGCTGTTCATCGCCGACGGCATCTTCGCGATCGCGGGCGGCCGCAACATCGCGGACGAGTACTTCTTCCGCAGCCCGCGCGGCAACTTCATCGACTTCGACCTGCTCGTGGCCGGCGACGCGGTGCCCGACCTGGCCGCCAGCTTCGACCGCTACTGGAACAGCCGCCACGTGTACACGCTGGACGCGCTGGAGCCCGGCGCGCCGAAGGCCGAGGCACGGCGCGAGGAGTTCGAGCGCCTCACGGCCTCGTCGGCGATGCTGTTCGCGCCGATCATGGAAGGCGCGCGCGACTTCCTGAACTACGGCCCGCTCAGCCACGACATGGCGCATCCGCCGCTGAAGATGCTGCGCGGCGCGATCCGCGTGGTGGCCGACAACCCCGAGAAGGTCAGCGGCGAGGCCGCGTCGGGCCTGGATGCGAGCACTGTGATCTCGCACCTGACGCAGGCCATCGGCGGCGCGCGCGACCACGTGCTGCTCGCGTCGCCGTACTTCGTGCCCGGCAAGGCGGCGCTGGAGCGCCTGTACAAGGTGCGCCAGGGCGGCGTGCCGGTGACGCTCGTCACCAACACCATGGCCTCCAACGACGAGCCCTTCGTCAGCGCGGCCTACGCGCGCTACCGGCGCCAGATGCTGCAGATGGGCGTGCAGATCTACGAGGTGAGCCCGCGCATCCTGCGCATGGACACGACCTTCGACGACTCGTTCGGCTCGATGCTGGGCACCTCCACCGGGCGCCTGCACGCCAAGGTCATGGTGATCGACCACCAGACCACCGTGGTCGGCTCCATGAACCTCGACTTCCGCTCCGCGCGCGCGAACACCGAGCTGGGCCTGTTCGTGGACTCGCCCGAGCTGGCCGCCGACGTCACCGAACTGGTGGACGAGCTGCGTTCCGTGGGCACCTACCGCATGCGCCTGGGCGGCGCGTCGGGGCGCGACGTGCAATGGGTGGACGACGAGCCCGACGGCGAGAAGGTCTACGACGCCGAGCCGGAGATCAGCATCGCCACGCTGCTGGAGGTGTGGCTGTTCTCGCCGTTCATCGAGGAAGACCTGTTGTGAGCTCGAGCGTGCGGCCGCTGGTGAACGCGCGTCGCTGGCCCGTGACCGGATCGTCGAACGCGAACTCGCGCGCCAGCAGCTGCAGCGGCTTCGTCCAGTCGGGCGCGACGCCCGGCGGCGGCTCGGGCATCAGGCGCGGGTAGATGCGGTCGTTGACGAGCGGCGCGTCCAGCGCCGCCATCTGCACGCGCAGCTGGTGCGTGCGGCCCGTGGCCGGCCGCAGCCGGTAGTGCGCGAGTCCGCCGGGCAGGCGCGCGACCATCTCCACCCGCGTCTCGGCGTTGGGCTCGCCCGGCGCCACGCGCACCTGCATGAAGTGGGCGCCGGGCGGCTTCTCGATGCGATGGCGGGCCACGCGCGGGGACGCGAGCTCCGCGCGCCAGGGCGCGACGGCCTCGTAGACCTTGTGCACGGCGCGACCGCGCAGCAGCGCCTGGTAGGCGTCGCGCTCCTGCGGCCGCACGATGAACACGAGCACGCCCGCCGTCTCGCGGTCGAGGCGGTGCATGGGCACCAGCGTGGCGATGCCGGTGTGGCGGCGCGCGCGCACCAGCGCGGTCTCGTGCAGGTGGCGGCCGCCGGGGATCGCCGGCAGGAAGTGCGGCTTGTCCACCACCACCAGGTGCTCGTCCTGGTGCAGCACGGGCATGTCGAAGGGCACGACCGGCTCGGGCGGCGGATCGCGCCAGTACCAGAGATGGTTGCCGAGACGGCAGGGCGCGTCGGCGGCCAGCGGCCGGCCGTGCGCGTCCAGCACGTCGCCGCGCGCGAGCCGGGCGGGCCAGTCGGACACCGCCGGGAAGCGTGCCACGAGGAAGGCCAGCACGTCCGGGAAGCGGCCGTCGCCGACGCCCACGCGGCTCGCGTTCACGCCGTCGCGCGGCGCGGGGACGAACGGCTCAGCCATTGTCGCCATCGAGGCGTCGCGCGCGCTGCAGGCGCCAGGCCTCGTCCGGATGCGTCGGGTCGAACACCTGGTCGGCGGTCGTCGAGGTCTCGCGCAGGGCCGTGTCCAGCGCCACGCGGTTGTCGAACACGAAGCACTCGCCCTGCCAGTCGCGTCCGGCGTCGGGCATGCGCTCGAAGTAGTTCAGGATGCCGCCGTCCAGCTGCCGCACCTCCAGGCCCAGGCTGCGCAGCCAGGGCGCGGTCTTGTCGCAGCGGATGCCGCCGGTGCAGTACATCGCCACGGGCCGGCGGGCCTCGCGCCACGCGTCGGCGTGCGCCTGCACGAACGCGGCGAAGTCGCGGAAGTTGTGCACCTGCGGATCGAGCGCGCCGCGGAAGCGTCCCAGCCGCACCTCGAAGTGGTTGCGGTTGTCCAGCAGCACCACGTCGTCGCGGGCCAGCAGTTCGCGCCACGCGGCGGGCGACAGGTGGCTGGCGTCGCGTTCGTCCGGCGGCGCGAGCGGGCCATCGTCAGCGGGCAGGCCCAGCGTCACGATCTCCGGCTTGACGCCCACCTTCAGCCGGCCGAACGGCGCGGTGGCGCAGGCGCTGTGCCTGAACGGCATGCCGCGCAGTGCGCCGGCCAGCACGTCGTCGCGTTGCAGCGCGGCCTCGAAGGCGGCGACCGCGTCGGCCTCGCCGGCCACCGTGCCGTTGATGCCTTCGTGCGCGACGACGATGCTGCCGGCGAGGCCTTGCGCGAGCGCGCGCACCCTGTCGGCCGCGGCGCTGGGGTCGGGCAGCGGGACGAAGCGGTAGAAGGCGCTGTGCAGCAGCGAGGAATCGGACATCAGGGCCCGATTCTCGCAGGCGGCTCGTCAGTGCGCGGCGTGCGCCAGCGCCTCCGCGGCCTCGTGATCCATCAGCCGCGACTGCGACGCGTCGGCCTGCAGGCCCAGCTCGCCGTAGCGCCACGCGATCGCGAGCGCCTGGATGGCCGGTGCGTAGTCGGCGTCGCCCGCGCGCTCGTACAGCGCCAGCGCGCGCGCCTCGTCGCGCGGCACGCCCTGGCCGGCGCGCAACAGGTTGGCGTAGAGGAACATCGCCGGTGCGTCGCCACCGTCGGCGGCCTGGGCGAGCAGGGTCGCGGCACGCGGCAGGTCGTGCGCATCGAGCGCCCGCAGGCCCAGCAGGCGCGACGCCGCCGGCACGTGGCCCGCGCTGCCTTGCGCGAGCAGGCGGACGATGCGTGCGTCGTCGTGCGTGGCGCCCGCGCCCGAGAGCAGCTCGGCCAATTGCGTCGCAGCCTCGGCATCGCCCGCCGCGGCGCCGTCGGCCAGCACCTGCTGCAATGCTTGCCGCGACGTGGCATCGGCGCGATGCGCCAGCAGCGCCGCATACGCTCGGCGCGCGGGCGCGTTGCCGCGCGTCGACCAGCGCGCGAGCGCGGCCTCCGCGCCCGCGTCGCGGCGATCGGCCGCGTCGTGCAGCCAGGCCTGCGCCTGCGCCGCGTCGGGCGCCTGCCAGAAGGGCCGCGTCGTGGCGGCCGCCACCGCCAGCGTGGCCGCCATCGCCACGCCGGCGAGAAGGCGCATCACTGGACGCTCAGGTCGATCTGGTAGATCGCCAGGTTCTTGCCCGTGCCGTCGTCGGCCTGCACCTGCGTCACGCCGGGGACGCCGTCCGTGGCGGCCAGCGCGGCGTTGCCGGGGGCCGACGTGAACTGGACCGGGCCGGCCGTGGTCACGCGCGTGAAGCGCCAGCTGCGGTCGCTGCCGTTGGTCACCTTGGAGAGCGTGGCCGCCTTCTTGATGTAGGCGATCAGCACGTCGCGGTTGGCGTCGGGGCTGGCGTAGATGGTCTTGCTGCCGTTCAGGCCCGGGAAGCTGCCGCCCCCGCTGGCGCGGTAGTTGTTCGTCGCGACGATGAACTGCGCCGTCGCGCTCATGGCACTGCCGTTGTACGTGAGGTTCTTGATGCGGCTGCCCGGCGCCTGGGTCACGTCGATCTCGTACTTCACCGATCCGTCGCCGTCCATCACGTCGAAGTTGTAGCCCGGGAACGAGCTCACCAGCCGCTGCGCCGCGGTGCTGGTCGGATCGATCTTGTTGAAGCGGCCCGCGGCGGTCTCCAGCCACGCCTTGATGTCGGCGCCGGTCACCAGCACGGCCTGGATCGTGTTGGCGTACAGGTAGAGGTCGGCCGCGTTGTAGATCGCCAGGTCGGTGCTGTTGACGTCGGTGTAGTCGGTGCCGCCGGCGAAGCCGCTCTTGAAGGGCGCGCTGACCGACAGCACGGGCAGCGACTGGTACTGCGGCAGGTTGGCCGCCACGTACGCCTTCACGTACGCGGCCTGGGCCTGGTTGACGACCTGGATCGCGGTGGTGTCGCCCACGTCCGCGAAATAGGTGCTCAGGCGGTAGTCGGCGGTGCCGATGGGCGTCTTGACGTAGGCGATCGTGCCCTGGTGCTCGGTCTGCACCAGCGGCGCGATCGTCGCGTCGGCGGCCACGTAGGTCTTGTCGGCGTTCTGCGTGGAGAGCGTCGCGGTGGTGGTGGCGGAGGTGTCCACGGCCCAGCCGTTGGCGCCGTACTTCAGCGTGAGGTTGACCACGCCCAGGTTCTTGCCCCAGAAGTTGGCCATGACCGCCGGCACGCCGGAGACGGTGCCCTTGGCCTTGTCCACGCCGGCGATGCCGAAGGCGGCCACCGAGCTGTTGGCGTTCGGGAAGACCTGGTGCATGTGGCCCATCATCAGCACGTCGATGCCCGGCACCTGCGCCAGGTACAGGTTGCCGTTCTCCATCGTGGGCGAGTAGGTGGCGCCGTCGGGACCGCCGTGCGACACCGCCACGATGATGTCGGCGCCCTTGGCCTTCATCTCGGGGATGTACTTCTCGGCTGTCTCCTTCAGGCCCGCGGTGGTGACGTTGCCGTCGAGGTTGCCTTTGTCCCAGGCCATGATCAGCGGCGGCGTGAAGCCGATGACGCCCACCTTGACCGGCACCACCACCGTCTTGCCGTCGGGCGTGGTGGCGCTGAAGTTCTTCGTCACGATCACGTACGGATCGAAGATGGGCTTGGAGTCGGTGGTGCTCACCACGTTGGCCAGGACCTGCGGGTAGGCCGGGCCGGTGCACTTCGGCTGGGCCGACGGGGCGGCCAGGTTCTTCACGTTGAACTGGTGGCCGGTCACCTGGCCGAGGTAGCCCAGGCCGTAGTTGAACTCGTGGTTGCCGATGGTGCCGGCGTCGTAGCCGATGGCGTCCATCGCCTTGAAGATGGCCAGCTTGTCGGTGCAGGGCACCTTGTTGACGAGGGCCTGGTAGTCGCCGAGGACCGTGCCCTGGATGATGTCGCCGGCGTCGAACAGCATGGTGTTCTTGTTGGCGGCGCGCACCTGCTTGATGAGCGTGGACGTGCGCTCGATGCCCACGGAATTGTCGGCGGCGAGCTTGTAGTAGTCGTAGCCCAGGATGTTCTGGTGCAGGTCGGTGGTCTCCATCATCGCGAGCGCGACGGTGGTGCCGGCGGCGGGCGCGTTGGAGGTCTTGTCGCCACCGCATGCGGCGAGGGTGGCCGCGGCGGCAAGCGTGGCGACGAGCGCGCGGTGGCGCGCCGTCGCGAGGGATGGGGTGGTCATCAGGGAGTCTCGTGGGAATCGACGAAAGCGCGGACGTTAGGGGCCGCGGATGACGATGTCGTGACTCTCTCGTGAACCCCCTACCGTATTCACCTGGCGGGTGGCACGCCGCCGGCCGGCGCCACCGCCTCGCCGCGTACCACAAATCGCCTGCCCGGACCGGGCCGCGAACGAGAGTAGACTCCGCCCTTTTTTCCACTGCGACAGTGTCTGGCAGCTTGGCGCGCGAGTCGCGCCGCACCCCTCTCACCGGCTCGGCGTTCATCCGCGCGCTCGCGGCGCTGGACGACCTCCCGGCCCCGGCGGCGCCCGATGATTTCGCGCAGCGCCTCGCACGATGGTTCGACTGGACCCATGCGTTCTCGCTGTCGGCGGCGTTGAGCGATGCGTCGTCTCGTCCGGACGTGCCCGGCCTGGCCGGACGCGGCGCCCTCGCCGCGGACGAGCGCGAGCTCGCGCGCGTGCGGACCGCGCTCGCCCGCACCATCGCCGAGGCGCCCGATGGCGGCCCGCCGCCGCGCCGTCTCGGCCGCCCGCTGGCCGGCGCCGCCGCGCCCGCCGAGACGCCGGTAGCCTTCGCCACCTATCGGCAGCGCTACACGCAGTGCCAGCTGGCGATGGAGACGCAGGTCGTGCCGCTGCGCCGGCGCCTGCGTTCGTCGCTGGCCGACCGCTCGTCGTCCCTGGCCAAGCTGGCCGAGCTCGACATCGTGATGGAGCAGGTGGTGGGCGCGCAGGAGCGCGCGCTGCTGGCCACCGCCGGCGCGCGGCTGGAGCCGCTGTTCGATCGCCTCCGTGCCGCGTCGCCGGACGCGCCTTCCCAGCCCGGGCCGTGGCTGGAAGAGTTTCGGGGGGAGATGCGCAAGCTGCTGCTCGCCGAACTCGATCTCCGCCTGCAACCCGTCGAAGGCCTGCTCGAGGCCTGCCGCAAGTCGTCATCCGATCGCCCATGAACCACATTTCCCGCCACGCCGCCTTCCTCGCGGGCCTGGCCGTCGTCGCCTGGGTCGGCGCGGGCTACCTGCTCACCAACCCGCTGGCGCTCGCCATCACCGTCCTCATCGGCTCGCTGTACCTGGCGGGCGTGCTGGAGCTTCGGCGCTTCCGCCGCGCCACCGACGCGCTCGCGCAGGCCGTCGCCGAACTCCCCGAGGCGCCGGCGAGCCTGCGTCCGTTCCTGGAGCGCGTGCCCGCCGCGCTGCGCAACAGCGTGCGCCGCCGCGTCGAGGGCGAGCCCGTGGCGCTGCCCGGCCCCGCGCTCGCGCCGACGCTGGCCGGCCTGCTGGTGCTGCTGGGCATGCTGGGCACCTTCCTGGGCATGATCCTCACGCTGCGCGGCACCGGCGCGGCGCTGGAGACGGCCACCGACCTCGTGGCCGTGCGCAACTCGCTGATCGCCCCGGTCAAGGGCCTGGGCCTGGCCTTCGGCACCTCGGTGGCCGGCGTGGCCGCGTCGGCGGCGCTGGGGCTGCTGGCCGCGCTGGCCCGGCGCGAACGCGTTGCCGTGGCGCAGCAACTCGACGCGCGCATCGCCACGTCGCTGCGCCCGTTCTCGGTGGCCTACCAGCGCGAGCAATCGCTGGCGCTGCTGCAACGCCAGGCCGACCTGATGCCGTCCCTGGTGGACGGCCTGAAGTCGCTGATGGACACGCTCGCCACGCAGGCCGGCGCGTCCAGCGCCCGCCTGCTGGCCAGCCAGGAACGCTTCCAGGGCCAGGCCGAGGCCGCCTACGCGGGGCTCGCGGCCTCGGTCGACCGCACGCTGCAGGCGAGCCTCACCGAAGGCGCGCGCATCGCCGGCGACACCATCCGCCCCGTGGCCGAGGCCACGCTGGCCGGCATCGCGCGCGAGACCTCGGCGTTGCACGCCGCGCTGGCCGGCACGATGCAGGGCCAGCTCGACCAGCTCTCCACGCGCTTCGAGGCCAGCACTGCCGGCGTCGCCGCGTCGTGGCAGGCCCTGCTCGCGCGTCACGCGCGGGCGGGCGACGAGCTCGCGGCCACGCTGGCCGCCTCCCACGAGCGTTTCGCGCAGACCTTCGAGACCCGCTCCGCGACCTTGCTGGACGACGTCGCGCGCCGCCATGCCGGCTGGCAGGGCGAGATGGCCGACACGCTGGCGGCCGCGGCCACCACCTTCGAGCGCCGCTCCGCCTCGCTGCTGGACACGGCGCAGCAGGCCCACGTCGAATTGCAAACATCCTCGGCCGCGCGCGACCAGCAGCGCGTCGACGCGATGGCGCAGTCGCTGGAGGCCATGGCCGAATCGCTGCAACAGCGATGGCAGCAGGCCGGCGCGCAGTCGCTGGAACAGCAGCAGCGCGTCGTGGAGACCATGGAGCGCACCGCGCGCGACATCACCCTGCAGGCCGAGACCCAGGCGCGCGCCACCATCGCCGAGATCGGCCGCCTGGTGCAGGCCGCGTCCGAGGCGCCGCGCGCCGCGGCCGAGGTCATCTCGGAGCTGCGCCAGAAGCTGTCCGACAGCATGGCGCGCGACAACACGATGCTCGACGAACGCGCCCGCATCCTCGAGACGCTGGGCACGCTGCTGGACGGCGTCAACCAGGCCGCAAGCGAGCAGCGCGGCGCGATCGACGCGCTCGTCACATCGTCGGCCGAGGTGCTTGAACGCGTGGGCGCGCGCTTCAACGACCAGGTGCAGGCCGAGTCCGGCAAGCTGGCCGGCGTGGCCGCGCAGGTCACCGGCGGCGCGGCCCAGGTGGCCAGCCTGGGCGAAACGTTCGGCGCGGCCGTGGCGCTGTTCACCGAGTCCAACGACCGGATGGGCGCGCACCTGGAACGCCTCGACGGCGCGCTCGGCGCGCAGATGGCGCGCAGCGACGAGCAGCTCGCGTACTACGTGGCCCAGGCGCGCGAGGTGATCGACCTCAGCATCCTGTCGCAGAAGCAGATCATCGAGGACCTGCAGCGCCTGGCCGGCCGCCACGCCGCGGAGGCGCTGGCGTGATCGCGGACGAGGTCGACGACGGCGGGATGGATGCGTCCACCCCCGTGTGGGCGGTCTTCGGCGACCTGATGGCCGGCCTGCTCGGCGCGTTCGTGCTGATCCTGCTGTTCGCGCTGGCGTCGCAGCTGGAACTCGTGACGCGACTGCAGGACGAGATCCGGCAGCACCAGCTGGAGAACCAG
The DNA here is from genome assembly GCA_013289985.1 of Betaproteobacteria bacterium. Taxonomy (GTDB): domain Bacteria; phylum Pseudomonadota; class Gammaproteobacteria; order Burkholderiales; family Burkholderiaceae_C; genus Scleromatobacter. Next base: position 16,209 of record JABCYW010000024.1, on the reverse strand, counting down.
CGCCGCGCCGAGCTGGAGCGCGCGCTGGCCGTGCCGCTGGCCGCGGGCCGCGTCACCATCGATCACGGCCGCATAGCCATCAACGGCGCCGTGCTGTTCGCGTTCAACTCCGCCGAGCTGCAGCCCGACGGCCGCGCGCTGCTGAAGACGCTGGCCGGGCCCATCGCCACCTACCTGAAGTCGCGCGACGAGATCCTGATGGTGAGCGGCTTCACCGACGACCGCCAGGTACGCGGCGGCAACCACCAGTTCGCCGACAACTGGGAGCTGTCCGCGCAGCGCTCGCTGACCGTCACGCGGGCGCTGGTCGAGGAGGGCGTGCCGTCCGCCGACATCTTCGCCGCCGCGTTCGGGTCGCAGCAGCCGGTGGCCGACAACGCCGACGCGGACGGCCGATCCAGGAACCGCCGCGTGGAGATGGCCCCCACGCCGCGCCCCAGCCGCGCGAACGTGGCCGCGCCGGCCAGCGCGCCCCATGCCTGACATGCCGATCCGCAAGCCGGGCCCGCTGGCCGAGCTCGTGGCCTACGTGGCGCGCCAGAAGCCGCATCCCGTGCTGGGCACGCGGGTGCCGGCACGCCCGGATGCGGCAACCGACAGGCCCGCGCCCGAGGCCCGCACGCTGCAGTTCTTCAAGCGCACGTGGTCGCGCCTGAGCGCCGACCAGCGCCTGGCGCAGTCGCGCGCGTGCCTGCCCGAGAACGCCGGCCCGCTGAACTCGCAGCATCTGGTGCATCGCTTGCTGGTGCTGATGCGCGAGCTGTCGCCCGAGTACCTGGAGCACTTCGTGGGCTACATCGACGCGCTGCAGTGGCTGGAGCAATCCAACGAGGCCGCCGAGCAGTCGGCCGGCACGCCGCGCCGCAGCGCGGCATTGCGGCGCGGTTGATCAGGACGCGGGCTCGAAGCCGGCGTCCTTCACCTGCGCATCGATCTTCGGCTCGGCCTTGCGCGCCGCGGCCAGATCGGCCTGCGCCGCGGCGGTCTCGCCCAGGCGCAGGCGCGCCACGCCGCGGCCGTAGAGCGACCACGCGGCGTCGGGCTTGATCTTGAGCGCGCGGTCGAAGTCGACCCTGGCCTTGGCGGGCTGGTCCAGGCGCAGCTGGAGCCAGCCGCGGCTGCCGTGGAAGCTCGCGTTGTCGGACTCGTCGTCGATGGCATCGTCGCAGTCGGCCATCGCCTCCTTCAACTCGATGTTCGCCTCGGTCCGGGTCCAGCAACGCCCGTTGCGCGCGGCGGGCAGCCGGATGTCGTCGCGATGGTTCTCGATCCACAGCGTCCATTGCTTGATGGCCATGGCCGGCGCGCCGAGTTGGTCGTAGGCCTGAGCGAGCGACCTGCGCATGTTCGATTGCGGCGTCAGCGTGTCGTCCAGGATGCCCAGGTCCTGCAGCGCCCTGGCGTGGTCGGCCTCCCGCGGCGTCGACGTGGCGCGCAGCAGGCGGGCCTCGTCGAGCTTCGGGTCGAGCGCGAGCGCGGCGTCGAGCTCGGCCTGCGCCTTCGGGCCGTTCTTGAGGTTGCGAAACACCTCGGCGCGCGCCAGGTGGAAGCGGGCGTTGCCCGGCTCCAGCGCGCAGGCGCGGTCGAGGTCGGCCAGCGCCGCCGCGAAATCCTTGCGGGACAGCGAGGCGGTGCCGCGCCGGAACAGCTCGTCGGCGGACAGCGTGTCGGCCGCCGCCGAAGCCGCCGGGGCGGCACCTTCCGCCTTGAGCTCCACGTTGCGCGCGAACACGGGGCCGCCGTTGTAGGTGAAGAACATGCGCTGGTTCTCGCTGGAGACGTAGACGCGGTGCGACAGGAAGAAGTCGATGCCCACCAGCATGTCGAAGTCGCGGCCCTCGAAGTCGCTCACGCCGAGGCGGTTGTGGCGCACGGTCTCGCCGCCGAGGGAGACGGTGTCGAAGCTGGCGGTCCAGAACTTGACCTGTCCCCGGCCGACGCCGTAGGTCGTCGAGTTGTCGCGCAGGTCGGCGTCCTTGAGGCCGGCCTTGTGCGCGGCGTCCAGCGACACGATGGTGGATGCGCCGGTGTCGAACAGGGCGGTCACCTCGTGGCCGTTCAGCTGGAGCCTGGCCCGGATGGGCGGCCGGCCCGGCGTGGGGCTGGACAGCAGCTTGACCTCGGAGACGGGCGTGTCGCCGGCCCAGTACGCCATGTTGGTGTTGTCGCAATCGCCGGTTAGCTTGACGAAGCGGATCATGCCGTGGGCGAGGTCGTACTCGGTGTCGAGCATCGACAGGATGTTGCGGCCCAGCACGCCCATGCCGCCGAGGCCCGAGTCGTTGCCGCCCACCAGGAAGTCGATGTCCGGGATCTGGCTGTTCAACAGCTGCACCGTCTTGACCGTGGTCTTGCGCGGATGGACCATGTTGCCCGCGAGACCGCCCACGGTGGCGCCTTCGGGCAGGCGTTGCAGCGTCAATCCCAGCTCCTCGGCCGAGGCCCGGGTGAGCGTGCTGAAGAACGCGCCGCTGTCGACGATCAGCGGGATCTGCGTGCCGTTGATGCCCAGCATGGCGATGGCGCGCGGGCCGTCCATCCGCACGGGCAGTTCGATGGCGCGGATCTTGCACTCGGCCTGCGCCGATGCGGCCCACGCGAGCAGAAGCGTGCCGACGGCGGTCCGGATGACGTTCATGGAGTCGCTCCCAGTTGATTGGCGGAGAGTCCCAGCTCCCGCATGTGCTCGTCGATCGCCGGGCGCAGCTTGCGGGCCGCCGCGAGGTCCGCCTCGCCCGCGGCGGCATTGCCCAGGCGGGCCTGCGCGATGCTGCGGCCGTACAGCGAGGTCGTGGTCCCGGGGTCTTTCGCCAGCGCCTTGTCGAAGTCGGACTTCGCCAGTGCCCACTGGCCCATGCGCAGCCGCACCCAGCCGCGGCTGTCCACGAAGGAGGCCGACTTCCCGTCGAGGTCGATGGCCTTCTCGCAGTCGTCGAGCGCCTTGTCCAGCGCGGCGTCCAGGCGCACGCGCGACCAGCAGCGCTCGCCGTAGGCGTCGGCCAGGCCGATGTCGTGCGGATGGAACTGGATCCAGGCATCGAGCTGCGCGAGCACCTGCGCCGCCATGTGCAACTCGGCGTACAGGTCGGCCATGGACGAACGGATCTGCGATTGCGGCGGCAGCGTGCGGTCCAGCTCGGCCAGGTCGGCGAGCGTCGCGTCGTCCTCGTCGCCCTCGTGATGCATCCATGCGCGCCGGATGCGGGCACTGGCCAGCGCCGGGTCGAGCCGCAGGGCGGTGTCGAGGTCAGCCAGCGCCGCGTCCGCCTGCTTCAGGTCGGCGCGCACGCTGGCGCGCGCCGCGAAGCAGGCCGCGTTGTCCGGCGCCAGCGCGCAGGCGCGGTCGAGGTCGGCGAGGGCGCCCGCGAAGTCGCCGCGGGCGCGCGACGCCGCGCCGCGCCGCAGGAGGCCGTCGGCGTCGAGCGTGTCCGCGGCGCCCGACGCCGCCGAGGGAGCGCTGACGGCCTTGTTCAGCGCGAAGACCGGGCCGCCGTTGTAGGTGAAGTACATCTTCTCCTGCTGCGCCGACACGTAGATGTGGTGCGACAGGAAGAAGTCGATGCCCAGCAGCATCTCGCCATCGTCCATCTCGAAATCGCCCACCTCCAGCCGGTTGTGGTTGATCTGCTCGCCGCCCAACTCGAAGCGGTCGAACAGGGCCGTCCACTGGCGCGCCGAGCCCCTGCCTGCGCCGTACATCAGCCCGTCGGGCGTCATGGCGGCCTCCTTCACGCCCGCGCGCTCCGCGGCGTCCAGCGTGACGGTGGTGGTGGCGCCGCTGTCGAACACGACCTCGATCTCCTTGCCGTTCAACTTCGCCGTCGCGCGCAGCGCCTGGCGGCCGAACGGGTGGTCGAAGTCGTGCAGCAGGTCGACGCTGGCCACGGCGGCCGTGTCGTCGGCCCAGTACGCCATGTTGGTCTTCGTGCATTCGTCGTTGGGGAACACGAAGCGGATCATGCCGTGCGCGAGGTCGTACTCGGTGTCGGCGAAATTGAGCAGGTTGCGGCCGATGACACCCATGGAGCCGCTGCCCATCTCGTTGCCGCCCACGATGAAGTCGACGTCGGGGATCGTGCCCTTGGACAGATTCACGCGTTCCACCGTGGTCAGGCGCGCGACGACGCGGCCGGTGAGGCCGTGCACCGCGAGGCCCGGCTCGCGGTGCGTGGCCAGCCCGAGCTGCGCCGCCGCGGCTTCGTTGAGGAAGCTGAAGAACGCGCCGGTGTCCACCATCAGCGGCACGTCCTGGCCGTTGATGCCGACCGTGGCCATCGCGCGCATGCCCACCATGTGCACGGGCAGCTCGGCCACCTTGACATGGCAGTCGGCGTGGCCGGCGGCCGGCGCCAGCAGCGCCAGCGCGAGCAGGGCGCTCGAGACGAAACCGACCGGTCGCTGCCGGCCGTCGTGTGCTTGCATGGATCCTCCCCCTGTCGCTGCCAGGCCTCGCCGGGCCGTCCAGTTTTCCGGGACTGTAAGTCACTTCGGCGCGAGCGGCGGCAGAATCGAGGCTCCAGCCCGCAAAGGAAATGCCGTCCATGACCACCGAGATCCACGACAACGTCGCGGCCCACCGCTTCGAGAAGATCGTCGACCGCCACGCCGCCGTCGCCACCTACGCCATCGACGGCGACACGATCACGTTCATCCACACCGTGGTGCCCGAGGCCCTGCGCGGGCAAGGCATCGCGCGCGAGCTGGTGGAGTTCGCGCTGGCCTCGGTGCGCGAGCGCGGGCTCAAGGTGATCCCGCAGTGCGAGGTGTTCAACGCGTACATGCGCAAGCACCCCGAGACGCACGACCTGCTGGCCGATCCGGCGCTGTTCGACACGCCGGCGCAACCCGGCTGACGCGGCCGCCGATCACGCCACCAGGCGGCCGGCACGCTCAGCGCAGCGCCTCGATCGGCTGAAGCGCCAGCGCCAGGCGCACGTGGTGGAGACAGGCGAGGGCGGTGACGAGTACCGTCGCCGCCAGCGCCGCGGCCGCCGGGGCGCCGAGGCCCACCGGCGCGCCGATGCGATCCTGGAAGCCCGAGAGGTAGGTCCAGCCGATCCAGGCCGCGAGCGGCAACGCGGCCAGCACCGCGCCCAGCAGCGGCGCGCCGAATTCGACGGCCACCTGGCCGGCGATGGCCGCGTCTCCCGCGCCGTGCAGCCGGTGCAGCACCAGCTCCGTGCGGCGCCGGCGCAGCGTGTCGGCCACCATCGCCCAGGCGCCCAGCATCGCCACCACCACGGCCATCAGCGCCATCGCGGCGACCGTGGCCGTCATCTGGGATTCCTGGCGGTAGACGTCGGCGCGCTGGTCGTCGGCCCATTGCAGGGCATAGGGCACCTGCAGGCCGTGCGCCTTCCACGCGCCCTCCAGGGCGTCGCGCAGCGCGGCGGGATCGGGGCCGGTGGCGGTGACCACCCATTGCGGGCCGCCCATCAGCCAGAACGCCTGAGGCATGCGCGGGCTGCGCGCCGATTCGAGGCTCACGTCCTTGACCACGGCCACGATGCGGCGCGCCGCGTCGCCCTTCTGCAGGAACGCGCCGCCGCCCTGCACGAGCGCGCCGACCGCGGCCTGCGGCGTGGCGAACCCGAGCAGGCGGGCGGCCTTGGCGTCGACCACGATGTGGGACTCGCCGTCGGAGAACCGCGGCGTGCCGGCCAGCACGGTCATGCCGTAGGTGTCGAAGAAGCTGGCGCCGACCGAGCTCATGGCCATCTCGACAGTGTGGCCGTCTGCGCTCGTCTCCAGTTCACGCCCGCCGAGGTTGTCGAGGTCGGACGCCGGCGCTAGGAAGCTGTACGCCCAGTGCCGGATCGCGGGGCTGTGCGAGAGCGCCGCGCCGAATGCGTCCAGGTTCGGCACGTGGTCGGGGTCGGTCTCCATGCGCAGCACGAGGCGGTCATGCGTGTCGAAGCCGCGATCGACGTCGAGCATGTGGCGCTGCTGGAGCGCCAGCACGCCCGCCAGCGACAGCAGCAGCAGCACGCCGCCCAGCTGCACCCCGAGCAGCCCCTGGCGCACGCGTCGGCCCCACGGGCCCTCGCTGGCCGTGCGCCCCTGCAGCGCCGTGGCCGGCACGCGGCGCAGCGCGGCCCAGGCCGGCAGGGCGATCACCAGGGGCAGCAGCGCGAGTACGGTCGCCGCAAGGGCCGCGAGCGCCGCGACCGGCAGCGGATCGGCCAGCGGCAGTTCGGGGGGCAGCGCGGCCCATGCGCCGACGGCGGGCGCCACCCACCACGCCAGCAGCAGCGCTCCGGCCGCGCTGAGGGCCAGCGGCAAGGCCGCCTCCAGCGCCCACAGCCGCAGCAGGTGCGGCGTGGCGGCGCCGAGGCTGCGGCGCAGGGCCGTCTCGCGCTGGCGCTGCAGCATGTGGGCCGCCTGCAGGCTCATCGTGTTGAAGGCCGCCAGCACCAGCAGCAGCGCGCTGGCCGCGCCCACCGCCGCCATCACGCGCCAGCGCAGCGCGTTGGCGGGCCCGACGAAGGGCAGGTCGGCGATGGCCACGCCACGGAAGAAGGCGGCCTCGCGTCCGTCGCGCCACGCCGGCGGCAACTCCTTGAATTTCGGGCTGGTCACGAAGGCGTCGCGCATCCATCCGCCCACCTGTTCGATGGAGGTGCCGGGGCGCAGGCGCGCGAACACCCGGCCATTGATCCTGTAGATCCACTCGCGGTCGCTCGCGCTCATGTCGTTGGCGGGCGAGTCGAAGCTGCTCATCGCCATCGCGTGCCCCACCAGCGGACTCGCGCCATAGAGCGGGCTGCGCGGGTCCGTGTCGGGCACGACGGCGGTGACGGCGTACCAGCGGCCGTGCGACTCGACGCGGCGGCCGATCGCCTCCGCCGGCCGCAGCTCGCCCCACAGCTTGTGCATCAGCTCCTCGCTGATCGCGATCGTGTCGGGTCGCGACAGCGTGGCGCGCAGGTCGCCGGCCAGGCTGCGCAGGTTCAGCACGTCGACGAGATCGCTGTCGACGGCCAGCAGCACGGCCGGATTCAGGCGCCCGTCGGCGGGGAACTCCATGCCGCCGTACGCCATGCGGCTGATCAGGTCCAGGGGCGCGTGGCGGGCCTGGAGCAAGGGCGCGAACGCCACCGGCACCGCCGCGAACCACGGGCTGGGCTCGCCGGGCGGATTGCCCTTGAAGTCCAGCATGACGGTGCGCCGGGGGTCGCGCACGCCGGGATCGGGCGCGGCCAGCGCGAGGGCGAACAAGGCCACCAGCAGGCAGGCCGCGAGCGCGATCGTCAGGCCGACCACCGCGATGACGGTGCTCGCGCCGCGACCGCGCACGTCGCGCAGGGCGTCGCCAAGAAAGGCCCTCACGACAGGTGCTCCGCGTGCGCATCCACCAGCACGCGGCCGTCGAGCAGGCGCACGGTGCGCGAGGCGAGCGCCGCGTGCTCCGCGCTGTGCGTGACCATCACCAGCGTCGTGCCCTCGTCGTTGAGCTCGCGCAGCAGGCGCATCACCTCCTGTCCGTGGGCGCTGTCGAGGTTGCCGGTGGGCTCGTCGGCCAGCAGCAGCGCGGGCCGCGCGGCGATGGCGCGCGCGATCGCCACGCGTTGCTGCTGGCCGCCACTGAGCTGGCTGGGATGGTGCGTCGCGCGATGCGCCAGGCCCAGGCGTTCCAGCACCTCGGCCACGCGCGCGCGCTGCGCCTTGTCGGACAGACCGCCGTAGCGCAGGGCGAGCCGCACGTTGTCCTGCACGCTCATCTCGTCGACCAGGTTGAAGCTCTGGAACACGAAGCCGATGCGGCCGCGCCGGATCGCCGCCAGCTCGCGCTCGGCGCGCCCGGCCACGTCCTCGCCCTGCAGCAGGTAGCGGCCCGAGGTGGGTCGCGCGAGCAGGCCCAGCAGCCCCAGCAGCGTGGACTTGCCGCAGCCCGAGGGCCCGGTGATCGCGACGTATTCGCCGGCCTCGATGCGCAGGTCGATCGCGTCGAGCGCGGTGGTCTCGACGTCGCCGGCGCGGTGGCGCTTGGTGAGTTGGTGCAGTTCGATCATGGCAGGGCGAGTGTCTCGCGGTCGGAGGGTGGCTGGGAGATCAGTACCTCGTCGCCGGGCCGCAGGCCACCCAGGATCTCGACGAGGCCGGCGGCGCGGCGCCCCAGGCGCACGCCGCGGCGTTCGAGGCGCCCGCCCGCGCGAACGTACACGCGCGCCTGCACGCCCGGGCCCTCGGGCAGCAGCAGCGCGGAGGTCGGCGGGCTCAGCTGCAGCCTCACGTCGACGGCCTGGCCCGCCCTCAGCGACGCGGGCGCCCGGCCCGCGGGCCAGCGCAGCAGCACGCGCACCTTGCCGCCTTCCACCTGGGGCAGTGCCTGGGCCAGCGCCAGGTCGCCGACGTCGCTGGTGGCGACCTGGCCGGTGCGCAGGCGCGGCAGCCAGTACTCGTCGACGTCGGCCACCAGTTGCTCGCCGCCCGCCGGATCGTCGATGCGGCCCAGGCGGTCGCCGGGGCGCACGCTGGCGCCGACCTGCAGCGAGAAGCCGCTCAGCTGGCCCGTCATCGGCGCGCGCTGCAACAGGCGTTCGCGCGTGCGTTCGAGCAGCTGCAGCCCGCGCTGCAGGCCTTGCACCGCGCGCGCCATCTCGGCGATCGACTGCTCGCGGATCAGGGCTTCCGCGCGCTGGTCGGCTTCGGCCTGCTGCAACAGGCGGCCGGCGAGCTCGCGGGCGCGCAGGCTCTGTTCGACGGCCGCCGGCGCGACGAAGCCCGCGTCGGCGAGCTGCGACTGGCGGCGCCAGTCGGCCTCGGCCTGCTGCCGCGCCGCCTGCAACTGCGCCAGCTCGCGCCGGTTCTGCGCCAGGCTCGCCGCCTGCGCGGTGCGTTCCACCGAGACGTTGGCCATCTGCTGCGCGACCTCGGCGCCGCGTTGCATCAGCAGCTGTTCCTGCTCCGCGCTCTGCAGCCGGAACAGCGGCGCGCCCGCCGCCACGCTGTCGCCGTCGTGCGCCCGCACCTCCTCGACACGGCCCGCCTCGGACGCATCGAGCTGCACCGAGCGCAGCGGCTCGACGCGGGCGCGCAGCGCCACCTCGTCGCGGAAGATGCCCGTGGCCACGGTCGCGAGCTGCGGCGAGGCGACGACGGGCAGGCGCGGCGCGCGCTGCCAGGCCAGCAGGCCGGCACCGGCGAGGAGGGCGAGCACCCCGGCGGGCGCGAGCCACCTCTTGCGCGTCGACGGCACCCGCCGGTCCATCGCGACGCCGCTGGCAAGGGTGGGTGAGGCTTGAGTCACGGCTTGCACTGTGGCGGCGTGCGCGGCGCCGGCCAAGCCACCTGTCCGCATCCGGACACACCCGTGTCGCGCGGGCGCGAGCGCCTGCGACACTCCCGACCATGCCGGATGCTTCCATCCTTCTCCTCGACGACGATCCCGACGTCGGCCTCGCCGCGCAGTTGCTGCTGCAGCGGCGCGTGGCGCCCGTCACCTGCCTGCGCCGGCCGGCCGAGCTTTCAGCGGCGCTCGATGCGCTGCGGCCGGCCCTGCTGCTGCTGGACCTGAACTTCGGGCCCGGCCGCACCGACGGCGCCCAGGGGCTGCGCCTGCTGGCCGACGTGCAGGCGCGCCGGCAACCGCCGCCGGTCGTGGTGATGACGGCCTACGCCGACATCGACCTGGCCGTGCAGGCGCTGCGCCGCGGCGCGTTCGACTTCGTCACCAAGCCCTGGGACAACGTGCGGCTCATCGCCACCTGCCGCGAGGCCTTGCAGCGCGCGCAGCCCGCGCCGGACGACGCGCCGGCCCCGACGGCCGAGCCGGTGCGCTCGCTGGCCGCGCAGGAACGCGCCGCGGTGCTGGCCGCGATGGCGCAGGCCGAGGGCAACCTGAGCGCCGCCGCACGCCTGCTGGGGCTGTCGCGCGCCGCGCTCTATCGACGCCTCGACAAGCATGGGCTCTGAGCGCACCCGCCTGCTCGCGGCGGCGCTGCTGCTGGCCGGCGCGGGCGCGCTGGCGACCGCGGCGGGCGCGTCCGCGCGCGGGTGGACGGGCGCCGCCGTGTCGGCCGCGCTGGGCCTGGCCGTCGCGTGGCCGTTGGGGCGCCGGCGGGCCGCGGCGATGCCGTTCGTCGAACCGCCGGCCGCGGTCGACCAGCGCCAACTGGCGCTGCTGCAGGCGCAACTGGAGTCCTTGCCCGTCGCCGCCTGGCGCGTGGAGGGCGACGTCTCGCGGGCGCTCACCAGCCGCGCGCGCCGGCTCGCGGCGCCGGGCGGCGTGCGCGATGCCGAGGCCTTGCACGCGCTGCTGCGCGACGCCGGCCACGCCGGCCCCGTGGTGCTGGAGACCGAGCGCGGCAGCGAGCGCTGGCAGCTGCGGCGCCAGGCGCTGGCCCTCGACGGCCGGGCGCAGGCGCTGCTGGTGCTGGTGCCGCTCGAGAACGAGCTGGAGTCGGAGTCGCTGCTGGCCTGGCGGCAACTGGTGCAGGTGCTGACCCACGAGATCATGAATTCGCTGACGCCGATCCGCAGCCTCAGCCAGGCGGCGCAATCGCTGGCCGACGAGCCCGGCGCCGAGGGCGAGCTGCGCCAGGCGCTCGACGCCATCGCGCGGCGCGCCGCCAGCCTGGCCGCCTTCGTGGGCACCTACCGCCGGGTGAGCCAGTGGCCCGCGCCGACGATGGCGCCGGTGGACGTGCAGGCGCTGTTCGCCCGCCTGGAGCAGGCCGTCGCGCCGGCATGGCGCGCGCGCGGCGGCGCCGTCGCCTTCGAGGTCGACTCGCCGGGCCTGCGCCTGCAGGCCGACGACGGCCAGCTGGAACAGGCACTGCTGGCGCTGGTCGCCAACGCGGCCCAGGCCACCGTCGACACCCCGTCTCCGCGCCTGTGGCTGCAGGCGCGCCAGGGGCGCGGCGGACGCTTCCAGATCACGGTGCGCGACAACGGGCCGGGCGTGCCCGCGGGCCTGGAGCGGCAGATCTTCCTGCCGTTCTTCAGCGCCCGCGAAGGCGGCCAGGGCATCGGCCTGACCGTGGTGCGCCAGCTCGTGAACGGCATGGGCGGGCGCGTGCGGCACGTGCGGCCCATCGAGGGGGGCGCGGCCTTCGTGCTCAGTTTCTAACCGCCTCGATCGAGGCAGCGCGTCCTCCCTTTTGGGGATGGTCGCGCCGCAGCCGTGCGTCGATGATGCCGGGCTCGGCGCCGCGGCTTTCCTCATCCTGTCGGGCGAGGGTATCCACCAGTCTTTCACCAAGGAAGCACCATGAACCTGATCGAACGCGCGAAGGCCATCCTCCTCAAGCCGGCCGAGACCTGGCCCGTGATCGATGCCGAGCCGGCCACGGTCGCCTCGATCTACAAGGACTGGCTGATCATCATGGCCGCCATCCCGGCGGTGTGCGCCTTCATCGGGCTGTCGCTCGTGGGCGTCGGCTTCGGGTTCCGCATCCCCATCGTCTACGGCCTCGAGAGCATGGTCGTGCGCTACGTGCTGTCGCTGGCCGCGGCGTTCGTGATGGCGCTCATCGTCGATGCGCTGGCGCCCACCTTCGGCGGCCAGAAGAACCAGGTGGCCGCGCTGAAGGTGGTGGCCTACGGTTCCACCGCCAGCTACGTGGCCGGCGTCCTGAGCCTGCTGCCGGCGCTGAGCCTGCTGGGCCTGATCGCCGCGTGCTACTCGATCTACCTGATCTGGCTGGGCCTGCCGGTGCTGATGAAGTGCCCGAAGGACAAGGCGGCCGGCTACACCGCGGTGGTGATCATCATCGGCATCGTCGCGGCCGTGGTCATCGGCGCGCTCTCGACCATCTTCATGCCCAGCCGCGGCCTGATGTTCGGCGGCAATTCGGGCAACGCCTTCAGCATCAAGACTCCCGATGGCGAGGTCAGCGTCGACACCGGCGCGATGGCCGCCGCGGCCCAGCGCATGGACGAAGCGCGCGCGAAGATGGAATCGGCCCAGAAGTCGGGCGACCCGGCCTCGGCCGTCGCCGGCCTGGGCGCCATGATGGGCGCGCTCACGGGCTCTGGCGGCACGCCGATCCCGGTGGCCGACCTGAAGGCGCAGCTGCCCGACGCGCTCGGCGCGCTCAAGCGCGAATCGCTCGAGACCAGCGGCGGCTCGGCCATGGGCATCTCCAGCTCCGTCGCCAAGGCCACCTACGCCGGCGGCGACCAGCACGCGCAGCTGAGCATCTCCGACCTGGGCGGCCTGGGCGGCCTCGCCTCGGTGGCCACCTGGGCCAACGTGACGGTGGACAAGGAGACGCCCGACGGCATCGAGAAGACCTACAAGGACAGTGGCCGCACCATCCACGAGGAGTACCGCAAGGACGGCAGCCACTCCGAGTACACCGTCATCCTGAAGAACGGCGTGATCGTGGAGACCAGCGGCGACAAGGTGGACGGCGCCACGCTGAAGTCCATGGCCAGCGCGCTGAACCTCGACGCGATCGAAGGCATGAAGCGTCCCGCGAAATCGTGAGCGCACTCTAATCACGCCGTGCGGCAGGCGTAGAGTGCCCCTCACCTCAACAACATGATTGCCGTATGACATTCGCCAGCCGCTACTCGAAGGATGGATCCTCCCCCAATGGCGCCGCGCTCCTGCGCGATGCCGTCATCGGCGTGATCGTGCTGATCGTGCTGGCGTCGTTCTGGCCGATCCGCACGGTGCCCACGGGGTCGCGCGGCGTCATCACGGTGGGCGGCGCCATCCGCGGCCTGCAGGGCGAGGGGTTCACCGTCGTGCTGCCGTGGCAGAAGCTGGACGTGTTCTCCATCCGCGCCGAGCAGGCCGACATCGAGAACGCCGAGGGCTCCACGTCCGACACGCAGCCGGTGAAGGTGAGCCTCACGGTGCGCTACTCGATCGCGCCCGACCGCGTGACCGAGGTCTACGAGAAGTACAGCCACGACGGCAACCTCGCCAACTACGTGCAGACGGCCACGCAGGAGGTGTTCAAGGCGGTCACCGCGCGCTACTCGGCGCCCGACCTGATCAGCCAGCGCGCCGCCGTCTCCAACGACATCACGTCGGCGCTGCGCGCCAAGCTCGCCAACTACGGCGCGCAGGTGATCTCCATCGACATGCGCAACTTCTCGTTCAGCGACAGCTACATGCGCGCCATCAACGACAAGGTGACGCAGGAGCAGCTGCGCCTGGCCGCCGAGAACAAGCTGAAGACGGTGGAGGCCGAGCAGAAGCAGAAGGTCGCCATCGCCGAGGCCGAGGCCAACGCCGTCAAGGCCACCGCCGACGGCGAGGCCTACGCGAAGATCAAGGTCGCCACCGCCGAGGCCCAGTCGCTGCAGGTGCAGAACGACGCGCTGGCCAAGAACAAGGACGTGCTGGAACTGCGCCGCATCGAGGTGGAGCTCACCAAGGCGCAGCGCTGGAATGGCGCGCTGCCCACTTCCGTGTACGGCAGCGCCCCGATCCCGTTCATGAACGTCGGTACGGGCGGCGCCAAGTAGCCGGCGCACCTGTCTAGGGAAGCGCGGCCCTGTGGCATCATCGCGCGGGCGCCGGAGGGTGCCCGCCGTCGGATGCGCCTGGCATGTGCCATGCTTGTCTCACGGCTCCACGAAGCCGACCACGAGACCGTCCGCATGCTCCCCATGACCGCCGTACCGCTGCTGCAGGTCGAGGGCCTCGTCACTTCATTCAGGACGCCGCGCGGCCAGCTGCGTGCGGTGGACGGCGTCAGCCTGAGCGTCGCGCGCGGCCAGACGGTGTGCATCGCCGGCGAGTCGGGCTGCGGCAAGAGCGTCACGGCGCTGTCGGTGATGGGCCTGCTGCCCGATTCCGCGCGGGTCGACAGCGGGGCCATCCGCTTCAATGGCGTCGACCTGCTGACGCTGCCGCCCGCCGAGCGCCGCGCCCTGCGCGGGCGTTCGCTGGCGATGATCTTCCAGGAGCCGATGACGGCCCTGAACCCGGTGCTCACGATCGGCCACCAGGTCGCGGAGGTGTTCGCGATCCACGGCACCGCCGGCCGGCGCGAGGCGCGCGAGAAGGTGCTGGCGTTGCTGCGCCAGGTGAAGATCCCCGGTCCCGAACAGCGTTACGACGCCTGGCCGCATCAACTGAGCGGCGGCATGAAGCAGCGCGTGATGATCGCGATGGCGCTGGCCAACCGGCCCGAGCTGCTGATCGCCGACGAGCCCACCACCGCGCTGGACGTCACCATCCAGGCCCAGGTGCTGCACCTGCTGCGCGAGCTGCAGCGCGAGCTGGGCACCGGCATCGTGTTCGTCACGCACGACCTGGCGGTGGTGGCCGAGATCGCCGACCGCGTGGTGGTGATGTACGGCGGCCGCGTGGTGGAGCAGGGCAGCGTGGTCGACGTGCTGGAACGCCCCGCGCATCCGTACACGCTGGGCCTGCTGGCCGCGCGCCCGCGGCCCGGCCAGACGCGCCACGACGGCCATCGCCTGAACGTGATCCCCGGCAGCGTGCCGTCGCCGCTGGCGCGCATCGAGGGCTGCCGCTACCAGGCGCGTTGCCCGCGCGCGCAGGCGCGCTGTCGCGAGGACGTGCCCGCGCTCACGCCCGTCGCGGGGGATGGGCACGCCGCGGCCTGCCACTTCCCCGAAGGCGGGCTCTCGTGACGGCGCCGTTGCTGCAGGCCGAGGCCCTGTCGGTCGAATTCCCGGTGCGCGGCGGGCTGTTCAGGCGCGAGGTCGCGCGGCTGCGCGCGGTGGACGGCGTCAGCCTGGAGGTGCGCGCCGGCGAGGTGCTGGGCGTGGTGGGCGAGTCGGGCTGCGGCAAGACCACGCTGGGGCGCGCCATGGTGGGGCTGTATCCGCCGACCTCGGGGCGGCTGCTGGTGGAAGGCCGCGACGTGGCGACGCTGGGCGTGGCCGCGCGCCGCCTGCTCACGCGCGACGTGCAGATGGTGTTCCAGGATCCGTTCGCGTCGCTGAACCCGCGCAAGCGCATCCGGCAAATCCTCGAAGTGCCGTTCGAGGTGCACGGGCTGGCCGTCGGGGCGGAGCGCGAGGCGCGCATCCGCGAGCTCGTCGAGCTGGTGGGCCTCGCGCCCGAGCACCTCGATCGCTGGCCGCACGAGCTCTCGGGCGGCCAGCGCCAGCGCATAGGCATCGCGCGCGCGCTCGCGTTGCAACCCAAGGTGATGGTGCTCGACGAGCCGCTGTCGGCGCTCGACATGTCGATCCAGTCGCAGGTGCTCAACCTGCTGGTGGATCTCCAGCAGCGCCTCGGCCTGAGCTACGTGTTCATCTCGCACGACCTGTCCATCGTCGAATACCTGTGCGACACCGTCGCCGTGATGTACCTGGGCCGCGTCGTCGAGACCGCGCCGGCCGCGGCGCTGTTCGCCGCGCCGCGCCACCCCTATACGCAGGCGCTGCTGGCCGCCGTGCCCGACCCGGTGCCGCGCCGCGAGCGCATCGCGCGGCCGCTGGAGGGCGACGTGCCGAGCCCGCTGCAGGCGCCCAGCGGCTGCAGCTTCCATCCGCGCTGCCCGCTCGCGCAGCCGCGCTGCCGCGAGAGCGTGCCCGAGCTGCGCGTCGTCGACACGGCGGGCCTGCAGCGCGCCGCGTGCCACCTTCTTTGAACGTGAGGCCGACCATGAAGCCCATTCGCCACGCGCTGTGTGTCGTGGGGCTCCTGTTGGCCGGTGGCGGCGCGCCCGTCGCGGCCCTGGCCGACGAACCGGCGGTGCTGACGATGTCACGCTACGCCGAGTTCGACACGCTCGATCCCGTGCGGACCTTCACAGTCGTCTCCGACCAGTTGCTCGAGCTCGTCTACAGCACGCTGCTGGACTACGCCTACCTGGAGCGTCCGTACAAGCTGGAGCCAGGCCTGCTGGCCGCGATGCCCACGCTGTCGGCCGACCGGCTCACGCTCACGTTCAAGCTGCGCAGCGGCGTGCGCTTCATGGACAGCCCGTGCTTTCCTGGCGGCAAGGGTCGCGTGGTGAACACCGACGACGTGCTGTATTCGCTCAAGCGCTTCGCCGACGGCCGCCTCAACGACAAGACCTGGTGGGCGATGAAGGATGCGGTGGTGGGCCTGGACGCCTACCACGCGGCGACGCTGAAGGCCGCGCCCGACGCCGACTTGACGGGCACCGAGGTCGGCGGCCTGCACAAGGTGGACGCGACGACGTTCACGATCCGGCTGACGCGTGACAACCCGCTGTTCCTCTTCGCGTTGACGATGACCGCCACGTCGGTGGTGCCGGTGGAGGCCGTGCGCTTCTACAAGGATCGCTTCGGCCTGAACCCGGT
>JABCYW010000023.1 GCA_013289985.1 Betaproteobacteria bacterium | reverse complement strand
ACGATGGCAAAACCCTTCAAAAAAAACGCGGACTCCCCCCCTGCGAATGTTGTCTGCCGGCCCGCCATGCGTGGCACGGCGAGGCGGGGGAGTCTGTTTTGTGAGGTTAAGGAGGAGGAGGCCGCAGGCCGACGGGGGACACGAACAAAACAGACTCCCCCGGTGAGTCGTGCCTGACCCGGCGCGCCCCGCAACGCGACCACCCACTGGCCCTGCCCATTTGCGCATGCTCCGTGTGTCCCCGCAGATCGGCGATGAACCTTTGTGATCAGTCTCGTCTTCTGGATCCTGATCATCGTCGGCACCGTCGGCACCGTCGGCATCGCGCTGGTGGCCTGCTTCCAGCCTAACCGGAGTACCCTAGCGGTGGGCACATCGGGGGTGGGCATGGACTGTGCGGGCTGGGGAGATCGCGTACGGACACGGCTGGCCTGCCTGGGCCTGCTGGCGTCGATCGCCGGCGGTGCCCTGGGGGCCGATGCGCCGCCGGCCCTGCGCCTGCGCATCGTCGGCGGCCTGGGCAGCCTGAACCAGTTCACGCGCCACGAGCAACCGTTCTGGGACGCCGAGCTGGCGCGCCTGAGCGGCGGCCGCTACACCGCCGAGATCGTGCCCTTCGATCGCGCCGGCATCCGCAGCCAGGAGGTGCTGACGCTGGTGCAGCTGGGCGCCGTGCCGTTCGCCACCCTGCCCGTGTCGGGCGGCATCACCAAGGACCCGGAGCTCACCGCGCCCGACCTCGCCGGCCTCAATCCCGACATGGCGGCGCTGCGGCGCTCCGTCGCGGCGTTCCGGCCCTACCTGGAAGGCATGATGCGCAAGCGCTACGGCATCGAGGTACTGGCCCTGTATGCCTACCCGGCGCAGGTGGTCTATTGCAGGAAGCCCTTCGCGGGGTTGAAGGGCCTCGCGGGCCTGCGCGTGCGCACGTCCGGCCCGGCGCAGTCCGACTGGATCGAGGCGCTGGGCGGCAAGCCCGTCACCATCGGCTTCGGCGACATCCTGCCCTACCTGGCCCGCGACGAACTCGACTGCGCCATCACCGGCACGATGTCGGGCAACACGATCGGCCTCGACAAGGTCACCACGCACATCCAGCCGATGGCCATCAGCTGGGGGCTGTCGCTGTTCGTGGCCAACGGCGCCGCCTGGAACGCGTTGCCGGCCGACCTGCGCGCGCTGCTCAAGCGCGAGTTGCCGCGCGTGGAGCGCGAGATCTGGGACGAGTCCGAGCGCGAGACCGCCGACGGCCTGGCCTGCGACACCGGCGCCGCGAACTGCAAGGCGGGCCGGCGCGGCGGCATGACGCTCGTGGCCAGCTCGCCCGCCGACGAGCGCCTGCGCCGCCAGATCTTCACCGCCACCGTGCTGCCGCGCTGGCTGCAGCGCTGTGGCCCGCAATGCGCGGCGGTCTGGAATCGCACGCTCGCGCACAGCGCGGGGATCGAGGCGCGATGACGGTGGGCCTGCCACGCTCCAGCGCCATCGTCTGGACGGCAACCTTCGCGTTGCTGCTGGCGCTCGTCCTCACGGCCGGCTGGCTGGTGGGGGCGGAGCGGCGCGAGGCGATCGCGCGCGCCCACGAGGTCGTGCTGCAGACGGCGGCCGGCTCGGAGGCCGAACTGAATCGCGCGCTGCTGTCGGTGGACCTGCAGCTCACCAGCCTGGCCGGGGTCGTGGCGCCCGCGTGGCGCGCGAACGGCACGCTGGCCGCCGACGCCGCGCACCGCGCGATGGCGGCGTTCAAGGATCGGCAACTGCTGTTCAACGACGCGGCGCTGATCGACGACGGCGGCACCACGCTGGCCGCCAGCCTGCCCTCCAGCGATCGCAACGGCATGCGCCTGCCCGACGGCTTCGCGGCGCGCCTGTTCGCGCAGCCCGTGCCGCAGCTGACGATCAGCGACCCCGCCATCAGCCCGGCCACCACCGAGCCGTCGGTCTACATGGCGCGCCTCGTGGTGCTGCCCGACGACCGCCGCGTGCTGGCGGTGGTGGAGGTGCCGACGACGGCGCTGGCGGCCATCATCGCGCAGGGTGGCGCGGCGGGAGGGCTGGGCGTCACGCTGGAGCGCGACGACGGCCAGGTGCTGGTCACCGTGCCCTCCGGCGCCGGCCTGCGCGCGCAGCGGGCGACGCCGTTGCCCGACGAGGCCTTGCGCGGCGAGCCGGTGCTGGCGCCGTCGCGGCTCACCGGCGCGCCCGCCGTGGTGGCGGTACGCCCGACGCTGTACCGCTCGCTGCGCGTCACCGTGAGCCTGCCGCTGGCCGAGGCGCTGCACGGCTGGCAGCAGAACCGCAACGTCATCGTGGCGGCCTGCCTGGCGCTGGTGGCGCTCACCCTCGTGGCCGGCGCGCTGTCGCAGTGGCAGTTCAACCGCCTTGCCGATGCGCGCGAGGCGCTTGCACGCTCCGTGCGCACCCTGGATCAGGCGCTCGAGGCGATGCCCGACGGCTTCCTGCTGTGCGACAGGGACGACCGCGTGCTGCGCTGGAACGAGCGCTACGTGGAGATGTTTCCCTGGATGCGCGGCGTCCTGCGGGTGGGCATGCACTACGCCGACCTGTCGGCGGCCGTCGCCGACACGCCCCTGCTCGGCGCCTCGCCCGAAGAGCGGGCCCTGTGGCTGGAGGAACGCGATCGCATGCACCAGGCGGGCGAAGGCGAGTGGGAGCGCGACCTGGGAAACGGGCTGGTCGTGCGCATCGTCGACCGCCGCACGCGCGAGGGCGGCGTGGTGAGCGTGTTCCACGACGTCACCGAGGCCGAACGCCGGCTCTCGCAGGCCAAGGCGAACGCCGAGGAGGCCAACCAGGCCAAGTCGCAGTTCCTGGCCACGATGAGCCACGAGATCCGCACGCCGCTCAATGCCGTGCTGGGCCTCAACGAGCTGATGCTGCATTCCGCGCTGGACCTGCAGCAGCGCCGCCACGCCGAGCTGATCGGCAGCTCCGGCCGCCTGCTGCTGGCCCTGATCAACGACATCCTGGACGTCTCGCGCATCGAGGCCGGCCATCTGCAGCTCGCCTCGGCCCCGTTCGGCGTGCGCAGCGCCGGCGAGGGCGTGGTCGAGCTGCTGCGCGAACGGGCGCTGGGCAAGGGCCTCGCGCTGCGTTTCGAGATGATCCCCAACGAGGACACGCAGGTGCTGGGCGACTCGATCCGCCTGCAGCAGATCCTGTTCAACCTGCTGGGCAACGCGATCAAGTTCACCGACAGCGGCACCGTGCGGCTGATCATCGCCGTGGAGCCGGGCGCGGATCGCGCGCAGACCTTGCGCCTGGAGGTCAGCGACACGGGCATCGGCATCCCCGCCAGCGCGATGCCCACGCTGTTCGATCGCTTCACGCAGGCCGATTCCACCACCATGCGCCGCTACGGCGGCAGCGGGCTGGGTCTGGCGATCACGCGCGAGATCGTGCAACTGATGGGCGGCACGATCACCACCACCAGCGCGCCTGGCGCGGGCAGCCGCTTCGTCGTGACGATTCCCACCCGCCTCGTGGATCGCGGCGAACCCGCGCCCGTGCAGGCCGGAGCCGCGCAGGCCGAGGCTCCGCGCCAGCCGCTGCGTCTCCTCGTGGCCGAGGACAACGACGTCAACCAGATCCTGATCGACGCCGTCCTCGCGCGCATGGGCCATCGCGTGCACCTGGTCGCCGACGGCCGGCAGGCGGTGGAGGCGGTGCGCCGCGGCGACTACGACCTGGTGCTGATGGACCTGCAGATGCCCGGCATGGACGGCATGGAGGCCACCCAGGCGATCCGCGCGCTGGACGGGCCGCGGGCGTCGCTGCCCATCATCGCGATGACGGCCAACGCCTTCGACGAGGATCGCCAGGCCTGCCTGGCCGCCGGCATGGACGACTACGTGGCCAAGCCGATCGACGTGGATCAGCTGGCGCGCGCCATCGCGCGCTGCAGCGTGGCGGTCGGATGAGATATCTGCCGGGAAACATGCCGGCCATCCGCGTTTCCGCATGACCTTCCCGGCGAAATCTGACACGATGACGCCTGCTCCGTCCTCTCCACCCGCAGCCATGGGCTTCCTCACCACGCACGTCCTCGACACCATGAACGGCTGCCCCGCCGCGGGCATGCGCGTGGCGCTGTACCGGCTGGAGGGCGACGCCGCGCAGCTGCTGCGCGAGTTCACGCTGGACGACGACGGCCGCGCCGGCGGCCCGCTGCTGGAAGGCGCCGCACTCGAGGCAGGCCGCTACCGCCTCGCGTTCGAGGTCGGCGACTACTTCCGCGCCCGCGGCGCCGCCTTGCCCGAGCCGGTGTTCCTGGATCGCGTGCCGCTGGACTTCGGCATCGCCGACGCGACCTCGCACTACCACGTGCCCCTGCTGGCCAGCCCCTGGTCGTACTCGACATACCGCGGCAGTTAGCTTTCTGGCGCGGCTCTTGCATCGCCTTTCCGCATGGATCTCTACCTTCTCGACTGGGTCAACTTCCTGCTGCGCTGGGCGCACGTGATCGTCGCGATCGCGTGGATCGGCTCCTCGTTCTACTTCGTGTTCCTCGACGCCAGCCTCGTGGAGCCGACGGATGCAGAGCTGAAGGAAAAGGGCGTCGGCGGCGAACTCTGGGCGGTGCACGGCGGCGGCTTCTACAACCCGCACAAGTACCTGGGCGCACCGAGGAAGCTGCCCGAGCACCTGCACTGGTTCTACTGGGAGAGCTACTCCACGTTCCTCACCGGCTTCGCGCTGTTCACCGTCCTCTACCTGTTCCAGGCGAACACCTTCCTGATCGACCCGCGCGTGCACGCGTGGACGGCCGGCCCCGCGATCGCCTGCGCGCTGGCCTTCCTGGTGGTGTTCTGGCTAGCCTACGACGCCATCTGCCGCCTGTTCGACCAGGGCAGCCAGGCCGCGGCCGGCGCGCTGGTGGCCGCGCTGGTGGCGTTCGCGTCGTGGCTCGCGTGCGACCTGTTCGCCGGCCGCGCCGCCTTCGTGCTCGTGGGCGGGATGATGGCCGCCACGATGAGCGCCAACGTGTTCTTCTGGATCATCCCGGGCCAGCGCAAGGTGATCGCGCAGATGAAGGCCGGCGAGGCGGTGGACCCGGCGCACGGCCGGCGCGCCAAGCAGCGCAGCGTGCACAACACCTACTTCACGCTGCCGGTGCTGGCCGCGATGCTCAGCAACCACTACGCGTTCCTGCACGGCGCGGAGGGCAACTGGATCGTGCTGGTGATCGTGATGGCCGCCGGGGCGCTGATCCGCACCTCGTTCGTCGCGCGCCATCGGGCGCGGGTGCTGGGCAAGCGCGTGCCGTGGGAGTACGCGGGCGTCGGCTGCGCGCTGCTGGCGGGACTGGGCGTCTGGCTGGCGCCGAAGGCCGAGGCGCCCGCGGCCGGCGTTCCCGCGGCGCCGTCGTTCGCGCAGGTGCAGGCCATCGTCAAGGAACGCTGCAGCCTGTGCCACAACGCGCAGCTGGCCAACAAGGGCGTGCGGCTAGACGCGCCCGACCAGATCCTCGCGCACGCGACGCAGATGTACCAGCAGGCTGTCGTGCTCAAGGCCATGCCCCTGAACAACGCCACGCGGATCACCGACGCCGAGCGCGGCGTGATCAGGCAGTGGTACGAAGCCGGGGCGCATCCGGGCTGAGCGCGGTCGCGTGCTGCATCAGCTGCGCCACCACGGCCAGCGCGATGATCTCGGGCTGCTTGCCGGCGATGCCCGCCACGCCCACGGGGCATTGCATGCGGTTGATGCGCGGCTCGTCCATGCC
The DNA here is from genome assembly GCA_013289985.1 of Betaproteobacteria bacterium. Classification (GTDB taxonomy): domain Bacteria; phylum Pseudomonadota; class Gammaproteobacteria; order Burkholderiales; family Burkholderiaceae_C; genus Scleromatobacter. The sequence goes on along the minus strand of JABCYW010000023.1, from coordinate 51,857 downwards.
ACGCTGCGCCAGTCGGTGACGGAAGCGTTCGCGCTTGGACTTCGAGCCGATCACGCCGACGAAGCCCGCGTCGTCGCGCCGCAGCGCGGCCTCGGCGATGCGCAGGTCCAGCGCGTGGTCGTGCGTCAGCACCAGGAAGAACGCGCCGGCCGGCGCCAGGGCCACCTCGCCCTCGGCGCCGTCGACCTCGCGGCGCCGCACGCCGTCGGGCCACGGCGTGCCCAGCGCGGTGGTGGGCGGGAACGCGTCGTCGCGCTCGTCGATCCAGTCGCAGCGCACGTCCAGCGTCGTCAGCAGCGTGGCGATGGCGTGGCCCACGTGGCCGGCGCCGTGCATCTGCAGGTGCATCAGCGGCGGGCTTTCGGGCCAGCGCAAGAGGGCGCTGTCGTCCAGCGGCGAGAACTCGAGCTCCACCACGCCGCCGCAGCACTGGCCCAGCGCCGGCCCGAGCGGATAGCGTTCGCGCCGCGGCGCGAGTGCGCGCGTGGACAGCATCGCCTTCGCCGCCGCCAGGGCCTTCCATTCGAGATGGCCGCCGCCGATGCTGCCGATGGCCTGCACGGCCGACACCAGCATGCGCGTGCCCGCGCCGCGCGGCGCCGAGCCACGCGCCTCGACGATCTCGACGACGACGGCCGGCACGCGCTGTTCCAGCCAGTGCATCGCGGCGAGGCGGGTGTCGCGGTCCATGTCAGCTCCTTGCGCGCACCGCATCGATGGCGTCGAGGATGGCCTCCGGCGTCGCCGGTGCGCGCAGCGGCGGATCGACGCGGTGCCCACCGGCCGCCGAGACGGCGTCGCGGATCGCCAGGAACACCGAGAACGGCAGCAGCAACGGCGGCTCGCCCACGGCCTTGCTGCGGTGGATGCTGTCCTCCACGTTCGCGTTGGCGAACAGCCTGACGTCGAACACCGGCGGGCAGTCGTTGGCCGTCGGGATCTTGTAGGTGCTGGGCGCGTGCGTGGCCAGCAGGCCCGTCTTCGGGTGCCACACCAGCTCCTCGGTGGTGAGCCAGCCCATGCCCTGGATGAACGCGCCCTCCACCTGGCCGATGTCGATGGCCGGGTTCAGCGAGCGGCCCACGTCGTGCAGCACGTCGGCGCGCAACAGGCGCCACTCGCCGGAGAGCGTGTCCACCACCACCTCCGACACGGCCGCGCCGTAGCTGAAGTAGTAGAACGGCCGGCCCTTCGTGGCGGCCGGATCCCAGCGCAGGCCGGGCGTGGCGTAGAAGCCGTCCGACCACAGCTGCACGCGGTCTTCGTAGGCGCGGCGCACGAGTTCGGGGAACGGGAAGACGTGTTCCTGCACCCGCACGGTGTCCTCCTCGAAGCGCACGTCGGCCGCGACGCCGCCGAACGTGCGCGCGGCGAACTCGGCCAGCCGCTTCCTGATCGTGATGGCCGCGTTCTGCGCGGCCTTGCCGTTGAGGTCGCTGCCGGTGGAGGCGGCGGTGGCCGAGGTGTTGGCCACCTTCTGCGTGTCGGTGGCCGTCACGCGCACCCGTGCGTACGCGACGCCCAGTTCGTGCGCCACGACCTGGGCCACCTTGGTGTTGATGCCCTGGCCCATCTCCGTGCCGCCGTGGTTGACGAGGATGGAGCCGTCCACGTAGACATGCACCAGCGCGCCGGCCTGGTTCAGGTGGCGCACGTTGAACGAGATGCCGAACTTCACCGGCGTGAACGCCAGGCCGCGCTTCAGCCACGGCTCGCGTGCGTTGAACTCCGCGACGGCGGCGCGGCGCTCGCGGTAGGCGCTGCTGGCGACGAGCTCGTCGGTCAGCGCGGCGATCACGTTGTCCTTGACCGGCTGGCCGTAGGGCGTGGTGTTGCGCTCGTCGACGCCGTAGTAATTGGCGCGGCGCACGTCCAGCGCGTCGAGCCCGAGCCGGCGCGCGATCGAGTCGAGGATCACCTCGGTGACGATCGCGCCCTGCGGGCCGCCGAAGCCGCGGAACGCGGTGTTGCTCTGCGTGTTGGTCTTCGCCGAGAAGCCGTGCAGTTCCACGTCGGGCAGCCAGTAGGCGTTGTCCACGTGGCACAGCGCGCGCGTCATCACCGGGCCCGAGAGGTCGGCGGAATGACCGGCGCGCGAGATCATCGTCATCGCAAGTCCCAGGATGCGGCCGGCGTCGTCGTAGCCCACCTCGTAGTCGTAGGAGAAGCAGTGGCGGCGGCCGGTGATGAGGAAGTCGTCGTCGCGATCCAGGCGCAGCTTCACCGGCCGGCCGCTGCGCCGCGCGGCCAGCGCCGCGACGCAGGCGAACAGGCCCGACTGCGACTCCTTGCCGCCGAAGCCGCCGCCCATGCGCCGGCATTCCACGTGCACATGATGAGACTGCAGCCCCAGCGCGTGCGCCACCAGGTGCTGCATCTCGGACGGGTGCTGCGTGGAGCAGTGCAGCTTCATGCCGTCGTCCTCGGTCGGCACCGCGTAGCTGATCTGGCCCTCGAGGTAGAACTGCTCCTGGCCGCCCACCTCCAGCGTGTCGGCCAGCCGGTGCGGCGCCGCGGCGATCGCGGCGCGCGCGCCGCCCTCGACGGTGTCGCGCACCAGGTGGATGGGCGGGATCACGTACTGGCCGCGGGCGTGCGCCTCGCGCGGCGAGAGCACCGCCTCCAGCGGCTCGATGTCCAGCACCTCGCGCGCCTTCGCGGCGGCGCGACGCGCGTCCCCGCGCGTGCGCGCGACGACCGCGAACACGGGCTGGCCCACGTGGCGCAGCTCGCCGTCGGCGAGGATCGGGTCGTCGTGGAAGATCGGGCCGCAGTCGTTGTGGCCGGGGATGTCGGAGGCGCCGAACACGTCGACGACGCCGGGCAGGGCGCGGATCTTGTCGAGATCCATCGCGCGCAGCCGGCCATGTGCGACCGGCGACAGGCCCAGCGCGCAGTGCAGCGTGCCGGCCAGCTCGGGGATGTCGTCGATGTAGGTGGCCGCGCCCGCCACGTGCAGGTGCGCCGACTCGTGCGGGCGCGGCGTGCCCACGCCCGCGCTGGCGTGCGGTGGTTCGAGGTGGCGCGGGGCGGTGCCGGTCATGCAACGCTCCAGATCGACGTCAGCGCCGGCTGGGCCAGCGTCTCCAGCCAGAAGCGACGCAACAGGTTCTGCGCCGCGCGGAGGCGGTACGACGCGCTCGCCCGCATGTCGTCCAGCGGCTTGAAGTCGGTCGCCAGCGCGGCCTGCGCCGCGGCCAGCGCGGCGGCGTTCCAGGGCTGGCCCAGCAGCACGGCCTCCGCGGCCGCGGCGCGCCTGACGACCGCGGCCAGGCCGCCGAAGACCAGGCGCACGTCGGCCACGCGCTCGCCGTCCAGGACGATGGCCAGGGCCGCGAAGACGGCCGAGATGTCGGAGTCGAAGCGCTTGCTGATCTTGTAGGCGCGCAACTGGCGCGTCCAAGCAGCGTCGGGCACCACCAGGGCCTGCACGAATTCGCCGGGCTCCATGCGGTTGGTCAGATAGCCGGTGTAGAAGTCGTCCAGCGGCAGGCGGCGCACGCGCTCGCCCCGGCGCAGCTCGACCGCGGCGTCGAGTGCCATCAGCACCGGCGCCGAGTCGCCGATGGGGGATCCGTTGGCCACGTTGCCGCCCAGCGTGCCGGCGTGGCGGATCGGCGGCGAGGCGAAGCGCCGCCAGGCCTCGGTGAGCGACGGCGCGCGCGCCGCCAGCGCGGCCCACGCCGTCTCCAGCGACGCACCGGCGCCGATCCACAGCTCGCCGCCCGCGTGGGTGACGGCCTTCAACTCGTCGACCTCGGTGACGGGAATTACCTCGCCGAGATCGCGGAACTGCTTGGTCACCCACAGCCCGACATCGGTGCCGCCGGCCAACAGGCGGGCTTGGGGCGAGGCGGCATAGCGTCGCGCCAGCTCGGCCAGCGTGCGCGGCGCGGCCGCCGGCGCCCCGGCGGCGATCGTGCGCAGCGCGGCGATCACCGGGGCGGTGTCCAGGGCGACCGGCACGTGGTCGAACATCTGCGCGCCGGCGTCCAGGATGGGCCGGTAACCGGTGCAGCGGCACAGGTTGCCGGCCAGCTCGTCGGCCAGCTGGGCGCGGTCGGGCCGGGTGCCCGCGCCGCAGTGGTTCTCGTAGCTGCTCCACAGCGTCATCGCGAAGCCGGGCGTGCAGAAGCCGCATTGCGAGCCGTGGCAGTCCACCAGCGCCTGCTGCGCCGGGTGCAGGCCCAGCGGCCCGCGCAGGTCTTCCACGGTGAACAAGGCCTTGCCGTGCAGGGAGGGCAGGAACTTGATGCAGGCGTTGACCGGCCGCAGCCGCAGTCCGCGCACGGCCTGGCCGGGCGAATCGGTGTGCTCGGGCAGTTCGCCGACCACGACGGTGCATGCACCGCAATCGCCCTCGTTGCACCCTTCCTTGGTGCCCGTGCACCGTTGGTCCTCGCGCAGCCAGTCGAGCACGCTGCGGGTGGCCGGGGCGTCCGCCACCCGCACGATGCCGCCGCGATGGAAGAACCGGATCTCGCGGGCGGAAGTGGCGCGCAGGGCATCGCTCATGATGATGAAACTTAACGCCGCGCGACCCCGAACTGAATATACTTTTCCTTATACAGAACATGAATGGAGTCGTATGACGCTGCGCACGGAGTTCGACAAGATCGAGCTCCACCTCATCCGTGTCCTGCACACCTTGATCACCGAACGCAGCGTGTCGCGCGCGGCCTTGCGCCTGCAGAGCTCCCAGCCCGCCGTCAGCGCCCAGTTGAAGCGGCTGCGCGAGCTCACCGGCGATCCGCTGCTGGTGCGCGCCGGCAACGGCATGACGCCCACCGCGTTCGCCCAGCAGATGCTCGCGCCGGCCGCCAACCTGCTCAACGAGGCCGACCGGCTGTTCAGCCAGCGCACCCGCCGCGTCGGGTTCGACCCGCAGACCAGCACCACCACCTTCCGCATCGCAGCCAGCGACTTCATCGACCCCGGCTTCCTGCCGCAGCTGGTGCTCACGCTGAAGCAACGCGCGCCGCAGGTCAAGATCGAGCTGCTCACGCTGTCCAGCCATTTCGACTACCGCCGCAGCCTGGCGCAGGGCGAGGTCGACCTCGTCATCGGCAACTGGCTGACGCCACCCGACGAGCTGCACCTGGGCCGCCTGGTGAGCGACGAGGTGGTGTGCCTGGTGGCCGCCGACCATCCCGTCGTGCGCGCGGGCCTGGGGCGCGCGTGGACGGTGGAGCGCTACCTGGCCTGCGAGCACGTGGCTCCCACGCCCAACTACGAGGGAGCGCGCGGCGTCATCGACGACCACCTCGTCAAGCAGGGCCTGCTGCGCGACATCGCCGTGCGCAGCGCCCACTTCGCGCTGATTCCCTCCATGGTGGCCGGCAGCCTGCTGGTGCTCACCACCGGCCGGCTGTTCTGCCAGCGCTACGTCGACGTGCTGCCGGTGCGCATCGTGCGCTGCCCCGTCACCTTCCCGCCGCTGGCCTACTACCAGCTGTGGCACGACCTCACCCACGAATCCGCGTCGGTGCGCTGGCTGCGCGAATGCGTGCGCGACGTCGCGCGCAACGTGGCCCTGCGTCCACGCCCGACGCTCGCCTCATGACCGTCCAGCCCGCCAAGATCGCCCTGCGCGGCGACCTGCTCGACTTCACCGCCGCGCCCGCCTGGGGCGAGGTCGACCCCGCCGGCGTGCGCTGGCGCCCCGATCACTGGCTGCTGGTGGAGGACGGCCGCATCGCCGGCGCGCTGCCCGGCGGCCAGCCGCCCGGCGACGACTGGGCCAGGCACGAGTACCCGGGCCGCCTGATCCTGCCCGGCTTCATCGACACCCACGTCCACAGCCCGCAGCTGGACGTCATCGCCAGCTACGGCACCGAGCTGCTCGACTGGCTGGACACGCACACCTTCCCCGCGGAAATGCGCTACGCCGACGACGCCGTGGCCACCGCCGGCGCCGCGCGCTTCCTCGACGCGCTGCTGGCCCACGGCACCACCAGCGCGGTCGTCTTCCCCACGGTCCACAGGCTGAGCGTCGACCGGCTGTTCGAGGCCGCCGCCACGCGCGGCATGCGCGTCGTCGCCGGCAAGGTCCTGATGGACCGCCACGCGCCGCCCGGCCTGTGCGACGACGTCGTGGAGGCCGAGCGCGAGTGCACCGAGCTGATCGAGCGCTGGCACGGTCACGACCGGCTCGCCTACGCCGTCACCGTGCGCTTCGCCCCCACCAGCACGCCGGAGCAGCTCGCGATGGCCGGACGCCTGTGCACGCGCCATCCGGGCGTCTACATGCAGACGCACCTGGCCGAGAACCGCGCCGAGGTCGAGTGGGTGCGCTCGCTGTTTCCCGAGGCGCGCAGCTACCTCGACGTCTACGCCCGCAACCGCCTGCTGAACGAGCGCGGCGTGTTCGCGCACGGCATCTGGCTGGACGCCGACGACCGCGCCGCGCTCGCGGGTGCCGGCGCGCAGATCGCCCACAGCCCGTCGTCCAACCTGTTCCTGGGCAGCGGCCTGTTCGACTGGCGCGCCAATTGCGACGCCGGCATCGCCGTGAGCCTGGCGTCCGACGTGGGCGGTGGCACCAGCCTGTCGATGTTGCGTACCATGGCCGATGCCTACAAGGTGCAGGCCCTGCGCGGCGAACGCCTCACGGCCTGGGTGGCGCTGCACGCGGCCACCCGTGGCGCGGCGCGGGCCCTGCACCTCGGAAGCGAGATCGGCGGCCTGGAGACGGGCGCCGTGGCCGACGTCTGCGTGTGGGACGTCGCGGTCGGGCCGGTGGCGGTCCAGCGCGACGGTTTGGCACGCAGCTTGCATGCAAGATTGTTCGCCTGGATGACCCTCGCCGACGACCGAAACCTGGTGGCGGCCTGGGTCGCCGGACGTCCCGCCTAACCCAGCCCGCACGATGCTTCGCCTCGAACTCATCGACATCAGCAAGCAGTACCCCGCGGTCAAGGCCAACGACCGCATCCGCCTGCGCGTGGAGCCGGGCGAGATCCATGCCGTGCTGGGCGAGAACGGCGCGGGCAAGTCCACCCTCATGAAGATCATCTACGGCGCCGTGCAGGCCGACGAGGGCGAGATGGTGTGGGACGGCAGGCAGGTGGAGATCCGCAACCCCCAGGAAGCGCGGGCGCTGGGCATCGCCATGGTGTTCCAGCACTTCAGCCTGTTCGACACGCTCACCGCGGCCGAGAACGTCTGGCTGGGCCTGGACAAGTCGTGGACGCTGGCCGACGTCACCAAGCGCATCGTCGAGGTGGCCGGCGTCTACGGGCTCGAGGTCGACCCGCTGCGCCCGGTGCACACGCTGTCGGTGGGCGAGCGCCAGCGCGTGGAGATCGTGCGCGCGCTGCTCACCAGGCCGCGCCTGCTGATCCTCGACGAGCCCACCTCGGTGCTCACGCCGCAGGCCGTGCAGGCGCTGTTCGTCACGCTGCGCAAGCTGGCCGACGAGGGCTGCAGCATCCTCTACATCAGCCACAAGCTCGACGAGATCCGCGCGCTGTGCCACAAGTGCACCGTGATGCGCGGCGGCAAGGTCACCGGCGAGGTCGATCCGCGCCGGGAGACCAACGCCAGCCTGTCGCGCCTGATGATCGGCGCCGAACCGCCTCAACTGGAGCGCCACGCGGCCACGCCGGGCGAGCAGGTGCTGGCCGTGCGCGACCTCACGCTGGCGCGCACCGGCGCGTTCGGGGCCGACCTCGACGGCATCTCGTTCGAGGTCCGCAAGGGCGAGATCCTGGGCGTGGCCGGCGTCTCGGGCAACGGCCAGCAGGAGCTGATGGCCGCGCTGTCCGGCGAGGACGAGCGCGCGTCCGACGAGGCGATCCGCCTGTTCGGCAAGCCCATCGGCCGGCAGTCGCCGCGCCGGCGCCGCCACGAGGGCCTGCACTTCGTGCCCGAGGAGCGCCTGGGCCGCGGCGCGGTGCCGTCCATCTCGCTGTCGCAGAACACCTTGCTCACGCGGACCGAGCCAATCAGCTCGTTCGGCTGGATCAGCGTGGGCCGCACCGCGGCGCTCGCCCGGCACCTGATCTCCTCGTACAACGTGAAGGCCGGCGGGCCGGACGCCACGGCCAGGAGCCTGTCGGGCGGCAACCTGCAGAAGTTCATCGTGGGCCGCGAGATCGACGCGCATCCCCGGCTGCTGATCGTGTCGCAGCCCACCTGGGGCGTCGACGTCGGCGCGGCGGCACAGATCCGCGGCGCGCTGCTCGCGCTGCGCGACGCCGGCTGCGCGGTGCTGGTGGTGAGCGAGGATCTCGACGAGCTGTTCGAGATCTCCGACCGCCTGGTCGTGATCGCCCGCGGCCGCGTCTCGCCGTCCGTGCCGGCGGCGCAGGCCACGCGCGAGCAAATCGGCCGTTGGATGAGCGGCCTGTGGAACGACGACGCCGCGACGGCAACGGAGGCCCTGCATGCTGCAGCTTGAAGCGCGTCCCGCGCCCAGCAGGGCGATGTCGCTGGCGTCGCCCCTGATCGCGCTGCTGGTCACGGTGCTGGCCGGCGCCGCGCTGTTCGCGCTGCTGGGCAAGGATCCATCGCGCGGCCTGGCGATGTTCTTCGTCGAGCCCTTCCGCGGCGCCAACGCGGTGTCGGAGCTGTGCGTGAAGGCCACGCCGCTGATGCTGATCGGGCTGGGCCTGGCGGTGTGCTACCGCGCCAACGTGTGGAACATCGGCGCCGAGGGCCAGTTCGTGCTGGGCGCGATCGCGGCCTCGGGCGTGGCGATGCACGCCTCGGCCGACTCCAGCCACTGGATCGTCCTGCCCATCCTGCTCGCCGGCGTGCTGGGCGGCATGGCCTGGGCGGCGATCGTCGCCTTCCTGCGCGACAGGGCCAACGCCAGCGAGATCCTGGTGAGCCTGATGCTGGTCTACGTGGCCAACCAGTTGCTCAACTATCTCGTGTACGGCGCCTGGAAGGATCCCGACGGCTACGGCTTCCCGCAGACGATCACCTTCCTCGACGCCACCAGGATCCCGCGCCTGTTCGCCGGCCTGCGCGTGAACATCGGCTTCGTCGCCGCGCTCGTGTCGGTGGCCACGTTCTGGCTGTTCCTGTTCCGCGTTTACGGCGGCTTCCAGATGCAGGTGGGCGGCCTCGCTGCGGCGGCCGCGCGCTACGCCGGCTTCTCGTCGCGCCGCGCGCTGTGGGTGGCGCTGATGATCTCGGGCGGCATGGCGGGCCTGGCCGGCGCGTTCGAGGTGGCGGGCCCGATCGGCCAGCTCACGCCCTACGTGCCGGCGGGCTACGGCTTCGCGGCCATCATCGTGGCCTACGTCGGGCGGCTCAATCCGGTGGGCGTGCTGTTCTCGTCCTTGCTGATGAGCCTGTTCTACATCGGCGGCGAGCTCGCGCAGTCGCGCCTGGGCCTGCCCAAGTCGCTCACCGGCGTGTTCCAGGGCGTGCTGCTGTTCTCGCTGCTGGCCAGCGACACCCTGATCAACTACCGCGTGCGCTGGCATGCCGCGCATCCGGCGCATCCCGTGAAGAGTCCGGCCGCCTGATGGACACCTACGCACTCCTCCTGGCCGCCACCCTCAACGCCGGCACCGTGCTCGCGATCGCGGGGCTGGGCCTGCTGATCAACGAGCGCTCGGGCATCGTCAACCTCGGCGCCGAGGGGATGATGCTGGTGGCCGCGATCGCCGGCTTCGCCACCGCGGTCCAGACCGGCAGCGACTGGCTCGCGTTCGGCGCGGGCGCGCTGGCCGGCGCGCTCATGGCCGGCGCGTTCGGCGTGCTGGTGATCTGGCTCAACACCAACCAGTACGCCACGGGCCTCGCGCTGAGCCTGTTCGGCAACGGCTTCTCGGCCTTCGTGGGCATCAAGTACACACAGGAACACCTGGCGGCGCGCCCGCACTTCTCCGTCCCTCTGCTCGGCGACATCCCGTTCATCGGGCCGGCGCTGTTCCGCCAGCATCCGATGGTCTACCTCACCATTGCGTTCATGGGGGGGCTGGTCTGGTTCCTGTACCGCTCGCGCGCCGGCCTGGTGCTGCGCGCGGTGGGCGAGTCGCCCGAGTCGGCGCACGCGCTGGGCTATCCCGTGCGGCGCATCCGGCTCATCGCCGTGATGGTGGGCGGCGCGCTGTGCGGCGTCGCCGGCGCCTACATCTCCGTCGTCTACACGCCGCTGTGGGTGGAGGGCATGGTGGCCGGCAAGGGCTGGATCGCGCTGGCACTCACCACGTTCGCCACCTGGCGCCCGTCGCGCGTGCTGCTGGGCGCCTATCTGTTCGGCGGCGTCACCATGCTGCAGTTCCACCTCCAGGGAGAGGGCGTGGCCATCTCCAGCCAGCTGCTGACGATGCTGCCCTACCTGGCCACCATCGCCGTGCTGGTGCTGATCTCGCGCAACCCGGTGTGGATCCGCGCGAACATGCCCGCGTCCCTCGGCAAGCCGTTCTTCCCAGGCAGTTAGCCTTTTTCCAGATCCATCAAAGAGGAGATCCCATGACGACATCCACTCGGCGCTCCGTGCTCCGCACCACCGCCTGGAGCAGCCTGGCGATCGCCGCCGCGCTCGCGGGCTGCACCAAGAAGGAAGAAGCGGCGCCGGTCGCGGCTTCCGAGCCCGCCGCCGCGTCGGCCGCCGCCGCGCCGGCCTCCGGCGCCTCGGCCCCGCTGAAGATCGCGTTCGCCTACCTGGGCCCGGTGGGCGACGGCGGCTGGACCTTCGCGCACGACAACGGCCGCAAGGCGCTCGAGAAGGAACTGGGCAGCCAGGTCCAGACCACCTTCGTGGAGAGCGTGCCCGAGTCGGCCGACGCCGAGCGCGTGTTCCGCGACATGGTGGCGCAAGGCAACACGCTCATCTTCGGCACCAGCTTCGGCTACATGGAGCCGATGCTCAAGGTCGCCGCCGACAACAAAGGCGTGCACTTCGAGCACGCCACCGGCTACAAGACCGCCGACAACATGCGCACGTACGACAACCGCACGTACGAGGGCGCGTACATGGCCGGCGTCATCGCGGGCGGCATGACCAAGTCCAACACCATCGGCGTCGTGGGCTCGATCCCCATTCCCGAGGTCATCCGCAACATCGACAGCTACACCCTCGGCGCGCAGAGCGTGAACCCGAAGGTCAAGGTGAAGGTGGTGTGGGTCAACGAATGGTTCAACCCGCCCAAGGAGACCGAGGGCGCGCAATCGCTGATCGACGGCGGCGCCGACGTGCTGCTGCAGAACACCGACTCCAGCGCCGTGCTGCAGACGGCCGAGAAGAACGGCAAGTACGCGTTCGGCTGGGACTCCGACATGACCGCCTACGGCCCGAAGGCCCACCTGGCCTCGTCGGTCAACATCTGGGGCCCGTACTACATCAAGGCCGCCAAGGACGCGATCAACGGCACCTGGACGACGGGCAAGGTCTGGTGGGGTGTCAAGGAAGGCGCCATCGACCTGGTGTCGATCTCCGACAAGGTGCCGGCCGATCTCAAAGCCAAGGTCGACAAGGTCAAGGCCGGCCTGAAGGATGGCTCGTTCTCGATCTGGAAGGGCCCGATCGCCGACAACACCGGCAAGGAAGTCCTCAAGAAGGACGTCGTCGCCGATGACGGCTTCCTGGGCGGCATCAAGTTCTTCGTCAAGGGCGTCGAGGGGCAGGTGCCGGGCGGCAAGTAAGCGCCATCCGCTTCACGAGGGGGCCACGCGTGCGCGTGGCCTTTTTTCTGGTTCATCGTCGATTTTGCGGAGCGCGTTGGTTTACGGGGCGTACTGGGTCAGGCACGACTCACCGAGGGAGCTTGTTTTGTTCGTGTCCCCCGTCGGCCTGCGGCCTCCTCCTCCTTAACCTCACAAAACAAGCTCCCCCGCCTCGCCGTGCCACGCATGGCGTGCCGGCAGACAACATTCGCTGGGGGAAGTCCGCGTCAGTTTTGTAGGGGGTTTTGGCATCGTCGGGCCATCGAGGCCGCGACGATGCCCGCGGCCAACGTTGATGCGGGTCGCCGGGCCTGACGCGAATCGCGAATCGAGCTGCCAGCGATGCTTGTCGTGATGGACGATCGGCACCGCCTCGTGAAGGAGCGCCGGCGTCGCGACGCGAGGTTCGCGTCAAGTCCGATGGCGCGTGGAAACGCCGGCCGCGGGCATCGTCGCGGCCTCGATGGCCTGACGATGCCAAACACCCTCAAACAAATTCGCGTACTCTTCCTTCAGCGAATGTTGTCTTCCGGCCCGCCATACCCGGCACGGCGAGGCGGGGGAGCTTGTTTTGTGAGGTTAAGGAGGAGGAGGCCGCAGGCCGACGGGGGACACGAACAAAACAAGCTCCCCCGGTGAGTCGTGCCTGACCCAGCGCGCCCCGCAAACCAACGAGCCCCGCAAACCAAGGCACCCCGCAGAATCGGCGAAGAACCATTTTTCTTGGCACGACACCAGACCTGTCATCCCACGACTGCGCGCAGGATGACGCTCAACCGGCGAACCGGTCGGCCAGCCGCAGCTCCGCGATGCGGTGCACGTTGCGCAGGCATTCCTCGAACTCGGTCGCCGGATCGCCGGCCAGCCGGCGCTCGAAGGCCTCGATGATCTCCGCGCGGGTCAGCCCCAGGCCGGTCGGCCCGCGCACCGCGAGGATGAACGGCCAGCCGAAGCGCGCGTCGTATGCATCGTTGAGCGCGTGCAGCCGTGCGAATTCCCCCGGCGTGCATTGCGTCAGCCCCGAACGAGTCTGCTCGTCGGTGGACTCCGCGGTGAGCGTGCCCGCCACCATCGCCTTGCCGGCCAGCTTCGGGTGCGCGCGCAGCAGCGCGAGCTGCGCGTCGTGCCCGCCCGCGCGCACCGCGTCCGCCAGCGCGCGGCGCAGGTGCGCGAGGTCGGCGAAGGGGCGCTCCGCCATCGCCGCCGCGGCGATCCACGGCGAATGCTCGTAGATGCCGTCCAGCAGCACGACGCCGTCGATGGCGTTCGCGGCGTTGAGCTGTGCGAGGGTGGCGGTCATGGTGCGGGAAAGCGTTGGCGCCAGTGCTTGGCGATGTCGATCCGGCGGCACACCCAGACGTGGTCGTGCCGCGCCACGTGGTCCAGGAAACGCTGCAGCGCGACTATGCGGCCGGGCCGTCCGAGCAGGCGGCAATGCATGCCCACGCTCATCATGCGCGGCGTCTCGGCGCCTTCGGCCCACAGCGCGTCGAAGCTGTCGCGCAGGTAGACGAAGAAGTCCTCGCCGGTGGCGAATCCCTGCGGCAGCGCGAAGCGCATGTCGTTGCAGTCCAGCGTGTAGGGCACCACGAGGTGCGGCACCTCGGCGCCGTCGCTGCGCGTGACGCGGGTCCAGAACGGCAGGTCGTCGCCGTAGTAGTCGCTGTCGTAGGCGAAGCCGCCCACGTCGGCCAGCAGGCGGCGCGTGTTGGGGCTGTCGCGGCCCGTGTACCAGCCCAGCGGCGACTGCCCGGTGAGCCGGTGGATGGCCTCGATGCCGGCGCGCATGTGCTCGCGCTCGGTGGCCTCGTCCACCTGCTGGTAGCTGATCCAGCGCCAGCCGTGGCAGGCGATCTCGTGGCCCAGCTCGACGAAGGCGCGAGTGACATCGGGGTGGCGCTGCAACGCCATGCCCACGCCGAACACGGTGAGCGGCAGGCCGCGGCGCTCGAACTCGCGCAGGATGCGCCACACGCCCACGCGCGAGCCGTACTCGTAGATCGACTCCATGCTCAGGTGGCGGTCGGCATAGGCGGGCGGGTTGGCCATCTCCGACAGGAACTGCTCGCTGCCCGCGTCGCCGTGCAGCACGCAGTTCTCGCCGCCCTCCTCGTAGTTGAGGACGAACTGCAGCGCCACGCGCGCGCCGCCGGGCCACTGCGCATGCGGCGGATTCGGGCCGTGGCCCACGAGGTCGCGCGGATAGGGCGTGAGGGGTGTCGTCATGCGCAGCCAGCGAGGATGTCGTCGAACAGGATACGAAGCGATGCAGGTTCCGCGCCCGTTTTATCACTGTCGCGGCGCGCCGTCTTGCATGCCAGATTGCCGACAATCTGGCACACATTGTGCTGCAAACGTGGAGCCACCCAACCAAAGAGGAGCAGCATGAAACGACAATCCCCAATCGCGGGCAGGACCGGCCCCGCGGCCGTCGCGATCAGTGCATTCGTGTGCCTCGCGTTCACCCCGATGGTGCGGGCTGCCGACTGGAGCGACACCGCCCTGAGCCTGCGCTACGGCACCAAGTTCGCCGAGCCGTACGACAACGACTCGAACGGCAAGCGCGTCGACATCACCAAGGAGATCATCGCGCTCACCAACGCGACGGGCTTCAAGTACGGCACCACCTTCGTCAACATCGATTTCCTGCAGTCCGACCACAACGACCCCGGCGGCGGCATCGCCGGCAACCCGGGCGCGCAGGAGGTCTATGGCGTGTTCCGCGGCACCTTCGACCTCGGCAAGATCACCGGCGCCAAGCTGGCGATGGGCCCGATCCGCGGCTACGCCGTCACGGCCGGCTTCGACGTCAACACGAAGAACGACGGGTATGCCTCCAAGAAGCGCTTGATCGTCTTCGGCCCGACGGTGGAGATGGAGGTGCCCGGCTTCCTGAACCTGTCGGTGCTGCTGTTCGACGAGAGCAACGCGCCGGCGGCCATCCACCGCCGCTACCACTACAAGAACCACGCGACCTTCGAGGCCGACTGGGGCATCGGCATCGGCGACCTGCCGCTTTCGTTCAACGGCTACGCGCAGTTCATCACGTCCAAGGGCAAGGACGAGTTCGGCGCGCAGACCGCGCCCGAGTCGCACATCGACGCCGACCTGATGCTGGACGCCGGCTCGCTCGCGGGCCTGTCCAAAAAGACCTGGCTGGTGGGCGTGGAGTACGAGTACTGGCACAACAAGTTCGGCAACAACGCCAAGGGCCCGGCCGGCGAAGGCGCCACGGCCAGCACGCCGATGGTGCGGGTCGAGTACCACTTCTGACGCTCGCGCGCGGCGGGCATCGAGCACGGGAGGCCGCGGCCTCCCGTTCTCGTTCCTACAGGCGCAGCGCCTCGGCCAGGTCCTCGATGCCCGGGTTCACGCTGATGTGGCCGCGGATCACCAGCCGCCAGTGCGTGTCCACCAGCCGCCGCAGCCTGGCCGCCGAGCCGCTCTCCAGCAGGGCTATCAGCTCGCCGTGGTGATCCTCCAGCTCGCAGTAGTCGAGCTCGGTCTTGAACACCCCCGTCACGATCCGGTAGCGCAGCAGCAGCTTGCGTTGCGCGTCGATCAGCAAGGGGTTGCCGGTGAGCGCCAGCAGTTCGTGGTGGAAGTCGATCGCGAGCTGCTCCGACAGGCGCATGTTGTCCTTGGCGTGCGCCTTCACCTGCTTGCGGTGCACGCCGCGCAGTCCGTCGAGCGAGGGCGGGCGCGGCGCGGCCAGGATGATGTCGACGGCCGAGCGCTCGATGGCGGCGATCGCCTCGAACAGGAAGTTCGCCTCGGCCAGCGTGGGCTTGGCGACGAACGCGCCGCGGTTGGCCTCGAACGTGACGAGCCCGTCGTGGTGCAGGCCCACCAGCGCGAAGCGGATCATCGAGCGGCTGACGCCCAGCAGGCGTGACAGCTCCAGCTCGTTGAGCCGGCGGCCCGGGATGAGGCGCCGCTCGAGGATCGCCGTGGCGATGGTCTGGCCGATTTCCTCTGGCTGCATGGGGGTGATTCTAGGATGCGGGATGGCGCCGCATGGCGATGGCGGCGCTGCAGCGCATGCAAGGATCGTGCGCCCCGCGCGACGCCGACGATGGAGTCAGCTGAACGTGTAGACCGAGGTGCTGCGATAGGTCTCGCCCGGCCGCAGCAGCGTGCCCGGCCACTCCGGATGGTGCGGGGAATCGGGGCTGTGCTGCGGCTCGAGGCAGATGGCGTCGCCGCGCTGGTAGGCCTCGCCGCCGTGGCCGCGCAGCGAGCCGTCGAGGAAGTTGCCCGAGTAGAACTGCAGCCCCGGCTCGGTGGAGTGCAGCGTCATCGTGCGGCCCGAGGCCGGATCTTCCAGTCGCGCGGCCAGGCGCAGCGCGCCGGGGGGCTCGTCGTCCAGGATCCAGTGGTGGTCGTAGCCGCCCACCGAGGCGACCTGCGGATGCGCGTGGCCCATGCCCGCGCGGATGGCGGTGGGCGCGCGGAAGTCGAAGGGCGTGCCCTCCACGTGCGCGATGCCCGTGGGGATCAGCGCGGCGTCGATCGGGTGGAAGCGGCTCGCGGGCATCGTGAGCCGGTGGTCCAGCGCGCTGCCGTGCCCGGCGAGGTTGAAGTAGTCGTGGTGGCTGAGGTTGACCACGGTCGTGCGGTCGGTGGTGGCCTCGTAGTCGACGCGCCAGCGGCGGTCGGCGCCCAGCGAATACGTGACGAGCGCCTCGACGCGGCCCGGAAAGCCTTCCTCGCCGTCCTCGCTCACGTAGCGCAGCGTGACGGCCGGGCCGCCCAGCGCGGCGTCATGTTCGCGCGCGGACGCGATCTCCCACAGCCGCTTGCCGAATCCCTCGACGCCGCCATGCAGGCTGTTCGTGCCGTGGTTGCGCGAGAGTGTGTGGACCTGGCCGTCGATGACCAGCTCGCCACGCGCGATGCGGTTGGCGTAGCGGCCGACGATGACGCCGAAGTGCGGGTTGCGGTGCGCGTAGTCGTCGAGGTTGTCGAAGCCGCGCACCACGTTGGCGGCGACGCCGTCGCGGTCGGGCGCCCACAGCGTGGTGACGAGGCCGCCCAGCGTGATCAGGCCCAGCACGAGGCCGCCGTGGGCCAGCGTCACCTCCTCGACGAGGCGCCCATCGGGCAGGTGGCCATAGGGGCGTCGTTGCAGCGTGGCGGGTGGGGTCATGTGTAGCTCCGGCTTTGAAGTGCGGCGTTGGCGGGGTAGGCGGCGGCCTCGGTCTTCACGCGGAGCGCGTGCCTCAGCCAGCGGCCGCGCCGCCAGCGTTGCAGCATGAACAGGCCGCGCAGCCATTCGTCGAGGATCAGCGCCACCCACACGCCGATCAGCCCGAAACCCAGCGCCGTGCCCAGCAGCCAGGAGCCGAACAGCATGATTCCCCACTGCGAGATGAGTCCGGCGATCAGCGGGAAGCGGCTGTCGCCGCTGGCGCGCAGCGCGTTGATGATGATCAGGTTGAAGCTGCGCCCGGGCTCGAGCAGCAGGCCCAGCAGGATCAGCGTGCGGCCCAGCGCCACGATCTGCGGGTCGTCGGTGAACAGGTGCAGCGCCCACGGCCCGAGCACGGCGAACACGATGGCCACGCCCACGGTGATGATGAGCCCCAGCCGCATGTTGGCCAGGCAGCGCTGGCGCGCGTCCTCGAAGCGGCCGGCGCCGACGAGTCGGCCCACGATGATCTCGTTGCCGATGCCGATGGACAGGCACGCGAGCATCTCGATCTGCGCGATCTGCATCGTGTAGGCCTGCGTGGCCAGCATGCGCTCGCCCATGCGCGCGGTGAGCGCGGTGATGACCATGAACGACGCGAACCAGCTCACGTTCTCCAGCACCGCGGGAAAGCCCAGCGACAGCAGGCGCCGCAGGTCGACGATGTGGATGCTGACGAGGTCGCGCGGCCGCAGTCGCAGGCCGATGTGGCGGTTCACCAGCACCCACAGCGCCGCGCACGCCAGCAGCCGGCTCGTGGCCGCCGCGATCGCGATGCCGGTGACGCCCAGCTCGGGCAGGCCGCCCAGGCCGAAGATCAGCAGCGCGCTCAGCCCCGCGTTGACCACGTTCTGCGCCAGGATCACGAACATCACCTCGCGCGTGTGGCCGTGCGCGCGCAGCACCGCGCACAGCGCGAAGTTCATCGACTCGAGGAACAGCGTGCCGCCCATCCAGTGCAGGTAGGGCAACGCATAGGCCATCAGCGGCGGCGTCAGCTGCGCCCAGCGCAGCAGCGTCGGCGCCGTCACGCCCAGCAGCAGGCTGAAGAGGGCGCCCAGCCAGAGGTTGGTGGCCACGGCGCCGCGCGCCAGCCGGCGCGCGCCCGTGCGGTCGCCCAGGCCCAGGTGGTGCGTGGTGGCGATCGATGCGCCCACGGCCAGCACGTTGAAGCCGATCAGGAACATCACCAGGACCTGCGTGGCGCTGCCGAGCGCCGCCACCGCGTTGTCGCCGATGCGGCTGGCCATCAGCGTGGACACCACGTTCGTGAGCATGTGCAGCGACTGCTCGGCGAAGATCGGCCAGGCGAGCCTCAGCAGGCCGGGCGTGGGAACGTCGGCCTCGGGCGACGATGCGGTGGCGGTCATCGATCGGAGCTTATCGGGGAACGGTTACGGCGGATTACACCCAGCCGCCGTCGACGATGAAATCCTGGGCGGTGCACATGGCGCTGTCGTCCGCGGCCAGGAACAGCGCCATGCGCGCGACGTCGTCGGCCACCAGCGCCCTGGCGATGCACTGGCCCCTTGCGATCTCGGCCTTGGCGGCTTCATCGACCCACAGCGCGAGCTGCTTGTCGGTCATCACCCAGCCGGGCACGAGCGTATTGACGCGGATGCCGTGCACGCCCAGGTCGCGCGCGAGCGAGCGCGTCAGGCCCTGCACGGCGGCCTTGGAGGTGGTGTAGGCCACCATGCCGCCCTGCTTGAGCATCCAGCTGATCGACCCGAAGTTGATGATGCTGCCGCCGCGGGCGGCCTGCATGTCGGGCGCCACCGCCTGGGCCGCGAAGAACTGGTGCTTCAGGTTGACGGCGATGCCTGCGTCCCAGGAGTCGGAGGTGACGCTCGCGACGTCGTGGCGCCGGTCGTTGGCCGCATTGTTGAGCAGCGCGGCGACGGGTCCGATGGCCTCGCGCAGGCGCGCGAACGCCGCCCGCAGCGCGGCGATGTCGGTGAGGTCGGCCCGCACGAACACGGGGGCATGCGCGCCGGTACCTGTGAGGGTATCGACCAAGGCGTGGCCCGCCGCGGCGTCGATGTCGACGAAGCCGACGCGCGCGCCCTGTTCGACGAAGCGCCGGACCAGGCAGGCACCGATGCCGGTCGCGCCTCCCGTGATGAGGACGGGGCGATCCTGGAGGCTGGGGTAGCGGGCGTAGGCGGTCATTCGAGAGGTCGTCCGTGCTCGCACCTGGATGGTGCAATATTGTGATTCCCATGCAATAAAGTAAGACTATAGATCATATTTGGCGCACTGATTTGGGGTAAACACGCATTCGATCTTTTCAATAGTCATACTTTAATTCGCACATTCCATCGATGAGACCCTCATGGCGACAGCTCCCCTCAAGCTCCGATCCGCGCAGTGGTTCGGCACCGCGGACAAGAACGGATTCATGTACCGGAGCTGGATGAAGAACCAGGGCATCCCCGACCACGAGTTCCAGGGCAAGCCCATCATCGGCATCTGCAACACGTGGTCCGAACTGACCCCGTGCAACGCCCATTTCCGCAAGCTCGCCGAGCACGTCAAGCGCGGCATCCTCGAAGCCGGCGGCTTCCCCGTGGAGTTCCCGGTGTTCTCCAACGGCGAGTCCAACCTGCGCCCGACGGCGATGCTCACGCGCAACCTGGCGAGCATGGACGTCGAGGAGTCGATCCGCGGCAACCCGATCGACGGCGTGGTGCTGCTGGTGGGCTGCGACAAGACGACGCCGGCGCTGCTGATGGGCGCCGCCAGCGTCGACGTGCCGGCGATCGTCGTCACCGGCGGCCCGATGCTCAATGGCAAGCACAACGGCAAGGACATCGGCTCGGGCACGGCCGTGTGGCAGCTGTCGGAGCAGGTCAAGGCGGGCACGCTCAAGTTGAACGAGTTCCTGGCGGCCGAGGCCGGCATGTCCCGCTCGGCCGGCACCTGCAACACCATGGGCACCGCGTCCACGATGGCCTGCATGGCCGAGGCACTGGGCACCAGCCTGCCGCACAACGCCGCGATCCCCGCGGTGGACGCGCGCCGCCAGGTGCTCGCGCATCTGTCGGGCATGCGCATCGTCGACATGGTGCGCGAGGACCTGAAGCTGTCCAGGATCCTCACCCGCGAGGCGTTCGAGAACGCGATCCGCGTGAACGCCGCGATCGGCGGCTCGACCAACGCCGTGATCCACCTGAAGGCGATCGCCGGCCGCGTGGGCGTCAAGCTGGATCTCGACGACTGGACCGAGATCGGCCGCGGCACGCCCACGCTGGTGGACCTGCTGCCCTCGGGCCGCTTCCTGATGGAGGAGTTCTACTACGCCGGCGGCCTGCCGGGCGTGCTGCGCCGCCTGGGCGAGGCCGGGCGCCTGCCGCATCCGGACGCGCTCACCGCCAACGGCCAGTCGCTATGGGACAACGTCAAGGACGCGGCGATCCATGACGACGAGGTGATCCGCCCGCTGGACAAGCCGCTCGTGGCCGACGGCGGCATCCGCGTGCTGCGCGGCAACCTGGCGCCGCGCGGCGCCGTGCTCAAGCCGTCCGCCGCCAGCGCGCACCTGCTCAGGCATCGCGGTCGGGCCGTGGTGTTCGAGAACCTGGAGCACTACAAGGAACGCATCGTCGATCCGGAGCTGCAGGTGACGAAGGATTCCATCCTCGTGCTGAAGAACTGCGGCCCGCGCGGCTATCCCGGCATGGCCGAGGTGGGCAACATGGGCCTGCCGCCCAAGCTGCTCGCCCAGGGCGTGACCGACATGGTGCGCATCTCCGACGCCCGCATGAGCGGCACCGCCTACGGCACCGTCGTGCTGCACGTGGCGCCCGAGGCGCGCGCCGGCGGCCCGCTGGCGGTGGTGCGCGAGGGCGACTGGATCGAGCTCGACTGCGACGCCAACCGCCTGCACCTGGACATCCCCGAGGCCGAACTCGCGCAGCGCCTGGAGGCCTGGGCCGCCGCGCAGGTACCCGATCCCGCCGACGCGAGTGGATACCGCTCGCTGTATGTGCAGCACGTGCTGCAGGCCGACGAGGGCTGCGACTTCGACTTCCTGCGCGGCTGCCGCGGCTCGGCCGTCCCGCGCCACTCGCACTGAAGGAGACGACATGACCGCAGCTCGCTACCAAGGCGTCTTTCCCGTCGTCCCGACGATCTTCGACGAGCACGGGGGCCTGGACCTGGCCGGCCAGAAGCGCTGCGTCGACTTCATGATCGATGCCGGCTCCAACGGCCTGTGCATCCTCGCGAACTTCTCCGAGCAGTTCATGCTCGGCGACGACGAACGCGAGACGCTCACACGCGCGATCCTCGAGCACGTGGCCGGCCGGGTGCCGGTGATCGTCACCACCACGCACTTCTCCACCGACATCTGCCTCGCGCGCAGCCAGCGCGCGCAGGCGCAGGGCGCCGCGATGGTGATGGTGATGCCGCCGTACCACGGTGCCACGCTGCGCGTGGGCGAGAAGCAGATAGACCGCTTCTACGGCCGCCTCAGCGAGGGCCTGAAGATTCCCATCATGATCCAGGACGCGCCGATGGCGGGCACGCCGCTGTCGGCCGCATTCCTCGCGCAACTGGCCCGCCAGCACGAGAACGTGCGCTACTTCAAGATCGAGACGGCAGGCGCGGCCAACAAGCTGCGCGAGCTGATCGCGATCGGCGGCGCCGCGATCGAAGGCCCGTGGGACGGCGAGGAGGCCATCACGCTGCTGGCCGACCTCGACGCCGGCGCCACCGGCGCGATGACCGGCGGCGGCTACCCGGACGGCATCCGCACCATCGTCGACGCCTACGCCGCGGGCCGTCGCGAGGAGGCCGTCGAGGCCTACGGCCGCTGGCTGCCGTTGATCAACTACGAGAACCGCCAGGGCGGCTTCCTGGCCGCCAAGGCGCTGATGAAGGAAGGCGGCGTGATCGCGTGCGACGCGCCGCGCTGCCCCTATCCGGCCATGAACCCGGCCACGCGCGCCGGCCTGCTCGACGCGGCCCGCCGCCTCGATCCCCTCGTCCTGCGCTGGGCCTGAACCGATGAACCGCTTCGACAACTTCATCGCCGGCGAGTGGGTGCAGGGCAGCGGCACGCGGCCCAACGTCAACCCGTCCGACACCCGCGACATCATCGGCGACTACGCGCAGGCCGACGCCGTGCAGACCGGGCACGCGATCGCGGCCGCGGCGGCCGCCGCGCCGACCTGGGCCGCGTCGACGCCGCAGCAGCGCTTCGACGTGCTGGATGCCGTCGGCAGCGAGCTGCTCGCGCGCCGCGAGGAGATCGGCCGCCTGCTCTCGCGAGAGGAAGGCAAGACGCTGCCCGAGGGCATCGGCGAGGCCCATCGCGCCGCGATGATCTTCAAGTTCTTCGCCGGCGAGGCGCTGCGTGCCGGCGGCGAGACGCTGGCCTCCGTGCGGCTCGGCGTCGGCGTGGAGGTGCTGCGCCAGCCGGTCGGGGTCGTGGGCCTGATCGCGCCGTGGAACTTCCCCATCGCGATCCCCGCGTGGAAGATCGCGCCGGCGCTGGCCTACGGCAACTGCGTCGTCTTCAAGCCCGCCGAGCTCGTGCCGGGCTGCGGCTGGACGATCGCCGACATCCTGAGCCGCAGCGGCCTGCCCCGCGGCGTGTTCAACCTCGTGATGGGCGCGGGCTCGCAGGTGGGCCAGGCGATGGTGGACTCGCCCCTGGTCAAGGCCGTGAGCTTCACCGGCTCGGTGGGCGTCGGCCGCCGCATCATCGCGTCGTGCGCGCAGCGCCAGGCCAAGGTGCAGGCGGAGATGGGGGGCAAGAACCCGCTGGTCGTGCTGGACGACGCCGACCTGGCCGTCGCGGTCAACGCCGCGGTGCAGGGCGCGTACTACTCCACCGGCCAGCGCTGCACGGCGTCGAGCCGCTTCATCGTCACCGAAGGCATCCACGACGCGTTCGTCGACGGCGTGGTCGCGAAGCTGCGCGCGCTGAAGGTGGACAACGCGCTGCTGGACGGCACCGACATCGGGCCGGTGGTGGACGAGCGCCAGCTCGCGCAGAACCTGAAGTACGTGGAGATCGGCCGCCAGGAAGGCGGCGAGCTCGCGTTCGGTGGCGAGGTGCTCGAGCGCGCGACGCCCGGCTTCTACCAGCGGCCCGCGTTGTTCACGGGCACCACCAACGCGATGCGCATCAGCCGCGAGGAGGTGTTCGGCCCGGTCGCCAACGTCGTCAAGGCGCGCGACTACGACGAGGCGCTGGCGATCGCCAACGACACCGAGTTCGGCCTGTCCGCCGGCCTGTGCACGCGCTCCCTCAAGCACGCCACGCACTTCAAGCTGCACGCGCAGGCGGGCATGGTGATGGTCAACCTGCCGACCGCCGGCGTCGACTACCACGTGCCCTTCGGCGGCAGCAAGGGCTCCAGCTACGGGCCACGCGAACAGGGCACGTACGCGCGGGAGTTCTACACGACCGTCAAGACCGCCTACAGCGCGGCCGGCTGACGCATTGATCGACGACGCCATGAAGATCGCCCGCCATCTCGCCCTGGTCGCCGCGCTCGCCTGCGTCGCCAGCTGCGCGATGGCCCCCGCTCCCGCACCGGCCACTTCCATGCCCCCCACCCTGCGTCCCGACGCCCCGGCCGCCTCGCTGGCGGCGTCCACGTCCGACCCACTCAGCGGCGACACGCGCGTGCACGACCCGAGCCTGTGGGTGGGCGCCGGAGGCTGGTACGTGTTCGCCACCGGGCCCGGCCTGCAGCGCCTGCATTCGAATGACGGAACGGTCTGGACGCGCCTCGCGCCGATCTTCACCCTTGGCCGCACGCCCGCCTGGTGGGCCGAGGCGGTGCCGGCGCACAAGGGCATCGACGTCTGGGCCCCGAAGCTGTTCGAGCTGGGCGGCAGCTTCCACGTGATGTATTCGATCTCCACGTTCGGCAAGAACACGTCGGCGATCGGCATCGCCAGCGCGGACTCGCCCGACGCCGCCGAGTGGCGCGACGACGGCCTCGTGCTGCAGAGCCGGGCCGGCGACGACTTCAACGCGATCGACCCGGACGTGTTCGTCGATCCCGACACCCACCGCATCTGGATGAGCTACGGCTCGTTCTGGCGCGGCATCCGGGTGACCGAGCTCGACCCGGCGACTCTGCGGCCGATCGGCACGACGCGATTCGTGGCCAACCACACGGGCGGCATCGAGGCCCCGACGCTCGTCAAGCGCGGGCCGTGGTGGTACCTGTTCGTCTCGTGGGACTTCTGCTGCCGCGGCGTCGACAGCACCTACAACATCCGCGTGGGCCGCGCCGCTTCGCCCACCGGGCCGTTCGTCGATCGCGATGGCGGCGACATGCTGCAGGGCCACGCCGAGCTGGTCGAGGCCGGCGGCCTGCGCTGGAAGGGCCCAGGCCACCAGGACGTGTTCGGCGACCTGCTGGCGCGCCACTCGTACGACGCGCAGGACAACGGCGTGTCGCACCTGCGCCTGAGCACCCTGCGCTGGAGCGCGGACGGGTGGCCGTCGCTGTGACGCGCTGAAGACGCTGCGAGCACCGTCCGGAGAAGCGGGCCGCGAACGACGAGCAAGACAACGAAGATGGAGACGATGTGACCGCGTTGAAGCTGGAGCAGGTAGGCAAGTCGTACGGTTCGATCCGCGTGATCGAACGGCTCTCGCTCGAGGTCGACACGGGCGAGTTCATCGTCTTCCTGGGCCCGTCGGGCTGCGGCAAGACCAGCCTGCTGCGCATGGTCGCCGGCCTGGAGGAGGTGTCGGAGGGGCGCGTCCTGATCGCCGGCCAGGACGTCACGCAATGGGCGCCGGGTCGCCGCAACCTCGCGATGGTGTTCCAGCACTACGCGCTGTACCCGCACATGACGGTGCGCGCCAACCTGGCCTTCGGCCTGAAGAACATCGGCACCTCCGATGCCGAGATCGCGCGCCGCATCGACGAGGCCGCGCGCATGCTGGAGCTCGGAAAGCTGCTGGATCGCAAGCCCGAGCAACTGTCCGGCGGCCAGCGCCAGCGCGTGGCCATCGGCCGCGCGGTGGTCAAGGAGCCGGCGATCTTCCTGTTCGACGAGCCGCTGTCCAATCTCGACGCCGCCCTGCGCGGGCGAACGCGCATCGAGCTCGCGCGACTGCACCAGCGCCTGGGCGCGACGATGATCTTCGTCACGCACGACCAGCTCGAGGCGATGACGCTGGCCACCCGCATCGTCGTGATGAACGGCGGCGCGATCGAGCAGGTGGGCACGCCTGCCGAGGTGTATCGCCGCCCGGCCACGCGCTTCGTCGCCGGCTTCATCGGCACGCCGGCCATGAACTTCATCCAGGCCACGCGCCAGGCCGACGCGGGCGAGCGCGTGGCGCTCGCGCTGCCGGGCGGGGGCGCGCTCGTCACGCGCGTGCCCGCGCAAGGGCCCGCGCGCGGGGCCAACCTGGTGCTGGGCGTGCGGCCCGAGAACCTGCGCCTGTGCGACGCCGAGGGCGCCGTGCTGGCCGGGACCGTCGACCTCGTCGAGTTCCTCGGCGAACGCACGCTGGCGCACGTGCGCCTGGCCGACGACACCACCGTCGGCGCGACTGTCACCGGGGCCGCGCCGCAGGTGGGCGAGCGCGTCGGCCTGAGCGTCGACACGGCGGAGGCGCACCTGTTCGACGACGGCGCCGTCGCCCATCACGCCGAGGCGGCGCCGGCCGCGGTCGTGCCGTTGCGGAGAGCCACGTCGTGAGCGCGCCCGCGTCCACCCTTGCCGCGCTTGGCCCCGTGGCCAGGCGCCCGCCGCGCGCGCAGGCCGCGGGCGTTCGCCGCTCGCGCCTGAGCAACGCGCTGTTCGTGCTGCCCTTCGTGCTGCTGTACGCCGTGCTGGTGCTGGTCCCGCTCGCGCAGGGCTTCTGGATCAGCTTCCACGAGCACGACCTGCTGTCCGACGAGCACACCTGGATCGGCCTGGAGAACTACGCCAATCTGCTCGACGACGAGATCTTCCTGCAGGTGCTGTGGAACACGCTGCGCTTCGTGCTGATCAGCGTGCCGGTGTTCGTCGTGCTGTCGCTGGCGCTGGCGCTCGCCCTGAACCGCCCGGGTCGGTTGAGCGCCTGGCTGCGCGGCATGTTCTTCAGCGCGTCGGTGCTGTCGGTGACCATCGTGACGCTGGTCTGGCGCCTGGCGCTGATGCCCGATCGCGGCCTCGTCGCGCAGCTGCTGTCGCACGTGGGGCTCGGCGACGTCTCGTTCCTCACCAGCGAGACGCTGGCGCTGCCGACGGTGGCGATGATCACCGTGTGGTGGATCATCGGCCTGCCGATGATGCTGTTCCTGTCGGCGCTGCAGCAGATCCCGGGCGACGTCTATGAGGCGGCCGCGCTGGACAACGCGACGCGCTGGCGCACGCTGCTCTCCGTCACGCTGCCGGCGCTCAAGCGCACCGTGATGCTCGTGGCGATCATCGAGATCATCCGCGAGTGCCAGGTCTTCCCGCAGATCCTGCTGCTCACCGCCGGTGGCCCGAACAACAGCTCGCGCTCGATCGTGCAGTTCATCTACGAGCAGGCCTTCGTGCAGCTGTCGCTGGGCTACGCCACCGCGGCGTCGCAGGTGCTGTTCGCGTTCCTGCTGGTGGGCGTGTCGTTCCAGCTGTGGCTGCAGCGGGACAAGCGGGGGGCGGCAAGATGAGCGTGGCCATCCGCCGCAGCGGCTTCGACCGCGCCGTGCTCGCGCTGCTGTGCATCCTCGCGTTCGCGTGGATGTTGCCGCTGCTGTGGGTGCTGGCGCTCTCGTTCAAGCCCAACGAGTTCCTGATGTCGCGCACCGACGCGTTCCTCGCGCCGCCCTACACGCTGGCCAACTACCTCAACATCCTGCAGACCTCGCAGGTGTTCCGATGGGTGCTCAACAGCGTGGTGGTGGCGATGGGGCAGACGGTGGGCGTCGTCGTGCTGTCGTCGCTGGCCGGCTACGGCTTCGCGCGCACCGAGTTCCCGGGCCGGCGCCTCGTGTTCGCGCTGGTGATCTTCGGGCTGGCGATCCCGAGCCAGTCGATCTTCATCCCGCTGCACCGCATGTTCTCGCACTGGGGCCTGCAGAACACGTATGCCGGCCTGATGCTGCCGGGCCTGGCGGCGCCGTTCGGCGTCTACCTGATGACGCAGTACTTCCGCGCGATCCCGGCCGAGCTCGAAGAGGCCGCGATGCTGGACAACGCGTCGCGGCTGAAGACCTTCCTGCGCGTGATCCTGCCGCTGTCGCTGCCCGCGCAGGCCACGCTGGCGATCTTCACCTTCCTGGCCGCGTGGAACGACTACCTGTGGCCGCTGGTGATCGCCACCAAGCCCGAGATGTACACGCTCACGCGCGGCCTCGCGTCCACGCAGACCAACTTCGCGCAGTCCGAGGGCCTGGGCTTCCTGATGTCGCAGGCCGTGTTCGCCGGCCTGCCGGTGCTCACCGTCTACGTGTTCTTCCAGAAGTACCTGGTGTCGGCCGTCGCGGGCACCGGACGCCGGACGGAGGCCAAGGCATGAGTGCAGGGCGCTTCCTCCTGCGTGCGGCGGCGGTCGCCCTGGCGGCGTGCGTCGCGAGTGGCTGCGGCCCGACCCGGGCCGCCGACGCCGACGCCGCGAAGCCGGGTCCGGTCGAGATCGACCTGATGCGCTTCTTCGGCAGCTGCGACGCCACCTACGGCAACAACACCGACCCGCGCGCGGCCGTCGGCGAGTGCGGCATCCTGACGTCGCTGGTCAACGAGTTCAATGCGCAGAACAAGGGCCGCATCGTCGTGCGCACGCAGATCGGCGAGTGGGGGCCGTACTACGACCAGCTCAATGCGCGGCTGGTCGCCAGCGACGTGCCGGCCGTCGCGGTGATGCACGAATCGATGCTGGGCGACTACGTGCGCCGCAAGCTGGTGGAGCCGCTGGACGCCGACTTCGCCCAGGTCGGGATCGACACCAACGACTTCACCGCCCACGCCCATCGCGGCGTCACCTTCGCCGGCAAGACCTACGCGCTGCCGTTCGACACCTGGTCGTGGCTGTGGCACTTCGACATGGGCCTGATGAAGAAGGCCGGCCTGGTGACGGCCGAAGGCAAGCCCGTGCTGCCGCATTCGCCCGACGAGCTGCTCGCGCAGGCACGCCAGTTCCGCAAGGCCACCGGCAAGCCGTACTTCGCCTGGGCGGCGGCGAACGAGCCCTCGGCGAACACGCGCACCTTCCTCACGCTCGTCTACCAGCAGAACGGCAAGGTGTTCGCCGACGACGGCCGCGCGATCAACCTGCACACGCCCGAGGTCGAGAAGGCGCTGGACCTGATGCAGGCGCTCTACGACGAGGGCGACGTGAAGCCGGGCCAGGACTACGCGAGCTCGAACCAGTCGTACCTCAACGGCGACGTGGGCGTGCTGATCGTCGGCACGTGGACCATCGCCCAGTTCATGAGCGAGGCGAAGAAGCCCGACTCGCCGCTGCACGCCGGCTACTACGTGACGCCGTTCCCCACGCTCTACGCGCGGCCGGCCATCTTCGCCGACGGCCACTCGTGGGTGCTGATGAAGGGCGGCACGCCCGACGCACGCTCGCGCGCCGCGGCGCTGCAGCTGATGAAGTTCCTCTACGACCACGACGGCGACTGGGCGCGCACCGGCCACCTGACCACGCGCAAGTCCGTCGCCGAGAGCGCCGACTTCAAGGCCCTGCCGTTCCGCGCCGAGCTCGCCGAGATCACCTCCACCGGCGTCTCCATCCCCAACAACGTGGGCACGCAGCGCGCCGTCGAGAACCTGATCGGCGAGGACATCGGCAACATCGTCGTCTCCCACAAGCCGCGCGCCAAGGCGCTCGCCGACATCGAGAAACGCGTCAACGCGCAGCTGCGCCGCGGCCATCACTGAAGCATCGCCACATGTTCCAAGCCCACCTCACCGTCGATCGCGACTTCCCCATCGCCCCGCTCGATCGCCGCCTCTTCGGCATCTTCGTCGAGCACATGGGCCGCTGCGTCTACACCGGCATCTTCGAGCCCGGCCATCCCACCGCCGACGAGCAGGGCTTTCGCGGCGACGTCGCGGCCCTGACGCGCGAGCTGGGTGCCACGGTCGTGCGCTACCCCGGCGGCAACTTCATGTCGGGCTACAACTGGGAGGACGGCGTGGGCCCGCGCGCGGATCGCCCGGTGCGGCTCGACCTGGCGTGGTACTCCACCGAGACCAACCAGGTCGGCACCAACGAGTTCATTCCCTGGGCGCGCAGCGTGGGCATGGAGCCGATGCTGGGCGTGAACCTCGGCACGCGCGGCCCCGACGAGGCGCGCCACTACCTCGAGTACGTGAACCACCCGGGGGGCACCACGCTGTCGGAGCAACGTCGCGCGCACGGCACCGACGAGCCGCACGACGTCAAGCTCTGGTGCCTGGGCAACGAGATGGACGGCCCGTGGCAGATCTGCCGCAAGACGGCCGCCGAGTACGGCCGCATCGCGCTCGAGACCGGCAAGCTGATGAAGATGGTCGATCCGACGATTGCGCTGGCCGCCTGCGGCTCGTCAGCGCACGACATGCCCACCTACGGCGCCTGGGAGGACACGGTGCTGGAGCATTGCTTCGACGTCGTCGACTACGTCTCGCTGCACACCTACTTCACCAAGTACCGCCTGCCCACGCTCGCGCCCGTCGGCACCGTGCCGGCCACGATGAGCACCGAGGAGTACTTCGCGCAGATCGAGACCACGGGCAAGTTCATCGACGAGGTGGTGGCCGTGGCCGACGCGGTGGCCGCGCGCCGCCATTCGAGCAAGCGCATCATGCTGTCGTTCGACGAGTGGAACGTCTGGTACCGCGCGCGCCATGGCGAGCACCTGAAGCCGGTGGGCTGGCCACAGGCGCCCCGCCTGCTGGAAGAGGTCTACAACACCGAGGACGCGCTGCTGGTGGGCGGCGTGCTGACCACGTTGATGAACCACGCCGATCGCGTGAAGGTGGCGTGCCTGGCGCAGCTCGTCAACGTGATCGGCCCCATCATGACCGAGCCGGGCGGCCGCGCCTGGCGCCAGACGATCTTCCATCCGTTCGCGCAGGCCGCGAAGTGGGGGCTGGGCACGGTGCTCAGGCCGCTGGTGCGCTCGCCCGGCTTCCAGGATCCCAGGCACGGCGAGCTGCCGCACCTGGTGGCCAGCGTCGTCGATGACGCGGACTCCGGCACGACGACCGTCTTCGTGC
This sequence comes from Betaproteobacteria bacterium, assembly GCA_013289985.1. GTDB lineage: Bacteria > Pseudomonadota > Gammaproteobacteria > Burkholderiales > Burkholderiaceae_C > Scleromatobacter. Next base: position 21,874 of record JABCYW010000023.1, on the reverse strand, counting down.
TGAACCGCAGCCTGGACGAGGAGATGGATCTCACCGTCTCGCTGCGCGGCCTGGGCCCCGACCGCGTGGTGCTCGAGGCCACCCAGCTGCACCACGCCGACCTGCAGGCGACCAACACCGCCGACGAGCCCGACAAGGTCGCACCGACCGCGCTCGCCGGCATCACCCTCGATGGCGAGACGCTGCGCGTCACGCTCAAGCGGGCGTCGTGGAACGTGATCACCACGCGCAGCGCCTCCCGTGCCCACCCGCACGCATCGACGCAGGCCCGGACCACGGGCTGACCCCGGCCGGCCTGGCCTCACCCCGGCGCGCCACCTTCGCTTTTCAGCACCCGCTCCGACCTGCCTTTCCGGGCAGGCCGTGGGGAACCCTTTGCCCGTCGACATCGCAATGAACTCGTCCACCACTCCTGCAGGCCGCCTCGGCTGGTCGAACCCGCTCGTCGAGCAACGCGCCGATCCGCACCTGTCGCTGCACGACGGCCGCTACTGGTTCACCGCGTCGGTGCCGGCGTTCGACGCGATCGAACTGCGCGTGGCCGACTCGCTGGCCGGCCTGCGAGCGGCGCCGGCGCGCGTCGTGTGGCGCAAGCACGAGAGCGGGCCCATGAGCTGGCACGTCTGGGCGCCCGAGCTGCACCGCATCGATGGCCGCTGGTTCATCCATTTCGCCGCCAGCGAGCGCGACGACATCTGGAAGCTGCGCATGTACGTGCTGGAGTGCGGCTCCGACGACCCGCTGGCCGGCCCGTGGGTCGAGCGCGGGCGCATCGCCACGCCCATCGACAGCTTCGCGCTCGACGCGACCACGTTCGCGCACGCGGGCAAGCGTTTCCTCGTGTGGGCGCAGAAGGATCCGGCCATCGCCGGCAACACCAATCTCTATCTCGGCGAACTGGCCGATCCGTGGACGCTGCGCGGCGACCCGGTGCGCCTGAGCCAGCCCGACCAGGCCTGGGAGCAGGTCGGCTTCCTCGTCAACGAAGGCCCCGCGGTGCTGGTGCGCCACGGCAAGGTGATCGTCACCTATTCGGCCAGCGCCACCGACGCCAACTACTGCATGGGCCTGCTGTGGGCCGATGCGAACGCCGACCTGCTCGACCCCGCGGCGTGGCACAAGACGCCGCATCCGGTCTTCGCCTCGGCCAACGGCCAGTTCGGCCCCGGCCACAACAGCTTCACCACGACACCCGACGGCGCGACCGACCTGCTGGTCTACCACGCACGCGACTACCGCGACATCGTCGGCGACCCGCTCGACGACCCGAATCGCCATGCCCGCGTGCAGCCGTTCGGCTGGCGCGCCGACGGCCTGCCCGACTTCGGCCAGCCGCTCGCGGACGGCCCGGTGTCGAACCCGAGTTCCTTAGCCGCTCGTCTTGCCCAGGACGAGCCCGGACGCGCGAGGGCCTAGGCGTCCGTCCCTGCCTGCGGGTCCCGGCGGCGCGACCGGCAAACCTGACCACCACTTTCCTGCGCGCATTTACAAAACCTAGACGGAGACCCAGATGAAAACGACGTACGCCCACCGACGCACCGCCCACGCGGAGCGCCCGCTCACCACGATCGCCGTGGCCGCCATGCTGGCCGTGGCCGGCGGCGCCGCGCACGCGCAGAGCGCGCCCGCGCCCGATGCGGCGGCCTCTTCGGCCAAGACGCAGGACGGCGTCCAGACCGTGACCGTGACCGGCATCCGAGCCGCCGCCGAGACCGCGCAGACGCTCAAGCGCGACTCCGACAAGGTCTCCGACTCGATCGTCTCCGACGACATCGGCAAGTTCCCGGACTCCAACGTCGCCAATGCGCTGGCTCGCGTGACCGGCGTGCAGATCCGGCGCGACACCGGCGAGGCCAGCGCCGTGCTGATCCGCGGCCTGCCCAACGTCGAGACGCTGCTCAATGGGCGCGAGGTGTTCACCACGACCGGCCGCTACGTCAACCTGGCCGACGTGCCGGTGACGATGGTCAAGGAGGTGGACGTGCTGAAGTCCTCGACCCCGGACGTACCCGAAGGCGGCATCGCCGGCGTGATCGACGTGCGCACGCGCCGTCCGCTCGAACTGCCCGGCCTGACGCTGGATCTCCAGGTCAAGGACACCTACGCCGACAAGGCCAAGGCCTGGAACCCGGACGCCAGCGGCATGGTCTCGAACAAGTGGAACACCTCCATCGGCCAGTTCGGCGCCCTGTTCGGCCTGTCGGCGTTGCGCCAGGACTTCCACGAGGAACGTGCTTTCAACACCGCCCCGATCGACAAGAGCTGGCTGCTCGGCCCCGGCGGCACCGGCCCGGACCTGGTCGGCGAGATTCCCATCGTCGGCGAACGCAAGCGCACGGCCGGCAATTTCGCCTTGCAGTGGAAGCCCAATGCCTCCTCCGAGGTCTACCTCGAAGGCCTGCATACCCGCCTGCTGGACAACTACGAGCTCGACTACTTCGTGGGCCTGCCCTGGTGGGGCCCGGGCAACACGATGACGGCGACGAAGATCCCCGGCACCAACCAGCTGCAGACCTTGACATCGCACAACGTCAACACCATCGATTCGACGCAGGCCAACGCGATCGATTCGAAGACGGGTCAATACGCGTTGGGCGGCCATTTCGATGCATCGCCGACGGTCCGGGTGAGCGGCGAGGTGGCCTACACGAACAGCACGTTCAACTGGCGCAACCCGATCCTGGACACGATCACCAACGTGCCGAACGCGTTCGTGAACACCAACCTCAATGGCTCCCTCCACGTCGAATACACCGGTATCGACATGACGGATGCCAGCAACTTCTACTTGAAGGGGTTCTTCGACCGCTACGGCCACGACAAGGGCGATGCCAAGGACTGGCGTGGAGACATCTCCTACACGCCGGCCGAGGACGGCCTGCTCAAGGAATGGAATACCGGCGTCCGACTGGGGCGGCGCTATGCCAGCTCGATCAAGTCGTACGAAGGCAATGCCGAGGCCCCGGACATCAACGGCAACGCGTTTCCGTACTCGCGCCAGAGCGTCACCACGATCCCGGGCCTGAACTGCGTCACCAAGGGCATGGCCAGCGGCGGCCCCGACTACGGGCTGACGAAGTGGTACACCCCGTGCGCCAGCTTCCTGCTCAACGACACCAGCGTGATCCGCCAGGCGATCACCGGAACGACCGCCGAGCGCGCGCTGGATCCGGGATCGTTCTTCAGCGACAACGAGAACACGCTGGCGCTCTACACCGAGGCCAAGATCGGGTTCGATATCGGCAAGGTGGAGGTCAGTGGAACGATCGGCGCGCGGCTGGTGCACAGCCAGCAGGCCTTGCTGGGCAACGAGGCCGAGGGCAGCACGTCGTCGACGCCCGTGAACACCAACGAGTCCCACGACAACCTGTTGCCCAGCGTGAACATGAAGTTCAAGCTGTCGCCGGAGCTGATCGGTCGCCTGGCCGCGGGCCGCACCCTGACCCGTCCCGACTTCGCCGCGCTGAACCCGGGCGTCGCGCTGGTGACGCCGTCGCAGACCGTGGCCGCCACCGGCGCGGGCGGCACGCCGAGCCTGAAGGCGGTCACCGGCGACAACTACGAAGCCGCGCTGGAGTGGTACTTCGCCAAGGCCGGCTCGCTGACCGCAACGTCGTTCTTCCACCACTTCAACGGTTACGTCGAGTACGCCTCGCACGACGAGGTGTACGGCTCCCAGACCTTCAGCGTCTCGCGACCGTTCAACACATCCGGCGGTGACCTGCGCGGCTTCGAGATCGGCTACCAGCAGTTCTACGACAAGCTGCCCGGCTTCCTCGGCGGCTTCGGCCTGGGCGCGAACGCGACCTTCATGAACGGCATGGCCGTCGATTCGACGGGCCGCAATCGTCCCATCACCGGCGTGTCGAAGTTCTCGTACAACGTCGCGGCGCTCTACGAGAAGTACGGCCTGTCCGGTCGCCTGGCCTACAACTGGCGCTCGAAGTTCACCGACAGCTACGACAACGGCGGCCCCGGCCTGGACCTGATCGTCGCGCCGATGTCCCAGCTCGACGGGTCGATCTCGTACCACATCACGCCCAAGATCAGCGTCGTGCTAGCGGCCACCAACCTGCTGGACTTCAAGTACCACGACTACTGGAACAACCAGTCCGTGTATCCGCGCGACACGCGTCGCTATGACCGTACTGGCACCATCGGCCTGAGCTGGAGCCTCTGAGCGTGAGCGATGGCGGGCGGCGTGGCTTCGGGGCCGCGCTGCCCGTCTTTTTTCATCAAGGAATCGAAGTGATCAAGACCTCCCTCGTGGCCGCGCTCGTTGCGGCCGCATGCGCGCCCGCGTGGGCGCAGGACGCGGCCCCGGTGCAACTCGTGATCGACACGACCCGTCCCGGCGCGCTGATCGACAAGGACATCCAGGGCCAGTTCGCCGAGCACCTGGGGCTGGGCATCTACGGCGGCCTGTGGGTGGGCCCGCAATCGAAGATCCCCAACGTGCACGGCTGGCGCAAGGACGTGGTGGGCGCCCTGCGCGAGCTGCACGTGCCGCTGGTGCGCTGGCCCGGCGGCTGCTTCGCCGACCGCTACCACTGGCGCGACGGCATCGGCCCGGCCGCGAAGCGTCCGGTGCGCGTCAACGCGATGTGGGGCGGCGTGCCCGAGACCAATGCGGTGGGCACGCACGAGTTCTTCGACCTGGTCGACCAGCTCGGCGCGCGCGCGTATGTCAACGGCAACATGGGTTCGGGCAGCGTGCAGGAGATGTCCGACTGGATGGAGTACCTCACCGCCGACTCTCAGTCGACGCTCGCGAAGGAGCGCCGCGCCAACGGCCACGCCAAGCCGTTTCCGGTGGCCTACTTCGGCGTCGGCAACGAATCCTGGGGCTGCGGCGGCCACATGAAGCCCGAGCAGTACGCGGCCAACTACGAGCAGTACGCCAACTTCCTGGAGCCCGCGCCGCAGCGCCGGCCCAGGTTCGTGGCCAGCGGCGGCAACGACGAGGACACGAGCTGGACGGAGGCGATCAGCGCCCGCGTCAAGGGCAACATCGACGACATCACCTTCCACTACTACACGATCCCCACGGGCGTTTGGGCGCACAAGGGCGCTGCCGTCGGCTTCGACGAGGCGGCGTGGATCCAGACCTTGTCGCGCACCGAGCGCATCGACGGCCTGATCGCGAAGAATGCCGCGGTGCTCGATCGCAACGATCCCGAGAAGAAGATCGGCTTCGCCGTCGACGAGTGGGGCACCTGGTACGACGACGGCCCGGCGCCGGCCGGCGGCGTGCTGTACCAGCAGAACACGCTGCGCGACGCGCTGGTGGCGGCGCTGAACCTCAACATCTTCCACGCGCATGCCGACCGGGTGCACATGACCAGCATCGCGCAGATGGTCGACGTGCTGCAGTCCATGGTGCTCACCGACGGCGCGCGCATGGTGGTCACGCCGACGTACCACGTGTTCCGCATGTACGTGCCGTTCCAGGACGCGGCGGCGCTGCCCGCCGCGTTGACGGGCGCGCCCGAGTACGCGCTGGGCGACGTGCGCATGCCGGCGCTGAGCGTGTCGGCCGCGCGCGGCAAGGACGGCGTGGTGCACGTGTCGCTGGTCAACAGCGATCCGCACCACGCGATCACGGTGGCGCTGAAGGCGACGGGGCTGCAGGTGGCGAGTGTCCGGGGCGAGGCGCTGAGCGCCGCGCAACTCGACGCCCGCAACACCTTCGACGCGCCCGACATCGTGCATCCCAGCCCGTGGAAGGCCGTGCCGGACGGCCATGGCGGTGCGACGCTGACCGTGCCGCCGGCCTCGGTGGTGGTGGCCGCGGTGACGGGAACGGCCACGCCGTGACGGCGTTGCCATAATCGGCGGCAGTGCCGGGCCGGGCCCGGCCCGCCGATCGGACGTAAAGTGTGCGGGAAAGCCGCGGTTGCGCCGGCCGGGACGCGGCGCATGCGTCCCGGCGCGCGAGGTCGCGCGTCGTCGTTTCCATTCGAACAAGTCATGAGCAGCCCCGCCGAACAATCCGCCTACCGCCAGAAGCCCGAAGGCAAGAGCATGCACGGGCGCATCGTTCGCGAACTGGGGCTGCGCATTCTTTCCGGCGACCTGCGGCCCGGCGACCGCCTGCCCAACGAGGGCGAGCTCATCACGCTGTACCAGGTGAGCCGGCCCGTGCTGCGCGAGGCCGTGCGGGTGCTGGTGGCCAAGGGCCTGGTGATCTCGCGCCAGCGTTCGGGCAGCGTCGTGCGTCCCCGCAACGAGTGGCACCTGCTGGACCCGGACGTCCTGTACTGGATGATCCAGACCAAGCCCGCGCCCGATTTCGTCCACACGCTGATGACCGTGCGCCGCGTGTTCGAGCCCGCCGTGGCCGCCCTGGCCGCGCGCGCGGCGTCCGACGAGCAGCTCGCCAGCATCGCCGAGGCCTATGCGGGCATGGAGGCGGCCGGCGACAAGGACGAACTGCTGGAGCCCGACCTCGCGTTCCACCGCCGCATCGCCGAGGCCACCGGCAACGACCTGCTGGCCTACATCGGCAACATGCTGTCGCTGGCGCTGCGCGAGTCGATCAAGCTCAGCAGCCGGCTGCCCAACACGCACGAGCTCTCGCTGCCGCGCCACAAGGCGATCCTCACCGCGCTGCAGAGCCGCGATGCGCTCGCCGCGCGGCACGCAACGCTGGTGCAACTGGAAGAGACCGTGGAAGACCTGTCGGCGGTCATGTCCAACGGCATCGATCCCAAGTAGCTCAATCGCCGATCACGGGCCAGTCCGACGGCCAGGCGATGCCCTTCATGAACAGCACCGGCACGCCGTTGCGCGCCAGGTCCAGCGCATGGAAGACGATGGTGTCGCCGTTGGTCGGGTCGATCAGCACCGACTGCCCGCCGGGCGCGGCGTACGCGCTGGTGCCCGCCAGCACCACCGTGCCGCCGCCGGCCGCCAGGGCCACGCCGGCCTTGTCCAGGAACGGGCCGTTGGGGCTGGTGCCGCGGCCCACGACGATCTTGTAGTTCGCGCTGGACGCGGGCGAGGTGCAGCAGAAGTCCCACGAGGTGAACAGGTACCAGTAGCCGTTGTGCTGCACGACGTCGGCGCCTTCCACCGGGTCGTACTGCACGGAGCTCAGCCGCTCGGCGAGGTGCGTGCGGGCGCCGCCGGCCAGCAGCTGGCCGGTGCTCGTGTCGAGCTGCTGCTGGTAGATGCCCGTCCAGAAGCTGCCGTAGCTCAACCAGGCCTGGCCGGTGCCGTCGATCGCCACGTTCGGGTCGATCGCGTTGAAGTCGCTGGAGCTGCCCGATTGCAGCACCGCGCCGTGGTCGGTCCAGGCGTAGGCCGGGTCGGTGCGATCCAGGGTCGGGTTGGTGGCCAGGCCGATCGCCGAGACATTGGAGCCGAAGCTCGAGACGGCGTAGTAGAGGTGGTACGTGCCGTCGAAGTACGAGATGTCCGGCGCCCACACCCCGGTGGCGGCGGGCACGGCGGTCGCGACCCAGGCCGGCAGCGTCGCGAAGACGAAGCCGCAATCGGTGACGGCCACCTTGTCGCTGGTGCAGCGGATCGGGATGAAGCCGCCCTGGCTGGCGTCCTTGTCGGTCGAGAACACGTAGTACGTCGTGCCCTGGCGTATCACCGACGGATCGTGCAGGAAGTCGATCGCGCCGGTGAGCTGGTTGTTCGCGAGCGGACCCGCCGGCGTGGGCGTGGGTGGCGGCGTCGGCACCGGCGTGGGGGCAGGCGTCGGTGCACCGGAGCCGCCGCCTCCGCCACAGCCCGCCAGCATGGCCCCGGAGAGCGCCACGGCGGCGAACAGGAGGCTCAGGCGCGCCAGCGAGCTGGCGGGAGTCGGGGCGTGCGATGCGGTCATGGAGCGTCTTTCGGTTCCGCGCTGGCATGGGCGCCGGGGAACCTGTCGTTGGCGGGCCACCCGGCCGGATGCCGAGCGGTTGTCTCTTATAAAGTAATACTATTTAAGCCGACGTATCGCTTGAATCGGGGTTAACTCGCATTTTGTTCTCGTATAAGTAAGACTTTAATCGCCGACTCTGCGGCGCCTTCCGTGCGCGGCAGCCACCCACGGATCGCCGCTCGATGTCTCTCGACTTCAACTCCAGACTGCTCGGGGCCGTGCTGGCGGCCCTGGTCGCCGCGCCCGTGCTGGCCGGCCCGATCGGCATCGACAGCCCCGACCACCACCTCGCGGTGAGCGTGCGTGTGAGCGAGGCGGGCACGCTGGCGTGGACGGTGCAGCGCGATGGCCGCCCGGTGCTGTCCGAGTCGCGGCTCGGCCTGACGCTGGCGGACGCCGACCTGGGCGCCGGCCTGCGCCTGGTGTCCGCCGGCGCGCCGCACGCGATCTCCGACGTGTACGAATTGGCCGTGGGCAAGCGACGCCTGAATCGCTACGTCGCCAACGAACGCACCCTGGAGGTCGCCAACGAGTCGGGCCGGCGCCTGGCCATCACCTGGCGCGTCTCGAACGACGGCGTCGCGTTCCGCTACGCCGCCGCGTCATCCGACGGCGCGCACCAGGCGCTGCTCGCGGAACGCACGACCTTCCATTTCCCCGCGTCGTCGCGGTCGTGGCTGCAGCCGATGCAGGTCTCCAAGACGGGCTGGATGCGCACCAACCCGGCCTACGAGGAGCATTACGTGATGGACGCGCCGGTGGGCACGCCGTCCGATTCGCCGCAGGGCTGGGTGTTCCCGGCGCTGTTTCGCAGCGGCGACACCTGGGTGGCGCTGACCGAGGCCGGCATGGACGGCACCTGGCAGGCGTCGCGCCTGCAGGCGGCGTCGCCCGACGGCGAATACGCGATCGGCGCCCCGATGCCCGACGAGGTCTTTCCCGGCGGCGCGCTGATGGCCGAGGCCGATGGCGCGCTGGTGTCGCCCTGGCGCGTGCTGGCCATCGGCAGCCTCGGCACGGTGATGGAGTCGACGCTGGGTACCGATCTGGCGGCGCCCGCGCGGCCGTTCGACCGCGCGCTCGTGCGGCCCGGCCGCGCCGCCTGGAGCTGGCCGCTGCTCAAGGACGACATGACGACCTTTGACGTGCAGAAGCGCTTCATCGACTACGCGGCCGACATGCACTGGGAGTACACGCTGATCGACGCCGACTGGGATCGCCGGATCGGCTATGACAAGGTTGCCGAGCTGGCGGCCTACGCCGCGCGCGAGCACGTTGGGATCTTGCTCTGGTACAACTCCTCGGGCCCGTGGAACGACACCGTGTACTCGCCCAAGGGGGCGTTGCTGACGCACGCGCAGCGCGTGGCGGAGTTCGCGCGGCTGCGCGCGATGGGCGTCAAGGGCGTGAAGATCGACTTCTTCGGAGGCGACGGCGCGTCGATGATCGCGTACTACGTGGCCATTCTCGACGACGCGGCGCGGGCCGGCCTGCTGGTGAACTTCCACGGCGCGACGCTGCCGCGCGGCTGGACGCGCACCTGGCCCAACCTGATGACGACCGAGGCCGTGCGCGGCGTCGAATACACCACGTTCTTCCAGGCCGACGAGGACGCGGTCGCGCACCACGCGGCGATGCTGCCGTTCGCGCGCAACCTGTTCGATCCGATGGACTTCACCCCGATGGTGTTCGGCGACATCCCCCACATCGAGCGCAGGACGCGCAACGGGTTCGAGCTCGCCGAGTCGGTGCTGTTCCTGTCGGGTATCCAGCACTACGCCGAGACGCCCGACGGCATGGCCACGGTGCCGGGCTACGTGAAGGGCTTCCTGCGCACGCTGCCTGCCGCCTGGGACGATTCGCATTTCATCGCCGGCGACCCGGGCCATCTCGTGGTGGTGGCGCGGCGCGCCGGGAAGGCCTGGATCGTGGCCGGCATCAACGCGGACGACGAGGCGAAGCCGCTGACACTGGATCTCGCGTTCCTCGGCCATCGCGAGGGCACGCTGATCACCGACGGCGACGGCCCGCGCGCGTTCGTGCAGGGTCGGCTGCGCGCCGGGGCACACGTGCCGTTGACGCTGCAGGCGCACGGCGGCTTCGTCGCTGTCTTTCGCTGATCCTCAGCGCGCGCCGTCGTCCGCCGGCTGCACGTAGAAGCCTTCGTCGAACGGCTGCAACGGCGGCATGGCGTCGGCCCGTCCCAGCCGCTGCTCGGTGGCCTTGTCGGCGCTGCTCGAGACGAAACCGCTGGCGGGCGACGTCGAGTGGCAACCCGACAGCAGCACCAGCGCCACGGCCGAGGTCGCGGCGAGAATGAAGGTCCCGAGGGTGACGACGCCGCCGCGGAAGGTGTCTTGCATGATGGAGCCCCCTGATGCGGACATCTGGCGGCCCGCTGCTCCTCGATGGTCGTTCTTTGCGCGTCGCGGCACATCCCCCAGGGTGAGGTGACGGCGCGCGCGAGACTGAATCGCCGCTGAACATCTGCAAAGGAGTGCCCATGAGTTCGTCGTCCAACAAGGTCGCGGTGGTCACCGGCGCCGGCAGCGGCATCGGCCGCGCCTGCGCCATCGCGCTCGCCCGCGCGGGCTACGCCGTCGTGCTCGCCGGCCGGCGCGCCGGTGCGCTGCAGGAGGCCGTGGCCGCCGCGGGCGGGGGCGACCGCCTGCTCGCCCAGCCCACCGACGTCACGCAGCCGGCCCAGGTGGACGCGCTGTTCGCCGCCGCGCTGCTGCGCTTCGGCCGCGTCGACCTGCTCTTCAACAACGCCGGCATCAGCGCCAACGGCATCGCGTTCGAGGATCTGTCCCACGACACCTGGCGCTCGGTGGTGGACGTCAACCTCACCGGGATGTTCCTGTGCGCACAGGGCGCGTTCCGCGCGATGAAGGCGCAGTCGCCGCGCGGCGGCCGCATCATCAACAACGGCTCCATCTCGGCGCACGCGCCGCGCCCCGATTCGGCGCCGTACACCGCCACCAAGCACGCCGTCACGGGCCTCACGAAGTCGATCTCGCTCGACGGCCGGGCCTACGACATCGCCTGCGGCCAGATCGACATCGGCAACGCCGTCACCGAGATGGCCGCGCGCATGGCCAAGGGGGTCAAGCAGGCCAACGGCACGATCGCGGCCGAGGCGATGCTGGACGTGGAGCGCGTGGCCGACGCCGTCGTGCACATGGCCGCGCTGCCGCTGGAGGCCAACGTCCAGTTCATGACGATCATGGCCACCAAGATGCCGTTCGTCGGTCGCGGTTGAGCGTCAGCCGCGCGGCGCCAGCGCGCCCGCCGGCAGCCAGCCCAGCCCGTCCGCGGTGCGCCCCGCGGGCCGGTATTCGCAACCGATCCAGCCGTCGTAGCCCAGGCGTTCCAGCTCGGCGAACAGGAACTCGAACCGGATCTCGCCAGTGCCCGGCTCGTGGCGGCCCGGGTTGTCGGCCACCTGCACGTGCGCGATGCGCGGCAGGTGCCGGGCGATCGTCGCGGCCAGCTCGCCTTCCATGCGCTGTGCGTGGTACGCGTCGTACTGCACGAAGGCGTTGGCCTCGCCCACCTCGTCCAGCAGCGCCACGGCCTGCGCCGTTCGGTTGACGAGGAAGCCGGGCATGTCGAACGTGTTGATCGGTTCCACCAGCAGCTTCAGGCCCTCGGCCGCGAACGCGCGGGCCGTGAAGCGCAGGTTGTCCACCAGCGTGCGCCGCAGCGTGCCGGCGTCGGCGCCGGGCGGCGCGATGCCGGCCAGGCAGTTCACCTGCGCCACGCCCAGCGCGTGCGCGTAGGCGATCGCGCGCGGGACGCCCGCGCGGAACTCGTCCACGCGGTGCGGCAGGCCGGCCAGGCCGCGGTCGCCGGCGGCCCAGTCGCCCGCGGGCAGGTTGTGCAGCACCATCGCCAGGCCCAGGTCGTCCAGGCGCGCCCGGATCTCGGCGGCCGGGGCCTCGTAGGGGAACTGGCATTCGACGGCGGCGAAGCCCGCGCGGGCGGCGAGCGCGAAGCGATCGAGGAAGGGCGCCTCGGGAAACAGCATCGAGACGTTGGCGGCGAAGCGGAGCATGGGCGGATTCTGCCGTCCGCTCGACCCTGCGCGGCTGGACGGAAAACCAGGTCGCCTAGAATCGCGCCCCTTCGCCTCTGCTTTTTTCCGGCCCGCCCACATGTTCAAGAACGTCATCGTCTATCGCATCGATCAATGGGAACAGCCGCCGACGGCGGAGCTGGAGACGCGGCTGGACGCCGCGCGCTTCGTCGAGTGCGGCGCGTCGCAGCAGGAGTCGTTCGGCTGGGTGGAGCCGCGCGGCGAGAAGCACGGGCCGCTGGTGGAGAACGTGGGCGGCCAGTGGATCCTGAAGCTGTGCACCGAGACCAAGGCCGTGCCCGGCGGCGCCGTCAAGCAGCAGCTGGAGGCGCGCCTGGACAAGATCGAGCAGGAGACCGGCCGCCGTCCCAAGGGCAAGCACGCGAAGGAACTCAAGGAAGAGGTCGTGCACGAGCTGCTGCCGCGCGCCTTCCCCAAGCGCGGCAACACGCCCATCTGGATCGACCTGAAGGCCGGGCTGATCGTCGTGGGCGCCGGCAGCGCCAAGAAGGCCGACAAGATCGTCACGCTGCTCACCGAGCTGCTGTCGGGCGGCATCCGCCTCGAGCTCGTGCAGACGCAGCTGTCGGCGGCCACCGCGATGGCCGAGTGGCTGTCGTCCAAGGAGGCGCCGGCCGGCTTCACGATCGACCGCGAGTGCGAGCTCAAGCAGCCCGACAGCGAGAAGGCGGCGGTGCGCTACGCCCGCCACACGCTGGACATCGACGAGGTGGGCGAGCACATCAAGCAGGGCAAGCTGCCCACGCAGCTCGCGCTTACCTGGGACGGCCGCGTGTCGTTCGTGCTCACCGAGCAGTTCGCCATCAAGAAGATCAAGCTGCTCGACGTGGTGCTCGAAGGCAAGGAGGCCGCGGGCAAGGGCGACAACGACTTCGACGCCGACGTGGCGATCGCCACCGGCGAGCTGGGCCAGCTGATCCCAGATCTCGTCGAGGCGCTGGGCGGCCCGCTCAAGCTGGGCGAGGCCGGCACCTCCACCACCGACAAGGTGATCGCCGCGCTCACCGGCCAGACGGCCGCGATGGGCGCCGCCTCGCCGTACGCGCCGGCCAGCGCCGAGGATGCGTCGGCGCCGTTCTGACGTCGGCCGGCATGGCGCATGCCCCTTCGCGAGCGACCGTTCGCCGCCAGTGGCTAGACTGAGTCCTCGTCCAGCCCGCTCCCGAAGGCCGCCATGCCCGACAACGCCATCCTCCAGATCCAGCAACTCGGCTTCCCCTGGGAGACGGCCGACCCGTTCCTGTTCTGCGTCCACCACGACGACGCGTACCCCAGGGGCAACGGCCGCTTCGGGCCCGACGCCTCGCTGGCGGGGCGCGACATCGGCCAGGACTTCGGCCGCAAGGACGGCTGGAGCATGTACCACGGCGAGAAGGTGCCGGGCTTCCCGTCGCATCCGCATCGCGGCTTCGAGACGGTGACCATCGTGCGCAAGGGGCTCACCGACCATTCCGATTCGCTCGGCGCGGCCGCGCGCTTCGGCGGCGGCGACGTGCAGTGGCTCACGGCCGGCAAGGGCATCGTGCACTCGGAGATGTTCCCGCTGCTCGAGACGGGCCAGCCCAACCCGCTGGAGCTGTTCCAGATCTGGCTGAACCTGCCGGCGCGCAGCAAGATGAGCGAGCCGCATTTCACGATGCTGTGGGCAGAGGACATCCCGCACCGCTTCTTCGAGAGCGGCGACGGCGCGGTGACCGAAGTGGCGGTCGTCGCGGGTCGACTCGCGAGCGCCGACGCCGCCGACGCGGCCGAGCCGCTCGCGCCGCCGCCCGACTCGTGGGCCTCGCAGGCCGAGGCCGACGTGGCGATCTGGACGCTGCGCATGGAGCCCGGCGCGCGCTGGAAGCTGCCGCCGGCCGTCAATGCCGCGGCGCGCCGCAAGCTGTACTTCTTCCAGGGCACGCGTGTCAGCGTCGCGGGCGAGACGATCACGCAGCACGCGGCGATCGAGCTGCGCGCCGCGAGCGCCGTCGAACTGGTCAACACGGGCACCGACGTCGCCGAGTTCCTGATGCTGCAGGGCCGCCCGATCGGCGAGCCGGTGGCGCAGTACGGCCCGTTCGTGATGAACACCGAGGCCGAGCTGCGCCAGGCCTTCGACGACTACCGCCGCACGGAGTTCGGCGGCTGGCCGTGGCCTGACAACGCGCCCGTGCACGGCCCCGAGCGCATGCGCTTCGCGCGCCACGCGGACGGGCGCGTGGAGACGCTGCCCGGGGACGCCGGACGCCGCGGGCTGATGGCCAACGTGACGCCGCCGGACGTGGCCGAGGCGGTGGCGGGCGACGTGCCGACCAGCGTTGTGCTGGACGAGAACGCGTCGCGCGGGATGCAGTGAGACGGCCTCAGCCGCGCTCGGCCGCCAGATCGAAGTGCTCCACCACCGGCGGCTTCGCGAAGAACGGGCCGACGATCGCGCGCCATTGCGGGAACAGCGGGCCGCCGCGGAAGTCGACCGTGTGGTTCTCCAGCGTGTCCCAGTGGATGGTGAGGAGGTAGCGCTCGGTCGACTCGATGCCGCGATGCACCTTCGCGTCGCGGAAGCCCTTGGCCTGCGATATGACAGTGGCGATGCCGCGCTGGATCGCCTCCTCGAATTCGGCGTTCCTGCCCGGGGCGATGGTGATGTCGGCGTGTTCGAGGATCATGGGACGTCTCAAGGGGGTGGGGGACCGCGATTGTGGACGTCCGCCCCAATCCCCGTCAGGCGAGCCGGAATTCGCCGATCGCGCTGTTCAGGCTGACGGCCTGGTCCTTCAGGCTGGCCGCGGCGGCCGCGCCTTGCTCCACGAGCGCCGCGTTCTGCTGCGTCATCTGGTCCATGTGCACGATGGCCGTGCCCACCTCGTTGATGCTGGAGCTCTGCTGCGCGGTCGAGGCCGATATCTCCGCGATGATGTCGGAGACGTGCTGCACCGCCGACACGATGTCGTGCATCGTGGCGCCCGCGCGCTGGACGAGCACCGATCCGCCCTCGACGCTGGTGGTGGAGCTGCCGATCAGGGTCGCGATCTCGCGCGCGGCCGTCGCGCTGCGCTGCGCCAGCGTGCGCACCTCGCCGGCCACCACCGCGAAGCCACGGCCATGCTCTCCGGCGCGCGCGGCCTCGACGGCGGCGTTGAGCGCGAGGATGTTGGTCTGGAAGGCGATGCCGTCGATCACCGTGATGATCTCGTTGATCTTGCGCGACGAGGCGCTGATCTCCTGCATCGTGGCCACCACCTGCGTGACGACCGTGCCGCCCTGGCGCGCGACCTCGGAGGCGCTGAGCGCGAGCTGGCTGGCCTGCCGCGCGGCGTCGGCGCTCTGGCGCACGTTCTCTGCGAGTTGCTGCATCGACGCCGAGGTCTGTTCCAGGCTGGCGGCGGCCTGCTCGGTGCGATTGGACAGGTCCTGGTTGCCGTTGGCCACTTCGGCGGTGGCCTGCTGGATCGAATCGGAGCCGTCGCGCACGCGCGAGACCATGCCGCGCAGTCCCTGCTGCATCCGCTGCATCGAGGCCAGCAGGCTGGTGGCCGGGCCGTCGACGACCACCGCCTGCCCGAGGTCGCCCGAGGCGATCCGGTTGACCACTTCGGCCGCGTACTGCGGATCGCCGCCGAGCTGGCGCTGGATGGAGCGCGCCAGCAGCGTGCCGAGCGCGGCGAGCACGGCCAGCAGCACGCCGCCCATCGCCACGAAGCGGATCGCGTAGGCGCGGAACGCCGCGTCGAGGTCGTCGATGAACACGCCGTTGCCCACCACCCAGTCCCACGGCGTGTAGCGCATGGCACCCAGCAGCTTGGCCACCGGCACCTTGGCCGGGTCGTCGGGGCGCGGCACGTAGGCCGTCATGAAGACATGGTCGGCCTTGGCGAGATCCTGCACGTAGACATCCGAGGTCATGCGGCCGTCCGCCGTCGGCGAGCCCTTGTCGACCTGGCCCACGCGCCTGGCGTCGGCGTGCACCAGCATGTGGTTGTCCATCGTGCGCACGTAGACGTAGTCGTCGCCCTGGCGCAGCCCGGAGATCGCCTCGATGGCCTTGGCCTGGGCCTGCTCGCGGGTCAGCGCGCCGCTGGCCTCCTGCTGGTGGTAGCGTTCCATCACGCCGATGCACAGCTTGGCGAGCTTGAGGATCTCCTCCTCGCGGCCCTCGCGCATGTTCTGGCGCAGGGCCTGCAGGCCGACGCCGCTGATGAGCAGCACACCCAGCAGGGCCGAAGCGACGATGGCGAGGATGCTGTGGCGCAATTTCATCGGGAACTCCTTAGAACTCCCTACATGGTCACCCGGACCGATGCGCCACGATGGCGCGAACAGCCCGCCGATCGGCGCCCATTTCCTGGCCGTGTCACATGGCGTGCGGCCTGCGAACTCAGGCCCGCGAGATGTCCAGCGGCGCCGCGTCGAAGCCCGGGAACACGCTGGCCAGCTTGCTGTCGGGCAGGCCCAGGTTGCGCATGCAGACGCCGGCCAGCACCTGGCGGAAGTCGGTGGTGACGGCCAGGTCGCGGCCCTCGTTCAGCGCCGACGCGTCGATGCCCGGCCAGCGGCCGTAGACCTTGCCGCCGGCGATGTTGCCGCCCAGCGCCCACATCACGTTGCCGTGGCCGTGGTCGGTGCCGCCGGTGCCGTTCTGGCGCGCGGTGCGGCCGAATTCGGAGATGACCAGGATCGTGGTGTCGTCGAACGTCGGCCCCAGGCGCGTGGCGAGCTCGGCCAGGCCCTGGCCCAGCGGCTGCAGGCGGTTGGCGAGCTGCCCCTTGGCGCCGCCCTGGTTCACATGGGTGTCCCAGCCGCCCAGCGCCAGGAAGGCGATCTGCACGTTGGGATCGCGCCGCATCAGTTGCGCGAGGCGGCCGGCGTCGTCGGGGAAGCCGTTGGGCAGCGGCGCGCCGTTGTCGGCCACCATCTGTTCATGCGCCGCGGGGCTCATGGCCTCGTTGACCTCGGCGCGCGACTGCTGCGATTCGCGGTAGGCCCTGGACATCGCGTCGTCGCCCGAGTACAGCGAGTCGAAGGCCTTGCTCACCTGCGGGCGATCGAGCAGCGTCGGCTTGGTGGCGCGCGCGCCGTTGGCGATGTTGGCCACGGGGTTGGGGCCGGCCCAGATGCGCGGCAGCGTGGCGCCGACCGAGATGCCTCGCGTGACACCCGCGCGCGCGCCCGCCTGCGCCGCGACGGGCGGCTCCGCGCCCAGCAGCCGGTTGAGCCAGCCGTCGGGCGTGCTCTTGCGGCCCGGCGTGCCGGACTCCATGTAGTCCTGCGCGTCGAAGTGCGAACGCGTCGGATCGGGCGAGCCCGAGGCGTGCACGAAGGCCAGCTTGCTCGATTGCCACAGCGGCATCAGCGGCGCGAGGTTGGGGTTGAGGCCGAAGTGGCCGTCGAGGTCGAGCACGCCGCCGTCCTGGCCGGGCCGCGCGAGCGCGATCGACGAGCGCTGGCCGTAGTACGCGCCTTCGCTGTGCGGCACCACCACGCTCAGGCCGTCGACGGCGCCGCGCAGGAACACGACGATCAGGCGCTTGTTGCCGGGCAAGACCTGGCCCCCTGGTTGGGCGCTCGCGGCGAAGGCGGTGCGGCCCACGGCGCTCCACGCGAGTCCGGCGGCCGCGGCCGTCTGGAGAAGTTGTCGGCGTTGCATGTCGGAAACCTTTCAGCGGCGCATGAAGTCGGGGCTGCCCAGCACGAGGGCGGCGCGCAGCGCGGGTTGCGCCGCGGTGACGGTGGCGCGGGTCTTGTCCGAGATCGCCGGGCCCAGCGTGGCCAGCAGCGTGGCGGCGTCCACCGGCGGGGTCGAGCCTTCGGCCGCCTCGGCGCGCGCCATCGCGCGATCGGCCTGGCGTTCCATCGCCTTCATGCCGTTGGGCTCGGCGGGCGCGTTCGGGTCGTCCACGCGCTGCAGCGGCAGCCTGCCCGACGCCAGCGCGGTGGCGAAGTTGACGCGCTGCGTGATCGCGTTCGGGTTGAGCCAGTCGGCCTCGGTGTCGTGCCAGCCGTCGGGCGTCTGGCAACCGTACAGCGGCTGGCCCAGCTGCGCGAGCACGGCCATCAGCGGCTTGACGTTGGTGGTGGATATGCCGGTGGCGCGCACCGACGACAGCACGTACTGGTAGGGCGTCTTGAACTTCACCGGCCGCGGGTCGCGGAATTCGGGGCTGTCGACCAGCGCCTGCATCACCGCGCGCAGGTCGCCGCCGGAGTCGGTGAAGCGCCGCGCGAGGCGGTCGACCAGCGCCGGCGCCGGCTCGTCGGCCACGAAGCGGCGCGCGAGCTTGAACGCGATGTGCTTCGCGGTGGCCGGATGGTTGGCCAGCACGTCCAGCGCGAACTCGCCCTCGAGCTGTCCGTTGGGCGGCACGCTGCGGTCGAGCCAGTTCTTGGTGCCGTTGTCGTGGCGCGCGGGATCGAAGGCGAAGATCGAGTCGCCGCGGCCGCTGGCCGTGTTGTCCGTGCCCTGGCCGAAGCGGCGCCGGCGCGGCTCCTGCTGCACCAGCGTCCAGCCGGTGAGGATGCGCGCGAGCTCGGTGACGTCCTGCTGCGTGTAGCCGCCGTCCACGCCCAGCGTGTGCAGCTCCATCACCTCGCGGGCGTAGTTCTCGTTGAGGCCGCTGACCTTGGCCGCGCCGCGGCGCGGCTGGTAGCCCGGCGCCGCCGAGAGCCAGTTGTCGAGGTAGAACAGCATCGCCGGATGCTTGGCCGTGGCGCCCAGCATCGTGCGGAAGCGGCCCAGCACGTGCGGGCGGATCGCCTCGCGCTCGTAGCTCTCGACGAGCACGCGCACCAGGCCCTTGCCCTGGAACACGTTGAAGTGGTTGAACCAGAAGTCGACCAGCACCTCCTCCAGCTGGCGCGGGCTGCCCAGCGCCTGCAGCAGGCGCTCCTCGCCGGCCTCGACGGTGATCGCCGCGGCCTTTCGGCGGCGCTCGGCACCCTCCGCGGTGGGGGCCTTGCCGCCATCGGGCGACGCGGTCCCGGCCTGCCTGGCCTCCTTCGCTTCCCTGGCCATCTCGCGGTACTGGTCCACCATCTCGCGCTGCGTCTCGCGGGGGGTGCGCAGCGTGGACAGCTGGTCGGCGAGGAACGCCGGCAGCGCCAGGCGCTCGGGATGCAGCTGCTCCGAGATCCACGCGGGAACGCCCATCTGCGTCACGCGGTCGAGGTCGCCGGGCGCCGGGCCGAAGGCGAGCCGGTTCAGCACGTGCAGGGCCTCCGCCTGGCCGGCCCCGGCGGCCTCCGCGGCGAACGCGGGCCGCCAGGCGAGCGCGGCCAGAGCGGTGGCGAGCGCGCCGCGGCGCGTCATCGGGAAGGCAGTCGTCTGGGGCATGGCGGCGTGCCTGGGCAGGCGTGGAGGGGCTACCCATCTGAACGGCAGCGCGGGGGTCGATGTTGACACCTCGCGCGTTGCTGGATCGCAAAGTCGCGTTCAACTGCGCGCAACCTGAAGCCCAGCTGTTGCCAGCCTCAGGGATGACCCTCGCATGCGCGGTCGCGCCGGTCGTCGATCCGGGACGATGCAAGGCGGGCGACATCGTGCGACAGTCGACGCTGGCGCGCGCATGCGTGACGCGCGCCGCCCGCCTGGAGCCGACCTTGGATCAACCGCCCACCTCCGCCGCCCCCGCACCGGGCCAGCAGCCCGACCCGAACCGCGCGTACCAGATGTTTCCCACGTTGTCGGAGGCCGAGGTCGACCGGGTCCGCCGGTTCGGCGAGCCGCACCACGGCCAGGACGGCAGCTACCTGATCCAGGCCGGGCAGAAGTCGCGCGGCCTGTTCCTGCTGGTCGAGGGGCGCGTCGCCGTGACGCAGCGCGACGGCCTGGGCCGCACCGTGCCGTACCACGACTACGAGCCGGGCGAGTTCCTGGCCGAGGCCGGCACGCTGTTCGGCGGCTCGGCGCTGGTGGACGCGCAGTGCGTGGGCGACGTCGAGGGCATCCTCGTGGTGCCCAGCCAGCTGCGCGCGCTGATCATCGCGGAGGCCGATCTCGGCGAGCGCATCATGCGCGCGCTGATCCTGCGCCGCGTCTCGCTGATCCAGGCCGGCGCGAGCGGCGCCACGATCATCGGCGCGGCCGGCTCGGCCTCGGTGCTGCGGCTGCAGAACTTCCTGCAGCGCAACGGCCAGCCGCACCACGTGGTCACGGCCGACACCGATCCGGTGGCCGCGCAGCTGCTGGTGCAGTACGGCGCCGCCGCGGCCGAGGCCGTGGCCGTCACGCCCAACGGCACGGTGCTGGTCGATCCCACCGAGACGGCGCTGGCCATCGCGCTGGGCATGATCGACGACCGCGTGTGCGACGGCATCTTCGACGTGCTGGTGGTGGGCGCTGGGCCGGCGGGGCTGTCCACCGCCGTCTACGCGGCCTCCGAAGGCTTGCGCGTGGCGGTGCTCGACTGCCGCTCGTTCGGCGGCCAGGCCGGCGCCAGCGCGCGCATCGAGAACTACCTGGGCTTTCCCACCGGCATCTCGGGCCAGGCGCTGGCGGGGCGCGCCTACATCCAGGCCCAGAAGTTCGGCGCCAAGATGATCATCCCGGCCGAGGCCGTGCGGCTGGACTGCTCCCGGGCCGAGAGCGAAGGCGTGTTCGCGGTGCACCTGGCCGACGGCCGGCGCCTGCGCAGCCGCAGCCTGGTGTGCGCCAGCGGCGCGCGCTACCGCCGCCCGGCGCTGGGCCGCATCGAGGAGTTCGAGGGCCACGGCGTCTGGTACTGGGCCTCGGGCCTGGAGGCCAAGATGTGCACGGGCTGCGAGGTCGTGCTGGTGGGCGGCGGCAATTCGGCCGGCCAGGCGGCGGTCTTCCTGTCGGCGCACGCGGCCAGGGTGCACATGATGATCCGCGGGCCGGGGCTGGCGGCCAGCATGTCGCGCTACCTGATCGACCGCATCGAGGCCGCGCCCAACATCCAGCTGTGGACGAACACCGAGCTGGTGGAGCTCGAGGGCCAGCTGCCCTCGGGCCTGAGCAGCGTGAAGTGGCGCGAGGGCGGGCGGGACGGCACGGTGCACGAGCGCGAGCTGCGCAACGTGTTCCTGTTCGTGGGCGCCGATCCCGAGACGCGCTGGCTCGAAGGCTGCGGCGTGGCGGTGGACAAGCACGGCTTCGTGCTCACCGGCTGCGACGCCGTCACCGGCGCGGACGGCCTGGTGCTGCCCGGCCGCGTGCCCAACCCCTTCGAGACCAGCGTGCGCGGCGCGTTCGCCGTGGGCGACGTGCGCGCCGGCTCGGTCAAGCGCGTGGGCGGCGCGATCGGCGACGGCGCGGCGGCGGTGGCGTTGATCCACCAGCACCTCGCCGCGCTCGACGCGCGCGTGAAGGCATGACAAGACCCCGGCACGGCACACGTCACGCGTCTTGCACATACTGGGGGCAGGCTTCCCCATCGCAACGCACAGGACGACGCTTCATGGCCACGCATCCCAGGACCTTCCGCATCGGCGGCGAACTCGAGATCAATCGCCTCGGCTACGGTGCGATGCGCATCACCGGCCAGGGCATCTTCGGCCCGCCGGCCGACCGCGAGGGCGCGCTCGCCACGCTGCGCCGGCTGCCCGAGCTGGGCGTCGACTTCATCGACACGGCCAATTCCTACGGCCCCGAGGTGTCGGAAGAGCTGATCAGGGAGGCGCTGTACCCGTACAACCGCGTGACCGTCGCCACCAAGGGCGGCCTCGAGCGCCCGGCGCCCGATGTCTGGGTGCCCAACGGCAACCCCAGCCACCTGGTCAGCGAGGCGCACGCCAGCCGCGAGCGGCTGGGCGTGGAGCAGATCGCGCTGTGGCAGCTGCACCGCATCGATTCCAGGGTGCCGCGCGACGAGCAGTTCGACGCGGTCAAGCTGCTGCTGGACGACGGCGTGATCGCGTACGCCGGGCTCAGCGAGGTCACGGTCGAGGAGATCGAGGCCGCG
>JABCYW010000022.1 GCA_013289985.1 Betaproteobacteria bacterium | reverse complement strand
CAC
The DNA here is from genome assembly GCA_013289985.1 of Betaproteobacteria bacterium. GTDB lineage: Bacteria > Pseudomonadota > Gammaproteobacteria > Burkholderiales > Burkholderiaceae_C > Scleromatobacter. The sequence continues at coordinate 60,697 of JABCYW010000022.1, read as the reverse complement.
GACGCGAGCTTCGACGACGACCGCTACGCCCCGCCGCCGCAGCCCATGTACGACTGGCGCCGCCGGCCGCAGGAATTCCTCGAGTCCGTGCCGGTGGAATCGGTGCACGTGGTCTACGCCGCGCCGCAGCAGCAATGCTGGGTGGAGCAGTCGGCCGCCCCGGCCAACGCGCGCACCGGCGGCGCCATCGTCGGCGGCCTGATCGGCGGCATCCTGGGCCACCAGATCGGCGACGGCGGCAACCGCGACGGCGCCACCGTCGGCGGCGCCGTGGCCGGTGCCGTGATCGGCTCGCAGATCGCCCGCGGCGCCGAGCAGCCCCAGGCCGTCACGCGCTGCACCAGCGTGCCGCCGCAGGCGCCCGACCACTACGACGTGTCCTACTGGTACCGCGGCGTGCGCCACCACGTGCAGACCACGCTGCCTCCGGGCCCGACGATCGTCGTCAACGGCAACGGCGAACCGCGGATCTGACCGGCGGCTACGAGCCCGGGCGGCCGTGCACCCGCGTGCAGCCGCGGCCGGCCGCCTTCGCGCGGTACATCGCCTGGTCGGCGCGCTCGACGGCGGCCTCGACAGTCTCGTCGGTGGCGCATTCGGACACGCCCGCCGAGAAGCCTACCCGCAGGTCGGGCGCCACCGGATCGAACAGCAGGCGAGCCACGCCGTCGCGCAGCCGGTCCACCAACGCGGCGGCATCGACCGGCCGCGTTCCCGGCAGCACCAGCAGGAACTCCTCGCCGCCCCAGCGGCCCGCGAAGTCCGACTCGCGCAGGCCGGCGCGCAGCGCCTGCGCGAACCCCTGCAGCACCGCGTCGCCCACCGCGTGGCCATGGCGGTCGTTGACCGCCTTGAAGTAGTCGAGATCGACCAGCACGACGCTCAGCGGCTCGCCCGTGCGCGCGCTGCGCACATGCTCCAGGGCCAGCATCTCCAGCACGTGGCGCCGGTTGCTCAGGCGGGTGAGCTCGTCGCGCTGCGCCAGCTCGCGGATCGTGGCCAGCGCCTGCTGCAGCTCCAGCTTGCGCTCGGATAGGCGCGCGCGCAGCCCGCCCATGCGCATCGACAGCGCCGAAGTCGCCACCAGCAGGATCACGGCGAACGTGAAGTGCAGCGCCTCGATCCGCGGCGGGAAGCGTGCCGGATCGGTGGCGCTCTTCCAGGCCATCGTCGCCGCCAGCAGGGCCAGCGCGAAGGCGCACAGGCCCAGCGCCTGGCGGTCCTTCAGCACGAACATGCCCCACACGAGATTGAGCATCATGATGGCGATGATCGCGCCGCGCAGCGCCGGGTTGATCGCGTAGCCGAGCGCCGTCACCGCGACGCCGAACGACGACTGCAGCAGGGTCAGCGACGGGTCGCTGCCCAGGCGCGCGCTGAGTCCGCTGCGGATCAGCGCGTAGAAGCCCAGGATGCCGCTGAGGCTGAGGACGGCCCAGCCCAGGCCCTGCATAGCGTCCATCAGGCCCAGGCGCACCTCCCACGCGACGACCGCGGAAAACAGCGCGTACACGAGCACGGCCAGCAGCGTCAGCGTGAGCGGACCGCGGCGCCCGGGCACGTCGCCGAACAGCCAGCGCGCGGCCGGGCCGCGCCCCGGCGGGCGGCCGGTGCGGGCGGGTTCGGGCGGCGGGGGCTCGATGGACATGGCCTGCGTGGTCTGCAGGCCGATTATGAGGTTGCGGTCGAGCTGGCCCGCGACGCGCGCCGCCGCGAGGAAGAAACACTCACGGGCGCGTGAGCACACTCACCGTGCGGAGCGCGCCTCGCGTTGGTATCGTGGCCCGGCGACTTTCCTCTTGGCGCTGGCCTCGCGAACCCACCCGGGCATCGCCGAGTCCAGCGCATTTTTCTGGCCAGATCACCAGAACGCCTTCACCTCGCCCAGCCGCTCCAGCGCCTTGCGCGCGCTCCGTGCGCGGCGCCGCGCCTTCGCCCGCAGCCAGGCGGCGGCGCGCCCGGCCTCGGGGTCGGCCTCGGCCAGCGCGGCGAAGCGGCGCGCGGCCAGCGCGAGGTCGATGTAGCGGCCCAGCGCGTCCTGCGCCCTGGCCACGCGCTCGAACCACGGGCGCACCCGTGCGGGATCGAAGGCCGGCGCGGCGAACTCGGCCAGGTAGCGCAGGCGCTTGAGGCGCTTGCGCACGTCGTGGCGGCCCTCGAACGGCAGCTCGTCGAAGCGACGCGCGCCGCGCGCGACCTGGCGCGCGAGCCTGCGCACCCGCGAGACGAGGCAAGCGAGCCCCTCGCCTTCATCGCCGGCTTCCTTGCCGCCCGCCGACGCGAACAGGGACAGCCCTTGCAGCGCCCGCTGGAATTGCGCGCCGGCCACGCGCCGGCGAAGCGCCGCCGGGCCGGTTCCTCGCGACGCCCCGGCATCGGAGACGTCGACGCCGGCCTTGCTCAACCTCGGCAGGATCGTCGTCGCGAGCACGTACCGGTCGCGCGACTCGCCCAGGGCCTCGAACACCGGCCGCACGGCGGCGTCCCATCCCGGAGCCAGGCCGCCCGCGAACGGCCGCAGGCCGCGCACGGCCGAGCGCAGCCGCCGCAATCCGATCCGCAGCTGGTGCACGTGTTCAGGGTCGTCGCTGCCCAGCGCCATCGCCTCGGCATTGGGCCGCACCTGCTCGAGGCAGGTGCCCACGGCACCTCGCAGCAACGCCGCGCCGTCCATGGCACGCAGTCGGCGCCGGCTCCATGGCACCGGTACGGCCTTGACCGGCCCGCGCCGCCGCCCGCTCTCGAGTTCGCTCATGCACTGGTCCTCGGCAACGTCCGTGCCGGGGCAGCGTAGCAGATCAGCGCGCCGCGTCGGGCAGTTCGATCTTCACCTCGAGCACCTCGAGGTCGTCCTGGCGTTCCAGGTGCACCTTGATGTCCTCGGGATCGATGGACACGTACTTGGAGATCACCGCGATCAGCTCGCGCTGCAGCGCGGGCAGGTAGTCGGCCTTGGAGCGTCCGCCGCGCTCGTGCGCGAGGATGATCTGCAGCCGCTCCTTGGCGACCGAGGCGGTCTTCTTCTTTTCGCCGAGCAGGAAGGTGAACAGGGACATCACTGCTTGCCTCCGAACAGTCGCTTGAAGAAGCCGGACTTGACGTGGTCGACGAAGCGCATGGGCTTGTCCTCGCCCAGGAAGCGCGCCACGAGGTCGGTGTAGGCCTCGGCCACGTCGGAGTCCTTGAGGTGGATGGCCGGCGTGCCCTGGTTGGAGGCCTGCAGGACGCTCTCCGACTCGGGGATCACGCCCATCAGCGGGATGCGCAGGATCTCCTGGATGTCGGAGACCGACAGCATCTGGCCGTCCTCCACGCGCGCCGGGTTGTAGCGCGTGATGACCAGGTGTTCCTTGATCGGCTCGGCGCCCTCGATGGCGCGCTTCGTCTTGCTGCCCAGCATGCCGATGATGCGGTCGGAGTCGCGCACCGAGGACACCTCGGGGTTGGTCACCACCAGCGCCTCGTCGGCGAAGTGCATGGCCAGCAGCGCGCCCGTCTCGATGCCCGCGGGCGAATCGCAGACGATGTACTCGAAGCCCATCTCGGCGAGCTCCTTCAACACGCGCTCGACGCCGTCCTTGGTGAGCGCTTCCTTGTCGCGCGTCTGCGAGGCCGGCAGCACGAACAGGTTCTCGCACTGCTTGTCCTTGATCAGCGTCTGGTGCAGGTTGGCCTCGTTGTTGATCACGTTGATCAGGTCGTAGACCACGCGCCGCTCGCAGCCCATGATCAGGTCGAGGTTGCGCAGGCCGACGTCGAAGTCGATGACGGCCGTCTTGTGGCCGCGCAGCGCGAGGCCGGACGAGAAGCTCGCGCTGGTGGTGGTCTTGCCGACTCCGCCCTTGCCGGAAGTGACGACGACGATTTTTGCCATGTGGAGGTTGTTCCTTAGAAAATCTTGAGGGGCGTCATCACGAGCACGCCATCGACCAGCCGCACCTGGGCGGGCTTGCCGGCGACGTCCTTGGGCAGCGGCGTCTCCGTGGTGCGGTAGACGCCGGCGATGGCGATGAGTTCGGGTTCGAGGCAGGTGGTGAAGATGCGTGCCCCGGTGTTGCCGCGCGAGCCGGCGATGGCCTTGCCGCGCAATGGGCCGTAGACGTGGATGTTGCCGTCGGCCAGCACCTCGGCGCCGGCGTTGACGGCGGCGTGCACGATGAGGTCGCCGCCCTTGGCGTAGGCCTGCTGGCCGGAGCGCAGCGGCTTGTCGACCACCAGCGTGGGCACGTGCACGGGCACCTCGCGCTCGACTTCGCGGATCACCTCCACCTCGACCGTGCGAGGCTTCTGCGGCGGCGCGGGGTCGGGCGCCGCGGGCAGCCCGGCCGCGAGCGCGTCGGCCATCTGCGCGGCGCTGCCGCCGGTCGCCAGCGCGGGGCGCATGCGGTGCCGGCGCAGCGCGGCCACGATGGCGTCGAACGCGATCGGCTCCTCGCGCTCGCGCACGGGCGCGAGATCGAGCACGACCGGGTCATCGTCGAAGAAGTTGGGGGTGTCGCCCAGGCGCTGCTGCAGCTCGTCGGCGAGGACGGCGGGGTCGGCCTGGTGCAGCACCACGGTGACCAGCGGCAGGCTGAGGTCCTTCAGTTCGAACGCAAACGGAATCACTGTCGAGTCGGCAACCATCGGCGTCGGAGCACGCAAAGCGGCGGAGTTTACCGGGTCACGATGTCTGCCCTGTAACCACCGGGGCGGCGCCGTTGCGTTATGGTGCGGCCCCATGAAGATAGACGCCCCCGCCTGGCCCGAGCGCTGGCAGGTCGACGCCGGCGACGCCGACGTCGCCACCCTGGTGATTCCGGCCGACTCGTTTCGCACGCGGCATTTCGAGATCGACTGCCGCCTCGTCGTGGCGCGACTGGCCGACGGCGCCTCGCACGGCATGCGCGTGGACGTGGACGGCGGCCTCGAATGGACCCGCCGCGCGCCCACCGAGAACCCCGGCCACACCGATTCGATGGACTACCACTTCCGGCGCGAGCTGCCCGTGGGCGAGGCGCTGCGCATCGTCGTCAAGACCCAGGCATCGAAGGCGCGCCGGGTGCGGCTGGTGATCGAGGCCGAGGAAGGCTGAAACCCCGCGGCCGGCGACGGAACGCGGCGCGGCGAGGTGCTGTAGTCGCCTTCGCGTCTTGCCGAGCCGTTCAGTCCAGGGCGAACAGGACGGCCGCATCGGCATGAAGCGCCGTGGTGTCGAGAATGGGAATCGACGAATCCGAAGGTTTGATGAGCAGCGTGATCTCGGTGCAGCCCAGGATCACGGCCTCCGCGCCGCGCGCGGCAAGCCGCTCGATGATCGCCTGGTAGCGGCGACGCGAGGCATCACTGACCACGCCGGCACAAAGCTCGTCGTAGATCACCTGATGAACCACTTCGCGCTCGTGCGCGGGCGGCGTCAGTACCGACAGGCCGTATCGATCGGCCAGGCGATCCTTCAGGAAACCCTCTTCCATCGTGAAGGCCGTGCCGAGCAGTCCGACCGTCTTCCATTGCGCGCGTCCCGCGGCATGTCCGACCGGATCCGCGATGTGCAGGAACGGAATCGCAACCGCGGCTTCGATCTGCGCCGCCACCTTGTGCATGGTGTTCGTGCACAGCACGATGCAGTGCGCGCCTCCGGCCTCGAGACTCCTGGCCGCACCCGCGAGGATGTCTCCGGCATCGCTCCAGCGGCCCTCGCGCTGGGCCGCGGCGATGGGCCCGAAGTCGACGCTGTGCAGCAGCAGCGATGCCGAGCGCAACGGCCCCAACCTGTCCCGAACGCCGGCATTGACGAGCCGATAGTATTCGGCGCTGGACTCCCAGCTCATGCCACCCAGCAGTCCGATCGTACGCATGGCCCTGATCTCCAGTTCAATTTTGCTGAAAGCGAGGCATCAGCACGACGCCCGCGCCCGGCTTCACGATCTTGCCAACGACCGCCAGGGGTTCCGGAAACTCGGCCTCGGTGACGACCAGTTGTCTGGGATCGCCGAACTTCTCGAGCAGGAGGATGGTCTGGCGCGTGGGCATGGTCATCGTGGCGAGTCCTCGTCGGGATAGTGCGCACTATGCCGGTCCGCGCGAGGCCGGCGATGGACTCGCCAGTTCCCGGAAGCGGCAACGGTTCGCATTCCGCGGCGAAGACGGCGCCATGGCGCGCGTCCTGCCGTATCCTGCGGCCATGGACAAACCGAAGCCGTTCTCGATGATCCGCGAGTTCCACCTCGCGGACTGGTTCACGCTCGCCAACGCGTTCTGCGGCGTGGGGGCGCTGTTCTCGGTCATGACGTTCCTGCAGACGAACGACGTGCGCCACATCTACTTCGCGTGCTGGCTGATCCCGGCCGCGCTCGTGTTCGACGTGCTCGACGGGCGCGTGGCGCGCTGGCGCCAGCAGAGCTCGGAGCTCGGCCGCGAACTCGATTCCCTGGCCGACGTGATCTCGTTCGGCGTCGCCCCCGCGGCCATCGCCTACGGCTGCGGCATGCAGGGGCTGTGGGACCGCATCGTGCTCGTGTTCTTCGTCGTCTGCGGCGTGTCGCGCCTGGCGCGCTACAACATCACGGCGGTCAAGCTGTCCGGCGGCGGCGACAAGGTGAAGTACTTCGAGGGCACGCCCATCCCCACGTCGCTGCTGCTGGTGGTGGTGCTGGGCATCGCCGCGGCGCAGGGCAGCGTGGGCGAGACGTTGTGGCTGGGCATGACCACGCTCGGCGGCTTCCGCTTGCATCCGCTGGTGCTGATGTTCGCGGTGTCCGGGTCGCTGATGATCTCGCGGATCCGGATCCCGAAGCTCTGAAGGCGGGGCCCGCGGGCCCACCCGTTCGCCGGCAGGGTTGAATGACCATTTCAATTGTGTGCAATTTAAATGCGCGCTACATTTCATCCCATGCCCCGCGACCGCACCTCCACCCCGACCGCCGCCGACCGCCGCGCCGACGCCTGGCTCGCGCTCGACAAGCAGCTGTGCTTCGCGCTGTACTCGGCCTCGCTGGCGATGACCAAGGTCTACAAGCCGCTGCTGGCGCCGCTGGGCCTCACCTACCCGCAGTACCTGGTGATGCTGGCGCTGTGGGAAGGCGACGGCCAGTCGGTGAGCGAGCTCGGCGACAAGCTGGCGCTCGATTCCGGCACGCTGACGCCGCTGCTCAAGCGCCTGGAGGCGCAGGGCCAGCTCAGCCGCGAACGCGACAGCGCGGACGAACGCCGCGTCATCGTCCGGCTCACGCCGGTCGGCCGCCAGCTCAAGATCCAGGCGCGCCGCGTCCCGCAGGAGATCGGCCGCGCCTCCGGCTGCGAACTGTCCGAGATCGTCGACCTCACGCGCCAGCTGAACACCGTCCGCGACGCACTCACCCGCCACATCGAGCACTGAGAACCTGTGAACGAATCCCACAGGTTCTGATTCAACCCGACGCGACACGACGCCGCGTCAACCACCCCAAGGAGCACACCATGGCCTCGCCCGAAAAGATCCTCTACACCGCCACCGCCACCGCCACCGGCGGCCGTACCGGCACCGCCAAGTCGTCCGATGGCAACCTCGACGTCACGCTGACCACGGTCAAGGAACTGGGCGGCGACGGCAAGCCCGGCACCAACCCGGAACAGCTGTTCGCGGCCGGCTACTCGGCCTGCTTCATCGGCGCGATGAAGGCCGTGGCCTCGGGCATGACCGGCGGCCCGAAGATCGCGCTGCCCGGCGAGGTCTCGATCACGTCGGACGTGGGCATCGGCCCGATCCCCGGCGGCTTCGGCATCAAGGTGGCCATGCGCATCTCGATCCCCGGCATGGACAAGGCCGCGGCCCAGTCGCTGGTCGACGCAGCGCACAAGGTGTGCCCGTACTCGAACGCCACCCGCGGCAACATCGACGTCTCCCTGACCGTGGTCTGAACCCGGCTGCGCCGCGTGCGCAGAATGTCACCGATGAGGCCCGCCCCGCGCGGGCCTCCGCGTTTGCTGCCGGCCCGGACGCGCGGCCGTCCCCTATCATCCCGCGGTGCACCATCGCCACCCCTTCCTCGTCGCCTCGACCGTGGCGGCCGTCCTCGTGGGCGGTGCGCTGGTCTACGGGCTGGGCCACGGGACGGCGGCGGCCGTGACCAGCGTGCCCGCGCCCGGACCGGCGCAGGCGATGACGAGAGAACCCGAGCTCGACACCGAGCCGGCGCCAGCCGCCACGGCGCCGATCGCGGCGCCTCGTGCTCCCAGCCGCTATGAGTCGCTGTCGCAGAAGGTGGACCGGCTCGGCCGCTCCAGCGACCCGGTCGACGCCTTCGCCGCCTACCAGCTCGTCACCGCCTGCGTCTGGGCGCGCGACCACGAAGGCTGGATGGCGCGCCACATCCTGCCGAGCGACCGCGGGATGCTGCCCACCGCGCAGCAGGCCTGCGGCGACATCGCCTCCGACCAGATCCAGAGCCGGCTGCGCTGGCTGGAGCGCGCCGCGCTCGCCGGCGTGCACCACGCCGCCGTGGAGATGCTCAAGGAAGGCCCGGACGGGCTGGGCACCGACGCCGGCGACGACATCGCCGCGCCGCAGAACGCGGCCTGGAAGCAGCGCGTGGACGCGGCGCTCGAGGCCGGCGTGCACACCTGCGACTCCGACTCCCTGGAAAGCCGGGTCAACGGCTACGAGACCGGGCTGGGCGTCGAGCAGGATCGGGCGCGCGCCCTCACCTACTGGGTGGCCTACATGACCTGCCGCCAGCGCTTCGACGATGCGTCGGTGTCCGCGCTCGTCAACGGCGACAGCGTCGCGCAGCGCATGGGCAGCACGCTCTCGGCCGAGCAGATCGCCAGGGCGGTGTCCGACGGACAGCAGCTCGGGCGCGACGCGCGGCCGCTGCCCGGCGACCACTGAACGTCAGCGCGTTCCCAGCAGCTGCAGCTGCAGCTCCACGCGCGCCTGCACCGCGCTCAGCTCGCCCGCGGCCTCGCCGTCCCGTGCATCGCGCGCCAGCACGGGCCCGAACGCGCAGCGGCTCGCGCGCGTCACGCGCACGCTGGCGGCCCGCGCTCGCTCGAGCGCGGCGTCCAGGCGCGCGCTGGTCGACCCGTGGCCCGTGCCCGCGACGACCAGGCCGGCCACGCCGGAGGCGACCGCCGCATCCACCAGCCGGCCGTCGGCGCCCGCGTGATTGAGCACGATCTCGACCTGCGGCCAGGACTGCGCCGGCGCGGCGATGCGCGCGAGTCCCAGCGCCTCGCCCCCCGGCCAGGCGCGAAAGCGGCGCAGCGTGCCGCCTTCCAGCCGCGCGATCGGGCCGCAGTCGCTGCCGGCGAACGCGGACGTCTGCAACGTATGCACCTTGCGCAGCCCCAGCGCGGCCCAGGCCGCGCCGGCGAACACGACGCTGACGCCGCGCGCCTCGGCGCACTCGGCCACCGTCACGGCGTCCAGCAGGTTGGCCGGGCCGTCGGGCGACAGCGCGCTGGCCGGACGCATGGCCGCGGTCAGCACCACCGGCTTGGCCGGCGCGAGCACGCGCTGCAGGAAGTAGGCGGTCTCCTCCAGCGTGTCGGTGCCATGCGTGATCACGACGCCGGCCACCTCGGGCCGTGCGACGTGGTGCGCCACGCGGGCGGCCAGGCGCTGCCAGGTGGCGGCGTCCATGTCCTTGCTGTCGATGGCCGCCACCGATTCCGACTCGAGCAGGTGGTCGGCGAGCGCCGGCACCGCGGCGATGAGGGCATCCGCGCCCAGCGCGCCGGCGCGATAGCCGGTGGTGTCGGTGCTGGCGGCGGCGGTGCCGGCGATCGTCCCGCCCGTGGCGAGAATCACGACAAGCGGCATGGGGCTTTGCATTCTTGGCAACCTTGGATAAAAATACAGACCTGTATGAACAACCAGATACCGGCTGCGGGGCGCGAGCCCCGGGCCGATGGGGACGCCATGGAAGTCGAATCGCCCAAGCTCACCGCCCGCCAGCAGCAGATCCTCGATCTGGTGCAGAGCGCGATCGAACGCACCGGCGCGCCGCCGACCCGCGCCGAGATCGCCAACGAACTGGGCTTCAAGTCGGCCAACGCGGCGGAGGAACACCTCCAGGCGCTGGCCCGCAAGGGCGTCATCGAGCTGGTGGGCGGCACCTCGCGCGGCATCCGCCTGAAGTCTGACACATTGCGCGCGCTCAACGAGGCGCGCGGCAAGCAGTTCTCGCTGCCGCTGCCCAGCCTGTCGCAGCTCACGCTGCCGCTGGTGGGCCGCGTGGCCGCCGGCTCGCCCATCCTGGCGCAGGAGCACGTGGAGCAGACCTACCTGCTCGAGGCCAGCATGTTCCCGCGCCGCCCCGACTACCTGCTCAAGGTCAAGGGCATGAGCATGCGCGACGCCGGCATCATCGACGGCGACCTGCTGGCGGTGCAGAAGAGCCGCGAGGCGCGCAACGGCCAGATCGTCGTCGCGCGCCTGGGCGACGAGGTCACGGTCAAGCGCTTCCGCCGCACCCGCACCACCATCGAGCTGCTCCCCGAGAACCCCGACTTCCAACCCATCATCGTGCCCTTCGGCGACGTCGATTTCGAGCTCGAAGGCATCGCGGTGGGCCTGGTTCGCAACAACATGACGAGCTGACATGCGGGTGTCAGCGTCGCCCCGTCGCGTGCGTGGCGCCCGTCGCGCGCGCACCGCTTGAGCGCGCGACCGCCCACCAGGGAACGCCTGCCATGGGCTCGCTGTCACGCACGTCGCGCCAGGCCATGAAGTCGCCCAAGGCGGCCACGGCCGACGAGTGCCTCGCGCTGGAACAGCTGCCCAACGTCGGCCCCGCGATGGCGGCCGACCTGCGCCTGCTGGACATCCACACGCCCCAGGCACTGAAGGGCCGCGACGGCCTGCAGCTCTATCGCGCGCTGTGCGCCGCCACCGGCCAGCGCCACGACCCCTGCGTGCTGGACACGCTGCTGGCCGTGGTCGACTTCATGAACGGCGCACCGCCGGCACCGTGGTGGGCCTACACGAAGCAGCGCAAGGCGCTGGTGGGGCAGCTGCGCGACTGAGGTGCGCCCCGCACGCCTGTTCGCAAGGACGCTACGCCGCCGTCTTGAACGCCATCACGGCCTGGTTGCGCAGCGTGCGCAGCAGGCTCAGCTCGCGGTCGCCCAGCACGATGCCGCCGGCGGTGGCGCAGTCGGCGTAGATCAGCGCGAACGGCGCGCTCTTCATCGTCAGCGGCAGCAGCACGAAGCTGCGCGCGTCGGCCTCGCGCTGCAGCCAGGCGGGCAGGCGCGTGCGCACGTTCTCGGCCGAGGCGTCCGAGATGAGCGTGTCGGCGGCCTTCTTGCAGGCCATGGTGAGCAGGTCGACCGGGCCATTCGGATTGACATCCACGCGGAACTGCGCCGACAGCGCAGCCGCGGGGGCGCCCAGGCCCAGGCGGCCGGTGATGACGCCGGTCTTCTGGTCGCGCATGCCGAACACGACGCAGCGGAAGCCGAGCGCGTCATGCATGGTCTGCAGGATCGTGCGCAGCACCTCGTTCAACTTGAAGCTGTCGCCGGCCAGCGCGCTCGTCACGCTGGAGATGCCTTCTTCCAGCGCCAGCATGCGCGCGTTGGAGTCGGACGGGGCCGGGGCCGCGGGCGCGGGCTGCACGGCGCTCGCGACGGGCGATTCGGGCGTCGCGGCCGCCGCGGCCGGCGTCACGATGGTGGCCGGGTTGACGTTGCCCGTGGGTACCTCCAGCGGCTGCGGCAGCAGGCGGCGCGCCTTCGAGTCGGCCTTCAGGTCCAGCCCCAGGTCGTTGGACATCGACTGCAGGTGCGACTGCGCGCTGCGCACCGCGGCCTCGAACTGGTCCTTGGGCAGGTTCAGCGCCCGCGCGAAGCGGTCGCCGATCGCCGCGATCTTGCGGGGGGCCGCGCCCGCCGACGCCTGCATCAGCGCCTGCGCCAGCTCGCCCGCGGCCTGCACGCACCAGCGCAGCCGATCGGCGGGCGGCTCCACGCTGCGCGACGGCGGCTCGCCCTCGGGCCGCGCGATGGCACGCCGCAGCGAGTCGGGCAGGCCCCACACCTTGGTCACGCCCACGCCCAGTTGCTCGTACGACAGGCCCAGCACCTCGGCGACGGCGCGATCCTCGATGGCCTGCGACCACCCGCCGCGCTGCGACGACGGCTCCACGCGGCGGCGGATCAGCGCCGCCTCCTCGGGGAAATAGAACTCGGTGAGCATGCGGCCCAGCTGCGACATCATGCCGGCCAGGAACGACTCGTCGTGCGCCTTGGCCGCCGGCGTGAGCTCGTCGCACAGGGTGCCGGTCATCATCGCCAGGACGAACATCTCCTTCAGGCGGCCGACGTGCGCCTTGTCCTGCATGTGCTCCAGCAGCACCAGCGACAGCGCCATCGTGCGGATGCCCGCCAGGCCCACCAGCGAGACGGCGCGCGGCACCGAGGCGATGGTGCCGGCGCCGGCGTTGCGGAAGTGCGCCGTGTTGACCATGCGCAGCAGCTTGTTCGTGAGCGCCACGTCGCGCACGATCTCTTCGGTGACGCCGTCGATGCTCGCGTCCTCCGACTGCGTCACGCGCTGGATGCGCACCACCGCGTCGGACAACGCGGGGAAGTCGCTCTTGTGGCGCATGCGGCGCAGCAGGAACTCGAGCGTCGCGCGATCGCCGCCGTCGGCGCCCACGGGGGCCGGATCCAGCCATTCGTGCAGCGCGTTGCGGAACGCGGCGGCCGACTCGGGGCGGCGCGACGGGTCGCGCGAGACCGCGCGCATCACCAGCGCGCGCAGGGCGTCGTCGGTGGCGTCCTTGGCCGCGGCCTGCTTGTCCAGCGGCCAGACGACGTCTTCCTTGGCGATGCGCTCCAGCGCGCGGTACGGGTCGCTCTCGGCCAGCATCGGCCGGCCGCAGAGCATCTGGCCCAGCATCATGCCGGCCGCGAACACGTCCATCAGCGGGTGCGGCGCCGCGCCGCCGATGGCCTCCGGCGAGATGTAGCCGGGCGAGCCGACGATGCGGCCGTCGTGCTTGTCGGAGACCTTGGCCGCGATGCCGAAGTCCATCACGCGCGGGCGGCCCTGCGCGTCCATCAGGATGTTGGAGGGCTTCAGGTCGCGGTGCACGATGCCTTGCGCGTGCGCGGTGGCGATCGCGTCGAGCACGTCGCGCATCAGCGCCGCGGCCTCGCGCTCGGGCAGCTTGCCGCGCTTGCGCAGCAGGTCGGCGAGCGTGGGGCCGGTGACGTACTCGAACACCATGAAGGAGACGGCCCCGTCCTGGTCGGCCTCGAACACCGGCACGATGTTGGGATGGGCCAGGCGGCTGACCGCGCGGGCCTCGTCCAGCCATTGCGCCACCGAGGCGGCGTCGGCATCGGGGCTGATCACCTTGACCGCCACCTCGCGTTGCAGGCGCGGATCGTAGCCCAGCCAGACGGTGGCCTGCGCGCCGCGGCCGAGCTCGCTGCGCAGCTCGAAGCGGCCGACGCGACGGGCGCCGGTGCCGCGCGGAACGGGCACGGCGCTCATGACGCGCCTCCGGGGAGCGCGCGCACGTGGGAGCGGGCGAAGTTGCGCACGGGCGTCGTCACGCGTCGGCCCGATCGGGCTTGGCCGCGGGGGGCTGCAACGCGTCCTGGATGTCCTTGAGCGTGATGTTCAGAGGACGGCCGTAGCGTTGGGCGACGCGCTGCACTGCGGGCACCGCCTGGCGCGAGGGCAGCGCCACGGCGTCGAGCACGTCGTTGGCGCAGCTGGCCACCAGGCGCAGCATGTCCACGTCGGAGGTGGGCGTGTGGATCGGGCCGGTGGGCGGCGCGCGGCGCACCATGTGCTGCACGCCGTCGTCCAGGCCCCAGTGGTGCATCACGGCCGATCCGAGCGCGTCGATGTCGATGCCCAGCACCGCGAACGAAGCGCCTTCCGCGGTCATGCCCTGCTCGTCCGGCTCGCCGGCCTTCTGCGCGGCCACCGGCTGCATCAGGCGGCGGATCTGCGCCGCCTCCTCGGGGAAGTGGTACTGCACGACCAGCCAGCCCAGGTTCTGCAGCGCCGTGATCAGGTAGACGACCTCCTGGTCGTAGCCGGCCGGTTGCAGCGCGCGGGCGATGTTGCCGGCGCGCTTGACGCGCAGCATCAACGCGTTGAGCGCATTGGCGGCCTCGTCGTTCAACGGGCCGGGCCACGGACGCAGCGACAACGCCGCCTGGCGCACGCCGTCCAGGCCCACCATCGCGATGGCGCGGTGGATGGCCAGCACCGCGCCGCTGCCGGTGTTGCCGGCCTGCGACTGCGCGAAGTTGACCATGCGCAACATCTCGAACGACAGCGCGAAGTCCTGCAGCACGACGCTGGAGAGTTCGTGGGTGTGCCCCGTCTCGAGCAGCGCGAGGCGCGCGGCGCGGTCGGCGCCGCCGGGCATCGCCGGCAGCAGGCCGACACTGCGCATGCGCACCAGCAGCAGCGTGATGGGGCCGGCGTCCTGGTCGCTGGTGGCCTGCAGCCAGCCTTCCAGCGCGCGCTCGAAGGTGCGCGCGCTGCGATAGCGCTGGCGCTCCTGGCGGTCGGTGGCGCGGTTGACGATGGCGCGCAGCGGCTCGGCGATCGGGCGCGGCACCGTCCACGGCAGGCGCACCATCTCGTGGCCGAACGGCGGCAGGCGGCCCACCACCTTGGCGACGTCGGGCTCATCCAGCGGCGCGTTGCCGGCCAGCACCTGGTGCATCACCAGGCCGAAGGCCAGCACGTCGATCTCGGCGGCCAGGCGCTGCATGCGGCGCTCGTCCATCGCGGCCTGCTGGCCGTCGGGGTCGGCGGCCATGCCGATGAAGGATTTGGCGAACGAGTCGGCGTCGACGATCTCCAGGCCCAGCAGCTTGACGCTGCCGGCGTCGTCCACCAGCAGCGAGTACGGCTGCAGGTCGCGGTGGGCGCTGCCGCCCTCGTGGGCAAAGGCCAGGCCCTGCAGCACCTGCACGCTCCACTGCGTCAGCTCGTTGCCGGGCAGGCCCTTCGAGGTGAGCCTCTCGTCCCAGGTGACGAACGACCCGCGCTCGTAGATGGCGTAGGGCCAGCGCTCGTGCTCGCCGACGTCCAGCACGCGGGCGAGCTTCGGATGCTTCAGGCGGCTCGTGCGACCGACGCGGGCAAGCCATGCGCCCAGGGCGTCCGGGTCGGCCGGCCGGGCGCGCGGCATCGCCAGCATCACCTCGAGGTCGCCCTCGGAATCCTGCGCCAGCCAAAGCATCGTCTGCTCGCTCTTGCCGAGCAGGCGCAGCAACTGGTAGCGGCCGAGCATGCGCACCGCGCGGTTGGGCGTGGCGGAAGTGGCGGCGGCAGCGACGGTAGGAGGAATGGTGGCGACCATGAGCGCAGTAACGGAAGGATCGCTCGATTGGAACGCCGGCGGGCGCGACGCGACGCGCGAAAGAACGGTCAAAACGGTGCGTAATTCACTGTCGAACAGCCCTTCAGATTTCGCGAAGCTGTCGACGGGGCCTTTCATTCCTTCGATTCGGCCGCATCTCATCCGTGCGCGGGAAGCACGGCCCGTCCGCCCCCACCGCCTGCGGGGCGGAACGGATGTGTCAGAATCTTTTCACCGGCGCGGGCTTGGCAGTTTCCCGACGAACGCCCGCCACCGGTGCCCCAAGGAAAACGCATGAGCAGCGAAGCAATCAAACATATCTCCGACGCGTCCTTCGAGACCGACGTCCTCAAGTCCGGCACCCCGGTGCTGGTGGACTACTGGGCGGAGTGGTGCGGCCCCTGCAAGGCCATCGCCCCGATCCTGGAGGAAGTGGCCAAGGACTACGGCCAGCGCCTGCAGATCGCCAAGATGAACGTCGACGACAACCGCGACGTGCCGGCCAAGTTCGGCATCCGCGGCATCCCGACGCTGATGCTGTTCAAGGACGGCCAGCTCGCGGCGACCAAGGTCGGCGCGCTGTCCAAATCCCAGCTGGTCTCGTTCCTCGAAGGCCACCTGGGCGCGGCATCCGCGGCCGCCCAGGGCTGATTCGACGGACGTCGCGAAGGGCCTGCGGCGACGCGTGTCGCCGCCCCCTTTCGTTTGCAGTTGACGTCCCTCCTCGACGGCCCTCTATAATCAAGCCTGACCAGTGCCTCCACGGCGCCTCGCTCTGACGAGCAACGGCGCCGGCACTGAGCCAAGGTAGCGCCTCCGCGCCCAGTCTTCCGCCCTTCCCGGCGGGTTCCGGCGCGCGGTTTCGGCGATTCGTCCCAAGCCCCATCCGTTTCACGTCGCCACGACGGCCACCCGGCCGGTGCACGCCCACATCGCGTGACCCGAGTTTCCACAGTTGGCCTGCACGAGGCGCGCCCCCGCAGTCCGGGCGTGCCGAAGCGACCTGAATCAGCCGCGGCTCACACCCCAGGGTGAACAAACAATGCATCTTTCCGAACTGAAGGCCATGCACATCGGTGCACTGATCACGATGGGCGAAGCCCTCGAGATCGACAACGTGGCCCGCCTGCGCAAGCAGGAACTGATGTTCGCGATCATGAAGAAGCGCGCCAAGGGCGGCGAACAGGTGTTCGGCGACGGCGTGCTCGAAGTGCTGCCGGACGGCTTCGGCTTCCTGCGCGCCATCGACGAGAGCTACATGGCGTCCACCGACGACATCTACCTCAGCCCGAGCCAGATCCGCCGCTTCAACCTGCACACCGGCGACATGATCGAAGGCGAAGTGCGCGTCCCCAAGGACGGCGAACGCTACTTCGCGCTGGTCAAGGTCGACCGCGTCAACGGCGTCACGCCGGAGGAGAGCAAGCACAAGATCATGTTCGAGAACCTGACGCCGCTCTTCCCGAAGGAGTGCTTCAGGCTCGAGCGCGACATCCGCGGCGAGGAGAACATCACCAGCCGCATCATCGACCTGATCGCCCCCATCGGCAAAGGCCAGCGCGCCCTGCTCGTCGCCCAGCCCAAGACCGGCAAGACGGTGATGATGCAGCACATCGCCCACGCCCTGGTGGCCAACCATCCCGAGATCCACCTTATCGTCCTGCTGGTCGACGAGCGTCCGGAAGAAGTCACCGAGATGCAGCGCACCGTGCGCGGCGAGGTCATCAGCTCCACCTTCGACGAGCCGGCCGCCCGCCACGTACAGGTGGCCGAGATGGTGATCGAGCGCGCCAAGCGCCTGGTCGAGATGAAGAAGGATGTCGTCATCCTGCTCGATTCCATCACCCGCCTGGCCCGCGCGTACAACAACGTGCTGCCTTCGTCGGGCAAGGTGCTGTCGGGCGGCGTCGATGCCAACGCGCTGCAGCGCCCCAAGCGCTTCTTCGGCGCGGCGCGCAACGTCGAGGAAGGCGGCTCGCTGACCATCATCGGCACGGCGCTGATCGACACCGGCTCGAAGATGGACGAGGTCATCTACGAAGAGTTCAAGGGCACCGGCAACTGCGAAATCCACCTGGATCGCCGCATGGCCGAGAAGCGCGTCTACCCGTCGATCCAGATCAATCGCTCGGGCACCCGCCGCGAGGAGTTGCTGCTCAAGCCGGAGATCCTGCAAAAGACCTGGATCCTGCGCAAGCTGCTCTATCCGATGGACGAGATCGAGGCGATGGAGTTCATGCTCGACAAGATGAAGGCCAGCAAGACCAACCTGGACTTCTTCGACATGATGAGGCGCGGAGGCTGACCGGGCCCGCTCCCGTCCTGTCGACCTCGAAAGGCCCGCCGCGCGGGCCTTTCGCTCGTCTGGAGGCCGTCTTTTCGGCCAACCTGGACAACCCCGGACGTTCCATCCTATAATCCAAGGTTTTCCGCTTTCGGAAAGTGCTGGGCATGGTGCCCATGTGGCTTCCGACGACACCGCCGGTGCGAACCCGCGGCAAAGCGAGATAGAGGGCATCCCCATGAAGCAAGGCATTCACCCCAACTACCGCGAAGTCTGCTTCGTGGACCTGTCCAACGGTTTCAAGTTCGTGACGCGTTCGTGCGCCACCAGCAAGGAAACCATCAAGATGGAAGACGGCAAGGAACTGCCGCTGTTCAAGCTGGAAACCACCAGCGAGACGCACCCGTTCTACACCGGCACGCAAAAGAGCGTCGACAGCCTGGGCGGTCGCGTCGAGAAGTTCCGCAACAAGTTCGCGCGCGTCGGCCTCAAGAAGTCGTCGACCGCCGCGGCTGAATAAGGTCTGGACACGTCCACACTCAAGGAAAGGCAGCTTCGGCTGCCTTTTTTGTTGCTACCCTAGTGACTAGCTGCACGACCAACCTGCCCCGGCGCCGCCGCTCATTCGCCTCAATGAAGTCCCAGGGAGCGGCGGAACCGGCTTCGCCGGGCCGCTCGCGGCCGGCCCCTCGGGGGCAGGGAGCGCCAGCGACCGTGGGGCCGTCAACTCCTCTCCCGTGAATCTGCCAACTCCCGCCCTCGTCACCCAGCGCGCGGCCCAGCGACTGCCGCGCTGGGCGCTGATGCTCCTGTGCGCCGCCTACCTGCTGCCCGGGCAGTTCGGCCGCGAGCCCTGGAAGAACGCCGACATCACCGCGTTCGGCTACATGTCGTCGCTGGCCGAGGGCCGCAGCCCGTGGAGCGCCCCGGCGCTGGCCGGCCTGCCGGGCGACGGCGCCCTGCTGCCCTACTGGCTCGGCGCGCTGTCGATCAAGGCCCTGCCCTTCATCGACCCCGCCAACGCCGCGCGCGTGCCGTTCGCGCTGCTGCTGGCGGCCACGCTGGCGCTGATCTGGATGACCACGCAGCACCTGGCGCGCACCGAGGCCGCCCAGCCCGTGGCGTTCGCGTTCGGCGGCGAGGCCTCGCCGCTGGACTACGCGCGCGCGCTGGCCGACGGCGCCGTGCTGGCCACCATCGCCAGCCTGGGCCTGCTGCAGCTGGGCCACGAGACCACGCCGGAGCTGGTCCAGCTCACCGGCATGGCGCTTTTCATGTGGACGCTCGCGGCGGCCCCCACCCGGCCGCGCCTGGCCGCCGGCGCGGCCGTGCTGGCGCTCATCGTCATCGCGGCCAGCGGCGCGCCCACCATCGCGCTGGCGCTGGGCGCCAGCGGCTTCGCCATCTGCCAGTGGTCGCGCTATCCCGGCGCGCAGGGCCTGCGTCCCTGGCTGGTGCTGGGCATGCTCGCCGGCGCGCTGGTGGCCGCCGCAGGCCATGCCTGGGCCTGGCGCGCGGGCATCCGCTGGAGCTCGGCGTGGGAGCTGCTGCGCCTGTCCGCGTGGTTCCTGTGGCCGGGCTGGCTGCTGGCGCTGTGGACGCTGTGGCGCTGGCGCCAGCACCTCACCTACCGCCACATCGCGGTGCCCAGCATCGGCGTCGCGGTGGCCCTGGTGGCCTCGTTCACGATGGGCTCCTCCGATCGCGCGCTGCTGCTCGCGGTGCCCGGCATCGCGGTGCTGGCGGCGTTCGCGCTGCCCACGCTCAAGCGCTCCGCGGGCTCGGCCATCGACTGGTTCTCGGTGTTCTTCTTCACCGCGCTGGCCATCGCGATCTGGGTGTTCTACATCGGCATGATGACCGGCACGCCGGCCAAGGCCGCGCTGCGCATCACGCACCTGCTGCCCGGCTTCGAGCCGCGCTTCTCGGCGCCGCTGCTGGCGCTGGCCATCGCCGGCACGGCCGCCTGGCTCGCGCTCGTGCGCTGGCGCACGGCGCGCGTGCAGCACGCGTTGTGGAAGTCGCTCGTGCTGCCCGCCTCCGGCCTCGCGCTGAGCTGGCTGCTGCTGCTCACGCTGGGCCTGCCGGTGATCGACTACGCGCGCAGCTACCGCCCCTGGGTCTACCTGGTCGCCCAGCACGTGCCCAACGGCGTGTGCGTGGCCGCGCAACTTCCGCGCTCCGCGCTCGCCGCGCTCGAGAACTACACGAACTGGCGCATCGACGCGCAAGGCGACGTGGCGCGCACCAGCGAGTGCCCCTACCTGCTGGTGGACGAGAACCGCCGCGCGCCCGTCTCGGCGCCGCCGGGATGGACGCTGGTGGTGCACCTGCATCGGCCGTCGGAACGCGACGAGTCGACGGCCGTGTTCAGGCGCACCGAGGCGCCCTTGCCGCATGCCGGGGAGTTCGGGCGGGTGGCGCAGGCGCGCTGACGCCCGCGCGGGGCGCGTGACGCGCGCTCACCAGCGGCCGCGCCCCTGTTCCTCGCGCCGCTGATCGCGCAGCATGAACAGGTACAGGCCCTCGACCTTCTCGCGCGCCCAGGGCGTCTTGCGCAGGAACTTCAGGCTCGACTTGACGCTGGGCTCGAACGCGAAGCAACGCAGCGGGATGCGTTCGTCCAGGCCCTGCCAGCCGTACGCGTCGACCAGCGCGGTGACGATGGCCTCCAGCGTCAGGCCGTGCAGCGGATTGCGAGGCTGGGCCGGCGGCGGCGGGACGGGATCGGTCATGCGGCATTGTCGCCGCACCGACGGCGATCGGAGGGGTCTGGCGCGCGTTCAGCCAGGCTTGACCGTGCTGCTCCTGATGAGCGCCATCGAGGTCGCGATCAGCGACGACACCTCGGTCATGTTGCCCGGCACGATCATCGTGTTGTTGGTCTTGGCCAGCGCCTGGTAGGCATCGACCGCGCGCTCGGCCACCTTCAGCTGCACCGCCTGCTCGCCGCCCGGCGAGCGGATGGCCTCGGCGATCTTGCGGATCGCCTCGGCCGTGGCGTCGGCCACGGCGACGATGGCCGCGGCCTCGCCCTGGGCCTTGTTGATCTCGGCCTGCTTCTCGCCCTCGGAGCGCGCGATCGACGCCTCGCGCTGGCCGGTGGCGATGTTGATCTGCTCCTGGCGCCGGCCCTCGGAGGCGGCGATCAGCGCGCGCTTCTCGCGCTCGGCGGTGATCTGGGCCTGCATGGAGCGCAGGATCTCGGCCGGCGGCGTCAGGTCCTTGATCTCGTAGCGCAGCACCTTCACGCCCCAGTTGGAGGCGGCGTCGTCGAGCGCGTTGACCACGAGCCCGTTGATCATGTCGCGCTCCTCGAAGGTCTTGTCCAGCTCCATCTTGCCGATGACGCTGCGCAGCGTGGTCTGGCACAGCTGGGTGATGGCGACGACGTAGTTGCTGGAGCCGTAGCTGGCGCGCATCGCGTCGGTGACCTGGAAGTACAGGATGCCGTCCACCTGCAGCTGCGTGTTGTCGCGCGTGATGCAGACCTGGCTCGGCACGTCCAGCGGGATCTCCTTGAGCGAGTGCCGGTAGGCCACGTTGTCGACGAACGGGATCAGGATGTTGGGGCCCGGCGGCAGCACCGCGTGGAACTTGCCGAGGCGCTCCACGACCCAGGCGTTCTGCTGCGGCACCACCTTCACGAGGCGGTACAGGAAGACGATCGCGGCGACGATCAGGATGAAGGCGAGTACCTGGAATTCCATGATGTTGACAAGCTCCGTGTTCAAGCGGCGCGCCGCAGCGCGAGTTCGTTGTGGCGCACCTCGGCGATCACGTGCAGGCCGGGTGCCGGCGGCCCGTCGCCGATCCAGCGCACGTTCCAGGCCGAGCCGCGGTACGGCACGCGCGCGGTGCCGTCGGCGTTCCAGCCGTCGACGTGGACCTGCTCGCCGATATCGAGGTTGATGTCGCGGTTGGCGGCGGGCGGCACGCGGCCGGGATCGCGCACGCGCCTGCGGTGCCAGGCCAGCACGGCGGCGCCGCCCACGACCACCGCCACCGCCACCTGCGCGAAGAACGAGATGCCCGCGTAGCCCGCCAGCGCGCCCACGATGCAGCCGATGGCCAGCATCAGCACGTAGAACGTTCCCGTGAGCAGTTCACCCACCACCAGCACGCCGGCGGCGATCCACCACCAGGTCGAGGCACTCCAGTCCATTCGGCTCGTCTCCCCATTCTTTCGAACGATGCGCCATTGTTGCGGCTTTCCGGGGCCCGTGGCGCACGAGGTGAGCCAGTGCCCCTCGTATCATGGTCGCATGGAATCCAACATCGAAAACCAGGACATCGCGCAGGACGCCAACGAGCGCGTGCACCAGCCGCGCCTGTGGGCGGACAACGGCTGGACGGCCCGCGTCATCAAGAACGAGGACGACGACGGCTGGGCCGTCTCGATGACGCGCGACGGCGAGCGCGAACCCGCGCTGGTGGGCCCGTGGACCATGGGCCGCGACAAGAAGAACCCGAAGCCGCTGGACGTCAACGCGTTCAACACGCTGGTCAAGACCGCGGCCGAGGTGATCCGCCGCCACGAGCAGGCGGTGCACGCGGCCATGCACAGGCAGTTCCAGGTCGCCACCGACTCGGGCCGGGTGCTGGTGACGCTGGACATCGTGCCCGACGAGTTCGACCCGCACGCGCTGCTGGCCGCGCAGGACGAGTTCGGCGAGCGCCTCGCGCAGGTGAAGGTACGGCCCGACTTCAAGCTGAGCATGGCCTCCGCGGCGGCCTGGATAGCGGCGGACTACCGCAAGCCCTGAGAACCTGACGCCTCAGCCGACGCGCTCCACGCGGCACGAGAAGCACCCGCGCTTCGCGTTGTGCAGGTGGATGAACGACACGGCCGCGTCGGACAGCATCCGCTCGATCGCGTCGTGCGCCTCCGTGCCATCGCACACGGCGGCATCCACCATCATGTCGCCGGCATCATAGGCGCGCACCGACATCAGGCGGCGCGTCACATAGGGCGGGATCGCGCCCGGCGCGAGCACCGCACGCGTCGCACCCCGGCGCACGTACACGGGGCCGCTCGCGCGGTACGGCGAGCCGGTGCTCAGGTGCTCGTGCGGCAGCAGCAGGAGCTCGTCCCCGACGTCGGCGTCCACCAGCGACACGCGGCACGGGAAGCCGGCCGGGGCATCGGCGACGACGCGGCGGGCGCCGCGCGCGGCCAGCTCGGCGTCGCTCATCGCGAAGAAGGGTTCGAAGTTCTCGGCGGCGAGGCCGACCAGGCGGAACAAGGACATGGCGTGCTGTCGGTGAGTGGCGATGGCCGCAGTCTCCGCCGCGCGTCACCCCGCGTCCCGCCGTTTTCGGACATCGAATTCCGGCGTCGCCTCCGGCGCGCCGCGAGCCGCCTTCAGGCCGCCGCGCCGCCCGGCCGCGGAATGCGGAACAGGTCGCGCTCGCGGCCGTCGGGCGCCACGAAGCGATCGATCTGCACGCCGCCCAGCCGCTGGACCAGCGCGCGCGCCTGGTCGTTGGTGTCGACCATGTAGGTCTCGACGCTGGGCCAGCCGAACACGTCGTACGCGTGCGCCACCACGGCCTGGGACGCCTCCTGCGCGAAGCCGCGGCTGCGGTAGCGCGGCAGCAGCCACCATGTGAGCTCGCGATGCCAGCCCGGGCTCTGCCAGAAGCCGCACACGCCCACCGGCTCGCCGCGCTCGCGATCGACCAGCACCCAGGCGCCGAAGCCCTGCAGCTGCCAGGAACCGAGATCGCTGGCCAGGCGCGTCCAGGAGCCGACGACCGACAGCGGGCCGCCGTACGACGACGACGCATCCGCATCGGTGTAGAACGTCCGGTACAACTCGGCGTGAGCCGCGCTCGGCGGCACCAGGTCGAGGCGCTCGGTGCGCAGCGTGGGGATGTCGAAGGCCATGCGCGCAAGTCTAGGGCCAGTCCGGCCGGCCGGGGCGCGGTGGAAACCACCACGGGGTTGCCCCAGGGGTCAGCGGGCGGTCGACGTTTCCTCGGCCACCGGTCGAGCGGGCGTCGCCGGGCGCACGCGGGCGGCCGGTATCACGATGCGGAAGGTGGAACCGCGGCCCAGCTCGCTCTGGATGTCGAGTTCGCCGCCGTGGCGCTGCACCACGTGCTTGACGATGGACAGGCCCAGGCCGGTGCCGCCGGTGTCGCGCGAGCGGCTGCCGTCGACGCGGTAGAAGCGCTCGGTCAGCCGGCCGATGTGCTCGCGGGCGATACCCGGGCCGGTGTCCTTGATCTCGATCTCGGCGTTGCCGTCGGGGCGATGCACCCAGGTGACCGTGATCGTGCCGCCCGACGGCGTATAGCGGACGGCGTTGCTGACCAGGTTGGCCACGGCGCTCGTCCATTCGCTGTCGTTGCCGGCCAGCTCGTCGTTGGCCTGCAGGTCGAAGCGCAGCGTGTGGCGTCCCGCGGACAGGCCACGCGCCTCGCTCTCCACCTGCGCGAACAGGCGCGCCACCGGCGTCCAGCGGTCGCAGGTGGGCCGCGGGCTGCCTTCGAGCTTGGCCAGCGTCAGCAGGTCTTCCACCAGCGTGGTCATGCGCGCCGTCTGCTGCTGCATCAGCGCGAGCACGCGTTCGCGCTCCACCTCGGTGAGCGGCAGCGACGAGATGGTCTCGACGAAGCCGGCCAGCACCGTCAGCGGGGTGCGGATCTCGTGCGACACGTTGGCAACGAAGTCGCGCCGCATGGCCTCGGTACGTTCGCGCTCGGTGATGTCCTGCGTCAGCACCAGGCGCATGCCGTCGCCGTAGCGGCTCACGATCACGCTGAGCGTGGAGTCGCCGCCGGGGGTGGAGAACACCACCGGGTCGTCGAACACGCCGGCCTGCAGGTACGCCACGAAGGTGGGCGAGCGCACGAGGTTGGTCACGCGCTGCAGGCGGTCGCGCACGGGGTCGAGCCCGAAGTGGGTGGCGGCCACGCCGTTGAGCCACTGGATCTGGTCGGCCTCGTCGAGCAGCAGCACGCCGTTGGGCGAGGCCTCGATGGCGGACATGAACTGGCCGAAGCGCTCCTGCTCCTGCACGAACGCGCGGTCGCGCTGGCGCAGCGCGCGCTCGATGCGGTACGACGCCTCGCCCCAGAAGCCGCGATCGCGCGGCGCCTCGCGCTCGAGGTCGCCGCGCAGCCAGTTCATCAGGTGCAGCGCGCGCAGGCCGTCGATGAGCACCCAGATGGCGATCGCGCCGGCCGCCCCGATGGCCGGACCCAGCTGGCGCGCGTGGACGAGGTCGCCCACGATCGCACCGATCCCGGCCCCCGCCAGCGTGAGGAGGATGGCCAGCATGGCGCGATTGAGCAGCCAGCTCACGTCGATGTCCGTTCAGACGAGGCCAAGGCGGGGTCGCTCAGACGGAGGTCGCGGCGGCTTGCTGCGTCAGGCGATAGCCCGCGCCGCGAACGGTCTCGATCAGCGTGGAGCACTGCACCGGCGCGAGCGCCTCGCGCAGGCGCTTCACGTGGACGTCCACGGTGCGCTCCTCGATGAACACGTGGTCGCCCCAGACGCGATCCAGCAGCTGGGTGCGGCTGTGCACGCGCTCGGTGTGGGTCATGAAGAAGTGCAGCAGGCGGAACTCGGTGGGGCCGATCTTGACCTCCTGCGTGCCGCGCGTGACGCGGCGCGTGGCCGGATCCAGGCGCAGGCCCGAGACCTCGACCGCGGAGTCGAGCGCCTCCGGGGCCTTGCGGCGCAGCACCGCGCGGATGCGCGCCAGCAGCTCCTTGGTGGAGAACGGCTTGGTGAGGTAGTCGTCGGCGCCGGCGTCCAGGCCCGACAGCTTGTCGGCCTCCTCCGAGCGCGCCGTGAGCATGATGATGGGCAGGTCGCGCGTTCGCGCCTCCGAGCGCCAGCGCTTGGCGAGCGCGAGGCCCGTCTGGCCCGGCAGCATCCAGTCGAGCACGACCAGCTCGGGCAGCACGCGGTCGACCTCGCCCTGGGCGGCGTCGGCCGTCTCTGCGATGGCCACTTCGAAGCCGGCGTGGCGCAGGTTGATCGCGACCAGCTCGGCGATCGCGGATTCGTCTTCGACGACGAGGATACGGCTCATGGGTTTGGCTGCCTTTTCGAGTTAGCGAACCGCGTCTTCCACCGCCGCGACGGTGTGATGACGGACGTCCGTGCCCTTGACGATGTAGATGATCTGCTCGGACAGGTTCTTCGCGTGGTCGCCGACGCGCTCGATGGCCTTGGCCACGAACACGAGGTCGATCGATGACGAGATCGTGCGCGGGTCTTCCATCATGTAGGTGATGAGCTTGCGCAGCAGGCCGTCGAATTCCTTGTCGATCTCGTCGTCCTGCTTGAGCACTTCCAGCGCGCGGTTGACGTCCAGGCGGGCGAAGGCGTCGAGCACCTTGCGCAGCTGCGCCGTGGCCAGGTTGGCCCCGAAGGCGATGTCGGCCACCGGCAGGCGCAGGCGGCTGGAGACGCCGGAGTTCATCAGGCGCTGCACCGTGCGGGCGATGCGCGTGGCCTCGTCGCCGATGCGCTCGAGGTTGCCGATGGTCTTGGAGATGGCGATCAGCAGGCGCAGGTCGCGCGCGGTGGGCTGGCGGCGGGCGATGATGGCCGACAGGTCGCGGTCGATCTCCACTTCCATCTGGTTGACGCGCTGCTCGCGATCGAGCACCAGGCTGGCCGTCTCGCCGCTGAAGTTGGTCAGCGCGTAGACCGCCTGGGCCACCTGGGACTCGACGAGGCCGCCCATCTCGAGCACTCGGTTCGAGATCTCGCTGAGTTCGGCGTCGAACTGCGTTGAAAGGTGCTTGTCGCTCATGGTCTGATCCCTGGAAACTATACGGTACTAGGTATATCCGAAGACTGGCTGAACATCAGCCGAAGCGGCCGGTGATGTAGTCCTCGGTGTCCTTCTTCTTCGGCTTCATGAAGAGGTCGGTGGTCTTGCCGAACTCCACCAGGTCGCCCAGGTACATGTAGGCCGTGTAGTCGGAGCAGCGCGCGGCCTGCTGCATGTTGTGGGTGACGATCACCACCGTGTAGTCGGACTTGAGCTCGTGGATCAGCTCCTCGATCTTGCCGGTGGAGATCGGGTCGAGCGCGGAGCACGGCTCGTCGAGCAGCAGCACCTCGGGCTTGATGGCGATGCCGCGCGCGATGCACAGGCGCTGCTGCTGGCCGCCCGAGAGGCCCGAGCCGCTCTGCTGCAGCTTGTCCTTGACCTCGTTCCACAGCGCGGCCTTCTTCAGCGCCCACTCCACGCGCTCGTCCATCTCCACGCGCGGCAGCGTCTCGAACAGGCGCACGCCGAAGGCGATGTTGTCGTAGATGGACATCGGGAACGGCGTCGGCTTCTGGAACACCATGCCCACCTTGGCGCGGATCAGGCTGACGTCCAGGCCCGAGTCGAGGATGTTCTCGCCGTCCAGCATGATCTGGCCGGTGGCGCGCTGCTCGGGGTACAGCGCGAACATGCGGTTGAAGGTGCGCAGCAGCGTGGACTTGCCGCAGCCCGACGGCCCGATGAAGGCCGTGACCTTGCCCTTCGGGATGTCCAGGTTGATGTTCTTCAGCGCGTTGAAGCTGCCGTAGTAGAAGTTCAGGTTGCGGATGGACAACTTGGCTTCTTCGGAGAGGGGCACGTCGACCTTGGCGTCCATATGCATGTACTCAGTTCTTGTTGCGGAAGAACACGCGCGCGGCGATGTTCAGGGCGAGGACGCCCAGCGTGATGAGGAACACGCCGGCCCAGGCCAGGTGCTGCAGGTTCTCGTACGGGCCGGTGGCGAAGTCGTAGATCACCTTGGGCAGGCTGGCCATGGGCCTGCCCAGGTCGGTGCTGAAGAACTGGCTCGACAGCGCCGTCAGGAGCAGCGGCGCGGTCTCGCCGGAGATGCGGGCGATCGCCAGCAGCACGCCGGTGATGACGCCGGCGCGGGATGCGCGCAGCGTGACTGCCGAGATCACCTTCCACTTGGGCGTGCCGAGCGCGTAGGCCGCCTCGCGCAGCGCGTGCGGCACGAGGTTCAGCATGGTCTCGGTGGTGCGGATGACCACCGGGATCACGATCAGCGCGAGCGCCAGCGCGCCCGCCCAGCCGGAGAACCCGTGCATCGGCACGACCACCAGCGCGTAGATGAACAGCCCGATCACGATGGACGGTGCCGACAGCAGGATGTCGTTGATGAAGCGCGTCGTCGAACCCAGCCAGCCCTTCTGGCCATACTCGGCCAGGTAGATGCCGGAGAACACGCCGATGGGCGTGCCGATCGCCGTGGCGGCCGTGATCATCATCAGCGAACCGATGATGGCATTGGACAGCCCGCCACCCTCGGAGTTCGGGCCCGGCTGCGGCTGCGTGAACAGCGCGAACGACATGCCGCTGGCGCCCAGGCGCACGGTGGCGTAGAGGATCCAGATGAGCCAGAACACGCCGAACGCCATGGCGCCGAAGGCGAGCGTCAGCGCGATGACGTTGACGCGCTTGCGGCGCATGTGCATCTTCATGCGCGAACCGGAAATCGCGGCGACAGTCGTCATGAACGCGCTCCTTCGGAACGCTTCAGCCGCATCAGCAGCACCTTGGCGAAAGACAGGACGATGAAGGTGATGACGAACAGCACCAGCGCCAGGTACATCAGCGCGGCGCGGTGCAGGCCCTCGCCGGCTTCGGCGAATTCGTTGGCCAGCACCGAGGTGATGCTGTTGGCCGCCTGGAACAGCGAGAGCTGGCTCAGCTGGCTCTGGTTGCCGATGACGAAGGTCACGGCCATCGTCTCGCCCAGCGCGCGGCCCAGGCCCAGCATGACGCCGCCGACGACGCCGGTCTTGGTGAACGGCAGCACCACCTTGTAGACGACCTCCCAGGTCGTCGCTCCGAGGCCGTAGGCGGACTCCTTGAGCATCGGCGGGGTGACTTCGAACACGTCGCGCATCACCGCGGCGATGAACGGGATGATCATGATGGCCAGGATGATCCCGGCGCACAGGATGCCCATGCCCACCGGCGGGCCCGAGAACAGCGTGCCCAGCACCGGCATGCCGCCGAACGCGCTCTGCAGCGGCGCCTGGACGTACCTGGCCAGGATCGGGCCGAACACCATCAGGCCCCACATGCCGTAGACGATGGACGGCACGGCCGCCAGCAGCTCGATGGCCACGCCCAGCGGGCGCTTGAGCCAGGCCGGCGACATCTCGGTGAGGAACAGGGCGATGCCGAAGCTGACCGGCACGGCGATCACCAACGCGATGAGCGAGGTGGCGACCGTGCCGTAGATCATGGCGAGGCCGCCGTAGTGGTCCTGGACCGGATCCCACTCGCTGTGCCACAGGAAACCGAGGCCGAATTCCTTGATGGCCGGCGCGGCGCCGACGAGCAGCGAGCCGATGATGCCGGCCAGGATGGCCAGCGTGAGCCACGCGGCGCCATGGGCCAGGAACGAGAACAACGCGTCGCCCCAGGGGGCGTTCAGGCGCCTCTTGGGCGGACTTCCGGAGTCCTTGGCCTTGCGTAGTGTCTGTTCGGCGGGGAGAGTCGCAGCCAAGTGGCCTCCGGCAGGTCAGGGAAAGGGGCCGGTCGGATGGCCGGCCCGGGCCGCCGTCGCGACGTCCCGGCCGGGTCGTCGCTTCAGGCGGCGGGTCTTACTTCGTCGCGACCGTCTTGCCCGTCGTGTCCTTGATGCCGGCCCACTTCGCGTGGATCATGGCCTTCAGGGAGTCGGGCAGCGAGACGTAGTCCAGGTCGGCGGCGGCCTTGTCGCCGTTGGCATAGGCCCAGTCGAAGAACTTCAGGGCGGCGGTGGCCTGGGCCGGCTTGTCCTGGGCGACGTGCATCAGGATGAAGGTGGCGCCGGTGATGGGCCACGAATCCTTGCCCGGCTGCTCGGTCAGCAGCTGGTAGAACGACTTCGACCATTCGGCACCGGCGGCGGCGGCCTTGAACGTGAGGTCGTCGGGCGCGACGAAGTTGCCGGCGGCGTTCTTCAGCACGACGTAGTCCATCTTGCTTTGCTTGGCGTAGGCGTATTCGACGTAGCCGATCGAGTTCGGCAGGCGCTGCACGTTCTGCGCGATGCCTTCGTTGCCCTTGCCGGCCAGGCCGACGGCGGGCCAGTTGACGGCGGTGCCTTCACCGATCTTGGCCTTCCAGTCGGCGTTGACCTTGGACAGGTAGTTCGTGAAGATGAAGCTGGTGCCCGAACCGTCGGCGCGGTGGACCGGGGCGATCACGGCGTCCGGCAGCTTGACGCCCGGGTTCAGCGACGTGATGGCGGGGTCGTTCCACTTGGTGACCTTGCCGAGGTAGATGTCGGCCAGCACGGTGCCGGTCAGCTTCAGTTGGCCGGGCTTGACGCCTTCGACGTGGATCACGGGGACGACGCCGCCGATGACCGTCGGGAACTGCATCAGGCCGGCGGCGGACAGATCCTCGTCCTTCAGCGGCATGTCGGACGCGCCGAAGTCGACCGTCTTTTCCTTGATCTGCTTGATGCCCGCGCCGGAACCGACGGACTGGTAGTTGATCTGGTTGCCGGTGGCCTTGTTGTAAGCCTCGGCCCACTTCGAATAGATGGGAGCCGGGAAGGAAGCGCCGGCGCCGGTGACCGAATCGGCCGCGTGAGCCGCGAACGCGCTCATGCACAGGGCGGCGGCGACGGAAACCAGACGGAGGTTGAAACTCATGATCCAGGCCTTTCAGGGGGCAGTTTAAAGGGACTGCGCCAATGTAGAAGGGCCGTGTGACAGCAAGATGACACAACCGTGGCGGTTCGCTGCGCGGGCTTGCGGCAGGCCTTTCGTCCTGGGGAGCGCGGCGGGACCGGTCGATTGTGACAACGCGATGTCGAGTTGTCACATCATTGTCATGCAGCCCTGGCGGCCGTGGCCAGGCGTTCGGCGAAGGCCTGGGCGAGCACCTTGTCGCGCGCCTCCACCATCACCCGCAGCACCGGCTCGGTGCCCGAGGCCCGGATGAGCACGCGGCCGCCGCTGCCCAGTTCCTGCTCGACCCGCGCCTTCTCGGCCACCAGCGTCGCGTTCTGCTGCCAATCGGAGCGAACCGCCAGCCGCACGTTGATCATGACCTGCGGGAACAGGTGCACCCCGTCGAGCAGCGCGGCCAGCGACTTGCCCGTGCGGCGGACCGCCTGCAGCACCTGCAGGGCGCTGACGATGCCGTCGCCGGTGGTGTGGCGGTCGAGCACCAGCAGGTGGCCCGAGTTCTCGCCGCCCAGCTGCCAGCGCCGGGCCAGCAGCTCTTCCAGCACGTAGCGGTCGCCCACCTTGGCGCGCACCAGCTCGACGCCGCGGGCCTTCAGCGCCTGCTCGACCGCGATGTTGGTCATCAGCGTGCCCACCACGCCCGGCACGGCCTCGCCGCGCGAGAGCCGGTCGGCCACCACCGCGTAAAGCAGCTCGTCGCCGTCGAAGCAGCGACCCGAGGCGTCCACCATCTGGAGGCGGTCGGCGTCGCCGTCGAGCGCCACGCCGTAGTCGGCCTGGTGCTCGGCCACGGCGCGCACCAGTGCCTGCGGCGCGGTGGCGCCCACCTTCTCGTTGATGTTGAAGCCGTTGGGCTCGCAGCCGATGGCGACGACGTCGGCGCCCAGCTCGTGGAACACGCTGGGGGCGACCTGGTAGCCCGCGCCGTGCGCGCCGTCGACGACGATCTTCAGGCCCTTGAGCGACAGGTCCTGCGAGAACGTGCTCTTGCAGAACTCGAGATAGCGGCCGGCGGCGTCGTCCACCCGGCGCGCCTTGCCCAGCGCGGCCGAGTCGGCCCATTGCGGCGCCTCGGCCAGCGCGGCCTCGACGTCCATCTCCCACTGGTCGGGCAGCTTCTCGCCCGACGCGGAGAAGAACTTGATGCCGTTGTCGCCGAACGGGTTGTGCGAGGCGCTGATGACCACGCCCAGGTCGAGCCGCAGCGCGCGCGTGAGGTAGGCGACGCCCGGCGTGGGCAGCGGCCCGGTGAGCAACACGTCGACGCCCGCCGACGCGAAGCCGGCCTCCAGCGCCGACTCGATCATGTAGCCCGACACGCGCGTGTCCTTGCCGATCAGCACCGTGGCCCTGGCGGCGTTGCGCCGCAGGACGCGGCCGACGGCGTGGCCCAGGCGCAGCATGAAGTCGGCGGTGATGGGGGCGGTGCCGACCGTGCCGCGGATGCCGTCGGTGCCGAAATAGGTTCTGCTCATGGTGGGTGTCTCGGTGGGAAACGTGCGCCTGCCGGCCCTCGCCGCAGGCGTCATCGAAGAAGGAAGATCAGACGGAGGTCAACGCGTGCCAGACCTTGAGCGCGTCCACGGTCTCGGCCACATCGTGCACGCGGACGATGGCGGCGCCCTGCTGCACCGCGGCCAGCGCCGCCGCCACGCTCGCCGCCAGCCGCTCGCCCACCGGACGGCCGGTGATCTGGCCCAGCGTCGACTTGCGCGACCAGCCCAGCAGCAACGGGCAGCCCAGTTCCAGCAATTGCCGCTGCCGAGCTGCCAGGGCGAGATTGTGCGCCGGCGTCTTGCCGAAGCCGATCCCCGGATCGAGGGCGATGCGGTCGCGCGCGATGCCGGCCGCCAACGCGGCGTCGCGGCGCGCGGCCAGGAAGGCCGACACGCCGGCGACGACGTCGTCATCGTCGTAGTGCGGCGCGACCTGCATCGAGCCGGGCTCGCCCTGCATGTGCATCAGGCAGACGCCCGCCGTCCGGTGCGCGGCCGCCACGGCCAGCGCGCCGGGCGCCTGCAGCGCGCGCACGTCGTTGATGATGTCGACGCCGAGTGCCAGCGCCTCGCCCATCACCACCGGATCGGCCGTGTCCACCGACACCGGCACGCCCAGCGTCACCGCATGCCGCAGCACCGGCAGCACGCGCGCCAGTTGCTCGGCGGTGTCGGGCAGGCGCGCGCCCGGGCGCGTGGACTCGCCGCCGATGTCCAGGATGTCGGCGCCCTGCGCCACCAGCAGGTCGCAATGCGCCCGCGCCGCGTCCGCGCGCGCGAACCTGCCGCCATCGGAGAACGAGTCGGGGGTGACGTTGACGATGCCCATCACCCGGGGTCGCGCCAGGGCTATGCGGAAGCGGCCGGTCTGCCAGGTCGTCATGAAGGGTTGCGGAGCGGAAACGAGAAACGGGGCGCGAGGCCCCGTTGCGTCAGAAAGAACGGTCTCAGGCCGCGGCCGGCGCGCCTTCGGTGACCGGGGCGCCCGGGCCGCCGTTCTTCGGCAGGGTGGGCGTCCAGTCCTTGGGCGGACGCGGCGGCTTGCCCTGCATGATGTCTTCCACCTGCTCGGCGTTGATGGTCTCGAACTCGAGCAGCGCGTTGGCCATCGCGTGCATCTTGTCCTGGTGCAGCTCGATCAGGTCGCGCGCGATCTTGTACTGCTCGTCGATGATGCGGCGCACCTCGGCGTCGACCTTGCGCATCGTCTCTTCCGACATGCTGGTGGTCTTGGTGACCGAGCGGCCGAGGAAGACCTCGCCCTCGTTCTCGGCGTACACCATCGGGCCCAGCGCGTCGGTCATGCCGTAGCGCGTGACCATGTCGCGCGCGATGGCCGTGGCCCGCTCGAAGTCGTTGCTGGCGCCGGTGGTCATCTGCTGCATGAACACCTCTTCGGCGATGCGGCCGCCGAACAGCATCGAGATGCGGCTGAGCATCAGGATCTTGTCGGTGCTGTAGCGATCCTTCTCGGGCAGCGAGACGGTGACGCCCAGCGCGCCGCCGCGCGGGATGATGGTGACCTTGTGCACCGGGTCGAGCTTGGGCAGCAGCTTGGAGATCAGCGCGTGGCCGGCCTCGTGGTACGCGGTGTTCCTGCGCTCGTCCTCGTCCATGACCATGGACTTGCGCTCGGCGCCCATCATGATCTTGTCCTTGGCACGCTCGAAGTCGATCATCTCCACCACGCGGCCGTTGCGGCGCGCGGCGAACAGGGCCGACTCGTTGACGAGGTTGGCCAGGTCGGCGCCGGAGAAGCCGGGGGTGCCGCGGGCGATGATGTCGGCGCGCACGTCGGCGCCGATGGGCACCTTGCGCATG
Source organism: Betaproteobacteria bacterium (assembly GCA_013289985.1). Taxonomy (GTDB): domain Bacteria; phylum Pseudomonadota; class Gammaproteobacteria; order Burkholderiales; family Burkholderiaceae_C; genus Scleromatobacter. Next base: position 27,112 of record JABCYW010000022.1, on the reverse strand, counting down.
TGGACGTTGAGGATCTGCTCGCGGCCGCGGATGTCGGGCAGCGTCACGTAGACCTGGCGGTCGAAGCGGCCCGGGCGCAGCAGCGCGGGGTCGAGGATGTCCGGCCGGTTGGTGGCGGCCATCACGATGACGCCGAGGTTGGTCTCGAAGCCGTCCATCTCCACCAGCATCTGGTTGAGGGTCTGCTCGCGCTCGTCGTTGCCGCCGCCCAGGCCGGCGCCACGGTGGCGGCCGACCGCGTCGATCTCGTCGACGAAGATGATGCAGGGCGCGCTCTTCTTGGCCTGCTCGAACATGTCGCGCACGCGGGCCGCGCCCACGCCGACGAACATCTCGACGAAGTCGGAACCCGAGATCGAGAAGAACGGCACCTTGGCCTCGCCGGCGATCGCCTTGGCAAGCAGCGTCTTGCCGGTGCCCGGAGGGCCGACCATCAGCACGCCGCGCGGGATGCGCCCGCCCAGCTTCTGGAACTTCTGCGGGTCGCGCAGGAAGTCGACGAGTTCCTTGACCTCTTCCTTGGCCTCGTCGCAACCGGCGACATCGGCGAAGGTGACGGAGTTGTTGGCCTCGTCGAGCATCTTGGCCTTGCTTTTGCCGAAGCTGAACGCGCCGCCCTTGCCGCCGCCCTGCATCTGGCGCATGAAGTACACCCACACGCCGATGAGCAGCAGCATGGGAGCCCACGACAGCAGCAGGCTGGTGAGGATGGAGGGCTCGTCACGCTGCTTGACTTCGAACTTGACGTTGTTGTCGAGCAGGTCCTTCGTGAGGCCGGTGTCCATGGCCAGTCCGGTGGTGTGCTTCGGCGCGCCGTCGGTACCCCAGGCATTGATCTCGATGCTGTTCATGCCTTCCTGGATTTCCGCGCGGGCGATGTGCTTGTTGCGCACCTCCTCGAGGAACTCGGAATAGCCGATGCGTCCGGCCTGGGCCTGCCCCGTGTTGAACGATTTGAAGACCGTAAACAGCACGAGCGCGATCACGAGCCAGACTGCGATCTTCGAAAACCATTGATTGTTCACCGCGGCTCCTTCTTAGAAAATGCCACTTTCCACGGCAGATGGGGACGATTCTAGGCCAGTCAATACCCTGGAACCGCCAATGTCGCAGTACGGAAGCACGCCAATCGCACACTTTGGGCCCGGATTTCGCACCGGCCTTGCGACGGCTCAACGCGGCCCGGGATTCTTCAGACCGAAGCCGACGAGAAAAGTTTCCGACGACCGGTCGCGCGACGCCTTGGGCTTGACCGCCTTGACCACGCGGAAATGCGCGCGGAACAGCTCCACGAGCTCACTGTAGCCGCTCCCGTGAAAGACCTTGGTGACGAGGGCGCCTTCCGGCTTCAGGTGCTGCAGCGCGAAGTCGACCGCCAGCTCCACCAGGTGCGCCACACGGGCGGTGTCGGTCACCGTCACGCCCGTGAGGTTGGGCGCCATGTCGGAGACGACCACGTCCACCGGTTCGTTGTTCACGGCCGCGTTCAGCTGGGCCAGCACCGCGTCCTCGCGGAAGTCGCCCTGGATGAAGTGCACGCCCTCGATCGGCTCCATCTCGAGGATGTCCAGCGCCACGATGCGGCCGTCGAGCTCGCCGACCGCCGCCCCGCCGCGCGCGAACCTGCGCCGGATGTACTGGCTCCAGGCGCCCGGCGTGGAGCCGAGATCGACCACCAGCTGGCCCGGACGCAGCAGCTTGAACTGCTCGTCGATCTCCGACAGCTTGTAGGCGGCGCGCGCGCGGTAACCCTCGCGCTGGGCCAGTTTCACATAGGGGTCATTGGCGTGATCCTGCAGCCACTGCTTGTTGACCTTCTTGCTTTTCGTCTTGATTTTCATGACTACGGGATAATACGGGCATGGCCCTGATTCAACTGACCCCTGCCGAACGCAAAGAAAAGCGCGGCGACGCCCACCATCTCGACCCCGTGGTCATGATCGGTGCCGACGGATTGACCGCCGCCGTCCTCAAGGAAGCCGAGGTGGCGCTCAAGTCGCACGGGCTCATCAAGGTGCGCGTCTTCTCCGACGACCGCGCCGCCCGCGAGGCGATGCTGGCCGAGATGGCCGACAAGCTCGACGCCGCGCCGATCCAGCACATCGGCAAGCTGCTGGTGCTGTGGCGACCGATGGAGGAGGTGGAGGCCGAACGCGTGCCCGACACCAACCTGGGCCCGCGCGTCGTCAAGATCCTGAAGTTCTCGAAGCGGGGCAACCATCGCCCGCAGATCAAGAAGGTGACCGTGCTCGGCAACGAGCGCGTGACGGCCGGCGGCCAGGTCAAGCGCGCCAAGAAGCGCATCACCAGCGTCAAGAAGAAGGCCTGACGACGTGCCGAGGGTCGCGCTCACCGCGCGGCCTTCCACGCCAGCGCCAGCACCGCCAGCCCCTTCACGCCGAAGAACGCGAGGCTGATCGCGTGCAGCTGCAGGAAGCTGAGCGAGGTGGCGCCGCCCGCGCGCGCCTGCTCCATCAACGGCAGCAGGCCGTAGTAGCCCGCTACCGTGCAGAACAGCGCGACGATGGCCAGCGTCATTTCCGACGAGAACTGCGACACGCCCGTCTCGAGATGGCGCGCCAGCGCGTCGCGGCGTTCGATGACCAGCAGCACGATGCCCAGCACCAGGCTGGCCGGCGCCTCGCGCGCGAAGATCGCCCGCGCCACGGCGCCGAACGCGGCCTTGTCGAGCGCGCCGCTGGCCGCCGGCGTGGCGATGGCCGCGATGGCCAGCAGCAGGCCGAACCAGAGGCCGGGCAGCAGCCGGCGCAGGCGCTCGGAGAACTTCATGCGCGGCGTTCCGGCTTCGAGCGAGCTCAGATGTACTTTACTTCCACGATCTCATAGCGCTTCGCGCCGCCCGGCGCGTGCACGTCGGCCGTGTCGCCGGCCTCCTTGCCGATGAGCGCGCGCGCGATGGGCGAGCTGATCGAGACCAGGTTCTGCTTGATGTCGGCCTCGTCGTCGCCCACGATCTGGTAGGTCACCTCCTGGCCCGACTCTTCCTCTTCCAGCACCACGGTGCTGCCGAACACGATGCGGCCGCCCGCGTCGACGTCGGCCGGGTCGATGATCTGCGCCGCGGCCAGCTGGCCGTCGATGTGCAGGATGCGGCCTTCGATGAAGGCCTGCTTGTCCTTGGCCGCCTCGTACTCGGCGTTCTCGGACAGGTCGCCCTGCGCGCGCGCCTCGGCGATGGCCTGGATGACCGCGTGGCGCTCCACCGTTTTCAGGCGATGCAGCTCTTCCTTCAGTTTTTCGGCGCCGCGGCGGGTCAGGGGGATCGTGGCCATATCGGGAGTCTCAGAGGGGAAAAGCAAACCGCCGCCCCGAAGCAATCGTGAGACTGCTGGGCGGCGGGTCCAGTTGACCTGGAAGAAAGACGAGTTTAGATCAGTTTCAGGGCAGTTCCGCGTGCAGTTCCTGCAGGGAAACCACCGTGATGTCGTCCTCGTGCTTGAGCGCCTCGGTGGCGGCCTCGCAGCCGGCCATCGTGGTGTAGTACGTGACGCGGTTGGCGATCGCTGCCGTGCGGATGTAGCGCGAATCGGCAATCGCCGTGCGCGTCTCGTCCACCGTGGTGAACACCAGCTGCACCTCGCCGGCCTTGATCATGTCGGCGATGTGCGGGCGGCCGTCCTTGACCTTGTTGCACGGCTTCACCGGGATGCCGGCCTCGGCGATCGCCGCCGCCGTGCCCTTGGTGGCCGAGACCGTGAAGCCGAGGTTGACCAGGTCGCTGGCGATCTTGACCGCGCGCGCCTTGTCGGCGTTCTTCACCGACAGCACCACGTTGCCCTTGGTGGGCAGCTTGGAGCCCGCGCCCAGCTGGCTCTTGAGCATGGCTTCCGCGAACGTGCGGCCCGTGCCCATCACCTCGCCGGTGGAACGCATCTCGGGGCCCAGCACCGGGTCGACGCCCGGGAACTTGTTGAACGGGAAGACGGCTTCCTTGACCGAGAAGTACGGCGGCTGGATCTCCACCGGCACCTTGCCATGCAGGCCCACCTGGTCGGCCAGCTTCGTGCCGGCCATGCAGCGAGCGGCGATCTTGGCCAGCGCCTGGCCCGTGGCCTTCGACACGAACGGCACCGTGCGCGAGGCGCGCGGGTTCACTTCCAGCACGTAGACGACGGCCTCGTCGCCCTCGCCCTGGATCGCGAACTGCGTGTTCATCAGGCCGACGACCTTCAGCGCCCTGGCCATCAGGGTGGCCTGGCGGCGCAGCTCGTCCTGCATCGCGGGCGACAGCGAGTAAGGCGGCAGCGAGCACGCCGAGTCGCCGGAGTGCACGCCGGCCTGCTCGATGTGCTCCATGATGCCGCCGATCATCACGTCGGTGCCGTCGGAGATGCAGTCGACGTCCACCTCGATGGCGTCGTCCAGGAAGCGATCGAGCAGCACGGGCGACTTGTCGCTGACCTTGACGGCCTCGCGCATGTAGCGCTCGAGATCCTTGTCGCCGTGCACGATCTCCATCGCGCGGCCGCCCAGCACGTAGCTGGGACGCACCACCAGCGGGTAGCCGATCTCCTGCGCCAGCTCGAGCGCCTGCTCGTTGGTGCGCGCGGTGCGGTTCGGCGGCTGCTTCAGCCCGAGGTCGTGCAGCAGCTTCTGGAAGCGCTCGCGGTCCTCGGCGATGTCGATGGATTCGGCGGTGGTGCCGATGATGGGCACGCCGTAGGACTCGAGGTCCAGCGCGAGCTTGAGCGGCGTCTGGCCGCCGTACTGCACGATCACGCCGTGCGGCTGCTCGACGTCGACGATCTCCAGCACGTCCTCGAGCGTCACCGGCTCGAAGTAGAGGCGGTCGGAGGTGTCGTAGTCGGTGGAAACCGTCTCCGGGTTGCAGTTGACCATGATGGTCTCGTAGCCGTCCTCGCGCATGGCGAGCGCGGCGTGCACGCAGCAGTAGTCGAACTCGATGCCCTGGCCGATGCGGTTCGGACCGCCGCCCAGCACCATGATCTTCTTCCTGCTCGTGGGCGCGGCCTCGCACTCGCCGTCGACGGTCTCGTAGCACGAGTACATGTAGGCGGTCTGCGTGCCGAATTCGGCCGCGCAGGTGTCGACGCGCTTGTAGACGGGGCGCACGCCCAGCGCATGGCGCGTCTTGCGCAGCTCGTGCTGGTTGCTGCCCATCAGCAGGCCCAGGCGCTTGTCGGAGAAGCCCTTCTGCTTGACGAAGCGCAGCTCGGCGGCCGACAGCGACGCCAGCTTGCGGCTGCGCAGCGACTGCTCGATCTTGATCAGGTCCTCGATCTGCGCCAGGAACCACGGATCGATGCGGGTCGCGTCGAAGATCTCGTCCAGCGTCATGCCGATGCGGAACGCGTCGCCGACGAACAGGATGCGCTCGGGGCCGGCGTTGGTGATCTCCTCGAGGATCTCCTCGCGGTCGCTCTCCTTGCAGCCGGTGCGCTCGGTCAGGCCGTCGATGCCCGTCTCGAGCCCGCGCAGCGCCTTCTGGAAGCTTTCCTGGAACGTGCGGCCCATGGCCATCACCTCGCCCACCGACTTCATCTGCGTGGTGAGGTGCGAATCGGCGGCCGGGAACTTCTCGAACGCGAAGCGCGGGATCTTGGTGACCACGTAGTCGATGGACGGCTCGAACGACGCCGGCGTGGCGCCGCCTGTGATGTCGTTGCGCAGCTCGTCGAGCGTGTAGCCGACGGCCAGCTTGGCCGCGATCTTGGCGATCGGGAAGCCGGTGGCCTTGGACGCGAGCGCGGACGAGCGCGACACGCGCGGGTTCATCTCGATGACCACCATGCGGCCGTCGACCGGATTGATGGAGAACTGCACGTTGGAGCCGCCGGTGTCGACGCCGATCTCGCGCAGGATCGCGACGGACGCGTTGCGCAGCAGCTGGTATTCCTTGTCGGTGAGCGTCTGCGCCGGGGCCACGGTGATCGAGTCGCCGGTGTGGATGCCCATCGGGTCGAGGTTCTCGATGGAGCAGATGATGATGCAGTTGTCCGCCTTGTCGCGGACCACTTCCATCTCGTACTCCTTCCAGCCCTTGAGCGATTCCTCGATCAGCAGTTCGCTGGTCGGCGAGAGGTCGATGCCGCGCTTGCAGATCTCCTCGAACTCCTCCGGGTTGTAGGCGATGCCGCCGCCGGAGCCGCCGAGCGTGAAGCTGGGGCGGATCACCATCGGGAAGCCGCTGCCGTTGATCTCGGCGGTGATGCGCTTCTGGACGGCCCACGCCTCTTCCATCGAGTGCGCGATGCCCGACTTGGCCGAGGCCAGGCCGATCTTGGTCATCGCGTCCTTGAACTTCAGCCGGTCTTCCGCCTTCTCGATGGCGTGCTCGTTGGCGCCGATCATCTCCACGCCGAACTTGTCCAGCACGCCGTGCTTGTGCAGGTCCAGCGCGCAGTTCAGCGCGGTCTGGCCGCCCATCGTCGGCAGGATCGCGTCCGGGCGCTCCTTCTCGATGATCTTCTCCACCACCTGCCAGGTGATGGGCTCGATGTAGGTGACGTCGGCCGTGGCCGGATCCGTCATGATCGTGGCGGGATTCGAGTTGACGAGGATGACCTTGTAGCCCTCCTCGCGCAGGGCCTTGCAGGCCTGGGCGCCGGAGTAGTCGAACTCGCAGGCCTGGCCGATGATGATCGGGCCCGCCCCGATGATGAGGACGGACTTGAGGTCGGTGCGCTTTGGCATGGGATCAGTTCTTGGTCTTGTTCGCGGTCATCGAATCGATGAAGCGGTCGAACAGGTAGGCGATGTCGTGCGGGCCGGGCGAGGCTTCCGGGTGGCCCTGGAAGCAGAACGCGGGCTTGTCGGTGCGGGCCAGGCCCTGCAGCGTGCCGTCGAACAGCGAGACGTGCGTGGCCACGAGGTTGGCCGGCAGCGTGGCCGGGTCCACCGCGAAGCCGTGGTTCTGGCTGGTGATGGAGACGCGGCCGGTGGCGGTCTCCTTGACCGGGTGGTTCGCGCCGTGGTGGCCGAACTTCATCTTGAAGGTCCTGGCGCCGGAGGCCAGCGCCAGGATCTGGTGGCCCAGGCAGATGCCGAAGGTGGGCGTGCCCGTCTCGATGATGGAGCGCGTGGCGGCGATCGCGTAGTCGCAGGGCTCCGGGTCGCCGGGGCCGTTGGACAGGAACACGCCGTCGGGGTTCAGGGCCAGCACGTCGGCGGCGGGCGTCTGCGCCGGCACCACCGTGACGCGGCAGCCGCGCTCGGCCAGCATGCGCAGGATGTTGAACTTCACCCCGAAGTCGTAGGCCACGACGTGGAATTTCGGCGCGTCCTGCGTGCCGTAGCCGCCGACGAGCCTCCACTCGGTCTGCGTCCATTCGTACGTCTTCGCGCTGCTGACGACCTTGGCCAGGTCGAGCCCGGCCATGTTCTCGCCGGCGCGCGCCTTGGCGATGGCCTCGGCGCGATCGGCCGCGGTGATCTCGTGGCCCACCGGGAACGCGACGATGCAGCCGTTCTGCGCGCCGTTCGTGCGCAGGATGCGCGTGAGCTTGCGCGTGTCGATGCCGGCGATGGCGACGGTGCCTTCGCGGGCCAGGTACGCGGCCAGCGTGGTCGAGGCGCGGAAATTGGAGTGTCGCAGCGGCAGATCCTTGATGATCAGGCCGGCGGCATGGATCTTCGACGCCTCGACGTCCTCTTCACTGATGCCGTAGCTGCCCACGTGCGGATACGTCAGCGTGACGATCTGCCTGCAGTAGCTGGGGTCGGTGAGGATTTCCTGGTAGCCAGTCAGCGCGGTGTTGAACACCACTTCGCCGACCGTGTGGCCGGGAGCGCCGATCGAGGTGCCGGAGAAGACCGTGCCGTCTGCGAGTGCAAGGATTGCGGGGGGCAGGACAGGCAGCAAAGGGAACTCCGGGTAGCGGTGCCCAGTTTCGCGAGACTCCCGCCGCGTGGCTGTCGAGCAGGGTTGCTCCACAGGTTTGGGACGGGGAATTCGGACTGCGGTAGACGGTACCGGAGAAGCGTCGCTGTTCAGGCGCTCGAGGTGTCTGGGCTGATTGCGGGTAAACCTGTAAATTATAGCCGTCGGGAGCGTGCTTGTCACCCCCTTGTCATGCCGGCGACCCGTCACCACCTGACGGCCATCAACCCGCCATCGACGGTGGGGAACTAGAATGATTCGACCGTCTCCAACGGACGGATGTTTCCAAGAATGGAGTGTTTCTCATGGATCGCAACCTGCAACGTGTCGAAGTCGTGAATGGCGGCTACGGCGTCGTCGACTCGAACAAGGTACTGCGCAATACGTACTGGCTGCTCGCGCTGTCGATGCTGCCCACGGTGCTGGGCGCCTGGATCGGCGTGCAGACCGGCGTCTTCGCGCACATGACGCCCGGCATGTCGCTGCTCGTCTTCTTCGGCGGCGCCTTCGGCCTGATGTTCGGCGTGCAGAAATTCAAGGATTCGTCCATCGGCGTGTTCATGCTGCTGGGCTTCACGTTCTTCATGGGCCTGATGCTGTCGCGCCTGCTGGGCGCGGTGCTCGGCGGCTACAGCAACGGCTCCAGCCTGATCATGACGGCGTTCGGCGGTACCGCGGGCGTGTTCTTCGGCATGGCCACGCTGGCCACCGTCGTCAAGCGCGACCTGTCGGGCCTGGCTCGCTTCCTGATGATCGGCGCGCTGATCGCCATCGTCGCCAGCGTGGTCAACATCTTCGTGCAGTCCACCGCCGCCATGCTCGCGATCTCGGTCGCGGTGATGGCGATCTTCTCGCTGTTCGTGATGATCGACGTCAAGCGCGTGATCGACGGCGGCGAACGCAACTACGTCATGGCCACGCTCGCCATCTACCTGGACCTCTACAACGTGTTCCAGTCGCTGCTGGTCCTGCTGACCTCGCTGACGGGCGATCGTCGCTGAGCGCGAGCAGTCGACCCAGGACGACGACGCCGGCTGCGCAGGCAGCCAGCGACCGGATCCCCGAAAAGTGCCCACCCGGCCGCGTCCGGTGGGCACTTTGCTTTTTGGGCATCCGCCAGGGCCCGCGACCGCGGCAGGTCGAGGCCATAGTTCACGCTTTGCACGGTTCATGGCGGCTCGGCCATGGCACAGGCTTGATACAGACTGTCACACTTTAGGCGTCGAACAAGCTTTACCGGGAAGATCCATGAACAAGAGCCTCCACCTCGCATTTCTGGCCACCGCCATGGCGACGACCAGCACGATTGCCTCTGCTGCTGCACCCCTCACGCCGGTGCCCGTCGTACCAGGGGTTACCAAGCTCACTTTCACCGGCACGGCCACCGAAGAGTTCGATGTGTTGCTGGCTCCGGGCGTCTACGAGATCACGGGCACGCTCGCCGGCACGGCGGACAAGAGCGGCAAGGGCGGCAACGGCTTCAACGTCACGGGCGTCAGCCTGTCGCTGGAAGGCGTGCCCGGGTCTGCTGGTTCGTTCGCAGCGGGCACTGTCAGGGACAGCTTCCTTGAGGGCAAGTACGACTTCACGCTCTTCACGCCCACCGAATTGTTGCTGGATGTTGCGACGAACGCCAACAAGAAGAACGCGGGAACGTACCAGGGCACGCTGACCGTCACCGGCTCCCCCCTGGTCTCCGCCGTTCCAGAGACCGGCACCGCAGCCCTGCTGCTGGCCGGCCTGGGCGTGCTGAGCATCGCCGCGCGTCGCCGCCGCGCCTGATCCGCCTGGTCGGCCCGCCACGGGGCCGACCTTGACGACGCTGCGCCCGCAGGCCTTCAAGGCGGCGGCGCGTCGCCCTCCTCCTCGGCACCTGGCGAGGATTCCGATTCCGCCAGCGCCGAGTCTTCCGCGATGACGACGGCCGTGCGTTCGGTCGGCTTCCACTGCGGATCCCACTCGAACACCGCCATGCTCTCCACATGCGCCGTGTGCGGGAACATGTTCACCGCCCCGGCCGAGACGAGCCGGTAGCCCGCCTGATGCACCAGCAGGCCGGCGTCGCGCGCGAGCGTGGCGGGGTTGCAGCTGACGTAGACGATGCGCTCGGGCGCCGTCCAGCCCTCGCGCGGCGCGGCCTTCAGGTCGGCCAGCGCCTTCGCGAGCGCGAACGCGCCCTCGCGCGGGGGGTCGACCAGCCACTTGTCCACGGTGCCCAGCGCGACGAGGTCGTCGGCCGTGATCTCGAACAGGTTGCGCGCGTCGAAGCGCGTGTGCGCGTCGAGGCCGTTGAGCTTCGCATTGTCCAGCGCCCGGTCCACCAGCGTCTGGCTGCCCTCGATGCCCAGCACCGTCCTGGCCATGGTGGCCAGCGGCAGCGTGAAGTTGCCCAGGCCGCAGAACCAGTCGATGACGGTCTCGTCCTTGCGCACGTCCAGCAGGCGCAGCGCGCGGCCCACCAGCACCGTGTTGATCTGGTGGTTCACCTGCGTGAAGTCGGTGGGCCTGAACGGCATGCGCACGCCGAACTCGGGCAGCGTGTAGGCCAGCTCCGGGCCACCATCGTCGTCCAGGCGGTGGATGGTGTCCGGGCCCTTGGGCTGCAGCCACCACTGCACGTCGTGCTGCTTGCCGAACGCGCGCAGCAGGCCCGCGTCGTGCTCGCTCAGCGGTTCCAGGTTGCGCAGCACCAGCGCGGTGACCTGGTCGCCGATGGCCAGCTCGATCTGCGGCAGCCGCTCGCGCGCCTGCATCGCCTCGATGAGGGCGCGCAGCGGCATCAGCATGTCGGAGATGCGCCTGGGGATCACATGGCACTCGCGCATGTCGGCCACGTAGCTGGACTTGCGCTCGTGGAAGCCCACCAGCACGGTGTTCTTCTTGGCCACCCAGCGCACGGACAGGCGCGCGCGCAGGCGATAGCCCCAGGGCGGGCCCTCGATGGGGCGCAGCACCAGCTCGGGCCTGGCCTTGCCCAGGTGCCACAGGTTGTCCTCCAGCACCCGCTGCTTCATCGCCACCTGGGCCTGCGGCGCCAGGTGCTGCATCTTGCAGCCGCCGCAGGCGCCGGCGTGCAGGCCGAAGTGCGGGCAGCGCGGCGTCACCCGCTGCGAGCTCTCGCGGCGGATCGCCACCAGGTCGGCCTTCTCCCACTGCTTCTTGCGCTTGATGACCTTGACCCGCGCCTCCTCGCCCGGCAGCGCGCCGTCGATGAACACGACGACGCCCTCGCTGTTGTGCGCGATGCCCTGGGCGTCGAGGTCGATGCCGGTGACCTTCAGCCATTCGTTGTCGGAGACGCCCGGCGCGGGGCCGGCGTTGCGATCCCGGCGGTGACGGCCACGGCCCTTGCCGCCGCCCTGTTGTTCTGTACTCATCCCGCGATTATCGGTGGGCCAATGGAATCGGCCCCGGACCGCGCAGCGCGACCCGGGGCCGAGCGAACGGAGGCGGCGCCTAGAGGCGGAAGACCGAGACGTCCGACACCAGGCGCTGCACCTGAGTGCTCATCGAGTCGGCGGCCGCGGCCACCTGCTCCACCAGCGCGGCGTTCTGCTGCGTGACCTGGTCCATCTCGGTCACGGCCACGTTGACGAGGTCGATGCCGGCGCTCTGCTCGACGGTGGCGGAGGTGATCTCCGACACGATGCCGGCCACGTGCTGCACCGACCGCACGATCTGCGCGATGGTCTCCGAGGCGACGTCCACGAGGTGCGTGCCCTCGTCGACCTTCTCCACCGATTCCGCGATGAGCGACTTGATCTCCTTGGCCGCCGTCGCGCTGCGCTGGGCCAGCGTGCGCACCTCGGTGGCCACCACGGCGAAGCCGCGGCCCTGCTCGCCGGCCCGCGCGGCTTCCACCGCGGCGTTCAGCGCCAGGATGTTGGTCTGGAACGCGATGCCGTCGATCACGCTGATGATGTCGGCGATCTTCTTGGAAGAGGTGGCGATGTCGCCCATCGTGCGCACCACCTTGCTCACGGCCTCGCCGCCCTGCGTGGCCTTGGCGGCCGCGTCGTTGGACAGCTGGCGCGCATGCGTGGAGTTGCTCGCGCTCATCTTGACGGTGCTCGAGAGCTCGTCCATCGACGACGCCGTCTGCTGGATGCTGGAGGCCTGGCGCTCGGTGCGGCTGGACAGGTCGGCGTTGCCGGAGGCGATCTCGCTGGCGGCGCTCGCCAGGCTGTCGCTGCCGTTGCGCACGCTGGAGACGACGGTGACCAGGCTGTCGGTCATGGCCGCCAGCGCCTTCAGCAGCTGGCCGGTCTCGTCGTTCGAATGGGAGGTCACCTTGACGCTCAGGTCGCGGTCGGCCACGCGGCGGGCGATGCCCACGGCCTGCGAGATCGGCACGGTGATCGAGCGCGTGACGGCGACGCCGACCGCCGAGGCGAACACCAGCGCGATGACGGTGATGCCCAGCACGATGTTGCGGGTGTTGCCGTAGGCGTCCTCGGCGCTGGCGACGGCGGCGGCGGTCTGCTTCTCGTTGAGCGCCACCATCTCGTCGATGGTGGACATCCACTTGGCCTGGGCCGGGTTGGCCTTCTCGCCGAGCAGGCCGCGGGCCGGGAACTTGTGATTGTCCAGCGCCATCTGCACCACCTGATCGGCCAGGTCGCGGGCTTCCTTCTCGGCGCCGTCGATGTGGCCCAGGATCGTCTTCTTGCGGGCGTCGTTCTCGGCCGCGATCATCTTCGCGAGCTTGCCCTTGGCGGTCTCGTAGGTCTTGATGTCGGCCTTCAGGGCGTCGTTCTCGGCCGCCATTTCCTCGGGTTCGGACACCATCAGGATGTTGCGCACGCGCACTGCCTGCTGAGTCGCGGCCAGACGCATCTGGTCGGCCAGCGACGACTCGACGGCGATGCCGCCCGTCACCGCGTTCATGTCGTCGCGCATGCCGCTCGTGCGGGCCAGGGCGATGATCGACAGCGTCGCGAGCAGCGCCAGGACGATGCCGAAGGCCAGCGCCAGTCGCGCGCCGATTTTCAGGTTGGTCAGCATTTGAAGTTCCGAAGTTGGCTGTTGAATTTGTTGGTCAGTCACGCGCCGAAGCGTCCCCCAACGGACACGTCGGCGTTTACAGCAGGTCTCGGCTCGGCGCGCGGCGTTGCCCAACCTCGCTCACGGGGAACTCAGTTGAGCTTCCAGACGAATTCGGTCTTGATCCATTGCTGGGCCGGCTTGGCGTCGGCCGGTTGCGGCTTGAACGAGCACTCCATCAGCGCGCGCTGGGCGGCCGTGTCGAGCTTGCGGGAATGGCTGGACGATTCGATTTCGCTGTCGATGGCCTTGCCGTCGACGCCCACCAGGATGCGCAGCGCGGTGGTGCCCTGCTCGCCCTTGTTCAGGGAGTCGCGCGGATATTCCGGCGCGGAGCAGCTCTTGGCGTCCTGCACCCACTTGCCGTCGCCGGCCATCGCGCCGGCGCTGGCGAGGGCGCAGAGCGAGGCGGCCAGGGCGCCGCGGAGGCTGGACGGGGTTGCGATGCGAATCATGGTGGAACTCCTTCTGTGGGGTCGTTAATTGGGGGCAGATCCGATCCCGCGCCGGGCCTCACTCCTCGACGGAAGATTCCTGACAGGGCTCATGGCCCGATTTCGACCCAACTCGGCCATTCTTGAGTGCACTCCTTCACGCCGAATCGAAGATCAGTGCCCGAATTCACGTTCAGATCGCCCGCGCGCGGCCCGCGGGCGAGAGACACCGGCCGGGCGCATGAAAGCGTTGTCATCCCTGGGTTATCGGCCGCCGCGCGGCGCGGAACAGGCGAAAAAAAGCTTCATCGCCGATCTGCGGGGAATTTGGTTGGTGCTGGTGTTGGTGCGCTTGAGGGTGGTCACGCTTCGCGCTGGCCGGCGTTACCCGCTGCGCCAAGGTGGGCGCGCACTTGGCTCGACGTCAAACGGGCGCCTGAATTCGGCCTGGACGGCCTCATTCCGAGGGCACTCGGTGAAGGTTCGTCCGCGTGTGCCGAGGGGCCGCGCCCGGCACCTTTGCCACGCGCCACGAAGCCCTCGACGGCCCGGTTTGCCGTCTCCCCAAGTACACGCCCACCTCGCCGCCGGTTCACCCAGGCGGTTGGGACAAACACGGCTCCAACTTTTTAGTAGGTACTTTGGCATCGTCGGGCCATCGAGGCCGCGACGATGCCCGCGACCAGCCCGATCACCGGCCGCCGGGATTGGCGCGAACCACAGGCCACGATATCGGCGCTCCTCCTCGTGTTTGACGAAGCGCGCGCCTGCGGCGCTGCGCGGCTGGCACTTCTTCGGTCATCCGCGCGGCTTGCCAAAGCGCTTCGCGCGGCGCCGCAGGCGACGCGCATCGTCGGGCTCGAGAAGGAGCGCCGGCGCCTCGAGGTGATGTTCGCGTCAGGCCCGGTGCCCTGTGCTCGGGCTGGCCGCGGGCATCGCCGCGGCCTCGATGGCCCGACGATGCCAAAGTACCTACTAAAAAGTTGGAGCCGTGTTTGTCCCAACCGCCTGGGTGAACCGGCGGCGAGGTGGGCGTGTACTTGGGGAGACGGCAAACCGGGCCGTCGAGGGCTTCGTGGCGCGTGGCAAAGGTGCCGGGCGCGGCCCCTCGGCACACGCGGACGAACCTTCACCGAGTGCCCTCGGAATGAGGCCGTCCAGGCCGAATTCAGGCGCCCGTTTGACGTCGAGCCAAGTGCGCGCCCACCTTGGCGCAGCGGGTAACCTCGACCTGCGCGAAGCGTCAAGCCTCAAGCCTCAAGCGCGAGGCGTCTACCAACGAGCAAAAAAAACGCGCCTCGAGGGCGCGTTCGTTTGTGCGGACGATGGCTCAGCGCGGCGGCAGCAGGCGTGCCGGATCGACCGGCTTGCCCTGCTTGCGGATCTCGAAGTGCAGCTGCACGCGATCGGCGTCGGTGGAGCCCATCTCGGCGATCTTCTGGCCGCGCTTGACGATCTGGTCTTCCTTGACGAGCAGCGCCTGGTTGTGGGCGTAGGCGGTCAGGTAGTTGGCGTTGTGCTTGACGATCACCAGGTTGCCGTAGCCGCGCAGGCCCGAGCCGGCGTAGACGACGCGGCCGTCGGCCGCCGCGTACACCGGGTCGCCGGCCTTGCCGCCGATGGCCAGGCCCTTGGTCTTGGCATCGTCGAACGGCGCCACGACCGGGCCGGCCGCGGGCCAGGCCCAGTTCAGGTCGTCGTCCTCGCGCGTCGCCGCGGACTGCGGCGGCGTGGCGACGCCGGTCAGCGGCACGGCGCTGCCGGAGGCCACGGCCGCGGCGGCGCCGCTGGCGGGCTTGGCGTCGGGCTTGGCCGGGATCGCGGGCAGCGGCTTGAACGTGGCGCCACCGGCGGCGGCCGTGGTGGTGGTGGTGGTGGTCGTCACGGTCGTGCCGGGCGGCACGTCGCCGGGCGGCGCCACCACGCGCAGCACCTGCCCCACCTCGAGGTGGTTCGGGTCGGCGAGGTTGTTCCAGCGGGCCAGGTCGCGCCAGCTCTGGCCGGTGTCCATGCCGATCTTGGTGAGCATGTCGCCGGGCTGCACCGTGTAGGTGTTGGGACGGGCCTCGCCGGCCGGCGCCAGGGGCGCGGCCGTCTTGTTCGCGTCGATGGGCGTGGCCACCGGGTGCGCGAGCTTGGCCGAATGATCTTCCACGGGCGCCTGATTCGGGGTGGCGCACCCGATCAAGGCCCAGGCGGACGCCACGCAAACCGTCGTCACGAGCGTTCGTCGACCCCAGAGCGATGCCATAGATTCCCAATATTGTTTCAAGCGATCCCGGATTTTAAGGGAACAAACGTGACTGACTCGCCGATCTGTCGAACGAGGCCTTCCGCGGTCCGGTCGACGATCACCAGCGCCTGCCCGGCCAGGCCCGGCATCGCGGTAGGCGCGACCAGCCGGCCACCGATGGCCAGTTGCGCCAGCCAGGCGCCCGGGATGTCCTCGCCGCCGGCCGCGGCCACGATGCTGTCATAGGGCGCGTTGGGCGCGTGGCCGACGCGGCCGTCGCCGTGCACCAGGCGCACGCCGGGCACGCCGACGGCATCAAGGTTGCGCCGCGCCAGCTGGTGCAGCGGCTGCAGGCGCTCGATGGAGATGACGGTGGGGGCCAGGCGCGCGAGCAGCGCCGTCTGGTAGCCGCAGCCGGTGCCGATCTCCAGCGTGCGGCCCAGATGGCCCTGGCGGCCGGCGTTGGCGCCGTCGAACAGCCATTGCAGCTGTCGAGCGACGACCGAGGGCTTCGAGATGGTCTGGCCCAGGCCGATCGGCAGGCTGGTGTCCTCGTAGGCCTGGATGGCCAGCGCGGTGTCGACGAATCGGTGGCGCGGCACCGCGGCGAACGCCGCCAGCAGCGTCGGCGCGGTGATGCCTTCGCTGCGCAGCCGCGCCACCATGCGCTCGCGCATCGGGCCGTTGTCCAGGCCCAGGCCGGTGGGCACGACGTGGCGCGCGGCGTCCTGTGCGGCCTGGTGCAGCAGCGCCTGCGGGCGCAACGGATTGCGCGCCGTTCCGCCGGGCGCGGCCGGGCGGCCGTTGCTCGTCCATTGGGCCGGGAACCGCTTGGCGCGCGTGCCGTCTCCGCTCATTCCTGGCCCAGCCTGGCGGCCCAGCCACCCAGGTTCGCGTGATCGGTCAGGTCCACCTGCAGCGGCGTGATCGACACGCGGCCGTTGGCCACGGCATGGAAATCGGTGCCGGCGCCGGCCTCGCGCGCGTCGCCCGCGGGCCCGATCCAGTAGATGGGCTCGCCGCGCGGGTTCTTCTGCACGATCACCGGCTCGCTGGCGTGGCGCCGGCCCAGGCGCGTGGTGGCCCAGGGCAGCGCGTCGGCGTCGGGCCGGCTGGGGAAGTTCACGTTGAGCAGCCACGGCGCCGCGCCGGGCTGGCCGAACGACGGATGGGTGATGGCGGCCTCCACCACGCGGCGCGCGGCGCGCGCGGCGGCGGCGATGTGGGCCCAGCCCTTGTGCTGGATCGAGAACGCGATGGCCGGCACGCCGAACAGGAAGCCCTCCATCGCGGCGGCCACGGTGCCCGAGTAGAGCGTGTCGTCGCCCATGTTCTCGCCGTTGTTGATGCCCGAGAGCACCAGGTCGGGCCGATGCTCGAGCAGCCCGGTCATGGCCACGTGCACGCAGTCGGACGGCGTGCCGTTGACCACGCGGAAGCCGTCGGACGGGCCGCCCCGGGCGGCGAACACCGACAGCGGCCGGCCCAGCGTCAGCGAGTTCGACATGCCGCTGGCGTTCTGCTCCGGGGCGATGACGTCGATGTCGCCGAGACCGCGACAGGCCTCGACGAGGGCCACGAGGCCCTGGGCCAGGTAGCCGTCGTCGTTGGCGATGAGGATGCGCATGGGCTCATTGTAGGCAGCGCGACGGCGTCGCCCCGGCGACTGTCGCGTCATCGCGCCGTCCTTATGATCGAGTGTCCCCACGAACCGGAACCGATGCCATGCAAGCCTGGATGTGTGAAACGCTGGACGGCCCCGCGGCCCTGCAATGGCGCGAGCGCCCCACCCCGCAGCCCGCGGCCGACGAGGTGCTGATCGCCATCCACGCGGCCTCGCTCAACTTCCCCGACCTGCTGATCGTGCAGGGCAAGTACCAGATGCGCCCGGAACTGCCGTTCGCGCCGGGCGCCGAGTTCGCCGGCGTGGTCGAGGCGGTCGGCGCGGACGTGAAGCACCTGCGGCCGGGCATGCCCGTGGCGGCGCTGGGTGGCCACGGCGGCTTCGCCACCCACGCGTGCGTGAAGGCGATGCAGGTGATGCCGCTGCCGGCGGGCTTCCCGCTGCGCGACGCCGCGGCCTTCGCCTTCACCTATGGCACGGCGCACCACGCACTCGTCGACCGCGCGGCCCTGCAGGCCGGCGAGACCGTGCTGGTGCTGGGCGCGGCGGGCGGCGTGGGCACCGCGGCGATCCAGATCGCCAAGGCGGCCGGCGCCACCGTCATCGCCGCGGCGTCCACCGACGCCAAGTGCACCCTGTGCCGCGAGATCGGCGCCGACGTGGCGATCAACTACACCACCACCGCGCTGCGCGACGCCCTCAAGGACGCCACCCGGGGCAAGGGCGTGGACGTCGTGTTCGATCCCGTGGGCGGCTCGCATGCGGAACCGGCGTTCCGGGCGATCGCTTGGCGCGGCCGCTACCTGGTGATCGGCTTCGCGGAGGGCGCGATCCCCGCGCTGCCGTGGAACCTGCCGCTGCTGAAGGGCGCGTCCATCGTGGGCGTGTTCTGGGGCGATTTCGTGCGCCGCGAGCCCGCGGCCAACGCGCGGATGCTGGGAGTGTTGGCCGCGCAATACGCCCGGGGGCTGGTCAAACCCGTGATCGACGAAGTAATTCCCCTGTCCCGCCTCGCGGATGCGTACCATCGGCTGGAGAACAGGCAGATCCTGGGCAAGCTCGTGATGGTGCCGGATGCCTTGTTGGGGGCCTGAGGCAAGAGGCTTGCAGGGGCCGCCCCAATAGGCGATTCCCCCCATTCGGCTGCCCCGAAACGGGGGATGCGGCGGGGCAGTCGGCTCGTTAGCATTCCGGGATCGCGCAAACGAACGGATGTCCATTCCGTCGGGCGCGAAAAAGGCAGGCAAAGGGGAACGACATGGCAGTCAAGGTCTTGATTCTCGAGGACAACCCCGCGGCGCGGGAATTCCTCGGACGCGTGGTTCGCGAGAGCTTCTCGGACACCATCACCATCGTCGAGGCGGGCGATCTCGAGAGCGCGCGGCGCCAGGTCCGCATCGCGGGCGGCGCGCAGGGGTACCACGGCGTCGATCCTTTCAAGCTGATCCTGGTCGACCTGGAGCTGCCCGACGGCTCCGGCCTCGAGTTGCTGGAGGAGCTGCGCCAGTACCCGGCCACCAAGATCGTCACCACGCTGTACTCCGACGACGAGCACCTGTTCCCCGCCCTGCAATGCGGCGCCGACGGCTACCTGCTCAAGGAAGACCGCTTCGAGCTGCTCGTGGAGGAACTGCAGAAGATCGTGCGCGGCGAGCCGCCGCTGTCGCCGGCCATCGCGCGCCGGCTGCTTGGCCACTTCCGCACCAACACGCGCACGGGCATGAACCGCCGCATCACCGACGAAGGCAACGGCACGGCGCTGCGTTCGCCGGCCGCGGCCTCCACGTTCACGTCGGCCATGGCGTTCGCGGCGCCGGCGCCGGTGGAGATCGAACCGCCGCTGGACCTGCCGGCGCTCACGCCGCGCGAGGTGGAGGTGCTCACCTTCCTCAGCAAGGGCTTCACGATCAAGGAGATCGCGGCCCTGATGTCGATCAAGTGGTTCACGGTCAATGACCACATCAAGTCGATCTACCGCAAGCTCAACGTGTCCAGCCGCGCCGAGGCGGCGGTGCTCGCCAGCAAGCAGGGGCTCGTCTAAGCGTGCGTCCAGACGCGGTCGTGCGCCCATGAGCGTCGCCCGGCCGCCAGCAGGCGCCCGCACCGCAGCCGCAAGGCGGAGGGTAGTTCAGTGACCCCCGGTCGCGTGCACCCGATGGGCTGGCGGCGGCTGCTGCTGCTGCCGATCGCGCTGCTCGCCTCCCTGTGCGTGGTGATGCTCGCGCGCACGCTCGCGCAGACGCCCGACCTCGACGCGCGCTGGCGCCTCGACGGCAGCGGCCACCTGCAGCTCGTGGCCACCGACCTGCCCGCCCTGCACCCCTCGCTGGGGCAGTCGCTGGAGGTCGTCGTGGCGCCGGGCATCGCCCCGCTGTACGTGGACGGGCGCCGCGCCGTCAATTCCACGCGCTGGCTGGCCAACGACGTCGAACGCCAGGCCGCCGCCCGCCAGCAGCGCCAGATGGCGCGCGTGCTGGTGTCGGATGCGCCGGTGCTGCTGGGGTTCACCGATCGCACGAGCGCACAGGTCGCGCCGCATCCGCGCGGCTACGCGGCGCTGGGCATCACGTTCTGGCTGCTGTGCGGCATGGCGCTGGCGCTGGAGCTCGTGGTCGCGGTGGTGATGCTGGTGCGCCAGGACCTGCGCAATCTCCTCTACGCGATCATGGCGCAATGCCAGGCGGTGCAGTTGCTGCTGGCCGCCGTCGACGCCGTGCCGGGCCTGGGCAACGTGAGCCTGCTCGGGGGACACGAGGCGGCGCTGCGCATGTCGCTGGACGTCGTCACCGGCGCGGCGCTGCTCAACGCCACGCTGCTGTACCCCACGCCGCTGCCGCCGCGGCGCGCGCTGGCGGCGCTCGCCTGGATCACCGCCATCGTCTTCAGCGCCGCGGCGCTGGCGTTCGACCTGCCGCAGGCCTGGTGGTGGTGCGAGGCGCTGTCGCTGAGCACCGGCCTGCTGGTGATCGGGCTGCTGGGCTGGTCGTACCGCCTCACGCCGCACCCGTATGCCACGGTGGTGCGGCGCCTGAGCATCGTCGCCACCGGCAGCCTGGCGCTGGTGACCATCGTCGTCGCGCTCAACGACCGCATGCCCGGCGAGGTGCAGTCCCTGGTGACCGCGGTACCCGTCATCTGGACGGTGTTCTTCGCGTCGCTGCTGCTGATGTCGCCCTTCCTCGCGCGCTCGCAGCACATGATGCGCGAGTTCGCGATGCTGGCCGGCGTCAGCACGCTCGCGACTTCCGTCGACCTGCTGTTCGTGGCGGTGTTCTCGTTCAACCAGTTCGCGTCCATCACCACCTCGCTGTTCGTGGCGCTGG
Source organism: Betaproteobacteria bacterium (assembly GCA_013289985.1). GTDB lineage: Bacteria > Pseudomonadota > Gammaproteobacteria > Burkholderiales > Burkholderiaceae_C > Scleromatobacter. Next base: position 6,594 of record JABCYW010000022.1, on the reverse strand, counting down.
GCGTGTACGCGGCGTCGCGACAGTGGCTGCTCGACCAGATGATCGGCGCCCGCGCGGTGACCACCGAGCGGCTCTTCGAGCATCTGCTGCGAATCGCACGCAAGGTGGAGGAGCAGCCCGGGCGCGCCGCCGACTGGCAGCTGGAGCTGTTCCACGCCGTGTTCCAGCCGCTCGTGGCGCGCCACGAGCCCGGCTTCACCCACACCACGCGCTGGTACGAAGGCGGCGCCGGCCTGCTGGTGCCGCTGGCCGTGGAGTCGCCGGTCGCGAACTCGCCCTCGCAGTTCGACGACGGTGACCAGCCCGAGCCGCGCCTCATCGTGCTGCGCTTCGCCGAGCGCGGCAAGCGCCTGTTCACCGCGGAAGACGCGCGCCTGGCCGACCGCATCGTGGAGCAGCTGCGTCGCGCCGTGGCCCACGACCGCGCCATCGAGCAAGGCCGCAGCGAGGAGCGCGGGCGCATCGCGCAGGACCTGCACGACGACATCGGCGCGCGCCTGCTCACGCTCATGTACAAGGCGCCCAACCCCGAGATGGAGGACTACGTCCGCCACACCTTGCAGGACCTGAAGACGCTCACGCGCGGACTGGCGGCCACCACGCACCTGCTGTCGCACGCGGCGGGCGAATGGAAGGCCGACATCGCGCAGCGCCTCGCGCCCACGGGCTGCACGCTGGAGTGGTCGTTCACGCAGGACATGGAGATCCAGCTGAACGTGGTGCAGTGGTCGGGCCTCACCCGCATCCTGCGCGAGCTGGTGAGCAACATCATCGCCCACGCGCACGCCACGCACGCCTCGATCCAGGCGGAGCTGGTCGACGGTCAGCTGAAGCTCACGGTCACCGACAACGGCGTGGGCGGCACGCCCAAGGACTGGTCCACGGGCCTGGGCCTGGGCGGCATCCGCAAGCGCGTGCGCATGCTGGGCGGCACGATCGTCTGGCAGCAGAACACGCCCGCGGGCGTGCGCTGCGACGTCAGCGTGTCGCTGGTGAGTTCGATGCCCACGTCGCCCGGCGCAATCGCGGGCTGACGCGGTAGCGCTCGCCGCGGTAGAACGCATCGAGCGCGTCGAGCACCCGCACGGTGGCCGCCTCGCCCCACTGCGCGAGCCAGGCGAACGGGCCCGCCGGATAGTTCACGCCCAGCGTCATCGCCGCGTCGGCGCCGGCCGCGTCGCACACGCCCTGCTCCACCGCGTCGCTGGCCTCGTTGACCAGCATCGCGATCGTGCGCGCCACCACCAGGCCCGGCACATCGGTCACGCGCTGCGGCAGCCAGCCGAGGGCGCGCAGCACGTCGGCCGCCCGCGCCGCGAACTCCGGCGAGGCCTGCGACGCGACCGTCCAGGCGAGCGCCACCACCGGCGTCGTCGATGCCGCGGCCGCCGGCCCCACGGGCCAGTCGAACAGCGCCAGGTCGCCGGTGCCCGAGGCCTGCGCGCGTTCCGCGGCACAGCGGCCGTCGGTGAGCAGCAGGACGCCGTCGCCGATGCGCAGGCGGGTCTCGCCGCCCGCGGCCGTGCTCTCGCGCGTGAAGCCCAGGCCCGAGGCGGCCAGGCGCGCGGCCAGCAGGTCGGCCATCGCGTCGTCGCCATGCAACACCAGGGGCGCGGCCGGCGGCGGCGGCGTCCCGGCGTCGCCGTCGATGGTCTTGCCGGCGGCCTCGGGGTAGCGGTAGAAGCCGCGGCCCGACTTGCGGCCCAGCAGTCCGCCGTCCACCATCTCTCGCTGCACCAGCGAGGGCTGGTAGCGCTTGTCGAAGAAGTTGGCCTCGTAGACGGATTGCGTGACGGCGAAGTTGGTGTCGTGGCCGATCAGGTCCATCAGCTCGCAGGGCCCCATGCGGAAGCCCGCGCCGCGCAGGCAGGCGTCCAGCACCGCGGGCGTGGCCGCCTGCTCCTGCAGCAGCGCCAGCGTCTCGGCGTAGAACGGACGCGCGATGCGGTTGACGATGAAGCCCGGCGTGGACTTCGCGTGCACGGCCGTCTTGCCCCAGTCCTGCGCCAGCAGGTGGATCGCATCGGCCACGGCCGGCTCGGTGGCCAGGCCCGAGACGACCTCCACCAGCCGCATCAGCGGCACCGGGTTGAAGAAGTGCATGCCCACCACGCGCCCGGGCGCCTCGAGCCCGCGCGCGACGGCGGTGATCGACAGCGACGATGTGTTGGACGCCAGCACGCAGTCTTGCGACACGATGGCCTCGAGATCGCGCATCAGCGCCTGCTTGACGCCCAGGTTCTCGACGATGGCCTCGATCACCAGCGCGCAGTCGCGCAGGTCGGCCAGCGTCGTGGCGACGCTGAGCTGGCCGCGCGCGGCCGCCACGTCCTCGGGCGTCAGCTTGCCCTTGTCGGCAAGCCTGGCCAGCGTGGCCAACAGTTGCTCGGCCGCCGCGGCGGCAGCGCCCTCGCGCACGTCGAACAGATGCACCGGATGGCCCGCCAGCAAGGCCACCTGCACGATGCCGACGCCCATCACGCCCGCGCCGATCACGGCGACGGGTCGATTGCGGAACAGGTTGAGTTTGGTCATGCCGGGCATTCTCTCGCGTTATGCGCCGGTTCAGGCTCCAGAAGGCCAGTCACTCGACAATGACGCGGTCGTGACATCTGTCGCGGCATTGCCGCCCGCGTGGCCGCGTTGCACGCGGTGTCGGGTCGAACCGGTCGCTCAAGCCTCCCTGTGGGCGTCACGACGATTCGACGGGCGGTCCTTCTGCGGTTCGAGCCCTGCGGCGCTCCCGCGGCAACGTGCGCGCACCAAATCGGTCCGAGTGCGAACTACTTGCGCTTCCGGCGCGGCGAATGCGAGGCACATGAGGCCGAACGGCCGGCGGCAGCCCGACAATCCGCCGATCGTTCCCCCATCGCCTCGACCCATGCGCCTTCGAGTCCTGCTGCCGATCCTGTTCGTCGCCGCCTGCTCGCACAAGCAGGCGCCCACCACGTGGACCCATACCCATTGGGGCATGATGCCGTCGGAGGTCATCGGCGCCGTTCCCGAGGTGGCACCCGAAAGCGGCAGCCATCTGGCGAACGGCGCGGTCGGCCAGTTCCGCCTCGACACGGCGGGCGTGGCGGAGACGGCGCTGCCGGCGGAGTTCTTCTTCCTGGAGAGCCGTCTCGTCCAGATCAACTTCGGCGATGCCCAGTACCGGGACAACGCGGCCAACCTGAAGACCTTCGAGCACCTGGCCGCGAGCCTGCGCAAGCAATACGGCCAGGAGGCCGGTGCCCACATCATGGATCCGGCCGCGGGCCTGTCGCGCGACCTCACCTGGCTGGCCGGCGACACGCAGGTGATGCTGGTCGCGACGCCCGTCACGGGCACGACGTCGATGCTTTCCGTGATCTACCGGCGCGCCGCCAGCTAGTCCGGCGGACGATTCGGGGCATCCCGATCCGCTACGGCTGGGTGACCGTGACGTAGTCCACCTGGAAGCTCGTCGGCAGCTTCGAGTCGTCGGGCAGTCCCGCGACGCCCGCCGCGGTCGTGGTCTGCGTCTGGATGATCAGGAACATCGGCCCGTTGAGGGAGGTGTTGGCGAAGCTGCAGCCGGTGGGGACATCGTCGATCGCCATGGAGACCGTGGCGGCCGTCCACTGCAGCTTGAACACGTGCCAGTTGGCGTCGACCGGGAACGCGCACAAGCTCGACCAGCCCGCGCTGCCTTGCGCCACCACCATGTGGCACCAGCTCCGGGAATCGCATTCGACGGCGTCGATCTCCTGGTAGGCCGCATCCCCTTGCGCCGGACATCCCATGAAGGCCGAGCTCTCGGAGCCATTGACCAGGTTGGCGGCCTGGCAGTTGGCACCCAGCAGCCAGATGGCCGGCCACGTTCCCGTGTCCCGCGGCGGCAGCTTCGCGCGGACCGAGACGGTGCCGTAGGTGAAGTTCAGTCTGGTCCACTGGACGTCGCCCGACGTGTAGGGAAGCAGCGTGGGCGGCGAGACGGCGTCGCCGCAGGTCGCGGGCGTGGCGGAGGTGGCGATGTCCAGGAAGCCGCCGGACACCGTCACGGCCCCCGTGGTGTTGCATTCGTTCTCGGACTGGCCTGCCGGCCCGCGCCGCTGGACCACCGACCAGGCAGAGCCCGGCGAAGCACCCGTGAAGTCGTCGGAAAAGAAGGCCGGCGTGGGTGCGGGCGTGGGTGCGGGCGTCGGCGCTGGTGCAGGCGCCGGTGCGGGCGACGGCGCGCCTCCCCCGCCGCAGGCGCTGAAGAGCGGGAGCAGCGCCATCAGCGCCCGGTTCCTGTTCGAGATCATCGGAGCCCGTCCTCTTCGTGTGCCGGGTGCCGCAAGGCCGGCACCAGCCCCTCCATGCCCTTCGCGCCAGAGAAGGGCACGATCGAGCGACCTTCGCGCATCGTAACCCCGCTCCCGTGCCGCCGCCTTCGACGCGTCGTCGTCGCCGGCTGGCACACTGGAGGCGCTCGCTCGCACACGCCCCGACCTCACCGTACCCATGCCCCGATCCGCGCCACGCCCGCCCGAAGACACCGCACCCGACGAGGGCCCGACCGCCGCCGAGGCCGCCTCGCACGCGCGCGCGTTGCGCGGCGCCGCGAAGCTCGCCACCGAGGCCACGACGGGCCTCGCCGACCTCGTGGAGGCCGTGCACGCGCGCATCGCCAGCGTGCCCGGCCTGCCCGGCCCCGCCGACGGCCGCACGCGCGGCATCACGGGCCTGGTCTACAAGACCGTGCGCGGCGTCACGCGCGCGGTGGGCGGCAGCGTCGACACCGTGCTGGGAGCGCTCTCGCCCCTGCTCGCGCCGCGCCCCGGCGCCGAGCCGGGACTGCCCTCGCCCGAGCGCGAGGCCCTGCTCGCCGCGCTCAACGGCGTCCTGGGCGACCACCTGGCGCGCACCGCCAACCCGCTGGCGATCCGCATGGCGTTCCGCCACGCCGGACGCGCGCTCCCGCTGCAACGCGAGGCCCTCGCGACGGCGCTGCCGCGGGCCGGCGGCAGGCCCCTGGTGCTGATCCACGGCCTGTGCATGAACGACCTGCAATGGCGGTCATCGAACGGCCACGACCACGGCGCCGCGCTGGCCGACGCGCTCGGTTTCACGCCGGTCTACCTGCACTACGCCAGCGGGCTGCACGTCTCCACCAACGGCCGCGCGCTGGCCGGCCAGCTGGAGCAGTTGCTGGCGCAATGGCCGCACCCCGTCGAACGGTTCGCCATCGTCGGGCACAGCATGGGCGGCCTCGTCGCGCGCAGCGCGCTGCACTACGGCCGCGCCGCGGGCCACCACTGGCCCGACCGGCTCGACGACCTCGCCTGCCTGGGCACGCCGCACCACGGCGCGCCGCTGGAACGCGCCGGCCAGGGCGTGGACATGCTGCTGAGCGCCACGCCCTACGCCGCCCCGTTCGCCCGCCTGGCCAGGCTGCGCAGCGCCGGCATCACCGACCTGCGCCACGGCAACCTGGTGGACGAGGACTGGATCGCCGGTGACCGCTTCGAGGGCGCCACCGATCGCCGCCTGGCGCTGCCGCTGCAGGCCGGCCCGCGCCACTACGCGATCGCCGGCACGCTGGCCAAGGCCGAGGGCGACCTGAAGGACCGGCTGCTCGGCGACGGCCTGGTGCCGGTGGCCAGCGCGCTGGGCAAGCACCGGCTCGCGAAACGCACGCTGAAGTTCCCGCCGGAACACCAGCGCGTGTTCGAGCAGGTCAACCACCTGCGGCTGCTGTCCAGCGACGCGGTCTTCGAGCAGTTGCGCAACTGGTTGAGGCACTGACGTTCACATCCTGACCCGGTCTCGCGCGGCAGAAGCCCGTGGCGAGCAAGGTTTGCTGCAACGCAGCACAATGAGTGGAACCGTTTCCGCCCATTGCCGCCCATGACCTCCGTCTCGCCCGCCCTCGTCTCCGCCGCGCCCACACCCGACGCCGCGCTGCGCGAGCGGCACTTCTGGCCGGCCGTGTGGGCGCTGGGGGTGGGCAGTTTCGCCATCGGCACCGGCGAGTTCGTGATCATGGGCCTGCTGCCCGAGGTCGCGAAGGATCTCCAGGTCACCATTCCCCAGGCCGGCCACGTGATCACCGCCTACGCGCTGGGCGTGGTGGTGGGCGCGCCGGTGCTGGCCGTGCTGGCCGCCAACTGGCCGCGGCGCGCGCTGCTGATGGCCTTGATGGCGCTGTTCGCCGCGGGCAACTTCGCCAGCGCCATGGCGCCCGGCTACCTCACGATGAACCTGCTGCGCCTGATGACGGGCCTGCCGCACGGCACGTACTTCGGCGTCGCGGCGCTGATGGCCGCGTCGCTGGCGCCGCCCAACAGGCGCGCGAGCGCGGTGGGCCTGGTGATGTCGGGCCTGACGCTGGCCACCTTGCTGGGCGTGCCGCTGGCGGCCTGGCTGGGCCAGCACTGGGGCTGGCGCGCCGCGTTCGTGCTGGTGGGCGGCATCGCCGCGCTGGCCTGCGTGCTGATCCGCCACGGCGTGCCCGACGATCCGGCCCCGCACGGCGCGAGCCCGCTGCGCGAACTGGGCGCGCTGGCGCGGCCGCAGGTCTGGCTCACGCTGGGCATCGCGGCCGTCGGCTTCGGCGGCATGTTCGCGGTGTTCAGCTACATCAAG
>JABCYW010000021.1 GCA_013289985.1 Betaproteobacteria bacterium | reverse complement strand
ATGCTGTCCGCCGGCGACGGCAGCGAGTCGGCCTTCCTGCGCATCCGCACCGGCACGTTCCAGACGGGCACGGTGGCGGAACCGCTGAACCTGCACGGCTGGCAACTGGTCGACGAGATGAACCGGTTGTTCGCCGGCGAGCACGTCACGGGCACCGTGTTCCCCGTGCACCTGGTCACGGCGGACAACATCGATGCGGACGGCGGCGACCGGCTGCTCTACGACCCCGCCAACGGCTACCGCGACATCTATCGGCGCATCTGGCAACGCCCGTGAAGCTGCCCATCCCCCAATCGCTCGCCGCGCAGTTCACGCTGGCGGTGGCCTGCCTGGCCGCGCTGGTCGTCGTGGTGGGCGCCACCACCGTCTACTCGCTGGCCGATTCGGCGGAGGATATCCGCCAGTTGGCCGACCAGCGCCTGGCCCGGCTGCAGGACGCGCAGGACCTGCAGCAGCACACGTTGAAGATCGAACGCCTGGCGTTGCAGCTCCGGGTCATGGACAGCGTCGACGGGGTGCGCCAGGACCACGCCCAGGTCATCGAGCACCTGGAGGCCTTCGACAAGCTGGTGGCGCGGCTGGCCGCCGCGGCCGCCAGCGACGACGTCGACATGCTGGCGCTGCACCGCGCCAGCCAGCGCTTCCGCAACACCGTCAACATCCAGGCGCAGGTGCGCGAGAACGCGCTGGGCGCGGACGGCCGGGCGGCGCCCGCGGCCGGACCGGGGACCTCGCCGGCCAGCCTCGATGCCGACCTGCGCCGCGAGGCCGACGTCCTGGCCGTGGCGGCCCAGCAGCTGTCGGACTATTTCACGCGCGACTACCGCGAGGCGGTCCAGCGGCTGGCCGACGACTCCGATCGCACCCGCCGCTGGGTGATCGGCGAGGTGGGCGTGAGCCTGGTGCTCGCGTGGCTGATCGCCCGCGTGTTCCTCGGCCGGCACGTGGTGCGGCGCCTGCGCCGGGTCAGCCACGCGCTCCGGTTCGGCGTGGGCGACACCGACCAGGCCGGGCTCCCGGTGCACGGCGGCGACGAGATCGCCGACATGGCGCGAGCGGTGGGGCAGTTCCTCGAGGACAGGCGCCGGCGCGGACTCGCCGAGGACGCGCTGCACGAGCTCAACCTAGAACTCGAGGCGCGGGTCACGGAGCGCACGGCCGAACTCAGCGCGGCGCTCGCCGGCCAGCGCGCGGAGATCGTCGATCGTCAGCACGCGGAGGAGTCCGCGCGGGCCAGCGAGCACTTCCTCAGCAGCATCGTCGAGAACATCCCCGACATGATCTTCGTCAAGGAGGCGGCCACGCTGCGCTTCGTCCGCTTCAACAAGGCGGGCGAGCAACTGCTGGGCCATCCGCGCGAGGAGTTCATCGGCAAGGACGTCCACGACATCTTCCCCAAGGACGAGGCCGACTTCTTCGCGCTGAAGGATCGCGCGGTGATGGAGTCGCGCCAGATGGTGGACATCCCGGAGGAGCCCGTGCACACGCGCCACGGCACGCGCCTCGTGCACACGATGAAGATCCCCATCCTCGACGTGCGCGGCGAGCCGCAGTTCCTGCTGGGCATCTCGCGCGACATCACCGAGCAGAAGAAGGCCGACGAGGAACTGCGGCGCCACCGCGAGCACCTCGAGGACATGATCCAGGAGCGGACGGCCGAGCTGGTCGTCGCCAAGGAACAGGCCGACGCCGCCAACCAGGCCAAGAGCGATTTCCTGGCCAACATGAGCCACGAGATCCGCACGCCGATGAACGCCATCCTCGGGATGTCGTACCTGGCGCTGCAGAGCGGCCTGGACGCCAGGCAGCTGCATTACGTGCAACGCGTGCACGGCGCGGCCGAGTCGCTGCTGGGCATCATCAACGACATCCTGGATTTCTCGAAGATCGAGGCCGGCAGGCTCGACATCGAATCCATCCCGTTCAACCTCGGCGACGTGATGGACGGCCTCGCGAACCTGGTGGGCCTGAGCGCGGAGGAAAAGGGACTCGAGCTGCTGTTCGCCCAGCCGCCGCAACTGCCGCTGGCGCTGGTGGGCGACCCGTCGCGCCTGGGCCAGGTGCTGCTCAACCTCGGCTACAACGCGGTCAAGTTCACCGAGCGCGGCGAGATCGTCGTCGGCGTCGAGGTCGTCGAGCGTTCGGACGCCGCCGTGCGCCTGCGCTTCGAGGTGCGCGACACCGGCATCGGCATGACGCCCGAGCAGCAGGGCCGCCTGTTCCAGCCGTTCTCGCAGGCCGACGCCTCCACCAGCCGGCGCTACGGCGGCACGGGCCTGGGCCTGGCGATCAGCCGGCACCTGGTCCGGCTGATGGGCGGCGAGGTCGCGGTCGACAGCACCTGGGGCGCGGGCAGCCGCTTCCATTTCACGCTCGATTTCGCGCTGCAGGCCGAGCACGCCGAGACGGCGCCGGCCAACCATCCGGGCCTGCACGGCAGCCGCGTGCTGGTCGTCGACGACAACGCGGGGGCCCGCGAGATCCTGTCGGAGATGAGCCGCGCGCTGGGCCTGCGCGCCGACACCGCCGTCGACGGCCAGGACGCCCTGCGCAAGGTGGCGGTCGCCGACGCCGCCGACGAGCCGTACCAGGTGATGCTGCTCGACTGGAAGATGCCCGGCCTCGACGGCGTCGAGTGCGCCTACCAGCTGGGCCGCCGCGAGGGCGGACGCCACCCGACGCCCACGGTGCTGATGCTCACCGCGTTCAACCGCGAAGACGTGCTGCGGCGCCTGGCCGACCGCCAGCCGTCCGTCGGCGCGCTGCTGATCAAGCCCGTCACGCCGTCGACGCTCTTCGATGCCTGCGGCGCCGTGCTGGGCGTGGCCGTGGAGCGCCGGCGGCGTTCCACGCAGCGCGAGGAGGCCCTGCTCGCGCACCAGGACAGCCTGCGCGGGGCGCACGTCCTGCTCGTGGAGGACAACGCGATCAATCGCGAGATCGCCCTGACGCTGCTCGACCGCGCCGGCATCGTCGCCAGCGTCGCGGGCGATGGCCAGGAGGCGCTGGCCATGCTGGCGCAGCAATCCTTCGACGGCGTGTTGATGGACTGCCAGATGCCCGTCATGGACGGCTACGCGGCCACCCGGGCCCTGCGCGCGCAGGCCCGCTGGCGCCACCTGCCGGTCATCGCGATGACGGCCAACGCGATGGTGGGCGACCGCGACAAGGCGCTCGCCGCCGGGATGGACGACCACATCGCCAAGCCGATCAAGGTCGAGGAGATGTTCGCCACGCTCGCCCGCTGGATCAGGCCGCTCCCGGCCGCGGCCTGCGAGCCGGCGGCGGCGGACGGCGGCCACGCGCGCGCCGATCCGTTGGCCGGCCTGGTCGGCGTCGACAGCCGCGCCGGTGTGGCCGCGATGATGGGCGACAGCACGCTGTACGTGCACCTGCTGCGCATGTTCCGCGATCGCGAGCTGGACTTCGCGGAGCGCTTCCGCGCGGCGCGCACGCGCGGCGACGCCGCGGCGGCGATGCGCATGGCGCACGACCTGAAGAGCGTCACCGGCTCGCTCGCCGTGCGTAGCGTCCACCCGGCGGCATCCGCGCTCGAGCGCGCCTGCCTCGACGGGGTCGACGACGCGCGCATCGAGACGCTGCTGGAGGACGTCGCCCGGCCGCTGGTGCCGGTGCTGCTGGAATTGAAGACGCTCTGAACGCGCCGGGCGCTACTTCACCGCATCGACGATCGCGCTGACCAGCGCGGGGTAGACCTGCGCTCCGGTCTTGCGATCGAACAGCCCCGAGCTGTGGTTGCCGGTCGACCCCGGATCCCAGTAGATCGGCACCGCGCCGTGCGTGGCCGCGGAGTGCGCGACGTAGCGGTTCCATCGGATGCGGTAGGCCTCTGCGCCCGGGCGCTCGGTGCGCGAGATGGCCGCGAACTCGCCGAGGATGACCGGGATGCCGCGATCCACGAAGCGGGTCTTCATCTTCTCGAACTGCGCGTCGACGTGCGCCTCATCGGCCCAGGGCTCGGTGGCCTTCGGGTCGGTGGCGGTCGCGCCCCATTGCCAGGTGCCGCTGCCCGCGTTCAGCGCGAAATCGTACGGGTCGTAGTAGTGCACCTCCATCATCAGCCGGTCGCGTGCCGGGTCCTTGGGCAGGCGCGCGCTCGCGACGGTGAAGTCGATGTTGGTGTTGAAGCCCTGCACTACCAGGAAGCGCGTGGCGTTGTTGCCGCCGGTGGCGCGCACGGCGTCGACGAAGACCTGGTTGAAGCCGTTCTGCACCGCGACGACTTCGGGCGTCGGCGGCTTGTAGTCGCCCTCGACCATCACCTCGTTGGTTCCGGCGAACAGCAACTGGTCGTCGTAGGCCTTGAAGTTGTCCGCGATCTGCGTCCAGAAGGTCGCGAGGCGCGCGTCGACCGCCGCCTCCCGCGCGGCCGTCGGCTGCATCCAGCCGCCGTCCCAGTGGATGTTGATGATCACGACGAGGCCCGCGGCGCGCGCGTCGTCGACCACGTGCGTGACGCGCGCCATCCAGGCGGCCCCGATGCGGTCGTCGGCGTCGGCGTACTGCTTCCACGCCAGCGGGATGCGCACGGTGCGGAAGCCGGCCGCCCTCACCGCGTCGAACATCGCGCGGGTGACGGGCGGGTTGCCCCAGGCCGTCTCGCCGCCGATGGCCTCGAGCGAGTTGCCGAGGTTCCAGCCGGCGCCCATCTGGCGGGCCATCTGCAGGGCGGTGATGTCGGGCGCGGCGCTCGCGGCGGTGGCCAGGGACAGCAGCGTTGCTGCCAGGAAGCGGAGTCTCATGTCGGCTGAGTGTCGGATGCAGGCCAGTCGAAGATCAGGGCGCCGGGCGTCCACTTGCGGTCCGGCGACGTCCATGGCGTGGGCGCCTGGAACGTGGCCATCAGCGTCTCCCAGGCCACGAGCCGCGGGTCGGCGGCCTCGGCCCGGCCCATGCGCGCCGCGTCGAAGCGCGCGTCGTCGGTCTCCATCACCATGCACAGGCGCGTGCCGAGGCGCCAGATCTGCATGCCCGTGACGCCCTGCGCGCGCAGGTGCGCCTGCACCTCGGGCCACACGGCGCGGTGATGCGCCTCGTATCGCGCGATCAGGTCGGGATCGTCGCGGAGGTCGAGGAAAAGGCAGTGGCGCATGTCAGGGGAGCGCGCGGTCGAGGTGCACGTAGCCGCCGTCCGGGTGCAGCCACTGCCCCGTGGTGTGCGACGAGCGATCGCTGAGCAGGAACACCACCAGGTCGGCGATCTCGCGGTCCGTGGTCATGCGGTGGCCCAGCGGGATGCGGCCCGTGATGTCGCGCAGCGCCTGGTCGGGATCGGGCCGCGTCCGCAGCCACTGCGTGTACATGGGCGTCATCACCTCCGCGGGGAGCACGGCGTTCACGCGCACGCCGTCGCCCGCGAGCGCGGCCGCCCACTCGCGCGTGAGGCCCAGCAGGCCGGCCTTGGCGGCCACGTAGCCGCTGGTGCCGCCCTGGCCGGTGAGCGCCGTCTTCGAGGAGATGTTGACGATGGCGCCGCGGCGCGCCTTGAGCTGCTCGACGCACAGGTGCGCCATCACGTAGCAGTGCACGAGGTTGGATTCCAGCGAATGCATGAACGCGGCGCGGCCGGCCTCCAGCCCCACGCCGTCGTTGACGCCGGCGTTGTTGACGAGCGCGTCGATGCCGCCGTGCTTCTCCATCGTGCGGGCCACGGCCGCGGCGCAGGCGGCCTCGTCCGACAGCTCCAGCTGGAAGAAGCCGAACGCCGGGCACAGCGCGGCGATCTCCTCGGCGAAAGCGGGCCGCAGGGGCGCGCGATCGAACACCACCGGAATCGCGTGCTCGCGCGCGAGTTGCGCGGTGATGGCCGCGCCGATGCCCGCGCCTCCGCCGGTGACGATGACGATCTTGTCGCGCAGGTGCAGGTCCATGGGGACTATCCTAGCCGCGGAACAGGTGGCGGGCTATCGAGGCGGGCTTCATCTCGATCGAATAGCCGGGACGCGTCGGCGGCATGTAGGCCGCGCCGCGCATCACGCAGGGATCGACGAAGTGCTCGTGCAGGTGGTCGACGTACTCGATCACGCGGCCCTCGCGCGTGCCGGCGATGCACAGCCAGTCGATCATGGCCAGGTGCTGCACGTACTCGCACAGCCCCACGCCGCCCGCGTGCGGGCACACCTTGAGCCCGTGCTTGGCCGCCATCAGCATCACCGCCAGCACCTCGTTGACGCCGCCCAGCCGGCACGCGTCGATCTGCACCACGTCGAGCGCGCCGCCGGCGATGAACTGCTTGAACATGATGCGGTTCTGGCACATCTCGCCGGTGGCCACCTGCATGTGGCCCTTCATCGCCTCGCGGATGCGGCGGTGGCCGGCCACGTCGTCGGGGCTGGTGGGCTCCTCGATGAACCAGGGCCTGGCGAAGGCGAGCTGCGGCAGCCATGCCAGCGCCTGGTCCACGTCCCACACCTGGTTGGCGTCGATCATCAGGTGGCGATCCGGGCCGAGTTCCTCGCGCGCGATGCGCAGGCGGCGCACGTCGTCGGCCAGGTCGCGCCCGACCTTGAGCTTGACATGCGAGAAGCCGGCGTCCACCGCCTCGCGCACCAGCCGGCGCAGCTTGGCGTCCTCGTAGCCGAGCCAGCCGGCCGACGTGGTGTACGACGGATAGCCGTTGGCCAGCAGCTCGGCGCGGCGCGCCTCCTTGCCCACCGCGCGCTCGCGCAGCAGGGCCAGCGCCTCGTCGGGCGTGATGCAGTCGGTGATGTAGCGGAAGTCGATCAGCCGCACGATCTCCTCCGGGCTCATGTCGGCCACCAGCTGCCACACCGGCTTGCCCTCGGACTTGGCCCACAGGTCCCACACGGCGTTGACGACGGCGCCGGTGGCCAGGTGGATCGCGCCCTTGTCGGGGCCGATCCAGCGCAGCTGGCTGTCGGAGGTGACGTGGCGCCAGAAGCGGCCCATGTCCCCGGCGATCCAGGCCAGGTCGAGGCCCACCACCAGGTGCCGCATCGCCTGGATCGCGGCGCAGACGATGTCGTTGCCGCGCCCGATCGTGAAGGTGAGGCCGTGGCCCTCGAGGCCCGGCGAGTCCGTCTCCAGCACCACGTAGGCCGCGGAGTAGTCGGGGTCGGGGTTCATCGCGTCGGAGCCGTCGAGGAACTCCGACGTCGGGAAGCGCACATCGCTCACGCGCATGGAACGGATGATGGTCATGCCGCCACCGTGCGCTGGCGCTGCACGCCCAGCCCCTGGATGCCCAGCCGCATCACCTGGCCGGCCACGAGGTAGCGCGGCGGCTTCTGGCCCAGGCCCACGCCGGGGGGCGTGCCGGTGGAGATGATGTCGCCCGGCTGCAGGCTCATGAAGCGGCTCAGGTGGCTCACGAGCTGCGCCACGCCGAACACCATCGTGCGCGTGTTGCCGTCCTGGAAGCGGTGGCCGTCCACCTCCAGCCACAGGTTCAGCGCCTGCGGGTCGGGCACATCGTCGGCGGTGACCAGCCACGGGCCGATCGGGCCGAAGGTGTCGTGGCCCTTGCCCTTGTCCCACTGGCCGCCGCCGCGTTCCAGCTGCACCTCGCGTTCAGAGACGTCGTTGACGATGCAGTAGCCGGCCACGTGCGAGAGCGCGTCGGCCTGCGCGATGTAGCGGCCGCCGGTGCCGATCACCACGCCCAGTTCCACCTCCCAGTCGGTGCGCGTGGAGCCGCGCGGGATCTCGACGTCGTCGTCGGGCCCCGTGATGGCGCTGGTCCATTTCGAGAACACCACCGGCTCCGCCGGCAACGCCATGCCCGATTCGGCCGCGTGATCGGCGTAGTTCAGGCCGATGCAGATGAACTTGCCGACCGCGCCCACGCACGGGCCCAGCCGCAGGCCGTCCTGCGGCATGCCGGGCACGAGCGGCAGCGTGGCGAGGTCGATCCCGCGCAGGCGCGCGAGGCCGGCGGCGGTGAGCACGTCGCCGGCGATGTCGGGCACGACGGCGGACAGGTCGCGCACGCGGCCTTCCGCGTCGAGCACGCCGGGACGCTCCTGGCCTCGCGGCCCGTGGCGCAGCAGTTTCATGGAAGGCGCTCCGATCAGTCGTAGAGGACGGCCGCGATCTTCGGGTCGTCGATGTTGGTCTTGTCGTACCAGTAGAAGCCCGTGTCGATCACCTTGGGCACCTTCTCGCCCTTGAGCGTCTTGACGGCCGCCTCGACGGTCTTGTAGCCGATGCCCACCGGGTTCTGCGTGATGGCGCCGGCCTCGATGCCCTCGCGGATCGCGTCCTTCTGCTGCTTGCCCGAGTCGTAGCCGATCACGACGATCTTGCGATGCGTCTCGCGCAGGGCGTTGACCACGCCGGCCGCCGAGCCCTCGTTCGCGCCGAAGATGCCCTTGAGGTTCGGGTAGGCCTGCAGCATGGACTTGGCGATCTCGGTGGACTTCAGGTGGTCGCCGGCGCCGTACTGCACGCTCACCACCTTCACGTTCGGATGCGCGGCCTTCATGCGGTCGACGAAGCCGTCGCGGCGGTCGATGCCGGTGCGGCTGGTCTGGTCGTGCACGACGAGGGCCACCTCGCCGGCGCCGCCGATCAGTTGCGCCATCTTGTCGGCTGCGAGCGCGGCGGCGGCCTTGTTGTCGGTGGTGGCGGTGGTGGTCGGGATGTCGGAGTCGACGCCCGAGTCGAACGCGATCACCGGGATCTTCGCCGCCTGCGCCTTCTTCAGCAGCGGGATGGCGGCCTGGCTGTCCAGCGCCGCGAAGCCGATCGCGGCGGGGTGCTTGGCGAGCGCCGACGACAGCATGTCGATCTGCTTGTCCACCATCGCCTCGGTCTCGGGGCCCTCGAACGTGATGCGCACGTTGTAGTCCTTGCCGGCCTGTTCGGCGCCCGCCTTCACGGCCTGCCAGAACTGGTGCTGGAAGCCCTTGGAAATCAGCGGGATGTATTGCTGCTGCTGGGCGCCCGCGCTGCCGGCGAGGGCGGCGGCGACGCAGAGCGCGGCCGCGAGAACGGTCTTCCTGGACATGTCGTTGTCTCCTTGATGTTGTCGAACCGCAGGCTGAAAAGACAGGTGCGCCGCCTGCTAGGCGCGCGTGCGTCGGCGCAGGATGTCGGCCCACACCGCGAGGATGATGATCACGCCGGTCACCACCGTCTGCCATTCCTGGGCCACCGACAGGATGCGCAGCCCGTTCGTGAGCACGCTCATGATGAAGGCGCCGATGATGGTGCCCAGGATGGTTCCGGAGCCGCCGCTCAGCGACGTGCCGCCGATCACGACGGCCGCGATCGCGTCGAGCTCGTAGCCCTGGCCGAGGGCCGGCTGCGCGGAGTTCAGGCGCGAGGCGATCAGCAGCCCGGCGACGCCGCAGATGCCGCCGCCCAGCGCGTAGACGACGATCTTCCAGAAGTCGACGTTGACGCCCGACAGCCGGATCGCCTCCTCGTTGCTGCCGATCGCGTAGGTGTAGCGGCCCAGCGCAGTGCGCTCCAGCACCACGCTCGCGGCGATGGCCAGCAGGAACAGGATCAGCACCGCGTTGGGGATGGGCAGCGCGGGGATGAGGTCGCCGACCAGCGAGTCCTGCGAGATCGCAGAGAAGCCCGGCGTGTCGTTGAAGTAGATCGGCTTGGTGCCGGAGATGACCAGCGACAGCCCCTTGAGCAGCATCATCATGCCCAGCGTGGCGATGAATGGCGGGATCTTCAGCTTGGCGATCAACGTACCCGAGACGAGGCCGCACAGCGCGCCCGTGGCGATGGCCGCGGCGATGCCCAGCGGCAGCGGCAGCCCGTGGTTGGTGAGCACCACGCCGGCCATCACGGCGCAGAAGGTCATCAGCGTGCCCACCGACAGGTCGATGCCTGCGCTCACGATCACGAACGTGGACGCGATCGCCAGCACGCCATTGACGGCCGTGGCCTGCAGGATGCTCACCAGGTTGTCCACCTGCATGAAGTTGGGCGAGGCGAACGTGAAGAACACGAGCAGGGCCACCAGGCTCGCGAAGGCCAGCAGCTTCTGGCGCGCGGCGGGCCGCCAGAACAGCTTCTTCAGGACGGCGAGCGGCGCGGGCCGGGTGGGCGAGGGGAGCGAGGCGGACATGGTTGACTCAGTGGGTGGCCGAGGACGCGCAGCGCGTCGCCAGCCGCATGATGGATTCCTGCGTCGCGTCGCGCGCGTCCTGTTCGCCGGTGACGCGGCCTTCGCACATCACCAGCACGCGGTGCGACAGGCGCAGGATCTCGGGCAGCTCGGACGAGATCACGACGATGGCCTTGCCCTGCGCGGCCAGCGCGTCGATCAGCTTGTGGATCTCGGCCTTGGCGCCGACGTCGATGCCGCGCGTGGGCTCGTCGAAGAACAGGATGTCGCAGTCGCGCAGCAGCCATTTCGCGATCACGACCTTCTGCTGGTTGCCGCCCGACAGCAGCTTGACCGGCTGCGCGACCGAGGGCGTGCGGATGCCCAGCTGGCGCACGTAGCCGTCGGCCGTGCGCGCGATGGCCGCCTGGTCGATGAACATGCCCAGGCGCAGCAGGCGCGACATCGACGTCATCGCGATGTTGGCCTGCACGTCCATGGCCGTGGCGAGGCCGAACTGCTTGCGATCCTCGGACAGGTAGCCGATGCCGTTCGCCACCGCGTCCTGCGGCGTGCGGATGCGCACGGCCCGGCCGTGCACCCGGATCTCTCCGCCGTCGATCGCGTCGGCGCCGAACACGGCGCGCGCGACCTCCGTGCGGCCGGCGCCCATCAGCCCCGCGAAGCCGAGGATCTCGCCCTTGCGCACGCTGAAGCTCACGTCGCGGATGGCCGCGCCGCGCCGCAGCTTGCGCACCTCCAGCGCGACCTCGTTGCGCGCGGTGTCGGGCGGCGCGCCGCGCAGGTTCTCCTCCAGCGCGCGGCCCACCATCATGTGGATGATCGCGGCGACGTCGGTGTCGGCCATGGCGACGGTGGCGATGGTGCGGCCGTCGCGCATCACCGTGACCCGGTCGGCGATCTGGCGCAGCTCGTCCATGCGGTGCGAGATGTAGACGATGCCCACGCCTTCCTCGCGCAGCTGGCGCACCACGCGGAACAGGTCGGCCACCTCCTGTGCGTTGAGCGCGGCCGTGGGCTCGTCCATGATCAGCACCTTCGAATCGAAGGACAGCGCCTTGGCGATCTCCACCATCTGCTGGCGCGCCACCGTGAGGTCGGCGACCAGCGTGCGCGGATCGAGGTCGAGGTTCAGGCGCGCGAACAGCCGCCGCGCGTCGGCGTTCAGGCGCTCCTCGTCGAGGAACAGCCCCAGCCCGCGGCGCGGCTCGCGGCCGATGAAGATGTTCTGCGCGGCGCTGAGGTGGCGCATCAGGTTGAGCTCCTGGTGCACGATGCCGATGCCCAGCGCCTGCGCGTCGCGCGGGCTGGCCACATCGACGGCGCGCCCTTCGATCTCGATCTCGCCCGCGTCGCGCGCGTGGATGCCGGCCAGCACCTTCATCAGCGTCGACTTGCCCGCGCCGTTCTCGCCCATCAGCGCATGCACCTCGCTGGCGCGCAGCTCGAACGACACCTTGTCGAGCGCCTGCACGCCGGCGAAGCTCTTGCTCAGGCCGCGGAGGGAGACGAGCGTGTCCATGGCGCGGGGCTCAGGCGAGTCCGTAGAAGCGTTGCGCGGAGCCGTGCAGCACCTGCGCGCGCTCGCCGGCCGACAGCGGCGCCAGCAGCGTGTCGCTCGCCGCGACCCAGTCGGCGTAGGGGCCGGCGAGCGTGAGCACGGGCCAGTCGCTGCCCCACATCAGGCGCCCGGGGCCGAACCAGTCCAGCAGCGCGTCGATCACGGGGCGCAGGCTCGTGGCCGCGCGTTGTGGCGCGGCGCGGTCCGCGGGCGCGAGTTCGGTCAGCAGGCCGGAGATCTTGCAGCACACGTTGGGCAGGCCGGCGAGCGCGGCCAGGTCGCGGCGCCAGGCCTGCATGGCCTCGCCGTTCCAGGCCGATGCCAGCGGCGGCTTGGCGGCGTGGTCCACCACGATGGGCAGCTCCGCGTGCGCGCGGGCGAAGCGCGCGAGGGGCGCGAGCTGGCGCGGCCTCACCAGCGCGTCGAAGCGCAGGCCCAGTCGCCGCAACGCGCGCAGCGCGTCGGGCCGCGGCGCGGCGACGATCCAGTCGTCGGCGGGCAGGTCCTGCAGCATGGTCCGCACGCCCTTGAGCCGCACGTCCGCGGCCAGCCGATCCAGCGTCGATGCGGCGCTTTCGGAGGCGAGATCGACCCAGCCGACGACGCCCCCGACGGTGTCGCTCGACGCGGCCAGCGAGAGCATGAACTCGGTCTCCGCCACGGAGGGCGCCGCCTGCACGAGCACCGTGCGCGACACGTCGTGCGCGCGCAGCAGCGGCGCGAGGTCGGCGGGCAGGAAGTCGCGCGCCAGCGGCGCGAGGGCGCCGTCGTCCACGCGCAGCCATCCGTAGTCGCCGCGGGCGATCTGCCAGAAGTGCTGGTGGGCGTCGATGCGCATCAGATCGTCACGCCGCCGTCGACCAGCACCGCCTGGCCCGACACGAAGCGCGATTCGTCGCTGAGCAGGTAGACGACCTGCGGCGTGATGTCGTCCACCGTGGCCAGCCGGCCCATGGGCTGGCGGGCGATGAAGGCCTTCTCGGCGGCCGCCGGGTCGGCGGCCGACGCGATGCGGCCGCGCAGCGAGGGCGTGTCGACGGTGCCGGGGCACAGCGCGTTGCAGCGCAGGCCGCGCGTGACGTAGTCGGCCGCGAGCGCCTTGGTCATGCCGATGACGGCGGCCTTGGTGGCGCCGTACGCGAAGCGGTTCGGGAAGCCCTTGACCGACGAGGCCATCGAGGCCATGTTGAGGATGGCGGCCGTGCCGCGCGTGCGATCCAGCTTGTCCAGCATCGCCGGAAGCACGGCGCGCGTGACGCGGTACGCGCCCTTCACGTTGAGGTCGAAGCTGAAGTCCCAGGCCGCCTCGTCGCACTGCAGGATGCTGCCTTCGTGGACGAAGCCGGCGCAGTTGAACAGGCCATCGAGCGGCGGCAGTTGCGCGGCCAGGGCCCGAACGGCGGCGTCGTCGCGCACGTCCAGCACGTGCGTGCGCAGCGTGGGCGCCTCGCGGGCCAGCGATTCGAGCAGGTCGGCGCGCAGGTCGGTGGCCACGACGTCGGCGCCTTCACGCGCGCAGGCGATGGCGCTGGCCCGGCCGATGCCCTGGCCGGCGGCCGTCACGAGGATCGTCTTGCCCTGCAGTCGCATGCTTGTCTCCATGTTTATTGGTGAATCTAATGTTCACTGATAGACTTCAGTCTAGCCCTCGCCGGGTGCTTGAACCTTGGGGATTGCCCTAGGCGCGAGCGCTCGCGCCGCCCCGTTGCCGTGGAGAACCCATGACCGAAGCCCCCGACCGCTACCGCGCGCCCGCGCTCGACAAGGGCCTCGACATCCTGGAACTGCTGGCCGAGGAGCCGCAGGGCCTCACGCGTGGCGAGATCGTGAAGGCCATGGGACGCAGCCCCAGCGAGATCTACCGCATGCTCGAGCGCCTGGTCGCGCGCCAGTTCGTCACGCGGTCGCTGGAGGGCGATCGCTACGCGCTGAGCCTGAAGCTGTTCGTGCTGAGCCACCGCCACCCGCCGATCCAGCGGCTGGTGTCGCACGCGCTGCCCGCGATGGACCGGTTCTCGAAGGCGGCGGAGCAGTCGTGCCACCTGGGCGTGTACGACCGCGGCAACATCGTCGTCGTGGGCCAGGTGCATGGCCCGAACAACTGGGGCATGTCGCTGCGCCTGGGCGTGAAGGTGAACCTCGTCGATACCGGCTCGGGCCATGCGCTGCTCGCCTTCCAGTCGGCCCCGCGCCGCGCCGAGATGCTGGCCGAGCACGAGGTGCTCGAGGGCGAAGTGGTGTTGCCGCAGGCCGAACTCGAGCGCCTGCTCGCCATCGTGCGCGACCGGGGCTACTGGCAGGGCGACAGCCAGCAGTGCCATGGCGTGGTCGACATCTCGATGCCCATCCTCGGCCCGCAGGGCGACGCGATGGCGGTGCTCACCTGCCCGTTCATCCGCCGCATCGATCGCCACGTCGGCGCCAGCGTGGACGAGGCGCGGGCGCTGCTGCAGGCCGCTGCGGAGCAACTGTCGCTGGCATAGCCCTGACCTGCACGTCTCGGGATGTGCCTGAACACTGTCGCGGCGACCGTTCGCGAGGGCTGGAACCAGTTCGACGTCAAAGGATTATATTTCCCGATTGTCGCGCTGGACAATCTCGGATCGACGGGTTAAATATCGTTGCCGATTGCATCGGATGGATATATAGCTAGCCGTCACCCATGAAATATTTCCGCATGGAGGAAATATTGAGGTTCGCGATTGCACGCGAACAGTGCCGCAACGAAACACCCGGTAGCTCGGGGTTCGCATCGGCTGCCGCGGTCGAGCCCGGAGGCCACTGTTCTCGCGGGAAGCGGCTCTGGAGTTGCTGCGCGGATCGTTTGCCTGCACCACCGCTGGGCTGGTATGCCTTGTCGCGGTGCGGTCGCGTTTGTCGAGATTGAAATCAACCGACTCGAAACCCGGCTTGAATATCGGCATCGCACCGTCGGTACGTCGCTACATCAGGGTTTGCCGGCAGCGTGGGGAGTTACTGGCTGGAAAGAATGGAATACCCAACAGGTCGTCGCCGTGAATCACGAGTTTGCGCGACGGATATTCCATTTATCTCCCGGAGTCATGAACATGTTCCAACGAACGAAGATCTGCAGCGGCGTCGCGATGGCGCTCGGCGCCTGCCTGGCAAGCGCGGCCCATGCGCAGGAGGCCACGGACGTCCAGCGCGTCGAAGTCACGGGCTCGGCCATCAAGCGCATCGCCATCGAAGGCGCGCTGCCGATCCAGACGATCACGAATGCCGACATCAAGCGGTCCGGCGTCACCACCGTCACCGACCTGATCCAGAACCTGCCTGCGATGCAGGGCTTCACCACCGCGTCGCAGTCGGTCAACGGCGGCGGCGCCGGCACGACCACGGCGTCGATCCACGACATCGGCGCGGCCTACACGCTGGTGCTGCTGAATGGCCACCGCGTGGCGTCGTACACGACGGGCTCCCAGGTCAACCTGAACCAGATCCCGCTGGGGGCGGTCGACCATGTCGACGTGCTGACCGACGGCGCCTCCGCGCTGTATGGCGCCGACGCGATCGCCGGCGTCGTCAACATCATCACGAAGAAGGACAGCACCGACGGGACGGTCGACGTGAGCCTGGACCACCCGTTCAAGGCAGGCGGCCAGAGTGCGTCGGCGTCGATCTCCAAGGGCTTCGGCAGCCTGGACAAGGACCGCTTCAACGTCTTCCTCGCGGCCAGCTTCGACCACCAGTCGGCGGTGCAGGCGTCTCAGCGCTCGTTCTCGAAGAGCGGCGGCGTCCTGAACTTCAACGACAGGTACGGCTCCGAGAACGTCAACCTGCTGAGTGCCTACGCACCGTCGGCGAACGTCTATGCCGACACGACCAGTGCCGGCGCCAGCTCCCCCGACGGCTACCTCTACTACAACCCGTCGCTGGCCGCGAACGGATCCTGCACGGCCGCCGGCACGGTCAAGATCGGCAAGGTCTGCAAGTACAACTACGCCGCGACCGTGGAAGACATCCCGGCCTCGCGCCGTGCCAATTTCCTGGTCACCAGCCGCTTCAACCTGAGCGACAAGGTCAGCCTGTTCGCCGAGGCGCTGATCGGCGAGAACCGGACCGACGCCCAATACGCCGCCCCGGCGCAGGCGTTCGCCCTGAACGCCAGCCAGATCGCCACCTACGTCACGCCGCAACTGGCGTCGGGCACGACCTCGTCCAACGAGGTCGGCTACGTGCGCATGATCGGCACCGGTGGCCGCAAGGATGGATACGAAACCAAGACGCAGCACCTGGTGGTCGGGGCGGACGTGACGACGGGAAACTGGGACTCGACGTTCTCGTTCACCCATTCGCAAAGCCATCTGTATGACATCGCCGAAGGCGGCTACGCCTCCGCGAACGCGATCCAGGCGCTGATCGACAGCGGTGCCTACGATCCGTTCTCGGGCGCCGCGCAGGCCGACGTGCTTGCGCCGGCCGTGCTGCACCAGACGCTGGACCAGAGCCGCTCGACGCTGGACGTCGCCTCGGCGCATACGTCGACCACGCTGGGCAGGCTGGCGGGCGGCGACCTGGCCCTGGCGACCGGCCTGGACCTGACCCGCCAGAAGTACACCGATCGCCCCAGCGCGATCCTGATGGGCGAGAACGCGCTGCAGCCGGACTACACCGACACGCTGTTCGGCGGCAGCTCCGGAACGTTGCCCTTCGACTCGGCGCGCAACGCCTGGGGCGTCTTCGCGGAAGCGGACGCACCGATCACGAAGCGGCTGGAAGTCGACGCGTCGGCGCGCTTCGATTCGTACAGCGCGGTCCACAACAAGGACGGCTTCGATGCCAGCGGCGCACCGATCGGCTCGGAAATCCAGGGCAAGAAGAGCTCGGCGACGACGTTCAAGCTGAGCAGCAGCTTCCGTCCCATCGACCAGCTGTTGCTGCGGGGCTCGTTCGGAACCGGCTTCAAGGTGCCGACGATCGGCGACGTCAGCAGCCCGCTGGAGTTCTACGGCGTCACTGGCAACGAGACCTGCTCCGCCAACGTCCCGTCGGACCTGGCCCCCTACTGTCACAGCGGGCCGTTCGAGTACAACGAGCAGGCCGGCGGCAATCCGTCGACGGGTGCGGGCGCCCTGAAGCCCGAGCGTTCGCAGCAGTGGACGCTGGGCTTCCGCCTGGAGCCGTCGCCGGCGTTCTCGTTCGGCACGGACCTGTGGACCGTGCGCATCCATGACCAGATCAACACGATCACCGAGGCCACCGCGTTCAAGGACATGGCGGCCTACGCGTACCTGTTCTCGATCGTCAACGATCCGGCCACCGGCGCCCCCACGCTGACCTTCCTGTCGCAGCCCATCAACACCGGCAACGCGTTCTACCAGGGCCTGGACTTCGACGGCGAAAGCCGCATCGATACGCCGATCGGTCGCTTGACGACCCGCGGCCATGTGACGTGGATGCTGCGCGCCGACTACCAGCAGCCGGGCAACGCCGGCTACGTGAACGACATGAACAAGGTCGGTGCCGACGGCCAGGTGACGTTCCGCTACCTGCTCAATGCGTCGACGTCGCTGCAGCAAGGCAAGTTCACGCACACGGTCGCGCTCAACTTCAAGCCGGGCTACAAGGACGACTACAGCGACTATTGCTACAACTCGACCAGCGGCTTCGACGGCGACAGCAGCACCTGCTCGGCCGACAGCGGCAATCGCCGGGTGAGCTCCTACGCGACGTTCGACTTCCAGGAGAAGTACGACGTGAGCAAGGCCTGGTCGGTCACCGCCGGCATCAAGAACGTGTTCAACCGCAATCCGCCGTTCTCGCTGATCGACCAGTCGGGCACCGGCAACGCGCGCGGCTACGACGGCCGCTACACGAACGCGCTGGGCCGCACGTTCGCGGCGACGGCGTCCTACAAGTTCTAGGCCGGACCGCTCCCGGCCGCCCCCGACGGGCGGCCGCTGCTTCGACGCCGATCACCGGCCACGGGCGACGTTAAGATCGTCCCGTGACCCCAACGCCCTACGAACGCCACCTCGACCGTGCGCATGCGCTGATGTCGCGCCGCGTGCGCAGCGGGGCGTCCGGCCTCGCCGGCGAGATCGCCAGCGCGCCGGTGACCAACGCCGCGATGCGGGCCGTGCGCGGCGACGTCGCGGCGGCGCTGTCGCGCCATCACGCCCACTTCGCCGCCGGCTTCGCCGAGGCGCTCAAGCAGGCCTTCGCCGAATTCACGCGGCCACCGGCCCCGAAGCCGGCCGGCCAGTGGCTGGATCTCGGTGCGTTCGAGCTGATGGACGAATCGCGCGTGCAGGATGAGATCGAGGTGGCGCAGGTGGTGCGCCTCCTCGAGGAGGACTGCGGCGTCGAGCTGCGCCGCCTGATCAAGTTCGAGGCCGCGCTGCGGCGCCACGAAGGCGTGCGCGTGGCCGCGTCGCCCATCGGGCCGCCGTGCCTGGCGCGCGCGCTGTGGACGGCCGCCGAGGGCATGAGCCTGAGCTCGCCCGTCCGTGCCGAGCTGGTGCGCTGCGTCGCGCGCTGGCTCGCGCCGCGGCTCGGCGAACTCTATGCCGCGGTGCGTCAGGCGGGCTTCGCCGACGCCTCGCAACTCGAGGCCGCGGACCGCGGTTCGGAGGCCGCCGACGAGCAATCGCCCGTCACGCCGCCCACCGGCTTCGACGTCACGCGCCCCGGCGCGCTGTTCGAGCTGATGGATCTCGACGAGCAGCGGCCCGTGTTCGCGGCGTCCACGGCGCGCGCGCCGCTGGAGGGCATCGCCGATACCCTGCCGATGCCGCTCGACGGCGACGACGCGCGCATCCCCGGCCTGATCCACAGCCACCGCGAGGAGCTTGCCGCGCTTCGCGATGCGAGCAGCTCGCGCCTGGCGGTGGCGCTGATCGGGCACCTGTTCGACCAGATCGTGGCCGACCCCGCGCTGGCGGGCGCCGCGCGCGAGTGGATCGCCCGCGTGCAGCCGCTGGTGGTGCAACTGGCCACGCACGACGCGACGCTGCTGCAGTCGCACCGCCATCCGGTCTGGACGCTGGTCAACCGGGTCGCCACGACCATGAACGCGGACCAGGCGCCACCCACCCCCGAGTTCCAGCAGTGGCTCGCCGACACGCTGGCGCCGCTGGCCGCGGATCCGTCCACGGCGTCGTTCGAGGCCGCCGTCGAGCGCCTGGCGCAATGGCAGCGCAAGCAGGCGCAGCGCCGGCTCACCTCGGTGGAGGGCGCGCTGGACCTGCTGCGCCGCAACGCCTCGCTGGAGGAGCTGGTGGCGCAGGCCAAGGCGCGGCTGCAGCGCAAGCTGGATTCCGCCCGCGCGCCGTCGCCCACCCGCCGCTTCATCCTCACGCTGTGGTCGCTGGTGGTGGCCCAGGAATGGACCACGCTGGCGCCCGGGCAGCGCCGCAGCTCGCCCGCGATGGACACCGCCGTCGACCTGATCTGGTCCACCGACAAGGCCCGCTCGCGCACCGACGCGGCGACCCTGGTGGCGATGATTCCCGAGTTGGTCGAGCGCGTGACGGCCGGCATGGCCACGGTCAGGCTGTCCGATGCGATGAAGAAGGCCTGGCTCGAGCAGATCGCGGCCATCCACCTGCATGCGATGCGGCGGCCGTCGGGCGAAGAGGCGGCCGCGGGCCCGGTCACCGTGGACCTGGAACTCGACGACGAGCTGCCGTCGCCTCCGCGCCCTGCGCCGGCGAGCCCGGCGCCGGATTCCTCGTCACCGGTGGGCGGCCTGCAGATCGGCGACAACGTCACGCTCCAGCTGCACGGCGAGTGGGCCGACCTGCAGCTGCTGTGGATGAGCGACAACGGCTACTTCCTGCTGTTCGCGGGCGCAGCCGACGGCTCGCACAGCTTCACGCGCAAGGCGCTGGAGAAGATGTTCGCGCAAGGCCTGCTGCGCACGGCCGATTCCAGCTCGGCGCTGCAGCGCGCCAGCGACGAGCTGATCCGCCGCCGGCATTGAAGCCTCGGCGACCGATCGGTCGAGGGGTCTGGCATCTCCTCGGATCGCGCCAGGATCTCTCCTGAAGGCTGGGCCGCCGAACGCGATTCGAGGCAATGCCTGACCCCGATCCCCCACAACCGCGCGCCAAGCGCACAAGCACCGAAAACACGGCACGAAGCGCAGCAGGCCGCCCCACCACCTGCACTAGCCTCGGACCATGTCCCGACCGCCCCGCCTTGCCTGCCCCGGCGCCCTGTACCACGTGACTGCACGTGGCGTGCAGCAATCCGCCATCTTCGTCGACGACCGCGACCGCCTCTGGATGCTTGCGCTGCTGGCTCAGGCCCTGCGCGATTTCGAGGCCCGTGCGCTGGCGTTCTGCCTGATGGGCAATCACTACCACTTCGTCCTGCAGACGGAGCGGGCGAATCTCCCGGAGCTGATGCATCGCATCAACAGTCGCTATGGCCAGGCGTTCAATCGGCGTCACGATCGGCGCGGCCATGTATTCGAGGGCCGATTCAAGGCGGTGCATGTCGATCGCGATGCCTACCTGTTGAAGGTGTGCCGCTATGTCGACCTCAATCCCGTCCGTGCAGGGCTCGTCACCGCGCCAGCGGATTGGCGCTGGTCGAGCTATCGGGCGCACGCAGGAGCCGTGCCGTCTCCGCGCTGGCTGGCAACTGCGGAACTTCACGCGGCTCTGATGGGACGGGCACCGACGGACGAACTGCAGGCGATGGAGTCCTGTCGTCGGTATGCTGATTGGGTGGACGCCGGGCGATCGGCGCGGCTCTGGGAGGACTCGCTTCGACACGGGGTTTATCTGGGTGATGAAGCGTTCGTCGAGCGGATGAGGCGGCTTGAGGTTTGAGGGCGTCGATTCTGGCGATCGGGGTCAGGCATTGCCTCGATTCGCGTTCAGCGAAGTCGGCTTCGACGGGGGCATGGCGCGAATCGAGGAGATGCCAGACCCCTCCGGTCGGCGCTGACCGAGGGGTTTGGCATCTCCTCATGCCTCGGGCGGAGCTGGCGGTCGGAAGCGATCTCGGTTGCGGCATGAGGCAATGCCTGACCCCGATCCCCCGGGATCAGGTTTCGGATCCGCGCAGCGAAGGCCCGGCCGGCGTGCGCAGCAACGCCAGGTGCAGCGTCTGCGTCAGCAGCTCCAGCGGATACACCGCATCCATCAGGTCGAACACCATGCGCCACTCGGCGAGCGTGCCGCGCCACCAGCCGAGCTTCTCGGTCTTGCGCGACTGCGTGACGTCGCGCCAGTTCGCCACGGCGATGGGCAGGCGGGCCGCGATGATGCGCTTGTTCATGAACACCTCGATGCCGAAGCGGGGCAGGGCGTGGATGTCCTGCAGCACGTCGGCGAGCAGGGCGCGGTCGACCACGCGCTCGCCCGAGACGAAGTCGATGCCGGCCCAGCGGAAGATCGCCAGGCTGTTGCGGCGCAGGCTCATGCTGACCGCGGCGCGGCCCGCCAGCACCGGCGCGGCGAGCGCGTCCAGGTCCTCGGCGCGCAGGCCCTTCAGGTCGGCGTCCAGCAGCATCAGCAGCTCGTGCGAGGCCGCGGCCACGCCGGTGGCGATCGCCTTGCTCTTGCCGAGGTTGCGCGCGTGCGAGAGCAGGCGCACGCGCGGGGTGCGCGCGACCACCTGAGCCGTGTCGTCGGTGGAGCCGTCGTCCACCACGATGACCTCGGCCAGGAGCGGATGCGCGGCCGCCACCTCCAGCACGGCGCCGATGCGCGGCCCCTCGTTGAGCGCGCAGATGATGCAGCTGATGCGCGGGAGGGGCGGCGTCGGCGGGGGAATGTTCATGACAGCCACTATCGACGGCGCGCGTGACAGCCTCGCGGCACGGCCTGTCGCGAGGCCGTCGCGGGCCGGTATCCCATTTGTCGCCGTCGCGTCATCGGGGTGTCATGACCCCTTCACGCGCAGGCCCGAGGCTCGCGCCTGTCCCCATCCTGAACACGAGAACCTGTGAACGCACCCGACACACCCGCTCGTGCCGTCAAGACGCGCCCGCTCGGCGTTGCAAATGCTCGCCGGGGGTACCCCCCCGTCTGTGCTTTGCGCCTTGATCGGACGCGTCTTGACGACCCGCTCGGGCGCGTCGGATACGTTCCCAGGTTCTAGCAATGCCCGCCTCCTTCCTGCTGCTGCTCGCGGCCCAGTTCATGTCGGCCCTGGCGGACAACGCGCTGCTGATCGTCACCATGGCCCTGCTGCAGCAGCGCGCGATGCCCGACTGGCTCGCGCCCATGCTCAAGGTCGCGTTCATTGCCGCCTACGTGCTGCTGGCGCCGTTCGTCGGGCCGCTGGCCGACGCGTTCTGCAAGGCGCGGCTGATGGCGTGGATGAACGCGGTCAAGATCGTCGGCGTGCTGGCGTTGATCGCCGGCGTCCATCCGGTGATCGCCTTCCTGGTGGTGGGGCTCGGCGCCGCGGCCTACGCGCCGGCCAAGTACGGGCTGGCCACCGAGCTCGTGCGATCCGACCAGCTGGTGTCGGCCAACGCCTGGATCGAGACCGCCGCGGTGTGCGCCGTGCTCCTGGGAACCGGCCTGGGCGGCTTCCTCGTGAGCCCGTGGCTGCTGAACCACGCGAGCCACGTCGTCTTCGACAAGTTCGACCCGGTGCTGCCGTCGCTGCTGATCCTGCTGGGCGTGTACCTGCTGGCCGGCGCGCTCAACCTGGGCGTGCCCGACAGCGGCGTGCGCCATGCCGTCGGCTCGCTGCGCCCGGGCGCGATGCTGCGTGACTTCGGGCGCTCGAACCGCCGGCTGTGGCGCGATCCCGATGGCGGGCTGTCGCTGGCCGTCACCACCATCTTCTGGGGCGTGGGCGCCACGCTGCAGTTCGCGGTGCTGCGCTGGGCGCGCGAGTGCATGCACCTGAGCCTCGACCGCGCGGCGTTCGTGCAGGCGGCCGTGGCCGTGGGCGTCATCGCCGGCGCGGTGGCCGCCGGCCGCTGGGTGCCGCTGGTGCACGCGAAGAAGATGCTGCTCGCCGGCGTGCTGTTCGGCGTGCTGATGATCGCGGTGCCGTTCGTGACGCAGCTGAACCTCGCGGTGGCCGTGCTGGTGGTCGTGGGCGCCGTGGGCGGGCTGATGGTGGTGCCGCTGAACGCGCTGCTGCAGGATCGCGGCAACGCCTTGCTCAGCGCGGGACGCTCGATCGCGGTGCAGGGCGGCAACGAGAACGCCAGCGTGCTCGTGTGCCTGGGCGTCTATTCCGGGCTGGTGGCCGTCGACGTGCCGCTGCCGGCGCTGATGGTGGGGCTGGGCGTGTGCGTGGCGCTGGCGCTGGCCGCGATGATGCTGCGCCAGCGCTCCCGGGGGCGCCAGGCGCCCGTTCAGACCGACGAGTGGCGGGCGGGCGCGAACGCGTAGCCGGATTCGGGTTCGACGCGGCGCATCACCGCGGCCATCACGCCCTCCACCTGCGCGGCGATGCTGTCCCAGTCGAGCGGCAGCACGCTGGCGCGCGCGCGGGCGCCCAGGACGCGGCAGTTCGCCAGGTCGGCGGCCGTGCGCGCGGCGGTGGTCACGAAGGCGGCGTCGTCCTCGTAGGGCACCAGCGCGCCGTTCTCGCCGTGGCGGATCAGGCGGCCGGCGGCGGCGTAGTCGAACGCGACCACGGCCAGGCCGCTGGCCATGGCCTCCGTGGTGACGTTGCCGAAGGTCTCGGTGACGCTGGGAAACAGGAACAGGTCGGCAGACGCGTAGTGCGCGGCGAGGTCGGCGCCGCTGCGCTGGCCCGCGAAGACGGCGTCGGGGCAGCGCAGCTTCAGCTCCTTGCGCAGCGGGCCGTCGCCCACCAGCACCAGGCGGGCGCGCGGCTGCTGGTGCCGGATGGCCTCGAAGGCGGCGAGCAGCGTCTTCAGGTTCTTCTCGGGCGCGAGGCGGCCCACGCAGGTGACGACCAGGTCATCCGGCCCGGCGCCCCATTGCGCGCGCAGCGCGTCGCTGCGGTTCGCGGCATCGAAGCGGCGCACGTCCACGCCGCGCGCCACCTGCGTCAGGTCGCGGAAGCCTTCGGCCTGCAGGTCGTCGAACAGCGCCTGCGAGGGCACCATCGTGCACTGCGTCGCGTTGTGGAAGCGGCGCAGGTAGGCCATGATGGGCCGGCGCAGGAAGCCGAAGCCGTAGTGCTTGCTGTAGGCGTGGAAGTTGGTGCGGAAGTCGGAGCACACGGGCAGGCCCAGCGCCTTGGCGGCCAGCAGCGCGGAGCGTCCCAGCGGGCCCTCGGTGGCGATGTGCACCACGTCCGGACGCTGCTCGCGCCACAGCCGCACCAGCGTTCCCTTGCACGGCAGGCCCATGCGCAGGCCGGCGTAGTTGGGAATGGGCACGCCGCGCACCAGCACGTCGCTCTTCGCGTCGCCGGAGGCGGTGGGCGCGTCGTCGGCGGGCTGGCGCGGCCGCACCACCTGCACGAGGTGGTCGCGCTCGCGCAGGCTCTGCACGAGGCGGGCGATGGTCATGGCCACGCCGTTGACCTCGGGCGGATAGGTCTCCGTCACGCAGGCGATTCGCAGGGGTCTGTGGGCTATGTCTGTTCTCACGGAAGGCGCCTCCGGATCATTGCGTCGCGCCGATGATGACGGCGGCTCGCAACAGATCGATGACAGTTCCGCGTCAATTCATGGCACCGGCGGACACGGCGCTTTCATATTTGCCAGTCACCATCCTGTCACGCCGGGCCGCACGTCGCCGTCGGCGAACTCCTGAGAGGATCTCCGTGAACACCTTCATGCAAACCCTTCGCACGCTGCGGTGGGACGACCACCGCTTCTATCACCACAGCACGATCAACCAGAGCCTGCACTTCATCAGTGCGATCACGTTCTGCATCGCGTACGCGCTGCTGTTCGTCGATCCCGCGATCGCCGCGATCCTGGCGTGGACGGTGTCGATGACGACGCGCCAGGCCGGGCATTTCTTCTTCGAGCCGCGCGGCTACGACGACGTCAACCAGGTCACCGACGAGTACAAGGAAGAGGTCAAGGCCGGCTACAACATCCGCCGCAAGATCGTCCTGATGGCGATCTGGGTGGCGATCCCGGCCGCGCTGTGGTTCGCCCCGTCGCTGGGTGGCCTGATCCAGCCGCACGCGGACTTCCGCGGCTTCGTGCATGACGTGGGCATCGCGTGGCTGTCGCTGGGCGCCGCGGGCCTGGTCGTGCGCGTGATCCAGCTCTGCATCACGCGCAACGTGACCGAAGGCCTGGCCTGGGGCTTCAAGATCATCACCGACCCGTTCATGGACATCGCGCTGTACCACAAGGCCCCGCTCAAGCTGATGCGCGGCCAGATGATCTCGTCGGTGTCGTCGCCCGTCGCGAACGCGCACTGAGCAAGCGGAGAGCCGGCCCGTCCGCATCGACTCATGGAACCCACCACCTTCGTTCTCTCCGCGGCCATGCTTGCCGCGCTGGCCGTCATGGCTCCGCGCGCCAAGCGTCGTCTCGAACTCTCGCGTGCCAAGCACGCCTCGCTGACCGGCCACTCGAAGATGGCCAAGCGCGTCGCGGGCCTGCTGCCCGGCTACGCCTACGACGAGGCGCGCTTCTTCGGCTCGGACGGCGCCCCTGCGGAGTTCCAGCGTCGGCGCCGCGCCGGCTTCGAGAAGCTGGCCGCGCTGTACCGCGAACGCTTTCCGAAGAGCGCCGCGCTGACCGCCCAGGCCAGCACCGGCATCTCCGATCTGCAGTTCACCGGCAGCTACCGCGTGCCGTTCCAGTACAGCCCCTACCTGCGCCAGCACCTGAAGACGGGCAGCTTCCTGCAGTCGTCCAGCGGTGTCACCGTGCGGGATCTCGACGGCAACGACCTCTACGACCTCACCGGTTCGTACGGCGTCAACCTGTTCGGCTACGACTTCTACAAGGAGTGCATCGCCGAGGGCGCCCGGCGCGTCGCCGACCTCGGCCCGGTGCTGGGCGCCTACCACCCCGTGCTGCTCGACAACGTGCGCCACCTGCAGCGCATCTCGGGCCTGGACGAAGTCTCGTTCCACATGTCGGGCACCGAGGCCGTGATGCAGGCCGTGCGCCTGGCGCGCTATCACACGAAGAAGAAGTACCTGGTGCGCTTCTGCGGCGCGTACCACGGCTGGTGGGAGGACGTGCAGCCCGGCCCGGGCAATCCGCTGCCCCCGCGCGAGACGTACACGCTGGAGGAGATGAAGGCCGAGACGCTGAAGGTGCTGCGCACGCGCAAGGACATCGCCTGCGTGCTGGTCAACCCGCTGCAGGCGCTGCACCCGAACGCCGCGGCGCCGGGCGACTCGTCGCTGGTGGACAGCGCGCGCCGCGCGAAGTTCGACCGCGCGGCCTACACCGAGTGGCTGCAAGCTTTGCGCGAGGTCTGCACGGCCCGTGGCATCGTGCTCATCTTCGACGAGATCTTCATCGGCTTCCGCCTCGCCCCCGGCGGCGCGCAGGAGTACTTCGGCATCGAGGCCGACATGGTGACCTACGGCAAGTCGCTGGGCGGCGGCCTGCCGGTGGGCGTGGTGTGCGGCAAGCGCGAGCTGATGAAGCGCTTCCGGGAGGATCGCCCCGCCGACATCTGCTTCGCCCGCGGCACCTTCAACTCGCACCCGTACGTGATGGGCGCGATGAACGTGTTCCTCGAACGACTGGAACGCCCCGACGTGAGGGCCATGTACGACGGCGTCGACCAGCGCTGGAACGATCGCACGGCGCGGTTCAACGAGCGCCTGGCCGCGGCCGGCGTGCCGGTGCGCGTGGCCAACATCCAGTCGATCTGGACCGTGCTGTACGACCAGCCCTCGCGCTACAACTGGATGCTGCAGTTCTACCTGCGCGCGCACGGGCTGGCGCTCAGCTGGGTGGGCACCGGCCGCCTGATCTTCAGCCTGAACTACGGCGATGCGGACTTCGACGCGGTGACCGCCCGCTTCGTCGCCGCGGCCACCGAGATGCAGGCGGACGGCTGGTGGTGGAACGACCCCGCGCAAAGCAACCGCACCATCCGGCGCGGCCTGCTGCGGGAAATGCTGCGTGAACGATTCAGCAGCTGAGAGTTGATGAAAAAACATTTCCGCCGCCTGCTCGCGCAGGAAGACCTGAACTTCCTGCTCACCAATCGCGTGCCGCGCATCGCGCTCACGCATTTCATGGGCAAGTTCAGCAAGATCCGCAACCCGATCGTCAGCAAGGCGTCGATCGGCATGTGGAAGCTGTTCACCGACCTCGATCTCAGCGACGCCCGCCACCGCAAGTTCCGCTCCATGCACGACTGCTTCACGCGCGAGCTGATGCCCGGCGCGCGCGTGGTCGACCCCGATCCCGCCGTGCTCACCTCGCCCTGCGACGCCATCGTGGGCGCGTGCGGCAGCGTGGCCGGCACCACCGTGTTCCAGGCCAAGGGCTTTCCGTACCGCATGGAGGAACTGTTCGGGCCGGGCACCGACACCGCCCCGTTCCGCGACGGCCGCTTCATCACGCTGCGCCTCACCTCGGCCATGTACCACCGCTTCCACGCGCCGCACGACTGCGACGTGAGCCACGTGAGCTACCTCAGCGGCGACACCTGGAACGTGAACCCGATCGCGTTGAAGCGCGTGGAAAAGCTCTTCTGCCGCAACGAGCGCGCCGTGCTCAGCGCGCGCCTGCGCCGCGGCAACCACCCGATCGCCATCGTGCCGGTGGCCGCCATCCTGGTGGCCAGCATCCGGCTGCGCTTCACCGACGTGCTGCTGCACCTGCGCTACCGCGGCCCCAACGAGATCCCGGTGCAGGCCCGCTTCGGCAAGGGCGAGGAGATGGGCGGCTTCCAGCACGGCTCCACCATCATCCTGTTCGTGCCCCCCGGCTTCGAGTTCGTCGACGGCATCCACACGGGCGCGCGCATCCGCATGGGCCAGCCGCTGATGCACCTGCCGCCCCAACCGCAGGCGGATCATCCCGCGCAGGCGCTGGAACAGGTGCCCGCGTGACGCGCGCGGGCGCGGCCTCGCTCGCGCGCCGCGCGGGCGTGGTGCTCGCGTGCGTGGCGGTGGGGGTGGCGCTGGACTTCGTGCTGCGCGACCTGAGCCTGGCCGAGCTGCGCACGGCGCTGCTGCGCCAGCCGGCGGCCCGCATCGCGGCGAGCCTCGCGCTCACCGCCGCCAGCTTCGCCTGCCTGGCCCTCTACGACCTGGTGGGCGTGCACGTGGCGGCGCCCGGCCGGGTGCGCGCGCGCCTGGCGCTGCTGGCCGGCGCGACCAGCGCGGCCTTCGCCAACACCGTGGGCTTCCACGCGGTGTCGGGTTCCGCGGTGCGCGCGCACCTGTACCTGCCCGCGGGCCTGAGCGGCGGGGAGGTGGCGCGCGTGGTGTCCACGTCGTGGCTGTCGCTGGTGGCCGGCAACGCGGCCATGCTGGCCGGCGCCGAGCTGTTCCAGGCCGCGACGGGCGACGACCCGGCCTGGCACGCGGCGCTGGGCGTCACGTTGGAGGCGTTGCTGCTGGCCTGGCTGTGGTGGCTGTCGCGCGGCCCGCGCGAGATCGCGCTGGGCCGCTGGCGCCTGCCGATGCCATCGGCCTCGCTGGCCGTGATGCTGATGACGCTGGGCGCCGTCGAAAGCGGCACCGCCGTCGGCGCGCTCCACGTGCTGCTGCCGCCCGACCTCGCGCCGCCGTTCGACGTGTTCGCCGTGGGCTGCATCGCGGCCGTGCTGCTGGGCGTGGTCTCGCACGCGCCGGGCGGGCTGGGCGTGTTCGAGGCCGGCATGACGGCCTTCCTCGCCGGACGCGGCCGGCCCGACCTGCTGGCCGCGCTGCTGCTGTACCGCCTGCTCTACAACCTGCTGCCGTTCTCCTGCGCGGTGATCGTGCTGGGCCTGCGCTCGGGCTGGCGCGCCCTCGCCGGCGTCACAGGGGCAGCGGCGCGTAGCGGCTGAGGTTGGGCGCCTGCGGGCAGGCCGACGCGCCATAGCGCCGCAGCAGGCCGTCGGCCAGCGTGGCCGCCCCGGGCGAGAGCAGGAAGGTGAAGCGCGAGGCCGAGCCGCGGTTGATGAAGGCCGCGGCCTCGGCCGGCTGGCCGGCGCTGCGCCAGGCGCGGCGCAGCGAGGTGACGAACGCGACCGCGCGCGCCTCGCGCGGCTCGCCGTCGTCGATGATGATGCAGTACCAGGGCATGGATGCGCGCGTGGACGGGATGGCACGATCTTGGGAGCATTCGATGACGGATGCATGACGCTGGCGCAGAATGCATGGATGAGCATCATCTCCCGACTCCGTGTCCTGGTCCTCGGCTTCTTCCTGGCGGCGCCGGGCGCACCGGCGACGGCGGAACCGCCGGGGCCGGGCGACGTGCCGCCGCCGGTGCTCGGCTTGACGCCCGACGGCGACAAGGTGAGCGTGCCGGACTACGCCGGCAAGGCCGTCATCGTCACGTTCTGGGCCACCTGGTGCCCGTACTGCATCAAGGAACTGCCGATCCTGGAGAACGTGCAGAACCGGGCCGGCAAGGACAGGATCGCCGTGATCGCGGTCAACACGGAAAGCCGCGAGGTGTTCAAGCGGGCCGCGCGCCTGATGAACGCCTCGATGCACCTCACCCTCGTGCACGACGTCGATGGCGACGCGCAGAAGGCCTACGGCGTCAACACCCTTCCGCACATGGTGATCATCGGGCGTGACGGCCGCATCCTCCGGGTGTGGCACGGCTATGCGGAAGACCGGCTCGGCGCGATCGCCGACGACATCAACCAGGCGCTGGCACCGCCGCGCTGAGATCGCGCTGCGGGAATGGCCGGCCTCGCGACGGCGAACGGCGAACGGCGGACGAACTGCATCCGGGCGCGACGGACGCTGACCCGGCGGCCCGCGCCGCGCGCAACGGCCCATTTCAGGCTGGAATGACGCCCGCGGCGCCGTATCCGGGTTTGCGGCCGACGACGCACTGGAACCCGCGCGCACTCGGCTGCAGAATGGCTGCATGACCGATACCACCACCATCCCCGAAGGCGTCTTCTCCCACGAAGAAGACGGCGTGCTGCGCTGCCAGTGGTGCCGCGCGAGCGCGGAATACCGGCGCTACCACGACGAGGAGTGGGGCTTCCCGGTCACCGACGAGCGCCGGCTGTTCGAGAAGATCTGCCTCGAGGGCTTCCAGGCCGGCCTGAGCTGGCTCACCATCCTCAACAAGCGCGAGGCCTTCCGCAAGGGCTTCGCCAACTTCGAGGCCGACAGGATCGTGCGCTTCGGCGAGCGCGACGTCGAGCGCCTGCTGGCCGACGCGGGCATCGTGCGCCACCGCGGCAAGATCGAGTCGACGATCAACAACGCGAAGCGCGTGCTGGAACTGCGCGAGGAATTCGGCTCGCTCGCGGCCTACGCGTGGCGCTACGAGCCCGCCGCCGATACCCGGCCCCACAAGCCGCAGACGGGCGTCGTGCTGGGGCCGTCGGCCGAGGCCGTGGCCATGTCCAAGGATCTGAAGAAGCGCGGCTGGAGCTTCGTCGGGCCCACCACCGTGTACGCGTTCATGCAGGCGATGGGGCTGGTCAACGATCACTACGAAGGCTGTCACGCGCGCGAGAAGGCGGCCAACGCGCGCAAGAAGCTGAAGAAGCCCAAATGAGGCACGCGCCGGACCGCGAGGGGTCTGGCTCCTCCTCGAATCGCGCCATCACGCTGATGACGGCCGGGCGGCGGATCGCGATTCGAGGCGGTATCTGACGCCGCCTCGATGACGCCGGCATGGCGGACGTCCGGCTTCGGCACGGAGCTTGGAACTGCTGAAATAGTGGCTCGCACTCTGATCCCATGCGCCCGAGCGCGGGTGCACGCGCGGTGGCCCGGCCTCCGACGCGCTACTTCCTGTTGTCCTCGCTGCTTTGGTCAGCCTTGTTCCGTTCGGGGGCTGGCTTTGCTTCCTTGGCAGGTTCATGGGCAGAGGGCGCAGGGCGTTCCGGCTCCCGGACGGCGGCATGCTGCTCCTGCTCCTGACGCTGCGCCTTGTTCTGCTGGGCCTGTTGTTGCTGGTTCTGCTGTTGTTCATGCTGGGCCAGCTGCTGGCCTTGTTGCTTCTGCTGCTGTTCTTGTTGTGCCTGCTTTTGCTGCTGAGCCTGCTGTTGCTGCTTTTGCTGTTGTTCGTGCTGAACCTGTTGCTGCGCTGGTTGCTTCTGCTGCTGTTCTTGTTGCGTCTGCTTCTCCTGCTGAGCCTGCTGCTGCTGTTGCTGTTTTTGCTGCTGCTCGCGCTGTGGGGGGTGTTCCCGCTGCGCATGCTGTTGATCGGGTTGTTGCGGCGCTGCGGCCTGCCGTGCCTGAGCGGGCACGGGCTGTGCGGCCTGCTGGAGGCGCTGGCGCACGGCTGCGTCGTGTGGCTGGTACTTGTCGTTCTGCTGGCGTATCACCAGTTGCTGCTCGGCCTGCGGATAGCGAGCTCCGCTGTACTGCCGCTGGTACGTCGGCAGAGGGGCGGGCCTCGGCGCGTCGTGGCGATTCCATTGGTCCCAGCCACGATGATGCTGCGACCAATCGGGGCCCCAATGGTCATCCCAGCGCGGCGGCGCGTCGCCCTGCCAGCCGCGGAAGTACGCTGGCGGGCTGCGGTAGTAGCGCACGGGCACGCGCAGCACGAACAGCGGCACGCCTTGCGCGTCCACACTCTGCCAGGGCCCGTTGTACCAGGTGCTCGCGTACCAGCTGTCGCCCTCGAGCAGCCAGTACATGCCGTCGTAGTAGAAGAGATTGTTGGCCAGCCCGGGCGTGTAGTAGACCGGGTAGTCGGGCACCTGTGCGAAGTCCGGGTACATCGGGATGTTCACGCCGATGCTCAGGCTGACCTGTGCCAGTGCGGGCGCCGCAGGCATCGCTGCCAGGGCCATCGAGACCACAAGAATGGAAAGGCGCATTTTGATTCTCCAGCTCGCCGACACGCGATCGAGCACAGGTTGAAATTTCAGACTTCAGCAGCCTTGCAGCCGCACGATGGGTCAACCTTTGGTGCCTCCATTCAAATTCGATCGGATGGCACCCAGTCCCGCCATCCAGATCGTTCTTCAAGGTCGGCATCACGACTCCCCCCGGCAATGGGGGAGCCTGGTCACCACCGTTGAGTCCAGGACCTCACACTCGGACCGGTGAATCTGCGAGCGACAGGAAGAGACGCCGGTTCGACGGCGGCGGCGTGTCGCTGCGCAGCGTCTCCTCCCTCGCGACATTGACCCGCAGGGCGTCCGCCAGCATTTGCAGAGGTTCGAGCAAGGCGCCCAGCAGATCATCGCTGGACACCAGGCCGGTGACCTCGCCATGGTCGTCGATGACCAGCAACCTGCGCACGCCGGACGCATGCATGAGTGCCGCTGCCTCGGAGGCGGTCGACGTCGCGGCAATGGAAACCAGCGGCTGAGTGGCGATCGCGCCGACGAACACCTCGGACGGCGCCAGCTCGCGCGCGACGCAGGCGATGACCAGGTCCCGGTCCGTGACCAGCCCCAGGGCGTCGCGGCGCCCATCGCCCTCGGCGGTCACGAGCAGCGCGCCGACAAGGCGTGCGAGCATCACCGTCGTGGCTTGACGCAACGTGGCGCCGGCATCTGGTCGCGTCTTGACGAATGTCAATGCAGTGCACCGGATCTCTTCCAGACTGCCGAGACTGCCTTGCTTTGCGCGATGCCGTACAGACTGACGATCACCCGCACCTCAAGCTGATCACATACGACTGCGAGGTATCCCATGAAACTCATCCATGACGAAAGCGCCTACCGCCGCGTGCTCGAGAAGTTCCTCGGTTGTCGATGGAGTGCCGACGTGTTCATCTCGCGCTTCTCGCACCTTTGGCGGTGTGACGGTGCTCCTCTCGCGTACGGCGCCGACGTGGCCCCCACCTTTGCAGCCGGACCCGGCTTCTACGGTCTGATGGACTCCATCAATTCGCTGTGCGAAGAGTACGCAAGCTCGCTGGAAGACGGATGCGGCTACCGCGTCAGCGAGGAGCAGTTCCGCAAGGAGGTCGAGGCGCTCGTCAGCGAGAGCTCGCACCTCTCCAGGATTCAATCGAATTGATTGCGGAGCAGTGATTCACTGCCGAGTGAAAAGGAGACGATCGTGGGATACAAGAGTCTGCTCGTGCATCTGGAACTGGGAAGGTCGAACGAGCACCTGCTGCAGGTCGCCGGCGAGTTGTCGGAGCGTTTCGACGCGCGGGTCATGGGCGTCGTCGCGTGCGCGCCGCCGATGATGGTCTATGGCGACATCGGACTGGCAGGAGACGCTTGGGTGGCAGCGCGGGATGCGGTCGACCAGCAGGTCGGGACAGCGCAGGGCGAGTTCAGGGACGCGTTTCGCGATCGGAAGGTGGATCTGGATTGGCGCGCAATGAAGGACTACGCAGATCTCGCCCGATGCATCTCGCGCCAGGCGCGCACCGCCGATCTGGTGGTCGCTGCCGTCGGGCAGGGCGACATGTTCGATGGCACCCGTGCATTGAGCATGGGGGCGTTGGTGATGCAGGTCGGGCGCCCGGTGCTGCTGGTCCCGCTCGCCCGCCCGTCGTCGAAGTTCGATCGCGTTCTGGTGGGTTGGAAGGATAGCCGCGAGACACGGCGCGCCATCGTCGATGCGCTGCCTTTGATGCAACGCGCGGAAGTGACCGTCGTGGAGGTGGTCAAGGAAGGCCACATCGATGCTGCGCGCCGTCACCTCGACGAGGTCGTCGCCTGGTTGATGCAACACGACGTCGCGGCCAGGGCATTCCCTGTGTCCTCGAGCGGTGACGACGCCGCCGATCTTCGCTCCGTCGCGGACAGCGAGCATTGCGACGTCATCGTGGCCGGTGCGTACGGACATAGCCGCCTGCGCGAATGGATCCTGGGCGGCGTCACCAAGGACCTGCTCATGAGTCCTCGTCGTTGTTCCCTTGTCTCGCACTGAGATCGGCCGTCCGAAACATTCTGGACGAGCGGCCGCCCGCTGGGCTGCTGATCAAGCTTCGATGATGACCTTGAGCGCCTGCGTGTCCGCGGCCTTGCCGAACGTCTCGTACGCGTCGAGGATCTTGTCGAACTTGAAACGATGGGTGATCAGCTTGCCGGCGTCGATCCGGGCCGAGCGAAGCGTCTTGAGCAGCATCGGGATCGTCACGGTGTCGACCAGGCGCGTGGTGATGGTGATGTTCTTCGACCAGAGCGTCTCCAGGTGCAGGTCCGCCTTCACGCCGTGCACGCCGACGTTGGCGATCGTGCCCCCGGCCGCGACGATGTCCTGGCAGATCTGGAAGGTGGCCGGAATGCCGACCGCCTCGATCGCGGTGTCCACGCCGCGTCCTCCCGTGAGTACCATCACCTGCTGCGCAGCGTCGCCCCCGCCGCTGTTGACGATATCGGTCGCGCCGAACTGCTTGCCGACGGCGAGCCGGTTGTCGTCGAGGTCGACCATGATGATCTGCGCCGGCGAATAGAGCTGCGCCGTGAGCAGCGCGGCCAGGCCGATCGGGCCGGAGCCGACGATCGCCACGCTGGAGCCGGGCGCCACCTTGCCGTTCAGGACGCCGCACTCGAAACCGGTGGGCAGGATGTCGCTGAGCATCACCAGCGCTTCCTCGTCCGCGCCGTCGGGGATCGGGTAGAGGCTCGTATCGGCATGCGGGATTCTCACGTACTCGGCTTGCGTGCCGTCGATGCTGTTGCCCAGGATCCAGCCCCCGGTGGCGCAGTGCGAATACATGCCCTTGCGGCACGGCTCACAGCGACCGCAGGCACTGATGCATGAGATGAGGACGTGGTCGCCTGGCTTGAAGGCGGTGACCGCCGCGCCGACGGCGTCGATGATCCCGACACCCTCGTGCCCGAGGATCGTGCCGGGCTTGCAGGTGGCGACGTCGCCCTTGAGGATGTGCAGATCGGTGCCGCATATCGTCGTGCGCGTGATGCGCACGATCGCGTCGCCCGGCATGGTCAGCACGGGTTTGGCACGGTCTTCGACATTCTTGCGGCCGGGGCCGTTATAGACGAGGGCTTGCATGTCAGTGTCCTTGAGGAGTCTGATAGGAGGGAGAGGTCTCGCCACGAGCTTCGTCAAGTTCCTTCGGATGTCGGACGGCTTCGCCGGCAAAGGGTGGCAAGTCGGGTTCGGTGCCTCACGGTGCGCGGGTCGAATGCCCGGGTCTGTGCGTTGGCAGACGCAGGCCAAAGTCCAGGCACGAAGCGCGTGCCCCGGCCCGGGTCGCGTTCGCTGCCGCAAGCCGGGCGCGGAATGATGCCAGGAGGGTTTCTATGTGCGGTAGCGCACAGTCATGAGAGCTCCGCGGAGTAGAGTGCGCTCTTCGTTCGCCCGCCAATTTCCCGCTCCGGGTGCCGCGGGTACCGAAGCGTTCACGCCCATGCTCAACCCCAAGAAGAACCGTCTGCTCAATTCGCTGCCCGAGGCGGAGTGGAAGCGTTGGGAGCCGGTGCTCGAGAAGGTAAACCTGCCGCTGGGCATGGTTCTGTATGAGTCGGGCAGCACGTTGAGCCACGTCTATTTCCCGACCACGGCAATCGTGTCGTTGCTGTACGTGATGGAGAACGGCGCGTCGGCAGAGATCGCCGTCGTGGGAAACGAAGGGATCGTGGGAGTGTCGCTGTTCATGGGCGGCGAAACCACGCCCAGCCGGGCGGTCGTGCAGAGCGCGGGCGAGGGCTATCGCCTCAGCGCCGGGCGAATGAAGACGGAGTTCAACCTGGCGGGCCCGGTGCTCCACCTGCTGCTGCGCTATACCCAGGCCTTGCTGACCCAGATGGCGCAGACCGCCGTCTGCAATCGGCACCATTCCCTGGACCAGCAACTTTGCCGATGGCTGTTGCTGAGCCTGGACAGGCTGCACGGGAACGAACTGGTGATGACGCAGGAACTCATCGCCAACATGCTGGGAGTTCGACGCGAAGGCGTCACGGAAGGGGCATTGAAATTGCAACGGGCTGGTTTGATCAGCTAC
Organism: Betaproteobacteria bacterium; assembly: GCA_013289985.1. GTDB lineage: Bacteria > Pseudomonadota > Gammaproteobacteria > Burkholderiales > Burkholderiaceae_C > Scleromatobacter. Next base: position 25,637 of record JABCYW010000021.1, on the reverse strand, counting down.
AGCCGCGGGCATATCAAGGTGCTCGACCGGCCCGGCCTCGAGAGCCGTAGCTGTGAGTGCTATGCCGTCGTGAAGAACGAATACGACCGACTGCTGCCTGCGGTCATTGCGCGCTAGACGCTGGCCGCACGCTTTGTGCGCTGGGGCACGGTCAGTGGATGCACGCCGTGAGAGACTGACGTGCGGGTGCGGTCGATGCAGGGAGTCGACCGGCGCGTTCCATCGCTCGCATCAGTCGAGGGGCGCGGCACCATGGAGTCCCCTGTGCACCACTCATCCAACCAGTTGCTCGCGCGGTTGCCCGAGGCAGCGCGCGTCCGTCTCGGCTCGATCGGCGAAATCGTCGACCTTCCGCTGTCCCGCATCCTCGGCGAAGCAGGGGCTCCCACGACGCATGTGCACTTTCCGATCGACGGCTTCGTATCGCTCCTGGCACTGGCCGACAGCGACCATGCCATCGAAGTGGGCATGGTCGGCCGCGAGGGGATGCTGGGAATCCAGCTCGCCCTCGGCGTGTCGAGCGAGCCCCTCAAGTCGCTCGTGCAAGGAGAGGGGCAGGCGCTGCGGATCGAAGCGACGGCATTCATGCGTGAACTGGCGAGCACTCCCACCCTTCGTTCTACGCTCGACCGATACGTCTACGTGCTGCTGTCTCAGCATGCTCGCGCCGCTGCCTGCCTGCGCTTCCACTTGATCGAGCAACGGCTCGCGCGCTGGCTGTTGATGAGCCAGGACAGGGCGCTTTCCGACGTCTTCAAGCTGACCCAGGAGTTCCTGGCGTACATGCTGGGCGTTCGGAGGGTGGGCGTGACGGTGGCCGCTGGTGGATTGCAGCGAAGGCACCTCATTTCCTACGAACGCGGCGTCATGACGATCGTCGATCGTGCCGGACTCGAACTCGCCGCGTGCAGTTGCTACGCCAGCGACCTGGCGGCCTACACCGCGCAGTTCGCACTGCCGGAGCCCGACGCGCAACCCGCCTGACGTTCGCTGGCTACCGATCAGTACTCGACCTTGGAGAACTTCGATCCTTCAATGCTGAGGTTCGCCATGAGTCCGCCGTTGGTCAGCGCGAATCCCACGATGGCGGCTTGCACCGTCTGCGTGTCGACCGTGCCATCTGCGCCTACCTTGAGCAGCGTGACCGCCGCGTCGACGCCGGCCGTCCAGCCCTTGCTCGCCTTGAACTTGTCGAGAGCATCCTGCGTCATGAACAGGACGTAGACAGCTTTCGATTCCGCGCCAGCGAGCAAGCCTACCGAGATGGCGGTCGAGTTGTAGTAGCCATTCGTGACGCCGTCGGCGACCAGCGCGCCGCGGCCGTGAGAGGCCCCGATCACGAGTCCTCCCGAGATGACCTCCGGAAAGACGAGGATTCCTCGGGCCTGGCGAACCAGGTCGCGCGAGCCCGGAACCTGGGTCGCCAGACCCTTCAGGGCGCTCTGCACGTTGGCATCGAGGCCGACACGCTTTGCATCCATGGAGCCCTCGGTGACGGTGTTGGGCGTCGTCGTGCAGCCTGCTCCAAGGAGAACGGCGCAGCCAATCGCGGCGAGAGTCTTGATGTTGGTCATGTGAATCCTTCGAAATTGATTGGAAGAAGAGCCTGTGCGTTTGAAACACGCCACGCGGCGCCCTTCAGCATGGGCGCGTCGAGGCGCGGGGTCTGTGCGCCAGCGCGCATCGACAGCCGGTCATGAGGGCTTTCAGAGGGTCAGGTGCAACGGGAGGGCGATCGTGAACACGCAACCTGTCCCAGGCACATCTCGAACGGACAGCGTACCGAAATCCGCCTCGACACTGTGTCGCGCGACGGCCAGGCCGAGACCCAGCCCTGTCTTGTCAGCACTGCGCTGGGTAAATGGCGTAAACATCCCCTCGACCGTTCCGTGTGGCAGTCCGCCGCAATGGTCGTGCACTTCGATGAGCGCCTTGCCGTCGAGTGCGAAAGCCAGAAGCGTGATCTTCGTGTGAGCGTGTGTGAATTTGAAGGCGTTCTGAAGAAGGTTGGCCAGCGCCGCATGCAGCATGGGTCGATTGCCGCGGACGGACATGTCCTGAAGTACGGGACGTACCAGGAGCTCGCAACCGGCGGCGTCCGCTTCGAGGCGTGCAGCGCTCTCGGCATCCTCGATGAACGACGCGATGGCAAAGACCTGCCGTTCGGACACCGTCCCATGGCGTACCTCGTCCACTGCGCGGCCGATGAGGACGCCCAACGATGCAAGGCTCCGCTTCAACACCGCGCCAGTCGCTCCGGCCACGTTCAAGTTTCCGAACTCCAGCGCGCTCACTGCCACGCGTGCTGTCGAAAGCGCGTTCCGGAGCTCGTGCACCAGAAAGCCGACGCGCTCTTTGGCTTCGTTCGTGTGGACTGCCAATACCCGTACGTCGCGTTGGGCAGTGAACTCCAGTACCGCGTCCGCGATGGCGTTGTCGAGACAGCGATTCAACGTGCGGAACTCGTCGACGGAAAAGGGGGCGTCGCGTTCGAACGCCAAGTCCGTGATGGCCTGGCACAGATCTCCATAGTCGTGAACGACCTGGTCGACCGCATATCCCAACCCAAGGAGACTGGCGCCGTGCGCAGCGGCACTGACGCCCATCTCGGAGAGTGCCAAACCAGCGCCACCCGAGGCTCCAGAAATTCCGATGCTCTCCTCGTGTTCACCAGCATCTTCTGCCGGCAAAGTTCGAATCAGCTGGTCCAAGAACATTGGAATGCCGTTCGAAAGCTGAATCTCGCTCGCGGCTCTCTTGGGTCTTGCCGCAACCTTCACCTTGCATCTTCCGATCAGCTCGCCGCGGTTGTTGCTCAGAAACGCATGCATCATCATTTGAAGTCCTCGATCAGTTCGCCGCCTGCTCTTCGAACGACGGCGGCGCAAGACTCACAGATGGGCCAAAGCAAGCTAGCTCCTCTTGGCCGCCCCGTCTGTTCGGTGTCGCACAGAGCCGACCGCAACATGCCCAGCTCGCGAGCGGCCGTGTTCCCGGTTGATCTGGCAAATGCATTCGACCCGCGAGCACGGCTACCCACTTTGTTCGGCATCGAACAGACAAGGCGAGCGGGCGGGTCTAGCGTCGTCGGGTCGGCCTCGGCCTTCTGGGCTCCGAACTGGAAGTCATTCCTCGGAACTCTCCGTGCTTAGCCACTCGCAGACGAGTTACTACGAGGAAAGAACGCGGACCTGACAACGATTCCAAGCGAGCAATCAAATGAAACTTCTTGATGCCGAGCGTCACGGCCTGCGTGGTCGGCTTGCTGTCGCGATGGCGATGGCGCCGCTGATCTTCGCCCTGATGCCAACTTCTGCGTCGGCGATCCCGCTTTTCAATCGCCAGACAGGCCAGAACTGCCTCGCATGCCATGCAGGCGGACAGTTCCCAGAGCTCACCAACTACGGGCGATTGTTCAAGATGACGGGCTACACGCTCGGTGTTCGCACCGTCTCAGTTTCTCTGATGGCCCTCGGCAGTGTGTCCAAGGTGGCGAACACCTCGAAGAGCGACGATCCGGCGGCGGACTTCCAGAAGAACGACAAGCCGATCTTTGCCACGGCAAGCCTCTTCCTGGGCGGCAAGATCACCGACAACATCGGTGCATTTACACAGTTCACGTGGGACCCCTATGCGATCACCACGGACTCCGGAAAGTTCAAGGGGCAGTTCGGCGCGGACAACATGGATATCCGCTACGCAGACCGCTTCATCGGCGAGAGCCATGACGTCATCTTCGGCGTCAGCGTGAACGACAACCCCTCGGTGACTGACCCCTGGAACACCGCGGCGGCCTGGATGCAGTACGTGCCTGTTCCGAGCCCCACGAGCAGCCAGTTCATCGACGGGGCGTCGCCATACCCGGGCCTGTCGGCGGGGGGCAACGTGGCCGGGGTGAATGCGTATGCATTCGTGAATCAATTGGTCTATGTCGAAGCTGGCGACTACCGCACGGCCAAAGGCCTGTTCTCGTTCATGAAGGCCGGGCTCAAGGATGCCGACGTCACAAAGCTGCGCGGCAACAACCCGTACGTGCGCATCGCACTCAGCCAGAACTGGGGAGCAAGCAGCCTGATGGTCGGGGCGACCCACATGACGGCGCGCATCTATGACGACCCGCTGGACACCTCTGACCCGTCGACGGTTCATCGCTTCCGCGACGAGATCGTCGACGCGCAGTATCAGTACCTCCTCGATCCCCACACATTGACTGCCCAGCTCGTTGTCACGCACAACCAGCATGTCTATCCTGTCGGCCAGGCGAACCAACCTGTTGCGTTCGTCGATTCACAGGGCAACGCGCTGCCGCTGACGTCGAGTGCGGACAAGACGAACCTGGTGCGCGCAAAATTCTCATACGTCTACCAAGCCCGCTATGGCGGCAGCTTTTCGCTTTTCGACTTGACCGGTTCGACCAACACCGCCAACCAGACCTCTGGCTACGATCCGGCGACGCTGAAGATCACGTCGAGTCCGGCTGCCAACGCACCGTCGACTCGGGTCAACGGAAGCCTGACGGGCAACCCCGCGACACGCGGCATGACGTACGAGACTTTCTGGATGCCGATCCAGAACCTGCGTGTGGGCCTGCAATACACGGTCTACGAGAAGTTCAACGGGGCGCGCGACAACTACGACGGGTTCGGTCGCAACGCGGGGGACAACAACTCGCTGTTCCTGTATGCCTGGACGGCCTACTGAGCATGTACAGCGAACCGTTTCCTCATTGCCGGAGCGTCCCATGAAGATCCTGACCTTGGCCCTCATCGGCGCAGCCGCTTGGCTGACTGTTGGCTGCGCGAACCCGGAACGCTCGCGCGATCTCGGCAATCCTGCCATCCCCGGTCCGGTGCTGGCACAGCAAGCCTGCTCGATGTGCCACGGCGTGACGGGCGTGGCGACGTCGCCCAACTTCCCCAACCTCGCGGGCCAGACCGAAGGCTACGTCGTAGCGCAGCTGACCGAGTTCCGGAGTCATTCGCGCGAGGATCCGGCCGGGTTCGAATACATGTGGGGCATTGCGCGCCGCCTGACCGACACGCAGATCAAGGATCTCGCCGCGTACTACGCCAAACAAGTGCCCGCACATCAGACACCTGAAGGCGACCCGGCGCGCATCGACGCAGGGCATGCGCTCTTCACGACCGGCGCTCCGACGCGCGGAATTCCCGCCTGCAGCAGTTGCCATGGCGACCACGGGCAGGGATTGGCCGCGTTTCCGAGGCTGGCGGGGCAACACAGCGACTACGTGGTCAAGCAATTGCGCGTGTTCCAGCGCACCGAGGGTCGGCCCGATGGCCCCGCCATGAAGGCGGTGGCGCATGGTCTGACTGCGGAAGACATGGCGAACGCCGCGTCCTTCGTGCAGAGCATGTGATCGCATCGCAGGAGTCGGATGCAGCCCGATTGATTCGCATCGAGACGCTCGCGCCCATCGGCGCCCCCTGGAACGCCAAGTGCCTTTCCGCAAGCTTCTTTGATCCCTGGCAGAACTACCCACTACGCGAGCACATCCCATGACATCACGTCGTTCGTTCATCAAGACCCTCCCGCTGGCCGGATCCTTCGTACTCTTCGCGCAGAGCGCCCGTGGGGCCGACATGCCCATGGTCGATCCGAAGGACCCGCAGGCCGCGGCCCTCGGCTACGTCAACGATGCCGGCAATGCCGACAAGGTGAAGTTCACCAAGTTCGCGGCCGGGCAAGTGTGCTCGGGCTGTCAGCTGTATCAAGGGGCGCCAGGGGCCGCCTCCGGAGGCTGCACCCTCTTTGCCGGCAAGCAGGTCGCTGCCAAAGGCTGGTGCAGCGCGTACGTGAAGAAGGCCTGATTCCACCAGGCTCGGGCTGCTTCAGCTCGTCAATGTTGCGACCATCGAGCCGATGGCAAAGGTCACGGCCATTGCAAGCGCGCTCCAGAATGTCACGCGCAAGATGCCGGGGAGAAGCCTGGCACCGCCGGTACTGGCTGCCAGGCCGCCCAACACCCCGAGCGCCAACAATGCGGCACTCGCCACGCTCGGGGCCATCAGGCGAACAGGCGTGATGGCGACCATGACCAAGGGAAGCGCAGCGCCCGCGGCGAAGCTGCACGCCGACGCCATGGCGGCTTGCAGCGGCTTCGCCACCGATATGTCCGAGATGCCCAGCTCATCGTGCGCGTGCGCGTCCAAGGCGTCCCGCGCCATGAGTTGATCTGCCACCTGTCTCGCAAGCACCAGGTCAAGACCACGGCGAACATAGATGGCGGCCAATTCGCGATGCTCGCCCTTGTCGTCTTCTTTCAGCTCGCGCCGCTCCTCGTCGATCGCGGCCTGCTCGGTATCGGACTGGGACGACACCGAAACGTACTCGCCCGTGGCCATCGACATCGAGCCTCCGACCAGGCCGGCCACGGCCGTCAGCACGACGCTCGAGTGGCTGGGATGCGTCGCGACCACACCGAGCACGAGACTCGCCGTCGACACGATGCCGTCGTTCGCGCCAAGAACGGCGGCCCGAAGCCAGTTGACGTTCTTGATCCTGTGCTTTTCCTTCTTGTGCTGCTGCATCGTGCCTCGCATCGAGATCGAAGACTCCGCTATCGGCTCCAAATCCATTGACCCGGCACAGTCGATCTAGTCGAGGTCGACGCTGTACAACACAAGCTTGGCGTCGTTCGGGTCGCGTGAACTTTGAAAGCTCAGGTGGGCGGCAAATTGCCGCATCGAGTCGTTGTCGGCCGAGTCGGAGGAGTGCATTGCATGGATGCCCCGAGCTCGCGCTGCGTCGACAAGATGTGACATCAACGCGCTTCCCAAGCCTTTCATTTGCCACTCGTCCGAGACAGCAACCGCGAACTCGCAGTCCTGCCCTCCGACGAGCGCGCTGAACCTCGCGACGCCGATCTCGCGTTGCTCGGTTCCGCTGCCGATCGTCGCCAAATAGGCTACGTCGGTCAATGGATCGAGGTCGGTGAGTCGAGCAAGGAGTGCGTCGCTTGGCGAATTCATCGTTTCGAGAAATCGGAAGCGGCGCGAACTCGGCGAAAGGGCTTCGATGAACTGTCTTTCCAGTTCGACATCTTGTGAAAGGAGGCCCCGGATTGTCACCTGGGTGCCATCGAGCAGGTGTTCATCCCAGGAAGGTCCGATCGGGCCGGCTGGGAGGTCCGCCGTTTGAAGCGTGGATTGCGTCGGCTCGCTGCGCATGGATTCGCCTTTCGTGATCGCTGACATCATCCAGCAGCGACATGGTGTGAACAGGCCCTAGACAGGCTGTACCGAGGGGACGGCATACTCGAGACCAACGACTGCGCGGGCGTAGAGGTAGTTGTTGAGGGCGCGCGCGCTCAGGTCATCGATTGGCACCTCACCTCGAACGTTGCATGGGAATGCAAGCGCATGGCCTGCGGTGAATAGCGAGCGATAGCGCAGTTCGTAGTGCTCGATGGCCCTCAGGTTGGTTGCGATGTTCATGATCTTCTCCTGAGGTCGTCAGGCCTCTACGTGATTCAGGTGTGGCACGTGCCGCGCCCGAACGCCGCTTCTTCAAGTAAAGCATCCAACCCATCGATGAGCCGAGTCAATCAACCGATGGCCGGATCGGGGGCAAGGTCAGCGGGCACACCGGTCGCAGGTACGGCAGCGACTCGAACTCGCGCCTCATCAAGAATGGTCTTCATCTTGAGAAGATCGAGCGGCTTGCATTCAAATCGGTCAAAGCCGATGTCGATGCAGGCCTGTCGTCTTTCAGGGTCACTCTGGCCGGTCAGGCAAACAATGAATGCGCGGGACACCTGTCCGGATAGCTCACGCAGTTTCAGAAGCACTGCGCACCCGTCATCGCCGGGCATGTCGAAGTCCAGGAAGACGAGTGCCGGCTGAAAGAGTTGGGAGACCTGGACGGCGTCGTCCCCGCCAAAAGCGAAGGCGGTCTTGCAGCCGACCAGCTGCAGCAAGTAGCCGAGTGATGTGGCCGCATCGATGTCGTCGTCAACAATCAGGACGCGCAACTCGGGCGATCCTTCAGATCCTGGGGTCACAAGTAGCGCTCCATGGTGTCGCGCTTGAGCAATCGGCGGCCCCGAAGCATCATGAAGCCGCTCAGAGATGAACGATCCGCGAAGGATTTCGATCAGTTGAAGGCATCTGGGTTGCCGTTTGACTCATCAACACAGGCGCCTGGCAGCGTCACGATGAATTCGCTGCCCAGGCCCTTGCCCGGGCTCTTGGCGACGATCGTTCCGCCGTGTGTCTCGGTGAGTTCGCGAACGATCGACAGGCCAATGCCAAGTCCGCCAGAGTGAAACGCCCGAGCATGCGGCTCCTGTTCGAACAGGTCGAATATCCGCGGCAACGCGTCGGGAGTGACGCCGATCCCGTTGTCGGCAACGCTGATCGACAAACGCCCGTCTTTCACGGTCGCCTCCAGCGTGATCCTGCCTTCGTTGGGTGTGTACTTGGAAGCGTTGTCCAGCAAGTTGACCATGATCTGCGTCAGACGCATTCCGTCGCCGTCAACTTCAAACGCGGATGGCAGCAGGCGAATGGTGAGCTGCTGGTGGCGTCCCTGCATCGCTGGCCCGCAGGTCTCCACCGCCTGTCGGAGGATGGCATTCATGTCGATCCGCGTACGTTCCAGCCTGAATTTTCCGGTACTGGCGCGCGCCCCGTCGAGCAGGTCCTCGACGAGCCTCGTCAAATAGCCGATCTGGCGGCGGATCAGTACCTGCAGGCGGCCCATCAAGGGTTCGTCGGACATGGCACGTGGCAGCAATTCGGTAGCCGTTCGCAGCGGCATGAGCGGACCGCGCAATTCGTGCGCCACCATGGCAAGGAACTTTATCTGTCGACGATGGAAAACCTGAGTGCTGTCTTCGCGCGCCTGTGCGGCCACAGCAGACACGACCAGGTGCTGATTGGCTTCGCGCAGGTCGGCAGCCTGTTGCAGGCTCAAACCTGACGGCGGCTGAACTTGCGGGCGCAGCGATGGCATGGCGCGTCGCTCGGTCGGATCATCGATGTCGGCATGGAACGCAATTCGGCCGGGGCCGCGCCTCTTTGCCTGGTACATCGCCGCGTCGGCGCATCGGATCAGCTCATCCGGGGTGGCCGCATCGTTCGGATAGATCGCAATCCCGATGCTGGCCGACAGGCTCGACGCCACACCTCGATCCGCACCGGCGTTCGCGAGCGCAGCGATCATTTTCGCGGCAATGAGCGCGGCGTCAGAGGCTTCTGTCACGGCGGTCAACAGCACCAGGAACTCGTCGCCCCCAAATCGACTGACGGTGTCGGTCTGCCGGACGTTGTCTGCCAGGCAAGACGCGACCCGACGCAGTACAGCGTCGCCGGCGGCGTGGCCCAGGGTGTCGTTGATGTTCTTGAAGCCGTCGAGATCGACGAACAGCACGGCAACCTGCTTGCGGTACCGGCAGGCGAGCCCGATCGCGCCGTGAATGCGATCGAGCATCAGTGTCCGATTCGGTGTCTCTGTCAGCTCGTCGTATTGACTGGTGTGCGCCATGGCGACCAGGTCGGCGAGTGCGCTGTCGGCGAGGGTGCGCGCATGCAACGCCGAAACCACCAATTGTTCGTTGGCCTCCAGCAACTGCGCTGCCTGAGTCGAACTGAACTCTTCTCTCGCCTGCGCCAGATCGCGCTGAAGGTCCGCGAGCTCTGCGCGCACGCTGTTCGCCTGCGCATTGAGATCGGCCAGCCGCCGCTCGGCGCCGGCTACCGTCACGTCCATGGGGGGATCGCTCATGGCGATGCCTGCGCGAAAGGCCGATCAGCCATCGCCGGCACCGATGGAATCGACAATGTCACCGGCCGGCTGAGCAGGCGCCGTACCGGTTCCCAGCCGACGCGTCGGGCGGCCGCCCAGCAGCCCTTCAAAATCGTCCAGCGTCGAACCGATCCGAATACCGTTGTCATCGATGTGGAACAACCGCAATTCATCCGAGTGGGCACTGGCGCGTACCTTCACGACCGCCATCACCCGCTTCAGACGACTGTCGACCTCGATGTAGCGTTGCACGATGATCGCGTCGGTCAGGAAGGCCGTCCCATAGGGACTGAAACGCAGGTCGTTGTAGCGATCCTCGAGCTCGGAGGTCATCAGCACTGTCGCGCCGGTGCTCGTCAGTGCCATGACCATGCGCGAAAGCGATTCCCGATAGTCTTCGCGAAACGTCGGCGCCAGGGCCAACTCGAAGCCTGACAGAGAGTCGATCACCACGCGCGTCGCCTTCAAGCGATGCACCTCGGCGATGAGCTGGGCCGCGACCTCGTCGACCGACAGGAACGAAGCGCGAGAATCGACGACGCCGATGCGACCGCTGGCGACGAGTTCCACCAGGTGCGGCCCACGCGACCGCGTCGGTCGCTGCTCGAAGGCAGCGATCACGCCGGTTTCACCGCGGCGCGCTCCCTCGGTAAGAAATGCCGCCGCGAGGACGCTCTTTCCCGAGCCGGACGGACCGGCGATCAAGATCGAGTAGCCGCGCGGCAGTCCACCGCCCATCATCTCGTCCAGGCCTGGCACCCCCATCGCCAAACGGTCATCGACAGCGGCCAAACCGCCAGAGTCGACTTCGCTTGGCGACAGCGCTGGCGGAAACACTTGAACTCCAGTGGAGCTGAGGCGAAATGTGTGCAATCCCGCCAAGGTGGGCTGCCCGCGTACCTTCATGACTTCCATCTTGCGGACAACGGAATTGCGTTGGACGCTCTGGCGCATCCAGATCAGCCCATCAGCGACCGTGAACACGGGATTCGGATCGCTTTCGCTGAAGTACTCGCCGATCAGAAATGTCGTGGCTTGCCAGCTGGTCATCAGCATGCCCAGCTTTTGCACAAATTCCTGCAGGCTGATGAAGGCCTGATTGATGGATTGGCTGGCCAGCACCACGGAGCGGAACGAGTCGACGAAAACCAGTCCTGGACTGTGCGCCTGAACCTCGGCAGCGATGCGATCCAGGACCTTCTTCAAGTCACCTTCGGCCATCTCCTCGCCGAGGTTGACGAAGTGAATCGAGCCGCCGATCTTCTGGCTGTCGAAGAAGTCAAATTGCTGCTGGTAGCGCAGCATCTTCAGCGGAGGCTCTCCCAGCACCGTGAAGTACAGCGCTGGTCGCTCGGGCGTGGCCAGCGCGAACATCATCTGGTGTGCCAAGGTTGTCTTGCCGCAACCCGGCGAGCCCGCAATGACGTTGAACGAGAACTCGGGCAGTCCACCGCCTAGCACCTCGTCGAAACCAGGTACGCCGGTCTTCAATCGATTGATCGTTGCTTTTCCGGAGGTCATGGTCGGGTGTCCTGCACAGCGTCGCCGTGCGAAGTGAGAGGAGGTACCGGTCGTAGCAGGCGTTCCGTGAGCGCAGGGCCGATCAAGTCGCTCAGCAGCTCCCGAAAGCTGTTCACCAGGGCCTCGGATGCGACCTTCGCGTCGTGGGCAGTTTGCCCACCAATGGCCGACTCCAACTCTGCAAACTCGACAGGGTCGAGTGCTCCGTCGTGCGCTCCGGGCAACCAGGGATGGTCGGCGCGAACCAGGAAGAGGCTGCGGCGATAGAGCGCTGCGACGCCGCCATGCCCGATGATCGGCGAAAGGACGGTGTCGAAGTGACGCCAGGTCGTATTGGTGCGCTGGGCGATTCCACGCGCACTTTCGCCGTCCTCCAAGATCGGCGAACGGGTCTTCTCGGTCGGATGTCCTTCACCCTGCATTGCCCGCTCGCTGGCCTGCCGCGTTCGCTGATGAGGCAATGGTAAACCCTTTCAGTCGCACAGAGCGAGCGCCCGGATGGGCTGCTCGCTCCTGGGCGGCCAACGATTCCAAACCCTCGTCTTTGCACGTCGACGCGTAGGGGCTGCTGGAGCGACCGAAGCCTCGTCGCCGTGCGCGAAAGCCAGTTGCATCACGACACCGTTGGTCTCGAGCAGCAGGCCCTCGATGCCTCCCGTGGGGCTGTAGACAGCGTTCATCAACGTGCCTTGCATCTTCACGGGCGCCTGATCGCTCATTTGGAAAGTCCTTGCGATGTGTGTCGGAGAGATCGGCCACAGGTGTGCCGAAATCACCGGAATCAAACAGTGGGCAAACGGCGGAGCCGGTCGGCTGCGTCACAGCTGGATTCAAGTCGTGCGCGGCCGCTGCGGCTCGCATCGTCGAGCCGCGTCATCCGCTTGCTCTGAATTGGACGGGGATGTCCGCGGGAACAACGGTTGCCGTGCAGTGCGGCGAGGCGAAGCACCTCATGCTGAACGTTCACGGCGTGCTCGGCGCTCTCAGGAGGCCTGGAATGATTCACGGCACGACGATGGAGGACGGCAAGGCCCGTGGCTTCTTGCCGAGTGTGTCGCGGTGAGCGACGACGCTTGGTGGAGGAAGCTCGGCCCCGGTCTGATTACCGGCGCTGCCGATGACGATCCCAGCGGCATTGCGACGTATTCGCAAGGGGGTGCCCAGTACGGCTACGACGTCGCCTGGACGGTGCTCGTCACCTACCCTCTGATGGTGGGCATTCAATTGGCAAGCGCCCGCATCGGGCGCATCACCGGCAAGGGTCTGACCGAGAACTTCTCGCGGTTTTGCCCGCGATGGCTGGTACTGGGTCTTGTCGGGCTTCTGGTGGTCGCGAATGTCATCAATCTTGGTGCCGACATCAATGCCATGGGAGATTCGGCGGCAATGATCCTGGGTGGCCCGAAGGGTGCCTATGCGATCGGGCTGGGCCTGGTCTCGCTCGCGCTGCAGGTCTTTCTGCCCTACGGCCGCTACGTGAAGGTCTTGAAGTGGCTGACGCTCTCCCTGTTGGCGTATGTCGGCGTGGGCTTTGCTGCGCATGTGAACTGGCTCGAGGCAGCTCGCTCGACCGTCGTGCCAACATTTCACTGGGAAAAGGACTACGCGACGACCATCGTCGCCATCCTGGGCACGACCATCAGCCCGTACCTGTTTTTCTGGCAGGCCGCGCAAGAGGTGGAAGAAATCAAGCGCGTCAGTGCAGACAAGCCCTTGCGCATTGCTCCCGAACAGGCGAAGCGCAACCTGCGGCGCATGCGGGTCGATACAGCCGTCGGGATGGGATTCTCGAACTTCATCGCGTTCTTCATGATCGTCGCCACCGCTGCGACGCTTCACGCGAAAGGCATCGTGCACATCGAGACGACCTCGCAGGCCGCGCAGGCGCTCGAGCCGATCGCCGGCAAATTCGCCTTCCAGCTATTCGGGCTCGGCGTGATCGGAACCGGCCTGCTGGCACTTCCTGTTCTTGCGGGTTCGGCCGCCTATGCCGTCGCCAGCCTGCTGCAAGTGAGGAAGGGCCTGGACCAGCCGCCTTCCGGCGCGAAGACCTTCTACGCGATCCTGGCCGTCGCGATGATCATCGGCCTGGGCATCAGCGCTTCCGGCCTGAACCCCATCAAGGCGTTGTACTGGTCGGCTGTCGTCAATGCGGTGATCTCCGTTCCGATCATGATTGCCGTGATGATCGCTGCGTCGCATACGAAGATCGTCGGGGACCTCAAGTTGCCCACCATCTGGCGCGTGCTGGGGTGGCTGGCGACGGCCGCCATGGCCGCCGCCACACTGGCGATGTTCGTGACGATGTTCTGACGCGGACGATGACCCATTCGTTCGTCGCCCTTCGGTTTGTCGCCGGCTTGCGTCGCGCGCTTGCGGCCCATGCGGCCGTCGATGCGCAAGGCGTCGGCAATTTCGACGGCCCGGACGGCTCGGCGGTGCACGAGCTCTGGATTCAGCACGACTTCCAATGGCGTGGTGTCTCGCTGCTGGCAGACACCTCGTCTCCGGCTTCGGAATCCGCCAGCTCCTTGAGCACCGCCTGGAACGTCTCGAAGCGCCGCGTCCCCATCTTCCTGGCCCACTCGCGTTCGACGGCCCGCACCGTGGCGCGCTGGATCTGCGCCACTCTCCGGCCCTTGTCGGTCAGTGAAATGCGCCGTCCGGATCCTTCGCCTGGGCTGCGGCGCACGTAGCCCAACTCCTCGAGTTGCACCAGCAGGTAGTTCATGGCCTGCTTCGTCATGCCGGCGCGTTGCGCCAGGTCGACGGGCCGCTCATTCTCGGGTGGGGGAAAGCGCAGCACCTTGACATGAGTCAGCTGAAGGCCGTGATGGCGCGTCACGGGATCGAACTGGCGATTTGACCTGATCGATGCCGACGCAATTTCAGCAATCCAGCATCCGCGCGCGCCGGCGCGACAACTCCGAAGCGCACTTGCGCAGCGCCGTGATCTCCGCGCCCGTCCAGCGGCGCGCCGCGTCGTGCACGCAGGAGATCATGCCCCACACGCGCTCGTCGACGTAGAACGCGGCCACGATCATCGTCAGCCCCTGGGTGGGCTGCAGGTAGGTGCGGAAGATCTCGCGCAGCAGCGGATCGCTGGCCGTGTCCGGGCAGACATAGCAACCGCTGTCGTACAGCCGCTTGAAGAACTCGCCGGTGGTCTCCTGCAGCACCAGCGGCTCGGACAGCACGCGCCCGGCGCGCCCGTCGTAGCCCGTGACGCGGCGCATCTGGCGCTGGCCGACGGTGCCGGACACGTTCCAGAAGTTCACGCGCGCGCAGGCCAGCGTCTGCTGGATGGCGCGGGCGACCGCGGTCGCGGCATCGACCTCGGTCATGCGCCCGAGGTCGACGGCCAGCGAGTGGTCGCGCATCAGGTGGTGAAAATTGAGCGTTTGCTTCACGCGGGCACCAGTGGGAATGCCCGGATTTTCGCTCAACGGCCAACCGCGCTATCCAGCTTCGTGCAAGCCTCGCGGCGCAAGTCGCGAAATCGGCGCCGGCACATCGCCGCAGGCCGCGGGACTCGGCGTCTGCAAGCCCGGCCAGTGCCAACCGATGGTGCAACGCGCCTCAGTGCCAGTTGCCGATCCGCAGGTCGCCAGGCGCGGGACGTCCCTTGCCCGTCTCGACCAGGTCGCGCAGGCTGAGCAGGAACGTTGCCCACTTGGTACTGCAGTGCGCGGTGAACTCCACCTCCTCGCGCCAGCCGCGGTGGCTGAACATCACGACGGTGAAGTCGTCCTGGCGGGAGAGGCTGAACTCGATGTCGGTGCCGACCCATTCGGCCGGCCCGTCCTTGACCCGCCAGCGCACCTTGTCGCTCGGGGACAGTTCCATCACATCCATGTCGAAGCCGCCAAGCAACTCTCCCGTCTCCAGGTGGAAACGAAACGAGGCGACGTCGCCGACCTTCGAGGCGCCTGTCGTCTGTTCCGTCCACCAGCCTGCCAGGCCCTCGATGGTCGATAGCGCGGTGTAGACCTTGGCAACAGGCGCCTTGATGCCGATGCGATGAACGATATCTGTCATGTCGAACTCCGATCAATACGTTGAACGTCTTGCGCGACGGCTGGGAATGGCGCGTCGTCGGAGTTCATGTTGGCGACATGGCCCGCGAAGCGTGAGTAACAAGCTTGGCGCGATTGCAGGGTCCGATCGCAAGCTGGGGTCAGGTCTTGCCTGGCAAGAGGGCGCGCTTCAACATGCGGCGGCGGCCTCCTGGGTTGACAGGCAAGACCTGGCACCGCCTGCGTGGCACCGCCTGCGCGCGAAGGGAGCCGGTCAGACCTTCCCGAGAACCCTGTCAAGCCAGGAGAGCATCCAGGAGTTGCGTGTAGCGGGCAAGGTGATCCGCCGGCGGCTGGATCGCGGCAAGCCCGGCCTGATTGACCAGCCCGCCCGAGGGCCAGCCGATTGCTCCGCCGTGGTCGACCGGCCACGTCTGGAAGAGAGTCGCGGTGGCATTGGAGCTTGAGGCGGAAGCCAGTCCGACCACGCCATCGTTCGGCTGCGAAGCGAAGCCACCAAGCGCTGCCGTGAGCGTGAAGACGAGTGACTTCGGATGGGTCGTGGCCGCGTCACATCCCACGCACAGATAGTCGACGCCCTGGACGGCTGCGTCCTGAAGTGTCAGGCGGGTCTGCAAGTCCAGGAGCGCACCCGCATCGTTGGCGAAGAGTCCGGAAAGAGCCGGCGCCAGCAGGGGAAGGCCGGGGAACACCGGATGAAGGACGGCGTCGGCGACAGGGCTTCCGAAATGGGGTGTCGCAATGGTGATGAGCCGCCGTACTCTTCTCGCGAGCGCGGCGTTGCCTTGCAACATGTGCCGACAATCGAGGCCGCCCATGCTGTGGGCCAGGAGATGGATCGGAACGCCGTCATCGGCCCACCGGGCCAGCACTTGCCGTTGCAGCTCGGCCGATCTCGCGGCAATGGAGCCAAGCGCCGCGACTGTCGGACAGATGACGTCGTGGCCCATCGACACATACAGGTCGCGAACGCCGTTGAAATAGTTCAGTGGCTGCAGCGGCAACACCGAGCCGAACCCGAGGATTCCGTGTGCGAGGACGATTCGTGCCATGGCAATGAAAGTCCTTCCTGGAGCGGGTGCGAACTCGAACCCGGCAGCCAACGTCGACTGCCGGTCCTTGGGGTGAGCCGACTTACTTCTTGGGCGCCGCGGAAGCAGCCGGCGCAGGCGCCGGCGCCGGCGCGGAGGCCGCGGCGCCAGCCTGGGCGTCCTTGAGCCAGGTTCCCTTGTCGGCCAGGCATGCCTTCTTGGTCTTGCCCATGTCCATGCTGCCGTCGGACTGCTTGCAGTGATGGGTCTGGTGCGTGCCGGTGGCCTTGGCCGGGGCGGCGGCCTTCGTGTCGGCGAAGGCCATGGTGCTGCAGGCAAGGGCAGCGGAGACCAGAGCGGTGCGGAGCAGGTTCCTGGATGTCATCTTGGGTCCTTTGGTGTGGTGCCAGGCATTGGCCCGGAAGGGTGCGCGGCGGATGAAACGTCCGCTGGCGCGAAGTATGGCACCGGCAGCGATCAGGCCTGGCCCCGCGCGCGCGTCTCCGTGCGCAGCCGCTCCCGCGTTCGCGCCGGCGTGTTGCCGAACCACTCGCGGCACGCCCGGTTGAACGAGCTCTGCTCGCGGTAGCCCAGCATGAAGGCCACGTCGGTGAGGTTCAGGCGCGAGTCGCGCAGCAGCTCCTCGGCCAGCGCCTGGCGGGCGGCCTCGTGCACCGCCTGGAAGTTGGTGCCGGCCTCGGCCAGCTTGCGCTGCAGCGTGCGCGTGCTCATCGCCAGCGCGGCGGCCACGTCGTCCACGCGGGCGCGATCGTGGGCCAGTTGCGCGGCCACCTCGCGGCGCACGTCGGTGACGATGCGCGGCTCGGCGGTCTCGCGCAGGCGTGCGGCCAGCAGCTCGTCGGCGTGGCGCTGCAGCACCTTGAGCATGCTGCCGTCGGCGTTGGGCACGGGGCGGTCCAGCAGCGCGGCGTCGAAGCGGCCGTAGGCGGCGGGCACGCCGTAGACCACCGCCGGGCCGAACACCTGGGCGTGGGCGGCGCGGATGGCCGCGTCGGGCTCGGGGTAGGGCAGGCCGATCTCGCGCACCGGCAGGCGCTCGTGCGCGAGCCAGCTGACGAAGGTGAGGATGCCGGCCAGCACGCTGTCGCACAGGTGGCGGGCCTGCGCGGGCGTGCAGGCGTCCAGCCAGGGCGTGTCCCAGTAGTAGGTGGCGATGCCGTCGCGCTCGTCGAGGCGCGAGCGGCCCAGGTCGTGGGCCAGGCCTTCGTAGCGGCGCGTCTGCACGAGGCACCGCGCAGCGTGGTGCAGGCGCACACCACCAGGCCGTAGAACGGATAGGTGGACAGCCGCGCGTGCAGGCCGGCGTGCAGCCCGAATGCCGGGTCGGCGGCGAGCTTGTCGCCGGCGCCCAGCAGCGCGAGGTATTCGGCCACGACCAGGCTGTCGCGCGTGGCGTCCAGCAGGTCGGACGGCCAGCCGAGCTCGGCGCACAGCGCGGCGGGCGATACGCCCTGGGCCTGCGCGGTCGCCACGGCCGTCTGCGCGTAGGCCATGGCCACGCGGGCGTCGGCGGCCGGCGGGATCGGGCAGGGCGCGTCGGGTGCCGTGGAGGGGAGTGGAGGCGTCGTCGCCGGCGGGACTGGCATGTTGTGGCAACTCGCCTGTCGGCGAAAGACAAGCCGCGGCGGCGCATCGGGCGCACCATTCGCGGCGTGGCGTCGGGGGGCTGGAGTGCCTGGAGACGCCTGTAGCCCTGGAAAAACGAGTATAGCCACGATGACCGCAGAACGACGCTGGAACGGCTGGGGCGACGCCCGGGTGCAGGAGGTGCTGAAGCCGGAGGCCCTGGCCTTCCTCGCGCAGGCGATCGGCGACGGCCGGCCGCGCGCCGACGCGACCTTCGCCGCCGCGCTCGCGCAGGTGGACGCGCAGCCGTCGCGCCTGCCGCCGCATCCGCTGGTGGACACTGGCGCCGAGACGCGCCTGCGCGCCAGCTTCGGCCAGTCCATGCACGACTGGCTGCGGCTGCGCTTCGGCGTGCCGGGCCGCGTGACCGACGGCGTGGCGTTCCCCGCCAGCGCGGCCGAGGTGCGCGCGCTGCTCGCGTGGGCTCGCGAGCACGGCGTGCAGGTGCTGCCCGCGGGCGGCGCCACCAGCGTCGCCGGCCACCTCACGCCGGTGGGCGCGGCGCCGGTGCTCACGCTGGCCATGGGCCGCATGATGCGGCTGCTGGATCTCGATCCCGAGTCCCAGCTCGCGCGCTTCGAGGCCGGCGTGGCCGGGCCCGACCTGGAGGCCCAACTGCGCGCCCACGGCTTCACGCTGGGCCATTTTCCGCAGAGCTTCGAGCTGTCGACCCTCGGCGGCTGGATCGTCACGCGCTCGTCGGGCCAGCAGTCGGCGCGCTACGGCCGCATCGAGCAGCTGTTCGCCGGCGGCGTGCTGCAGACACCCGATCGCGAATGGACGCTGCCCACCTTCCCGGCCTCGGCCGCCGGGCCCGACCTGCGCGAATGGGTGCTGGGCTCGGAAGGCCGCCTCGGCGTGCTGACCGAGGCCAGCGTGCGCGTCACGCGCGCGCCGGCCGCCGAGCGCTTCGTGGGCGTCTTCTTCCCCGACTGGGCCAGCGGGCTCGCGGCGGTGCGCCAGCTCGCCCAGGCCAGGCTGGGCCTGTCGATGCTGCGGCTGGCCAATCCGGCCGAGACCTTCACCACGCTCAGCATGGCCGGCCACGCGTCGGCCATCGCCTGGCTCGAGCGCTATCTCGCGCTGCGCGGCGCGGGCGAGGGCAAGTGCCTGCTGTTCGCCGGCTTCACGGGCGCCAGTGCGGGCGCGGTGCGCGCGATGCAGCGTGCCGCGGCGGCCGTCTGGCGCGAGCACGGCGGCGTCTCCACCGGCAGCGTGCTGGGCCGCAAGTGGGCCGAGCGCCGCTACGCCGGCGTGTACCTGCGCAACGCGCTGTGGGACGCCGGCTACGCGGTCGACACGATGGAGACCGCCTGCGACTGGCCGCGCGTGCCCGCGATGGTGCAGGCGCTCGAGGCCGCGGGCCGCCAGGCGCTCGCGCGGCACGGCGAGCGCACCCACTGCTACACCCACCTGTCGCACGTCTACGCGCAGGGCTCCAGCGTGTATTCCACCTTCGTCTACCGCATCGGCGGCGACTACGAGGGCGCGCTGGCGCGCTGGCAGTCGCTCAAGACCGCGGTGGGCGACGCGATCGTGGCGCAGGGCGGCACCATCACGCACCAGCACGGCGTGGGCAAGGACCACGCGCGCTGGCTGCCGGCCGAAAAGGGCGCGACGGGCATGTCGGCCATCGCCGCGATGGTGCGCGAGTTCGATCCGCACGGCGTGATGGCGCGCGGCAACCTGCTGGGGGACGTGGATTGACCACCGAGGTGGACCTGCTCGTGATCGGCGGCGGCATCGCCGGCGCCGGCGTGGCGCTGGAGGCGGCGCGGCGCGGCGTGTCGGTGATGCTGGTGGAGGCGCGCGACTTCGCGTGGGGCAGCTCGTCGCGCTCGTCCAAGCTCGTGCACGGCGGCCTGCGCTACCTGCGCGAGGGCGCGTTCGGCCTCACGCGCGAATCGGTGCGCGAGCGCGGCCGCCTGCTGCACGACGCGCCGGGCCTGGTCGAGCCGCAGCGCTTCCTGATCGGCCACTACGAGGGCCGCTCGCCGAGCCGCCGCCAGATGGGCATCGGCCTGGCGATCTACGACGCGATGGCGGGCCGGCGCACGCGTGCGTTCCACACGCCCGCGCAGGCGCGCGAGTTGGCGCCGCACATGGCCGCGGACGGCCTGCTGGGCGCCTCGGGCTACCTCGACGCGAAGACCGACGACGCGCGCCTGGTGATGCGCGTGCTGCAGGAGGCACAGCAGCACGGCGCGCGGGTGTTCAACCGCGCGGCCGTGAAGTCGCTGCTGCGCGCGGGCGATGCCGACGTGCCGCCCGATGGCCTCGGCGCGAGGCCCGGCACCGTGGTGGGCGCGCGCATCGAGGGCGCCGGCTTCACCGGCCACGTGCGGGCGCGCTGCGTCGTCAACGCCACCGGCTTCTGGGCCGACGGCCTGCGCCGCGGGCTGGGCGCCGGCATGCTGCGGCCGCTGCGCGGCAGCCACCTCGTGTTCCCGCTGTGGAAGCTGCCGGTGGGGCAGTCGGTGAGCCTCCTGCATCCGCGCGACGGCCGGCCGGTGTTCGCCACGCCGTGGGAAGGCATGGCGCTGGTGGGCACCACCGACCTCGACCACCATGAAGACCCGGACGTCGAGCCGCGCATCACGCGCGAGGAGACGGCCTACCTCGTGGAGGCGCTGCGCGACGCGTTCCCGCGCCTGGACCTGCGCGCGTCCGACGCCGTATGCAGCTTCTCCGGCGTGCGCCCCGTGGTGGACGATCGCGCCGCCGGGGACGACCCGTCGAAGGCGCCGCGCGAGCACGTGGTGCGCGACGAGCAGGGCCTGGTCACCGTCACCGGGGGCAAGCTCACCACCTTCCGCGTCAACGCGCTCGACGCGCTGCGCCACGCCGCGCCGTACCTGGGCAAGGGCGTCGACTTCGACTACCGCGTGGCCGATCCCATCTTCGCGCCGCAGCCCGTGCCGCCCGAGGCCGCCGCGCTGCCGCACGGCCTGCGCGGCCGCCTGCTCGGACGCCATGGCCCGCAGGCCGGCGCGTTGCTGCGCGAGGCCGCGCCCGCCGACCTCGCGTCCGTGCCCGGCACCACCACGCCCTGGGCCGAACTGCACTGGGCGCTGCGCCACGAGCAGGTGCGCTTCCTCGACGACCTGCTGCTGCGACGTACGCGCCTGGGCCTGCTGTTGCCCGACGGCGCCGCCACGCTGCTGCCGCGCCTGGAGCCCGTCGCGCGCGAGGCGCTGTCGTGGTCCGCCGGCGAATGGCGTGACCAGTGCGACCGCTACGCCCGCATCATCGACCAGTGCTACACGGTGCCCAAGCCATGACCGCCGCCCGCCCCGACGACCTGCTCCTCTCGATCGACTGCGGCACGCAGAGCGCCCGCGCGCTGCTGTTCGACCCGCGCGGCGAGCTCGTCGCGAAATCGCAGGTGGCGCTCGACGACTACGTGGTCGAACAGCCCGGCTGGATGACCCACGACGTCGACGGCTTCTGGGCCGCCTGTGCGCGCGCCTGCCGCCAGCTGTGGCTGGACCGGCCCGGGCTGGCCGCGGCGGTGCGCGGCGTGACGGTGACCACGCAGCGCGGCACCGTCATGCCGATCGACGCGCAAGGCAAGGCCGCGCTGCCGGCGCTGATCTGGCTGGACCAGCGCCGCGCCAGCCAGGTGCCGGCCATCGGGGCGGCCTGGCGCGCGGCCTTCCGCCTGGCCGGCGTCGGCGACACGGTGCGCTACTTCCAGCGCGAGGCCGAGGTGAACTGGTGGGCGCAGCACGAGCCCGCGGCCTGGGCGCGCACGCACAAGGTGCTGCTGCTCTCGGGCCTGCTGAACTGGAAGCTCACCGGCGAGTTCGTCGACTCCATCGGCGCGCAGGTGGGCTACGTGCCGTTCGACTTCAAGGCGCACGCGTGGGCGAAGCCGTCCGACTGGAAGTGGCAGGCGCTGGCGGTGCGGCCCGAGCAGTTGCCCGAGCTGCGCCCGGTGGGCTCGCTGCTGGGGCGGGTGAGTGCGGCGGCGAGTACAGCCACGGGTATCCCGGCGGGCACGCCGGTGATCGCGGCCGCGGCAGACAAGGCCTGCGAGGTGCTGGGCTCCGGCTGCCTGGAGCCGCACGTGGGCGGCGTGTCGTACGGCACCACGGCCACCATCAACGTGTGCACGCGCAAGTACGTCGAGGCGCTGTCCTTCGTGCCGCCGTACCCCGCGGCGCTGCCCGGGCACTACGACAGCGAGGTGCAGATCTTCCGCGGCTACTGGATGGTGCGCTGGTTCAAGGAGCAGTTCGGCGACCGCGAGCGCAACGAGGCGCAGGCGCGCGGCGTGGCGCCCGAGTCGCTGCTCGACGAGCTCGTGGCCGCCGTGCCGCCGGGCTCTCTCGGACTGGTGCTGCAGCCGTACTGGACGCCAGGCATCCGCCATCCGGGGCCCGACGCCAAGGGCGCGATCATCGGCTTCGGCGACGCTCACACCCGGGCGCACGTGTACCGCGCGATCCTCGAGGGCCTGGGCTACGCGCTGCGCGACGGCCGCGAGCGCATCGAGAAGAAGACGGGCGTTCCGCTGACCGAGCTGCGCGTGTCCGGCGGCGGCTCGCAGTCCGACGCGGCCCTGCAGCTCACCGCCGACATCTTCCGCCTGCCGGCCAGCCGGCCGCATGTGTACGAGACGAGCGGCCTGGGCGCGGCCATGGACTGCGCGGTGGGCCTGGGCCTGCACTCCGACTTCGCCATCGCCGTGCGCGCGATGACCCGCGTGGCGCGCACCTTCGAGCCCGACGCGCGCAACGCGGCGCTGTACGACGAGCTCTACGGGCAGGTCTACCAGAAGATGTACCCGCGCCTCGCGCCGCTGTACGCGCGGCTGCGCGCGATCACGGGCTATCCGGCGCGCGATTGACGGGTGCGCGGGGCGCCCCTCATTCTTTCTGCTTGTTGCTTGTTTTGGCGATTCACGCTTCGCGCGGGTCGCCGTTACCCGCTGCGCCAAGGTGGGCGCGCACTTGGCTCGACGTCAAACGGGCGCTTGAATCCGGCCTGGACGGCCGGATTCCGAGGGCACTCGTTCAAAGTTCGTCCGCGCAGCGCCTGTGGGCCGCGCCCGGAGCCTTTGCCTCGCACCACGATGCCCTCGACGGCCCGGTTTGCCGTCTCCCCAAGTACACGCCCACCTCGCCGCCGGTTCACCCAGGCGGTTGGGACAAACACGGCTCTCCGATTTAAATATGTACTTCGGCATCGTCGGGCCATCGAGGCCGCGACGATGCCCGCGGCCAGCCCGATCACCGGGCGCCGGGCCTGACGCGAACATCACCTCGAGGCGCCGACGTTCCTTCTCGAGTCCGACGAAGCGCGCGCCTGCGGCGCCGCGCAAAGCTCTTCGGCATGCCGCCTGGTCGATCGAAGAAGTCCAAGCCGCGCAGCGCCGCAGGCGCGCGCTTCGTCAAACACGAGGAGGAACGCCGACATCGTGGCCCGTCGTTCGCGTCAAGCCCGGCGCCCGGTGTCGATGTCGGCCGCGGGCATCGTCGCGGCCTCGATGGCCCGACGGTGCCAAAGTACCTACTAAAAAGTTGGAGCCGTATTTGTCCCAACCGCCTGGGTGAACCGGCGGCGAGGTGGGCGTGTACTTGGGGAGACGGCAAACCGGGTCGTCGAGGGCGTCTTGGCGGGTGCGAATGGCGCCGGGCGCGGCTCGTATGCACACGCGGACGAACCTTCACCGAGTGCCCTCGGAATGAGGCCGTCCAGGCCGAATTCAGGCGCCCGTTTGACGTCGAGCCAAGTGCGCGCCCACCTTGGCGCAGCGGGTAACCTCGGCCCGCGCGAAGCGTGAACCCCGAACCCTGAGCCCTGAGCCCTGAGCCCTGAGCCCTGAACCCCGAATTGACTCAGAACGCCAGGCCCAGCCCCAGGTCGACGCGCGTCAGGTCCGTGTTGGTGGAGAAGCGCTGGTAGTCGGCCTTCAGCACCACGTTCGGGTTCAGGTAGAAGTTGGCGCCGGCCGTCCACACGCGGTCGTGCGGCTGCGGCCAGGGCTTGCCGTCGGAGGCGAGGCCGGTGGGCACCGGCGTGAAGCCCGGGGCGATGCCGGCGTAGCTGGCGCCCATGTCGTAGTGTTCCCAGCGCACGAACGGGGTCAGCTTCTCGCCGCCGCTTTCCCAGACCTTGTACGCGCCCTGCACGTAGTAGCCGAGGAACGACGACGGGATCGGGTTGGACACGCCGGCGTTGTCCAGGTTGTAGGTGGCCGTCTTCGAAATCGTGCCCCGGGCATAGACCGCCGAGATGTCGGCGTTGCCCGGCGTCCAGCGCGCATGCGTCTCCCACAGCGTCAGGCGCGACTGCGGCAGGTTGGCCGGCACCACGGGCAGCGCGAGGTCGCCGGTGAACGCGAAGGCGCCCACCTGCAGGCCCGGCACGCCGTTGTAGTTCACGCCGGCGTACTGTGCCAGATGCTGCGCGTTGGCGAGCTGGAGTTCCTGGTGCATCGCCTGCATCGGGGCGACGGCGTTGTTTTGCAGGTCCAGCGCCGTTCGGTACTGCGGGTCCTCGGGGCTGTTGTTCCAGCCGCCCAGGTTCAGGCCGGTGGTGACGCCCAGGTCCCAGGTCAGGCCGATGTCACTGGTGCCATGCAGGCCCACGCCGCCCTCGCGCCAGGTGCTGGGGATGATCAG
This sequence comes from Betaproteobacteria bacterium, assembly GCA_013289985.1. Lineage (GTDB taxonomy): Bacteria > Pseudomonadota > Gammaproteobacteria > Burkholderiales > Burkholderiaceae_C > Scleromatobacter. Next base: position 1,007 of record JABCYW010000021.1, on the reverse strand, counting down.
CGTCTCGACGAAGTTGCGCTGCACGCCGAAGAAGTTGGTGGGCTCGTGGTGCTCGTTGAGCAGGCCCACGGGCATCAGGTACAGGCCGGCCTTGGCGTTGATCGAGTCGGTGAGCTGGTGATCGATGTAGAACTGCTCGACCTCGAACTCGCCTGCGTCCTTGGAGGACGCGACGGCGTGCTCCACCTCGAACTCGGAGTTGAAGCTGGTGCGCTCGTCGAACTTGTAGCCGATGCCGAACACGGCGCGCGCCAGGTCGGCCTCGGTGCGGCTCTTGTCCTTGGTCGGGTGCGCGTAGTAGATCTCGCCGTAGCCCCACAGGCCGAGGTTGGGCGAGATGGCGCTGGCGGGCGCCGGCGCGGTTGCCACCACCGGGGCGGGCGCGGCGGCGGCCTTGGCCTGCGCGGCGGCCAGCGCGTCGTTCTGCGCCTTGACGCGAGCGAGCTCCTGCTTCATCGCGTCGAGTTGTTGCTGCATCTGGTTGATCTGCTGCGCGAGCTTGTCGGCGACGTCGGGCGTCGTGTCGGCGGCCTGGGCCGACGTGAGCAGGAACAGGGAGAGGGCGGCGATGGCGACGGGTGTGTTTTTCATTTCAGTTCATCGGCTCATGGAGTTTCGGGAGGTGGCGGCGGCCTGGCATTGGGCGGGCAGGACCTGCGCGGTCGGGTTGGCCGGGTCGTAGCCGTCGGTCAAGGTGCACAGGAACGTGATGACGTCGTTGATCTCGGAGGCCGACAGCGCGGGCGTCTCGCCGATATGGCGGTTGTACGGAATCTCGCTGGTGTTGACGTTGCCGAGGTAGCCCGCGTCGCTGCCCGCCACGCCCGGCGTGACGACGAACTGGCCGCCGTAGACCGCGGGCAGGTCGTCGAACTTCGTCACGCTGCCGTCGGGGTTGGCGGGGTACCACTCCTCGGGGTTGGTGTCGCGCCGCACGTAGAAGCCGATGGCGTCGACGAGCGTCGTGAAGCGGCCGTTGTGGAAGTAGGGCGCGGTCGCCGCGATGT
>JABCYW010000020.1 GCA_013289985.1 Betaproteobacteria bacterium | reverse complement strand
AGCTGGATGTCGAGCTTGGCGAACTGGCGCACCACCCAGTCGATCTCCACCTTGCGCTCCGGCGTGGGCAGTGCGTAGAAGTCGTAGTTGATGACCAGCGGGCGGCCCGTGCGCGCGTCGCGGCCCTGCGGGTAGCCGGCCTCCACCATCAGCGCCTTGGCGTCCTCGATGGAGCGGCGCACCGGCAGGTCGCCCACCACGCGGTGGGTGATCGGGTCGATGCCTTCGGGCGTCTTCTCGCGCGAGCCGAAGATGCCGTTGGGGATCGGCCCCTGCGCGACCGCGCCGGCCTTGTTCGGGAAGATGCGCGAGTACTCCTCCCAATCGATCGCGATGGAGATCGCCTCGCGCAGCTTGCGGTTCTTCACCTGCTGCTCGGGCGTGTCGCCCTTGCCGATCACCGGATCGAGCATGTTGAAGCCGATCGTGTAGCTGTTGACGTCGTCGAAGCGGTCGAGGCGGAAGCCCTTGGCGTCGTACTCCTTGCGGATGTCCTCGGAATCCTGCTTGGCGACGATGTACTCCATTCCGAGGTCGACGCGCTCGAACACCTCGAGGTCGTAGTAGCCCTGCAGGAACTTCTCCTTCTGGGGCACCTTCTCGCGCTCGGCGGTGACCACGATCCTGTCGACGAACGGCGTCTTCTTGCCGCAGTCGTCGAGCAGGCCCTCCTCCTTGTCGCCGGGCATGCCCTCGCAGGGATAGGGCTCGCCGCGGTAGTTCGGGTTGCGCGCCATCACCTGCTGGCGATCCTTGAAGTACTCGGTCTGCATGAACGGGCCGGTGCCCACGGGCCAGGTGTCGAGCGTGAGGCTGGCCGCGGCCATGCCCGGCTGCGCGTAGAACGCATCGGCCTCCCACGGCACCGGGGCCATGAAGGTCATGGCCATCCAGTAGCTCCACTGCGGATAGCGGCCCTTGATGCGCACGCGGAACGTGTACTTGTCGGGCGCGGTGGCGCCGGCCAGCGGGAACTTGCGGAAGTCGAGGAACGGGCGGTCGAGGTCGGCAGGATCGCGCCCCGCGCGCAGCCGGGCGTCTTCCGCGCGGATGGTGGCGCCGTAGTCCTTCAGGCCGATCACGTACTCGGAGAAGATGCCGTAGATGGGCGTGGTGATGCGCGGCGTGGCGTGGCGCTTCAACGCATAGACGAAATCGTCGGCCACGAGCTCGCGCGTGCCCTGGTGCGCGAACTGCAGCGGCGAGTAGCGCGAGCCGAGCTCGCCCGGCTTCATCGAGTGGTACCAGTAGTTCCCGTTCGCGTCCTTGGCGAACGCGGGGTGCGGCTGGAACAGGATGCCCGGCTTGATCTTGACGTCGTAGACACTCTCGGCCACCTGGTCGGCCGGCGCGTCGGCGCCCAGTTCCTTGCCGTTCCTGTCGTAGTAGCGTGGCTTGGCCACGTCCTGCGCCGACTTGCCGATCAGCTGGTACGGACGCTTCAGGTAGTGGTAGCCGTAGGGCGGCTCGTAGATCTGGTAGGTGAACGTGGTGTCGTTCGACCAGTAGGACGCCGTGGGGTCCATGTGCCGCGGCGACCCCTCCTGCATCGCCGTGAACAGCGTGTTCTGGCTGCCGGCGCCGGTTTCCCAGGGGCTGTTGTCGCAGCCGGCGAGGGATCCCAGCAACGCGCCCGCGGCAAGCCAGGCAACACCGCACCAACGACCAAATACACCGCCCATGCGGATCTCCAGAACTCGGGTCGCGAGCATGGCCGGGGGATGGCCCCGGCGACTCGCCAACAAAAACAAAACCGCCTCCGACGGCCGCCGGGTTTTGCCCGGAGCCGCTCGAGGCGTCATTGCGTATTTTAGAAGCACTGCCCGGGGGCCCCCCCTAGGGGTTTTCAGCCCTTGCTGCAGCGCAACAAGCAAGGGCCGGGCCCGTTCGGCGCCCGGCAGGAGCAAACCTGCCTAGACAGGCCTGGACATCCTCAGTGGGCGTGCCCGTGGTCGTGGCCGTCGTGCGCATGGTGATGGTGCGCATGATCATCGTCCCAACCGAGAAATGCGTCACGTCCCTGCACCACGAGGTGGCCCTTCACGCCGAACGGCACGGTGACCTTGGTGGGCACGTGGCCGAACGGGAAGCCGGTGAGGATGGGCACGTCCACCAGCGAGCGCAGGTGCGCCACCACCGTCTTGAGCGTGTAGCCGCGATCCAGCGGCGACTTCTTCCAGTCGCTGAACGCGCCCAGCAGGATGGCCTTCTGCGCAGCCAGCACGCCGGCCTGGTGCAACTGCAGCAGCATGCGCTCGACGCGGTACGGGTGCTCTGCCACGTCCTCCAGCATCAGCACCCCGCCCTTGACCCGGGGCCAGTGCGGCGTGCCCAGCAGCGAGCACAGCATCGCGAGGTTGCCGCCCCACATCAGGCCCCGGGTGTCCAGCCCGTCGAACCCCGCCTCGGTGCGGAAGCCCACGGCCTCCAGCGCGCCGGACATCGCCTCGGCGAAGCAGTCGGGCGTGACCTCGTCGAGCTCCTTGCGGCCGAAGTCGTCGCAAGCGTGCGGGCCCCACCAGGTGGGCGCCTTCTCGTGGGCCAGCAGGCCCATCTGCAGCGCGGTCAGGTCGCTGTAGCCGACCCAGCGCGTGCCGGCCTCGACGCTCTTGCCCAGCAGCGCCCAGTCGACGCGGTCGAGCAGGCGCGTCAGGCCGTAGCCCCCGCGCGTGGCGAGCGCGACGCCCGGCTGCGCGCGCGCGACGCGATGGATCGCCTCCAGGCGCACGTCGTCGTCCCCGGCGAAACGCTGGTGCTTCGCCAGCGCCGATTCGTCGATCGCCACGTCGAAGCCGATCTTCTTCAGGCGGCGGGCGGCCAGCTTCAGCGGCGCCGCCTTGGCCAGCACGCCGGCCGGGGTGTACAGGATGAGGGAGGTCATGTGGGCGCTCCGGGAGCGTCGGTGGAGGCGGGTTCGATCTCGGTGGCGAGGCCCACCGGGATGGCATCGTCGACGGTGACGTCGGCGACGGGAATGGCGTCGTCTTCGGCGGGGGCGCGCAGCGCGACCAGGCGCGCCTTGTGCTCGGCGCGGCGCTCGGCGAAGAACTCGCGCAGCAGCGTGCCGCAGGCGGCCTCCATGCAGCCGCCGGCGACCTTGGTCTGGTGGTTGAGCTGCGGGTTGGCGAACAGGTCGAGCACCGAGCCGGCCGCGCCGGTCTTGGGATCGCGCGCACCGAACACCACGCGCTTGAAGCGTGCATGGATCAGGGCCATGGCGCACATCGCGCAGGGCTCCAGCGTGACGACGATGGTGCAGTCGGGCAGGCGGTAGTTGCCCAGCAGCTGGGCCGCGTGGCGCAGCGCCACCAGCTCGGCGTGGGCCGTGGGATCGGTGGTGGTGATGGGCCGGTTGTAGCCGGTGGCCACCACCTGCGGCACGCCGTCGGCGTCGTCGCGCAGGATCACCGCGCCCACCGGCACCTCGCCCACCAGCCATGCGTTGTGCGCCTGGTCCAGCGCCAGGCGCATGGCGCGCTCCTCGGCGGGGCTGAATTCGACGGGGGTGGGTGCGACGTCCAAGGCCGTGGCGCCGTTCAACGCGCGCCCTCGTCGGCGGCGCTGGCGGCCTGGTCGGCCGTGTGCTGCGCGTCCGCCTTCATGGCCTTGTCCAGGTCGCGCTGGTACTGCGAGACGGCCTGCCGCGGGTTGGCCGGGTCGACGGCGATGGTCGCGGCGCCCGAGGCCGCCGTCGTGGCGGGCAGGAATCGCTTGCTGGCGTGCAACTGGTTGCGCACGGTGATAGCCACGATGGCCAGCACGATCAGCAACGATCCGAAGGTGAAGAACATTCTCATGGAGGGGGCTCGCCGCAGGGCCAGGCTCGGGATTTCCGGATTATCGGCGCAAGGCGACGCGCGGCGGCAACTCAGGCACGCAGCGTCCAGCGCTCGAGCGTCTCGTGGATGTGCGCGCCGACGTGGCTGTCGATCAGCGCGAACTCGCGCGCCGCCCAGGCGACGGGCGCCACCGGCGTGTCGCCGATGCGCCGGCCGCGATACGACACGGTCATGTGCGGCTCGTCGCTGGTCCATTTCAGCCGTTCGCCCGAGTCGGCGAGCGCCCGGCCGATCGCCTCGCGCAATAGCCGTACGCCGGCCACCGGCGTGGCGTCGCGCGATCGCAGCACCAGCGGATGGCTCTGGCCGCCGAAGGTGGCGACGGTATCGAAGCCGACGTCGAACGGCGCCACGCGCACCGTGTCGAGTGCATTCACCCAGCGCTCGACGGCCTCCACGGGGTAGCGATCGGTGTAGTCGACGAGCCCGAACAGCGAGACGTGCAGGCGCCCGGCGTCCATCGGCTCGCCGCCGATGCCGAGGCGGGCATCCTCCGCGGCCGCCCGCGCCAGGATCTCCGCCGCATCCTCGGCACCGGGGAGGATGGCGAGGAACAGCGCATGGCTGCGCGCGCTCGACGTCCGCCGCGGCCGCGGCACGTCGCGCGACGGCGCCGCCGCCGGCGCGAACAGGCCGAACTGTTCGCTCATTCCCACTCGATGGTGGCGGGCGGCTTCGAGCTCACGTCGTAGGTGACGCGGTTGATGCCGCGCACCTCGTTGATGATGCGGCCCGACACCTTCTTCAACAGCCCGTACGGCAGCTCGGCCCAGTCGGCCGTCATGAAGTCGCTGGTCTGCACGGCGCGCAGCGCCACCACGTAGTCGTAGGTGCGGCCGTCGCCCATCACACCCACGCTCTTGACCGGCAGGAACACCGTGAAGGCCTGGCTGGTGAGCTCGTACCAGTTCTTGCCCGTGGCCGAGTCCTTCCAGTTGCGCAGCTCCTCGATGAAGATCGCGTCGGCGCGGCGCAGCAGGTCGGCATACTCCTTCTTCACCTCGCCGAGGATGCGCACGCCCAGGCCCGGGCCCGGGAACGGATGGCGGTAGACCATCTCGGGCGGCAGGCCCAGCGCCACGCCCAGCTCGCGCACCTCGTCCTTGAACAGGTCGCGCAGCGGCTCCAGCAGCTTCAGGCCGAGCTGCTCGGGCAGTCCGCCGACGTTGTGGTGGCTCTTGATGGTGACGGCCTTCTTGGTCTTCGTGCCGCCCGACTCCACCACGTCCGGGTAGATGGTGCCCTGCGCGAGCCACTGCGCGCCCTTGTGGCCGCCACTGCCCGCCTTCAGCCTGGCGGCCTCGGCCTTGAACACCTCCACGAACTCGCGGCCGATGATCTTGCGCTTCTGCTCGGGGTCGGTGACGCCGGCCAGGTGGCCCAGGAACTGCGCGCTGGCGTCCACGTGCACCACCTTCGCGTGCAGCCGGCCCTCGAACATCTCCATCACCATCTTGCCCTCGTCCAGTCGCAGCAGGCCGTGGTCGACGAACACGCAGGTGAGCTGGTCGCCGATGGCGCGGTGGATCAGCGCCGCGGCCACGCTCGAATCGACGCCGCCGGACAGGCCCAGGATGACCTCCTCGTCGCCCACCTGCTCGCGGATGCGCTGGACGGCCTTCTCGACGTGGTCGGTCATGATCCAGTCGGCCCTGGCGCCGGCGATGCCCAGCACGAAGCGCTCGAGCAGCGCCCTGCCCTGCACCGTGTGCGTGACCTCGGGGTGGAACTGCACGCCGTAGTAGCCGCGCGACTCGTCGGCGATGCCGGCGATGGGGCAGTTGCCGGTGCTGGCCATCAGCCGGAAGCCCGGCGGCAGCCTGGTGACCTTGTCGCCGTGGCTCATCCACACCTTGAGCATGCCGTGGCCCTCGGGGGTGGCGAAGTCCTCGATGCCCTCCAGCAGCTTCGTGTGGCCATGCGCGCGCACCTCGGCGTAACCGAACTCGCGCTCCTTCGCCGGCTCCACCTCGCCGCCCTGCTGCACGGTCATCGCGAACATGCCGTAGCAGATGCCCAGCACCGGCACGCCCGAGTCCCACACGGCCTGCGGCGCGCGCAGTTCGGCGTCCTCGTAGGTGCTCGCATGGCTGCCCGACAGGATGATGCCCTTGGCGCCGAACGAGCGGATGAACTCGTCGGAGACGTCGTTGGGATGGATCTCGCAGTAGACGTGCGCCTCGCGCACGCGGCGCGCGATCAGTTGCGTGACCTGGGAGCCGAAATCGAGGATGAGGATCTTGTCGTGCATGGCGGCGGGGCGGGTGAGGTGAAGTAAGGGATTTCAGGACTGCGCGGCGGCCGGCGCCGGCGCGCTGGCGCGCAGCCGGCGGAAGTGGACGACGGTCATGGCCATCGCGCACAGTTGCAGCGCGGCACAGACGTAGTACGGGGCGCCGAGACGCCAGTCGCCGCGCGGCGCGTCGGCCACCGCTCGCAGCAGCAGCGGCCCGATGACCGGCGCGAGCACGGCCGTCAGGCTGGACAGGCCGGCGACGGCGCCCATCGTCTGCCCCTGGGTCTTCTGGTCGGCGGCATTGGCCACCAGCGTCTGCAGCGACGCGCCGGCCGCGAAGCCCAGCACGTTGCAGGCGATGACCGCGTACATCATCCAGCCCTGCGTGGCGGCGCCCCAGGCCACGTAGCTCAATGCCGACCACACGAGTCCGATGGTGGCCAGCCGGCGCACCGACATCAGCTTGGTGAGCTTGCCGACGAGCACGCCCTGCACCAGCACCGACATCGCGCCGACCGCGCACAGCGACCAGCCGATCTGCTGCGGCTCCCAGCCGAACTTGAGCTGCGTGTACAGCGCCCAGGTGCCCTGCAGGATGAACTGCGCCAGCGACGCGAAGGCGACCACGCCCAGCAGCGCGCCCATGCTCTTGAGCCGCGCCAGATGCATCAACGAGCCGATCGGGTTGGCGCGCGCCCAGCTGAACGGCTGGCGGCGCTCCGGCGGCAGCGATTCGGGCAGCACGAAGAAGCCGTAGAGCCAGTTGCAGACGGCCAGCGTGCCGGCGCAATAGAACGGCAGGCGCAGATTGATGCCGCCCAGCAGGCCGCCCAGCACCGGGCCGAGGATGAAGCCGAGGCCGAACATCGCGCCCAGCATGCCGAAGCGCCCGGCGCGCTCCTCGGGCGGCGTGATGTCGGCCACGTAGGCGTTGGCCACCGCGATGTTGGCCTGCAGCGCCCCACTGAACAGGCGCACGACGATCAGCATCCACAACGCGGTGGCGAGCGCGGTGACGAAGAAGCTCAGCGCGAGGCCGCTGAAGCCGATCAACAGCACCGGCCGGCGGCCGTAGCGGTCGGACAGCGCACCGAGGATGGGCGAGCCGATGAAGTTGGCGAAGCCGAACGCCATCGCCACCCATGCATAGGCGCCGACCTGCGCCGCGGCCGTCGTCTCGAACGTTCCGACGAGCTTGGGCAGCACCGGGATGATCAGCCCGATCGAGATCATGTCGATCAGCACCGTCACCATGATGAACGGCATCGCCGCCTGGCGCTTGCCGGCGGCGGTGCGGGAATCGACGGCGGGGGTCGGGTCTGCGCTCACGGTGGCTGGGGGTTGGATGAAAGGTTTTCCGCAAAGCGCAACCGCCCGGCGAACCGGGCGGCTGTCTCTCAGCGTGTCGCCACTCAGTCGGCCCGGTAGTTCGGGGCTTCCTTCGTGATCTGCACGTCGTGCACGTGGCTCTCGCGGATGCCGGCCGACGTGATCTCGACGAACTCCGCCTTGTTGCGCATGTCGTCGATCGTCGGGCAACCGCAGTAGCCCATCGAAGCCCGCAGGCCGCCGGCCATCTGGAACAGGATGGACACCACCGAGCCCTTGTACGGCACGCGGCCCTCGATGCCTTCAGGCACGAGCTTGTCGGCGTTCGGGTTGTCGTCGGCTTCCTGGAAGTAGCGATCGGCCGAGCCGGCCTTCATCGCGCCGATGGAGCCCATGCCGCGGTAGCTCTTGTAGCTGCGGCCCTGGAACAGGATGACCTCGCCCGGCGCCTCTTCGGTGCCAGCGAACATGCCGCCCATCATGACGGTGCTGGCACCGGCGGCGATGGCCTTGGCGATGTCGCCCGAGTAGCGGATGCCGCCGTCGCCGATCAGCGGCACGCCGGTGCCCTGCAGCGCGGTGGCCACGTTGTCGATGGCCATGACCTGGGGCACGCCCACACCGGCGACGATGCGCGTGGTGCAGATGGAGCCCGGGCCGATGCCCACCTTCACCGCGTCGGCGCCGGCCTCGGCCAGCGCCAGCGCGGCCGCGCCGGTGGCGATGTTGCCGCCGACGACGTCGACCTGCGGGAAGTTCTTCTTGACCCACTTCACGCGGTCGATGACGCCCTGGCTGTGGCCGTGGGCGGTGTCGACCACGATGGCGTCGACGCCGGCCTTGGCCAGCAGCTCGACGCGCTCCTCGGTGCCGTCGCCGACGCCGACGGCGGCCGCCACGCGCAGCTTGCCGTGCGAATCGCGCGCGGCGTTCGGGAAGGTGTTCTGCTTGGTGATGTCTTTCACCGTGAACAGGCCGCGCAGCTCGAACGCGTCGTTGACCACCAGCACGCGCTCCAGCTTGTGGCGGTGCATCAGTTCCTTGGCCACGGCCAGGGAGGTGCCCTCGGGCACCGTGATCAGGCGCTCCTGCGGCGTCATGATCTCGCGCACCGGGGCGTCCATGCGGGTCTCGAAGCGCAGGTCGCGGTTGGTGACGATGCCCACCACGCGGCCGTTGTCCACCACCGGGAAGCCCGACACGCCATGCAGGCGCGACAGCTCCACCACGTCGCGCACGCGGGCGCCCGGCGCGATGGTGACCGGATCGCGCAACAGGCCCGATTCGTAGCGCTTGACGCGCGCCACTTCGGCGGCCTGCTGCATGGCCGTGAGGTTCTTGTGGATGACCCCGATGCCGCCTTCCTGGGCGATCGCGATCGCCAGGCGGGCCTCGGTGACGGTGTCCATGGCCGCCGAGACGACGGGCAGGTTGAGGACGATGTTGCGGGTGAAATGAGTCCGCAGGCTGGTGTCGCGGGGCAACACCTGGGAATATGCCGGCACCAACAACACATCGTCGAAGGTGAGCGCTTTGCCTAGAAGGCGCATAGAGGAAGCTCCAGACGCAAAAGCGGATTATACGGACAGCGCGGACCTTTGCCGGGCAGGGCCTTGACGAACCGGCTTCCGCCAGGCGCCGCGGCGCCGATTTGTTTGCGATTTGTCACCACTGCAGAGCACTACACTCGGCGCCGCGGCGGCTGAAAGACACGAGAATGTGTCAACGCGCCCCGGGCGCCCCTCGTTGGTTCCTCACCCGTTCACAAGAAATGCAGCCCATGCAAAAGTTCGCCCTGTCCTTCGCCGCCGGCCTGCTGGCGCTGGCCGCCACCGGCGCCCATGCCCAGGCCTTCTGGAAGTGGCGCGACGCGTCGGGCCAGATGCACATCGGCGACACGCCGCCGCCGCCCGGAACGCCGGCCAAGGACATCATCAGCGGGCCGACCGTCGGCGCCGGCCCGGTGCTGACGACACCGGCGTCCTCCGCCGCGCCGGCATCCGTCCCCGCCGGCGACAGCGCGCTGGAAAGGAAGAAGAAGCTCGCAGACCAGGAGAAGGCGGACAAGGACAAGGCCGAGCGCGCCGAGCTGGACGCCAGGAACGCCGCCATTCGCAAGGACAACTGCACGCGCGCCCAGGCCATGCTCAAGCCGCTGCAGGAAGGCCAGCGCATCGCCCGCACGAACGCCAACGGCGAGCGCGAGGTGCTCGACGACGCCGGCCGCGCCGCGGAAATCCAGCGCACGCAGGACGTGATCGCATCCAGCTGCGGTGCCGCGCCGGCGCACTAGGCAACCCGGTCAGCGCTTGCGTCCGGCGTACCCGCGCCGGCGCAGCGCATCGATGCCGCCGGCCGCCTCGTAGCGCACGCGGCGCGCCTCCATCGGGTCGATCTGCAGGTCGCGCAGCACCTCCACGCGGTCGCCGTCGCGCAACGGGTGCGCCAGCGCCCTCCCCTTGCTCCAGACCGCGGCCGACAGCCCGGCCGCCGCGAAGGCCGCATCCCCTTGCGCCGCGCTCGCCAGCGCCGGCCAGCCCGTCGCGGCCAGCGCATCGGCCAGCGTGGCCTCCGGCGGCAGGCGCAGCTCGACGCTCAGCGTCTCGCGCTCGGCCGGGCTCCACACCACCTGGACCCGAATCTCAACGCTCGCCATAGACCTGCGCCGCGCGCTTGACGAAGGAGTCGACGAAGGTGTTGGCCACCTGGTCGAAGACCGGGCTCAGCACCGCCTCGAACACGCGGTTGGAGAATGCGTACATGAGGTCGAACTCCACCCGGCAAGCCACCGGCTCGTCCGGGTTCACGGGCTGCGTCGGGTCGGGCTGCTTGAGCGGCTTGAACTGCCACACGCCATCGAGCTGCGAGAACGGGCCGTCGACGAGCTTGAGTTTCACCGACTCGCCCCGCACCTCCTCGTTGCGCGTCGTGAACGACTGGCGCACGCCCGCGTACGACAGGCCCAGGCGAGCGGTCATACCCGCGGGCGCGCCCGTCGCCGGGTCGGCCGGACGGCGCTCCAGCACGGTGGCCGATTCGCACCAGGGCAGGAACTTCGGATAGTCGTCCACGTTGACGACGAGCTCGTACATTTCGCGAGCGGAGTACCACAGGAGGACGGACTTCTTGACGTGCTTCATACAATGGAAGAATTTTAAGCGCCACCATGTCCGCCTTCATCGCAGAGAATCGCCGCGCGCGGTTCGAATACCACATCGAAGAGACGTACGAGGCCGGCCTGGTGCTCCAGGGCTGGGAGGTGAAGGCCATCCGCGCGGGACAGGTGCAGCTGACGGACGGCTATGTCGTCATCAAGGGCGGCGACCTGTGGATGATCGGCTGCCGCATCAACGCGCTGCGCTCGGCCTCCACGCACGTCAATCCCGAGGCCGACCGCACCAAGAAGCTGCTGATGCGCGGCGAGGAGATCAAGCGCCTCATCGGCAAGGTGGAGCAGCGCGGCTTCACGATGGTGCCGCTGAACCTGCACTTCAAGGGCAGCTACGTGAAGGCCGACATCGCACTGGCCAAGGGCAAGGCCGACCACGACAAGCGCAACACGATCAAGGAGCGCGACTGGGAGCGCGAGAAGGGGCGGCTGATGCGCCACAAGGTATCGGGGCCGAGCAAGGACTAAGGGCCTAAGCGCCCAGCTTCTCCAAGGCCGCTTCAAGGTCGCGGATCAGGTCGCCCACATCCTCCAGCCCGATGGACAGCCGCACCACCGTGCCCTTGTAGACGGTCGAGGACACGCGATCGGTCGCCGCGCGGTAAGGCACCGCGAGACTCATCGGCCCCGCCCACGACCAGCCGATGCCGAACAGGCGCAGGTCGTCGACGAAGCGTTCGACGCGCTCCGGCGCGTAGGCCGGATCGAACTCCAGGCTCACGAGGCCCGCCGCCGCGCGGCATTGCGCGGCCCAATGCTCGTGCCCCGGCGATCCGGGCGTGGCCGGATGCAGGACGCGCGCGAACTCCTTGCGGCCGAGGGCCCACCGCGCGATGCGCCGCGTCGAGGCGTCCTGGGCGGCGTAGCGCAGCGCCACCGTCTGCAGCCCGCGCAGCACCAGCTCCACGTCGTTGGGGCCCACGCCCAGGCCCAGGCGGCAATGCGACAGCGCGAGCTGGTCGTGCAGCGCCTGCGAGCGCGTGACGACGGAGCCCATCATCACGTCCGCGCCGCCCGACGGGTACTTGGTGAGCGCGTGGATCGTGAGGTCGACGCCCAGCGCCGGCGTGGCGCCGGGCTCGAGATCGAACGCGTCGAAGGCGATGCCGCTGCCCCAGGTGTTGTCCAGCGCCACGACCGCGCGGGGCGCGTGCGCGCGGACCGCGCGCACGAGCGCGCGCAGGTCGGGGAACTCCAGCGTGACCGAGCCCGGTGGCTCGATCCACACCAGCCTGACGTCCTCGCCAAGCGCCGCGCGCAGCGACTCCACGTCCATCGGATCGTAGAAGCGGTGGACGATGCCCCAGCGCGCCAGCTCGTGCGTGGCCAGGCTGCGGTTCGGGAAGTAGGCGTTCGAAGGGATCAGCACCGTGTCGCCGCTGGACAGCAGCGACTGGTCGACCAGCGCGATCGCGGCCAGGCCGCTGGGCACCAGCATCGCGTGCGTGCCGCCCTCGAGCGTGGCCAGGCGCGCCTCCAGCGTGAACGACGTGGGCGTGCCGTGCAGGCCGTAGGTGTAGGTGTCCTTGTCCAGCCAGGAGCTGGCGCGCATCGCGGCGACGTCCTTGAACAGCACCGTCGACGCGCGATGCATCGCCGGGGCCACGGCGGCGAATCCGGCCGGCGGCACGTAGCCGTGGTGGATCTGGCGCGTGGACGGCGCGTCGTCGTGGGCGTCGCGGGACTCGGCCATCAGATCGGCAGCGCGACGAGGTCGTGGCCCTCGGTGGCGACGATGCGGGCGCGCGTGAACTCGCCCACCTTCAGCTGCTTGGACAGCTTCTCCGGCGGCAGCAGGCGCACGATGCCGTCGATCTCCGGCGCGTCGGCGTAGGAACGGCCGACGCCGCCCTTGCGGCCCAGCATGGGCGCCTTGTCGACGAGCACCTGCATGGTCGCGCCCACGCGGCGCTGCAGGCGCTCGGTGGACACCTGCTCGGCCACCGCCATGAAGCGCGCGCGGCGCTCCTCGCGCAGTTCCTGCGGCAGCTGGCCTTCGATCTCGTTGGCCGTGGCGCCTTCCACCGGCGAGTAGGCGAAGCAGCCCGCGCGGTCGATCTGCGCCTCGCCCAGGAAGTCGAGCAGCGCCTGGAATTCCTCTTCCGTCTCGCCCGGGAAGCCGGCGATGAAGGTGCTGCGGATGACCAGCTCGGGACACTTCGCGCGCCACGCCTGGATGCGCTCCAGCGTGCGCTCGCCGGTGCCCGGCCGCTTCATGCGCTTGAGCACCGCCGGATGGGCGTGCTGGAACGGGATGTCCAGGTACGGCAGGATCTGGCCCGCGGCCATCAGGTCGATCACGTTGTCCACGTGCGGATACGGGTACACGTAGTGCAGGCGCACCCACGCGCCGTACTTCCCGGCCAGCTCGCCCAGGCGCTCGCACAGGTCCAGCATGCGGGTCTTGACCGGCTTGCCGTCCCAGAAGCCGGTGCGGTACTGCACGTCGACGCCGTAGGCCGAGGTGTCCTGGCTCACCACCAGCAGCTCCTTGACGCCGGCCTCGAACAGGCGCTGCGCCTCGCCCAGCACGTCGCCGATGGGCCGCGACACCAGGTCGCCACGCATGCTGGGGATGATGCAGAACGTGCAGCGATGGTTGCAGCCCTCGCTGATCTTCAGGTACGCGTAGTGGCGCGGCGTGAGCTTGATGCCCTGCGGCGGCACCAGGTCGATGAACGGGTCGTGCGGCTTGGGCACGTGCAGGTGCACCGCGTCCATCACCTCCTGCGTGGCGTGCGGGCCGGTGACGGCCAGCACCTTCGGGTGGATCTCGCGGATCAGGTTGTCGCCGCCGGCCTTGCCCGGCTTGGCGCCCAGGCAACCGGTGACGATCACCTTGCCGTTCTCGGCCAGCGCCTCGCCGATCGCGTCCAGGCTCTCCTTGACGGCGTCGTCGATGAACCCGCAGGTGTTGACCACCACGAGATCGGCGCCCGCGTAGCTCTTGCTGGTGCCGTAGCCCTCGGCGCGCAGCTGCGTGAGGATGAGCTCGGAGTCGGTGAGGGCCTTGGGGCAGCCGAGGCTGACGAAGGCGATGGTCGGCTCCTTGGCGGCGCTGGTCGGAGTGGGATAAGTAGTTGATTCCATTGGACTTTCTCGCAGTGGAACCTCGCCCACGGACAACCCATCATTCTATCGTAAACAGTGTTCCAGGGGTCGCCCAAGGAGACTGTTCCTAAACCGACGACCCAATCGGAACAGGCGAACCGTGCCCTACCGCTATTGGTGGCGCCTGATAGCAACTGGAGGAAGCGGTAAAGCCGCCATTACGCAGCCCCGCCGCAGCGTCCCCAGCCTGAACAGTGCAATCGCCATCTTAAAAAAACACCAAAAATGTGTTTACAACACATAAAAAGAGTTTTTATACTTACGAAACGCTTTTTGGAGATCACATGGACAGCCTCAAGAAACTCAGGCTCGCGCACGGTTTCACTCAGGATCGGCTTGCCGAGATGCTCGAGACCACTCAGCAGACGATCGCACGCTGGGAAACAGGCAAAAGTGAACCGAGCATTGCGGCACTGAGGGACCTTGCTCTCATCTTCGGTACCAGCGTCGACGATTTGCTAGGGCGCAATCCGTTTGCCGCAACGGGAAAGGATTCGATCACCACCAATCGGTACCACCTTTTCGCCAGGTCCGACGAAGGCTTTTGGGGACATCTTGGCATACGCTCCCCAGGCGCCTCAAAGAGCACCTGGTATCCCATAACGCTGCGCGAAGCCAACAGGATCAGTGGCGCCATTTCGAGTGCGACGCGCGATGCACCTTGGATCGTTGCAACTACGCTGAACAATCGCGCGCTTCTCATCAACGTCGAGTCAGTTCGTCAGATCTCCATCCTCGACGACAACGCCGATGAAGTGGCTGACGATTGGGAGCTAGGCTGGGACAGCTACCAGGGTCATTCGCCGGAAGTCTATAGAGCCCTCGAGGACCACTTCCTGGGCTTCGGAGATGACGATTCGTCAGAAGCCTTCAAAGGAGCAATTGAAGACCTGATCGAGCAGGAAGAACTAGACCAGGACAAATGCTTCAAGCTGATATTGACCACCAGGGTGCATTACGACGATGGAACCTTGCGAGAACTGCACGTCGACGACGAAGCATCTTGGTCAGCTTTCTGCGAAATTGAGCAGGAGAATGACACACTTACCCTAGATCTCTCCGACCGAGAATCCGGCCTGGACGTGTTCATCGCCCGTAGCCAAGTTGCGTTGGTCGACATGCCGCTCCATCGAATGAGCGATGCCGCGAAAAGCGAGCTTGAGACATGTGAGAGTGAGAAAGCACAAGCCATCGCGGTAGGTGCCGTGTCGAAAGCCCGTCAAAAGGCTGGCCCAGGACGTCCATCAAAGAGCGACAACAAGAAGCTAGGCAGCGACTGAATCACTTCGATGCCAGTCGGCACATTTAAGCGAGGGCACCTGCCGGCGGCGTCCCACACGATCAATGCTGGGCGGCGAACGGCAGACCGTCCTCGTACCGGAATCGGTAGGTCCGGTGGTCGAAGTCGATTGCCTCGATGAAGTCGCTCCGCAACGCAAAACCTTCAGAGAACACCTCGGCACCCGACGAACCCCAAAGGATCGCCCCGGCCTCCGAAAACCGCGCAATCTCCAACTCGCCGTGCGAGATGAACGCGCCATGAGATTGATCGTAGTGAATGCCGAAGCAAGTCGCTGAATCGACTTGAAGCGACCACTTCACGTCGATCGGAGACACGCTCATGCAAACTACGCAGTCTCCTACCGCAAGGTACAGGAGCCCATTCACAAAAACGGCCGAGTGATCGTGAACGCCGCTGGCGCCGCCACCGTTCGCGAACACGGCGATCGGAACTCCGTCGAGAAGAACACCGTGGGTTGAACTGGCACGCGATCCGAGGGCAAGATCCCGCTCGACCGGATAGCTGCGCACGTTGTCGGCAGAGCCAAACGAATACGTCGGCTCGTTCACAACCTCGATGACTCCCGCGGGGCGCGCAATGCGCATGGTGTCTACCAAGAGGTGCGATGCCATCAGGCCGCGTCGAACTTGCGTGCTGCTGCAAGCACCTCTAGGCTCGTGAATGCGCCGACCTGATAGCCGAAGAGAACTTCCTCGAAGGCTGCGAGCTTCGCTTCCCATGGCGACTCGTACGTCGGCGCCACCCCGGTGTTCCGGAAGTCGTACTGATCGCGAGCGTCTTTGCTGTGCTCGCCTGTGCCCATCACGACAAGTTCGTCGAACGAATAGCCCATGAAGCTCCCGCCCGGATACACGCTGACGAGAAGCCCACTGCTGGTCGAAGCTCGGTACTGAGCATGGACAACCGGCTTCGTTTTGAAGACCTGAAGTGTGAGCATGTGCCGATAGTCGTCCGCGAAAGTTTGGAAACAGGGTCCCAGGGTCAGCCGGGGCTGACGAAGGCGATGGTCGGTTCCGCCTTGGCTGGCACGGCGGCGAGCGGGGCGTCGGTGGTGGCGTTCATCCCCGGATTGTCCCGCATCGGCGGCACCACCGGATCCGACGACCGCGCATCGCCCTCGGAATCGATGGCAAATGTCCGCCGGCACGCCGCGCCACCGCCGAGCTGCCAGCACCTGGCCACGCCTTCCCCCAAACGGGGGCAGGCGGGCGGGCGCCCGATGTCGCACAATAGCCCCGCACGCCCTGCGTGACCGGCCATATCGGCCGACCTGGTATCGAAGTCGTTCGCGACGCCCGCTGGCGCCGCAGAGTCCGGACAGCACCGCGCCGGGCGCGCCCTCGAACCGTGGCGAATCGCGGGATCCCGTCCGGATCCCCATCACCCCAGCTGACCCCTCCATGCTCGTCGGAAACAGGCCCCTCGGCCTCTCGCGCCGCGTGCGCGCGCTCCTGAATTCTGTCGCTGCGACGGCACTCCTGACGTCGGTCGCCGGCTGCGACCAGGCGCACTCCAACGAAAGCGGAAAGGACAACATGGCCTTCGGATTGTTCAAGGGCAGGAAGACGTCGGTGGTCGACCCGTCGGTAGGCGCGCCGCTGGTGCGCCAGGCGTCGCTGCCAACCTCCTTCACGACGCTGCCGGCCGCCGCCTACCCGGCGGTGCTCGACCTCGGCGCGGACGCGCCGCCGCCCGCGGGCACGCTCAAGCCGAATCCCAGCGAGCGCCAGCCGATCCGCGCCTATGTCGCGCCCGGCAGCGCGCAGCACGCCGGCGTCGCGGTCGTCAACTTCTACGAGCCGCGGCGCGAGACGCAGCTGTGGCAGATGACGCCCCGCGACGAGACGCGATTCGCCAGCCCGTTGCCGGTGCAGTTCGCGCCCGACCAGGCCAAGTGGATCGCCTTCGACGCCGAGTCCGTGCTCGCGCTGCCCTCGCAGCAGTTGCTGATCCACCTGGCCTACGACAAGCCGATCCCCACCGACGGCCTGTTCGTGCACGACATCGCCGCCGGTCGCCTGCACCTGCTGGCCGAGGGTATCGCGCCCGACTGGTCGCAGGGGTTGCCCTACAAGTTCGTCGACACGCTGCAGATCGCGCCCGACGCGGTGCTGGTGCTCTACCACACCGACAAGGAGCGCCTGGGTCCGCAGCGCTACGTCAACCACCTCGACCACCTGGTGCTGTTCTCGGTCAAGCACCGCGACGGCCTCGAGGTGCTGAAGCTGTCCATCGACGACGGCAACGTCCGCCAATGGGGCCTGGTCGGCAAGACGCTCTGGCTGAAGACCGCCGACGACCGCGCCGCGAAGCCGCGCGAGGCCGCGTGGTCGCTCGACCTCGCCAAGGTTCTTTGAACTCGACTTCAACAGGGAGAGCGCGGCTCACCGCGTGAGACAACATGACCGTCAACGACCAGCAGGCCCTGTCGCCCCGCGAGGCGGCCTACATCGCCCACAACTGCTACTTCACGCTCAAGGACTGGATGACCGGCGCCGCCGTGGCCGGCGTCGAGACCCGGGCCAACGTGCGCCAGATGGTGCTGGGCAGCGGCAACGGCGCGCAGCAGCGCGCCGGCGGCGCCAACACTTCGCTCAAGCCCACCGACCTCGGCGGCGCGCGGCTCGATCGCGTCTTCGAGGGCTCGACGGCCGGCTTGCGCACCGGCTTCGGCTATGTGCTGCGCTTCAACCGCGGCGGCGCGCGCCACGTGATCGTCGCCACCCGCGGCACGCGCGCGGAGCACAGCAAGGCCGACATCTACACCGACGCGCACGGCTCGCTGACCGGCTTCGGCAGCTACGGCCTCGTGCACACCGGCTTCAAGAACACCTTCGACAGCATCCGCGGCGGCCTCGCGTCCGACGACACGCGCATCATGGATGCCGACGTCGTGCACTGCGTGGGCCACAGCCTCGGCGGCGCCGTCGCCACACTGGTGGCGTCTCACTTCTCCGAGCGCGGCAAGGCCGTCAAGCTCTACACGTTCGGCTGCCCGCGCGTGGGCGCGTTCGGCGCGCAGCGCGCGATGGAGCAGTCGCTCGGCAAGCTCAACGTCTATCGTGTCTCGCACGACCTCGACCCCGTCACGATGGTCGGCCCGTTCCCGTTCGGCCACCTCAACCCGAACCCCGACGACGCCAACAACATGATGTTGACGTCGCCGACCGACCGCCTGCTCAGCGTCGCCAACCACGACATGAACGAGTACGTGCTGCGCGTCTCGCGCGACCGGATGTCGTGGGACGGCGTGCGCGCGCTCGGCGCCGCGGTCGACCACGACAATGCCGTCATGGCGCGCTGGCTGCTGCGCAGCTCCGACAACCCCGGCTGGCTCACGCGCCAGGCCGCCAGGGGCCTGTCCTACCTGATGAAGGCGATCAGCGGCCTGCTCTCGGCGGCGGGCCTCGTCGGCGTAGTGTCGCTCACCGCAGTCGACCTGTTCGTAGCCATGCTGACCTCCAACCTGTGCAAGATGGCCGAGCTCGACGCCGACCTTCGCGAGGCGATGCGCCAGGCCGCGGGCTGGGCGGGCATCGTCCTCAAGAGCGCGGCGCAGATCACGGCGCAGGTCGTGCGCGCGATCCTGGACGCGATGCTGCGCGTGCTCAAGCCAATCGCAATCCAGGCACTGTATCTGGCCGGCACGACGGGCACGGCGCTGCCGCTGATCATCGACGGCGCCACCTCGCTCGCGGGCTCCGTCATCTGAGAACCTGTGAAGCCGCCGCGCGCTGAGCGACACTCGCACCATGGCCCGCCTCGACCGCACCCGCTTCGAATACCTCTACCTCAACGCGAACAGCATCGCCGATATCGCGCTGCTGCGCGCGCTCGACAAGGCCGCGTCGGCCGCCGCCGAGCGCACGCCCGAGCAGCGCGCCGCCGTCGCGGCGCTGGCGCACGACATCGCCAACCCCGACCCGGCGACCTTCGACTGGTCGGCGCTGGAAGGTGTATACGGCTTCGACGGCCCGCTCGACGCGGCCCCGCCCGCCGGGGCCGGCCCCGGACCGGCCGATGCCGTGCGCCTGCCCAGCTTCGACCAGATGGTGGGCGTCGACGACGAGGATCTCGACGCGCCGTTGGACATCGCGCACTACCTGCGCCGCGTCGACGACGCGCGGCCGGCGCTGCAGGCGCGCGTGGACGACTGCTTCGCACGCGCCGACATCGCCGCATTCGAGGCCGTGCTCGCGACCCTGCCGACCGACCGGGCGCCGCCGGACTCCGCGCTGGCGCCGGAGGACTTCACGGGATGGCTGGAACTGTACGAGGCTCGTCACGGCGGCATCGAGGCCATCGTCCACGGCATTCGCCAGCTCGAGCCGCTGGCCGCGGCCTGAGGCCGGCCGCGACGCCCCGTCGTCCCACGGAGACATGCCCATGTGCCGCAACATCCGCACGCTGTTCAACTTCGAGCCGCCCGCCACCGAGATCGAGATCCGCGACGCCGCGCTCCAGTTCGTCCGCAAGCTCAGCGGCTTCAGCGTGCCCTCGAAGGCCAACGAGGAGGCCTTCGAGCGCGCCGTCGAGGCCGTCGCGGCATCGGCGCGCACGCTGATCGGCTCGCTCGTCACCACCGCCCCGCCGCACGACCGCGAGGTCGAGGCCGCCAAGGCGCGTGCCCGGTCGGCGGCGCGGTTCGGCTAACGCGTCACTTGCGCGTCGGCGGGAACCCCGGGATCGGGAAGATGGACTCGCCCGGCTTGCTCATCTGTTCCTGCATCTGCTCGAACAGCTTCTTCGACTGCTCGAGATAGCTGCCCATCAGGTTCTGCATCATCGGCGCCTGGCCGCTCATGAGCTTGCTCCAGCCGTCCGGCGTGAGCGGCGACAGGGCCGCGGCCGGGTCGGCCAGGCGCGTCTGCATCTCGGCCAGCGCCTGCAGGTTCTTCTCGAGGTACGAGCCCATCACGCCCTGCATGGCGTGGCCGTAGAAGCGGATGATCTGGGCCAGCATCTGGCTGTTGAACATGGGCACGCCGCCGGTTTCTTCCTCGAGGATGATCTGCAGCAGGATCGCGCGCGTGAGCTCGTCGCCGGTCTTGGCGTCGCGCACCTCGAACGGCGCGCCTTCGAGCACCATCTTCTTCACGTCGGCCAGCGTGATGTACGAGCTGGTGAGCGTGTCGTAGAGGCGCCGGTTCGGGTACTTCTTGAGGATGCGCACGCCCGGAGGCGCGGCCGGGTCGGCGCTGGCCTTGGCATTGCGGCGGGTCGTGACCATGGAATGTCCCCAATCGATGTGTAGGTCTGGTTGAGTCGATTCTAGGGGCGGCGCGTTGCAGTGCAGCAAGGGATTCCCCCGCCCGTTGCGGCTTCGCGGCACCTCCGGCAGGGTCTTCGCGGCCCCTGTACGCTCACCGGATTCAGGCACGGATCCAGGACGACATGAGCACCGAACGACGCATCGAGCACGACGCCTGGGGCGACATCCCCGTCCCCGGCGAGCACCTGTGGGGCGCGCAGACGCAGCGCTCCATCGAGCACTTCGCCATCTCCACCGAGCGCATGCCGCCGGAGCTGCTGCACGCGCTGGCGCTGGTCAAGAGCGCCGCCGCGCGCGTCAACGAGCGCGCCGGGCTGCTGCCCGCGGCCAAGGCCGACGCGATCGCGCGCGCCGCCGCGGAGGTCATCGAGGAGCGCTGGGAGGCCGAGTTCCCGCTGGCCGTGTGGCAGACCGGCTCCGGCACCCAGAGCAACATGAACATGAACGAGGTGCTCGCCAACCGCGCCTCGCAGTTGCTCGGCGGCCCGCTGGGCCTGAAGCGCCTGGTGCATCCGAACGACGAGGTCAACCTCGGCCAGTCGTCCAACGACGTGTTTCCCACCGCCATGCACGTGGCCGCGGTGCAAGGCATCGCGCAGCACGTGATCCCGTCGCTGCAGGGCCTGCGCGCCACGCTGGACGCCAAGGCCAGGGCCTTCGACGGCATCGTCAAGATCGGCCGCACGCATCTGCAGGACGCGACGCCGCTGACGCTGGGCCAGGAGATCTCGGGCTGGGTGGCGCAGCTCGACCATGCCGAGCGCCAGCTGCACGCGGTGCTGCCCGATCTGCGCGAGCTCGCGCTCGGCGGCACGGCGGTAGGCACCGGCCTGAACACGCCCGCCACGTTCGGCGCCGACGTGGCGGCCGAACTCGATCGCATGACCGGCCTGGGCTTCGTCACCGCCCCCAACAAGTTCGCGGCGCTGGCCGCGCACGACGCGATCGTGCGCGCGCACGGCGCGTTGAAGGCGCTGGCCGTGGCGCTCACCAAGATCGCCAACGACGTGCGCTGGCTGGCCAGCGGCCCGCGCAGCGGCCTGGGCGAGCTGCAGATCCCGGAGAACGAGCCGGGCAGCTCCATCATGCCGGGCAAGGTGAACCCGACGCAGTGCGAGGCGATGACGATGCTGTGCTGCCAGGTGATCGGCAACGACGTCGCCGTGACGATGGCCGGCGCCAGCGGCAACTTCGAGCTGAACGTCTACAAACCGGTGATGATCCACAACCTGCTCCAGAGCGTGCGGCTGCTGGACGACGGCATGCGCGGCTTCGACAAGCACTGCGCGCAGGGGATAGAGCCACGCCTCGATCGCATCGCCGAACTGCTGCAGAACTCGCTGATGCTGGTGACGGCCCTGAACCCGCACATCGGCTATGACGCCGCGGCCCAGATCGCGCGCACCGCGCACGCGAAGGGCCTCAGGCTGCGCGACGCGGCCATCGCCTCGGGCAAGCTCACCGGCGAGGAGTTCGACGCCTGGGTGCGCGCCGAGGACATGGTGCGGCCCGGCTGACGCGCCCGCTCGCGCGCCCGGCGGCGGCGGCCGTCATCCCGCGCGCGGGACGCGCCGGGTGAAGGTGTCAGCCCTGCGGCTGCAGTGTCTTCACCACGCGCTGCTCGCCGTGCTCGCCGGCCCCGCTGCTGGTCGAGTGGCTCTCGCTGCGCAGCGTCATCAGGCGGTCGCCGGCGACGCCATAGGTGAGGCTGTCCTCGTCCACGGCCTCGAAGCTGACGACGACGAAGGCCCGGCCCTTGACCGTGGTGCTGGTCGCGCTGGCCAGCGGCGTGCCGTCCGCCGCGATCCAGACCGACAGCGTGGAGTCGAACTCCTTGACGTACTTGCGCTGCTGCTCGGGCAGCCTCGACAAGGGCAGCGTGAACGTGAGCAGGCGCGCCGGCCTGCCGCCGAAGCTGTCGGCCTTCTCGCCCTTGAACACCGACTCGTCCAGCCGGCGGCCCAGGGAGTTCGCGGCGGAGGTCATGCGCAGCACCTCGGACGAGTCGAGCTTGCCGAGGGCCCACACCGTCGGCGTCTTCGCCTTGGGATCGCGCGCGACCTGGCGCGATTCGGACTCCATGCGCGCGAGCATGTCCTTCGCGTAGAGCACCTGCAGGCCGCGCGCGCCGTCTTCCAGCGCGATGCTTGCCTCGCCCTGCTTCTGGACGGCGTCGGCGCCCTCGCCTTGCTTCTCGTTGGTCTTCACCTCCAGCGTTGCCTTCAGCGGCGTCTGCCCCTGCAGGCGCGCGAGGGCGGACCTGAGGTCGGCGAGGCCATCGGCGTGGGCGAGCGGCGCGGCCAGCAGCGTGGCGGCGAGGGTCAGCGAGGAAGCGAAGGGCGTGCGGCGCATCGGGTGTGGCGACGTCGTTGCGGGACGGACATCCTACCGGGGCCGGGCCCTCGCCTCGCGCACAAAGAAAAAGCCCCGAACAACTTCCGTCGTTCGGGGCTCACTTGAATGCAGCGATGCACTTTGCAGGCATTGCCAAATTCTTTCGCGGCTTCTTCTGTCGGGAGACTTTCGCCTCCTGTGGCCACATCCTCCGGCAGAGCCGAATGGACTTCGAATTTGGTAGGCGCGATTGGACTCGAACCAACGACCCCCACCATGTCAAGGTGGTGCTCTAACCAGCTGAGCTACGCGCCTGCAAGACCGCTATTCTAGCATGTAATTTCTCGGTCATACAAGTCCCGTCGCGTCAAAGGTACTGGCTGCGCATACGGCCTCGCGTCGGGCCGGCGCGAGGCGAGGATTTGATAGATGCCGGTGCCGCCGGATTCGAACTCCAGCGCGCTCGCGGCCATGTAGAGGCGCCAGACGCGGTAGGTGGCCTCGCTCACGTAGATCGTGGCCTCGTCGTGGCGCGCCTCCAGGCGCGAGACCCAGTGGCGCAGCGTCCTCGCGTAGTGGCCGCGCAGGTTCTCCACGTCCTGGATCTCGAACTGCGCGCGCTCCATGCCGGCCTGGATGGCGCTGACGCGATCGAGCTCGCCGTCCGGGAACACGTAGCGGTTGATGAACTCGGTGTCCACCGACGGCTGCCAGCCGTCTTCCTCGTGCGTGATGCCGTGGTTGAGGAACAGGCCGTTGGGCTTGAGCACGCGGTGCACGGTGGCGTGGTACTGCGGCAGGTTGGCCAGCCCCACGTGCTCGAACATGCCCACGCTGGAAACCTTGTCGTAGACGCCCTCGCCCTCCAGCGCGCGGTAGTCGCGCAGTTCCACCGTGATGAGGTGCTCCAGGCCCTCGGCCGCGATGCGCTTCCTCGCCTCGTCCAGTTGCGCCTGGCTCAGCGTGATGCCGTGCGCCTTCACGCCGTAGTGCCTGGCCGCCCAGATCACCAGCGCGCCCCAGCCGCAGCCGATGTCGAGGAAACGCTCGCCGGGCGCGAGACGCAGCTTGCGGCAGATGTGATCCAGCTTCTGCCGCTGCGCGGCCTCCAGCGTGTCGTCGGCCGCGTGGAAATAGGCGCACGAATACACCATGCGTTCGTCGAGGAACAGCTTGTAGAAGTCGTTGGAGACGTCGTAGTGGTGCGAGATGGCGGCCCGGTCGCTCTCCAGCGAATGGTCGTGGTGGAACTGGCGCGTGGTGGGCACCGCGCCCGCCGGCGCGATCTTGCGCGCGGGCATGAACGCGAGGCGCAGCGCATCGAGCAGCAGCGCGGCCCGCTCGCGCCCCGTCAGCTCGAGCGTCTGGAAATGGTGCTTCAGGCCCAGGGCGGCGTACAGGTCGCCCTCGACGTCGAGCCGTCCGTGGAAGTACGCGTCCGCCAGCGGGATGGGCCCGCGTTTCAGGACGAGGTCGCGCAGCACCTTGGGATCGCGCAGCACCAGCGTGAAGCTGGGCGCGACCTGCCCCACGCGCTGGCCGAACGAGTGGGTGGCGTCGTTCCAGAGCCGCAAGGCGAGCGAGCCGTCGAAGCGGCTCAGCAGCTTGTGGATGATGCGGACGGCGGCCTCGTTGAGACCGGGGTCGACGCGGGAAGTCGGCAGCGTCGTGGACGTTGAGCGAGCCATGGTTCCTCCGGGTCGCGGCCCGTGGAGACGGGCTCACAAAACCATGCTAGCGCCGCAAGAATTTCCTGCTTCGCGAAGGGATTTGTCCGCAATGAGACGAAGCGGCGCGGCGCCGCCGGCGCCCTTCAGCGCCGGCGCGCCGAATCCACGCCCGCCACCTTCGCCACCAGTCCCAGCACGTTGCCCAGGCGCTCCGCGCTGTCGATCTCGACGGTGAAGGTCATGAACGCGCGCCGGTCACTGATGCCCTTGGTGGACTGCGAGCTCACGCCAATGACGTTGACCTTCTGCTTGGCCAGCACGTCGGAGATGTCGCGCAGCAGGCCCTGCCGGTCCTGCGCGTCGACGACGATGTCCACCGCGTAGACGCTCTTGTCCGGCCGCCCCTCGCCGGCCTGCGACCCCCATTCGACCGGGATCACGCGCTCGGGCGTGGTCGACGCCATGTGGCGGAAGTTGGTGCAGTCCGTCCGGTGCACGGCCACGCCCTTGCCGCGCGTGACGTAGCCGCCGATGGCGTCGGGCGGCGCCGGGCGGCAGCAGCTGGCCAGCGTGGTCAGCAGCGAATCGACGCCCACCACCAGCACGCCGCCCGCCGCGCCGCCGGTGCGCGGGCGCTTCAGCTGGATGACCTCGTCGGGCGGCGGCGGCTCGGCCGGGCGCAGCAGGTTCTCGATGTTGCGCAGCGAGTATTCGTCCTTGCCGACCACCTCGAACAACGCCTGCGCGCCGTCGAAACCCAGCTTGCTGGCGAGCTCCTCGAGGCTGGTGGCGGTGCGGCCCTCGCGCTGCAGCAGCTTTTCGACCAGCTCGCGGCCCTTGGCCACGGTCTGCTCGTGCTGCAAGGCGTTGAACCACGCCCGCACCTTGGCGCGGGCGCGCGGGCTCTGCAGGAAATGCAGCTCGGGGTTGAGCCAGTCCATCGACGGGCCGCCTTCGCGCACGGTGACGATCTCCACCGTCTGTCCGTTGCGCAGCGGGGTCTGCAGCGGCACCATCTGGCCGTCGACGCGCGCCCCGCGGCAGCGGTGGCCGACGTCGGTGTGCAGCGCGTAGGCGAAGTCCACGGGCGTGCCAGCGGCCGGCAGCTCGATGACGCTGGCCTGCGGCGTGAATACGTAGATGCGGTCTTCGAAGGCCGGCGCATCGGTCGACGCGGGGGCCGCCTCGCCCTCTGGTTCGGCCACGAATTCGCGCTCCCACGCCAGCAGCTGCCGCAGCACGGCCTTGCGCGCCTGTGCCACCTGGTCCTCGAACGCGCCGGCGGCGCTGACGCCCGCGTAGCCCTTGGTGCCGGCCTCCTTGTAGGCCCAGTGCGCGGCCACGCCGTGCTCGGCGTGCTCGTGCATCTCGCGCGTGCGGATCTGCACCTCGAACGCGCGGCCGACGTCGTCCTTGACCACCGTGTGCAGCGACTGGTAGCCGTTGGGCTTGGGCCTGGCGATGTAGTCGTCGAACTCGCCGTCGACCGCGCTGTAGCGTTCGTTCACGCGCCCCAGCACGGCGTAGCAGGCGGCGACGTCGTCGACGATCACGCGCACGGCGCGGATGTCGAACACGTGGTCGAAGTCCAGCTCCTTGCCGCGCATCTTCTTCCAGATGCTGTAGATGTGCTTGGGCCGGCCCTGGATGTCGGCGCGGATGCCGGCGGCCGCCAGCATGTCCACCAGCTGCGCGCGGAACGCGACGATGCCGGCCTCGCGCGCCACGCGGCGCTCGTCCAGCAGCCTGGCGACCCGGCGGTATTCGTCGGGCTCGAGGAAGCGGAACGACAGGTCCTCCAGCTCCCACTTGATCTGCCAGATGCCCAGGCGGTTGGCCAGCGGCGCGAACACCTGCTGCGACTCCCGCGCCAGCTCGGGCGGGCACGGCGTGCGGCTGGCGGCGTGCCAGCGCAGCGTCTGCAGGCGCGACGCGAGGCGCAGCAGCACCACCCGCAGGTCGCGCGAGAACGCCAGCAGCATCTTGCGCACGCGCTCGGTCTGCAGCGCGCGCTTTTGCGCGTTGCCTTCCTTGCCGACCTGCGCCTCCCGCGCGTTGCGCTGGATCTTCACCAGCTGGCGCGTGAGGTCCACCACGCTCGCGTACGACGGCCCGAACGCCTTGGTGACCACCTCGATCGGGCGCTGCAGCCCGTCGCCCGCATAGACCAGGAAGGCGGCCGCCTGCATGGCGGGCGTGGCGCCGAGGTCGGCCAGGATCTGCGCGACGCCCTCGGCATGCGACCAAGCGGCCTCGCCGCTGTCGAGGACGCGCCCCGTGAGCAGCGGTTGCGCGAACGCCCGCGCGCGCGCCAGCGCGTCGGCGTCGCCGGCCTCGCTGTCGGCGCCCTCGTGCGGCTCGCTCGCGGCCCGGGCCATGTCGGCCGCGGCCACGCGCACGATCGCCGGCGCGTCGTCGGCGGCGAGCGTGGTCGACTGCGTCTTCATGGCGAAGCGAGGAAAGCGCGGACGAGCTCGATCTGGTCGGCGTGGACCAGCGTCGGCGCGTGTCCCACGCCCGCGATCTCCTGCACGCGGGCGCGCGGCCCGCGCTGCGCCATCGCGTCCGCGGTCGCGCGCGAGAGCAGGTCGGACTCGGCGCCGCGCAGCACCAGCGTCGGGCACCTCAGCGAGTCGTACGCGTGCCACAGCATGCCCTCGCCGGCGGCGGCCAGCTCCGGCGTGACGGCCTTGAACGGCACGGCGATGGCCGGGTCGTAGTGCGACTTGAAGCCGTCGCCGTCGGGCACCAGTTGCGGACGCGTCAGCGCCAACCACTCCTCCCGGCTGTGCGGGCCGAAGCCACGCGAGATCGCCAGCAGGGCGTCGGCCGCCTCGTCGACGCTGCGCCAGTGCGCCGGCTGGCCCAGGTAGCCGCCGATGCGCGCCAGCGCCGCGTATTCGATGGCGGGGCCAACGTCGTTCAGGACGAGCTTTCGGATCGGCGAATCGGGCAGCGACGCCAGGCCCATCCCGATCAGGCCGCCCATGGACGTGCCGACCCAGTGCACCTCGGTCGCGTCGAGCCGCGCGAGCAGCGTGACCATGTCGGCCACGTAGGTCGGGATCGCATAGGAGGCGGCGTTCTTCAGCCAGCCGGAGCGGCCGCGGCCGACGACGTCTGGGCAGACCACGCGATAGTCGGCGCACGTCGCGCGGGCGAAGGTGTCGAAGTCGCGGCCCTGGCGCGACAGGCCGTGCACGCACACCAGCACCCTGGGATTGGCGGTGTCGCCCCACTCCCAGTACGCCATGCGGTGCAGGCCCTCGGGGGCGAGGCATTGCACGTGGCGAAGGCGGGGTTCGGTCGTGAGGTCGGCGGTCATGCCGGGATCGTAACAAGCGCGGGCGCCCGGCGACGCCCTCGCCTTCAAACCCGTGCGACTTACTTCAGTTGGACGCTGCCGTTGACATTGGCCGTGACCGAGCCCGAGCCCGCCTCGACGGGCAACGCGTCGCCGGCGCTGGAGGCCATCGCGGCCTTCATCCGGAACGGCCGCGGCACGGGCTGGCCGCCGTCGACGCTCACGTTGGTCTCGCGCACGGTGAACGTGGTGTAGCCGAACGCCCGCGCGTAGTCGGCCGCCCTGGCGCGGAAGCGGGCGATGGCCTGCGCCGCGACCTCTCCCTCGACCTTCTCGCGCGCCTCGCGCGACACGCTGTAGTCGAGGCTTGCCACGGTCATCGTCTGGACGCGGCCCGCGAGCTCGGCGATGGTGCCCATGTCGCGGCCCTGCACCCACAGCGACGTGGTGCCCGACCAGCCGTTGACCAGGCCCTTGGCGTTCATGCGCGGCTGCAGCGAGAAGCCGCCGCCATGCACCTCCACGTGGCCGTCGCCCTTCTCCACCGGGCGCGCCTGGGACAGCGCCGCGCCCAGCGCCGCCTTGAGGTCGGCCTGCACGGCCGCCGCGTCGGCGCCCTCCCGGGTGGTGCTGAACTGCACCGATATCCAGTCGTTGGGCACCTGGACGGTGGCACTGCTGTTGAGCGTCAGCACCCCCTCGGGGTCCTTGGCGACCGCCGGCTGGGCGACGGCGAGGGTGGACAACGAGGCCGACAAGGCGCACGCTGAGACGAGGGCCAGCACTTTCTTGTTCATGGATTCACGCATGAGTGGATGATGCCCATTGAACGGGGCAAAGTGGCAAATGGGGTGACGAGTTCACGGCTATCGTCGGCGACATGAATTTGTAACAGAACCAAAAGATCCGGCCCAAAACCGTGATTTCCTCGATTTATCCCCGCAGAATCGGGCTTGTTACATATTTGGAGCCATCATGTCGGCAGTACCAGGCACCCGCCAAGACCGCATCGTCGTCCTCGATGACGACGCCCGAATCCGCGACCTGCTGCGCCGCTATCTCAGCCAGGAAGGCTTCGACGTCCTGCTGGCCGAGGACGGCAAGGCACTCAACCGTCTGATGACGCGCGAGAACATCGACCTGATCGTGCTCGACCTGATGCTGCCGGGCGAGGACGGCCTGTCCATCTGCCGCCGCCTGCGCGCCGCCGGCGACCGCACGCCCATCATCATGCTCACCGCCAAGGTGGAGGACGTGGACCGCATCGTCGGCCTCGAGGTGGGCGCCGACGACTACCTGCCCAAGCCCTTCAACCCGCGCGAGCTGCTGGCCCGCGTGCACGCGGTGCTGCGCCGCCGTCCGCCGCAGGAGGCGCCCGGCGCGCCGGCCAAGGACGCCCAGGTGGTGCAGTTCGGCGACTTCGAGTTCGACCTGTCGCTGCGCCGCCTCACCAAGGAAGGCGAGCCCATCGCGCTGACCACCGGCGAGTTCTCGATGCTCAAGGCGCTGGTGCGCCATCCGCGCCAGCCGCTGTCGCGCGACAAGCTGGCCCAGCTCGCGCGCGGCCGCGACTTCGAGCCCTTCGACCGCAGCCTCGACGTGCAGATCTCGCGCCT
This sequence comes from Betaproteobacteria bacterium, assembly GCA_013289985.1. Taxonomy (GTDB): domain Bacteria; phylum Pseudomonadota; class Gammaproteobacteria; order Burkholderiales; family Burkholderiaceae_C; genus Scleromatobacter. The sequence continues at coordinate 32,205 of JABCYW010000020.1, read as the reverse complement.
GCGCAAGATGATCGAACCCGATCCGTCGAACCCGCGCTACATCCAGACGGTGTGGGGCGTGGGCTACGTGTTCGTGCCGAGCGAAACCGCGTAACTGCGGCCCAGGATGGATCGCAAGCTCCTGTCGCTGAGTCTTTTCTGGCGCACGTTCTTCCTGCTGTCGCTGCTGCTCACCGGCGGCGTGCTGGCGTGGGTGCAGACGTTGCGCCAGCTGGAGTTCGAACCGCGCGCGGTGCTGGCGGCCCAGCAGATCGCGAGCCTCGTGAACCTGTCGCGCGGCGCGATGAAGAACGTCGACGGCATCACGCGCATCGCGCTGATGAAGTCGATGACCGACCAGGAGGCCGTGCGCGTGCTGCCGCGCGAACCGTCCGACCGCTGGGATCCGTACGAGGTGGACGCCTTCACGCGCCGCATCGCCGCGGAGTTGCGCGTTCGCCTGGGCGAAGGCACGGTGGTGGCGCGCTCGGTCAACGGCCAGGACGCGCTGTGGGTGGGCTTCACGATCGACGGCGACCGCTACTGGCTGCAGGCCGAGTCCGCGCGCGTGACGCCGCTCACCTCCAGCACGTGGTTCGTCTGGGTGGGCATCGCGCTCCTGGCCACCGTCATCGGCTCCGCGATGATCGCGGGCCTGATCAACCGGCCGCTGAAGGACCTCTCGACGGCCACGGCGCGCATACGCGAAGGCGAGTACGACGTGCGCCTGGACGAGCGCACCAGCACGCCCGAGGTGCGTGCCGTCAACATCGGCTTCAACCGCATGGCGCGCGACCTGGCCAAGGTGGAACAGGACCGCACGGTGATGCTGGCCGGCATCTCGCATGACCTGCGCACCCCGCTGGCACGCATCCGCCTCGAGGCCGAGATCAGCGTGCCCGACGAGGAGGCGCGCGGGCACATCGCCGAGGACATCGACCAGCTCGACGCGATCATCGACAAGTTCATGGACTACGCGCGCCCGGGCGTCACGCGCCTGGAGCCGGTGCCGCTGGCGGCGGTGATCGAACGCGAGGCGCTGGCCTTCCGCGACGCGAGCCAGATCCGCATCGCCATCCAGCTCTCGCCGGTCTCGCGCGTGCTGGGCGACCCCATCGAGCTGGGCCGCGTGTTCGCCAACCTGTTCGAGAACGCGCGCCGCTACGGCCGCACCTCCGACACCACGCCGGCCGAGGTGCAGGTGGGCCAGTTGCAGGCAGGCCCGTGGATCATCGTCACGGTGCGCGACCGCGGCCCGGGCGTGCCGGCGGAGAAGCTCACGCAGCTGACCACGCCGTTCTTCCGCGGCGACACGGCGCGCACCTCGGCCACCGGGGCCGGGCTGGGCTTGGCCGTGGTGAAGAAGTCGATCCAGCGGATGGGCGGCAGCCTCGAGATGACCAACGGGGCCGAGGGCGGGCTCGTGGCGCACGTGCGGCTGCGGCGCGTCGAGGCGGCCTGATCCGGCACGCTGGGCGCTCGGGCGCTTGCGCATGCCCCGCACGCGACGAGTATCCCTTCCGACGCGAAAACGCGCCGCCGCCGGGCCTCGATCGCCGGGCCGTTTGGGATCGCCCCCATTTCAGTCGAGAATAGCGGGGTTTCCCGAATCGAATCCCGATCCCTTCCGGCCCAGCCATGACCACCATCCTCCAGAACCTGCCCGCCCAGCAAAAGGTCGGCATCGCCTTCTCCGGCGGCCTCGACACCAGCGCCGCCCTGCACTGGATGCGCCTGAAGGGCGCGATCCCCTACGCCTACACCGCCAACCTGGGCCAGCCCGACGAGCCGGACTACGACGAGATCCCGCGCAAGGCGATGCAGTACGGCGCCGAGAAGGCGCGCCTGATCGACTGCCGCGCGCAGCTGGTGGCCGAGGGCATCGCCGCGCTGCAGAGCGGCGCGTTCCACATCTCCACCGCCGGCGTCACCTACTTCAACACCACGCCGCTCGGCCGCGCGGTCACGGGCACCATGCTGGTGGCCGCGATGAAGGAGGACGACGTCAACATCTGGGGCGACGGCAGCACCTTCAAGGGCAACGACATCGAGCGCTTCTACCGCTACGGCCTGCTCGCCAACCCGTCGCTGAAGATCTACAAGCCGTGGCTGGACCAGCTGTTCATCGACGAGCTCGGCGGCCGCACCGAGATGTCGGAGTTCCTGAACAAGGCGGGCTTCGGCTACAAGATGTCGGTCGAGAAGGCCTACTCCACCGACTCCAACATGCTGGGCGCCACGCACGAGGCCAAGGATCTCGAGCACCTGAACTCCGGCATCAAGATCGTGCAGCCCATCATGGGCGTGGCCTTCTGGCGCGACGACGTCGCCGTCAAGGCCGAGGAGGTGCGCGTGCGCTTCCACGAGGGCATGCCCGTGGCGCTCAACGGCGTCGAGTACAACGACCCGGTCGCGCTGATGATGGAGGCCAACCGCATCGGCGGCCGCCACGGCCTGGGCATGAGCGACCAGATCGAGAACCGCATCATCGAGGCCAAGAGCCGCGGCATCTACGAGGCCCCGGGCCTGGCCCTGCTGTTCATCGCCTACGAGCGCCTGGTCACCGGCATCCACAACGAGGACACGATCGCGCAATACCGCGACAACGGCCGCGCGCTGGGCCGCCTGCTCTACCAGGGCCGCTGGTTCGACTCGCAGGCCCTGATGCTGCGCGAGACCGCGCAACGCTGGGTGGCCAGCGCGATCACCGGCGAGGTGACGCTGGAACTGCGCCGCGGCAACGACTACTCGCTGCTGAACACCGAGTCGCCCAACCTCACCTACAAGCCCGAGCGCCTGACCATGGAAAAGGGCGAACTGAGCTTCACGCCGGCCGACCGCATCGGCCAGCTGACGATGCGCAACCTCGACATCCAGGACACGCGCGACAAGCTCATGGCCTACGCGAGGGCAGGTCTGCTCGGATCGGGCACCGGCACGGCCATGCTGCGGCTGGACGACAAGGGCGAGTGACGCCCGCCCCACCCCCCGAAAAAGGAGCGCCGCGGCGCTCCTTTTTCTTTGGCGCCGTGCCGCCGCCGCATCCCTAGAACCCGAGGTCAGGCCAGGAAAGTCTCCCCAAAAGCGGTTAGCGACGATGTTTTCGCACCGCGTACCCACCGTTTTGGGGGCTCGCAAATCTGTTGCAACCCGTTAGTATTTGTCAACAAGTGCTCGCCGTATCGGACAGCACCACTGCAAATGCGGGAGGGTTCGCATGCCTGTTGCCGACAGCGTGACGCTTGGCAAGGACGTCAGGATATTCCAGCCGACGCTGGTCAACCTCTATGGCTGCGCCATCGGGGACGAGACCAAGGTCGGGGCGTTCGTCGAGATCCAGAAGGGCGCCACCATCGGCGCCCGCTGCAAGATCTCGTCCCATACCTTCATCTGTGAAGGCGTCGCGATCGAGGACGAGGTCTTCATCGGCCACGGGGTCATGTTCACCAACGATCTTTTCCCGCGCGCCACCAACGACGACGGCAGCCTGCAGAGCGAGGCCGACTGGCGCGTGGAGCCCACGCGGATCCGCCGCGGCGCCTCCATCGGCAGCAACGCCACGGTGATCGCCGGCGTCACCGTGGGGCATCGCGCGCTGGTCGGCGCGGGCGCCGTGGTGACCAAGGATGTTCCTGACTACGCGATCGTGGCCGGCGTCCCCGCGCGCGTCATCGGAGATACACGAGAACCCGGCAGCGCATCGGATTCCACGAACCATCGGTAGAAGTCCTTTTCTGGAGGGTGTGAAATGATCAACATCGGTGTCATCGGATACGGCTACTGGGGCCCGAACCTCGTTCGGAATTTCGCGGAGACGAAGGGCATGAACGTGGCCGCCGTCGCCGACCTCGACGAGGGCAAGCTGGGCACCGTCCGGCGCCGCTTTCCGGCGGTCAAGACCACCAGCGACTTCCGCGAGCTGCTCAACGATCCCGGCGTCGATGCGATCGCCATCGCCACGCCCGTCAACACGCACTTCGAGCTGGGCATGGCCGCGCTGAAGGCCGGCAAGCACCTGTGGCTCGAGAAGCCGATGTGCGAGACCGCCGACGAGGCCCGCCGTCTCGTCGACGAGGCCGCCAGGCGCAACCTGGTGCTGATCGTCGACCACACTTTCATCTACACCGGCGCGGTGCAGAAGATGGCCGAGCTGATCCAGGCGCAGGAACTCGGACGCATCTACTACTACGACTCGATCCGGGTCAACCTGGGCCTGTTCCAGCGCGACGTGAGCGTCATCTCCGACCTCGCGGTGCACGACTTCTCCATCCTCGACCACCTGCTCGGCGAGCACCCGGTGGCCGTCACCGCCAGCGGCATGAACCACTTCCCGGGCACGCCCGAGAACCTGGCCTACGTCACGCTGTACTACGAGTCGGGCACCATCGCCCACGTCAACGTGAGCTGGCTCGCGCCCGTCAAGGTGCGCCAGATCCTGGTGGGCGGCAGCAAGAAGATGATCACCTACGACGATCTCGAGCCCAGCGAGAAGATCAAGGTCTACGACAAGGGCGTCAGCTTCACCGACGATCCGGAGAAGATCCAGGAAATGCGCGTCGGCTACCGCACCGGCGACATGTGGGCCCCGCGCCTGGCCGTCACCGAGGCTCTCGGTGTCGAAGGCGCCCACTTCGTCGACTGCATCGAGCACGGCAAGGTTCCCAAGACCGACGGTCGCCTGGGCGAGCGCGTCGTGGGCCTCATCGAAGCCGCCAACAAGTCGATGCGCCGCAAGGGCGAGACCGTCTATATCGTGCAGGAGAAGCAATCGTGATTCCGTTCGTCGACCTGAAGTCCCAATACCTGTCGATCAAGCCCGAGGTGGACGCCGCGATCCAGGGCGTCCTGGACAGCTGCGCCTTCACGCTCGGCCCGGAAGTGGTCGCCTTCGAGAAGGAATTCGCGGCCTACAGCGGCGCCGACATCGGCGTGGCCGTCAACACCGGCACCAGCGCCCTGCACCTGGCCCTGCTCGCGGCCGGCGTCGGCCGCGGCGACGAGGTCATCACCGTGCCGTTCACGTTCGTCGCCACGGTCTCGGCGATCGACTACACCGGCGCGACGCCGGTATTCGTCGACATCGACCCGGCCACCTTCACGATGGACGTGACGCAGCTCGAGGCCGCGATCACCGGCAAGACCAAGGCCATCATCCCCGTGAGCCTGTACGGCCAGCCGGCCGACATGGGCCCGCTGCTGGAGATCGCGAAGAAGCACGGCCTGGTGGTGATCGAGGACGCCTGCCAGGCGCACGGCGCGGAATACAAGGGCCAGCGCTCGGGCAGCCTGGCCGACATGACCTGCTTCAGCTTCTACCCCGGCAAGAACCTGGGCGCGTACGGCGAAGGCGGCATGGTCGTCACCAACAACGCCGAGTACGCCCGCACCATCCGCATGCTGCGCGACTGGGGCGCCGAGAAGAAGTACCACCACGTGCTCAAGGGCTACAACTTCCGCATGGAGGGCATGCAGGGCGCCGTCCTGCGCGTGAAGCTGCGCTACCTCGAGGGCTGGACCGAGGCCCGCCGCACCGCGGCCGCGCACTACGACCGGCTGTTCGAAGGCACGGGCGTCGTCTCGCCCAAGGCCGCGAGCTACTCGCGCCACGTCTATCACATCTATGCCGTCCGCACCAGGAATCGCCAGGCATGGCAGGACGCGCTGCTGGCCCAGGGCATCCAGACCGGCATCCACTATCCGACGCCCGTGCACCTGCTGCCCGCGTTCGCCGATCTCGGCTACAAGGCGGGCCAGTTCCCGCATTCGGAGCAGGCGGCCAACGAAGTGCTGTCGCTGCCGATGTTCCCCGAGCTGACCGCGGCCCAGCGCGAAGAAGTGGCCCGCGCGGTGGTGAACCTGGCCGGCGGCGAGATCGCGTCGGCCTCGTCGGCGAAGGCACTTTGAGCCCGGCGATCCGTGTCGACGACTGAAGCGCCGGCTCCGCGTCCGGCGGCGACGCCGCTGCTCGTCTTTCCGTTCAACGGCAACGCGCTCGAGGCGATGGATTGCCTCGGAGGCGCGTTCGCCCTCCTCGCCTTCATCGACGACACCCCTGCCAAGCAGGGTCCGGGTCCGATGTCGGTGCCCGTCCTCGCGCGCGACGCGCTCGCGCGCTGGCCCGATGCCAAGGTGCTCGCGGTGCCGGGCAGCTCCACCTCCTACCTCACCCGCCGGGCGGCCATCGCGTCGCTGCAGGTGCCCGACGACCGCTTCGCGACGGTGGTGCATCCGACGGCGCGCGTCTCGCCCCTGGCCAGGATCGGCCGCAACGTGCTGGTCATGGCCGGCGCGGTGATCACCAGCAACGCCGTGATCGGCGACCACGTCTGCATCCTGCCCAACACCGTGATCCACCACGACGTGACGGTGGGCGACTGGACGCTGATCGGCTCGAACGTGACCATCGCGGGCGGCACGGCGATCGGCGAGAACTGCTACGTGGGCAGCGCCTCCAGCATCATGAACGGGCTGCAAGTCGGCGACCGTTCGCTGATCGGCCTGGGCAGCAACGTGATCCGCAGCTGTCCCGCGGACAGCCGGCTGGCCGGCAACCCCGCTCGCTCGCTGGGTTGATCCCGGCCCCGCCGGCGCGTCTCGCGCCGTCCTTTCTTCCCACGCCAGAAAGAAGACGGCCCCTTGCGGAGCCGTCGATTCGCGGAGCCCTGTTCGGGGCGGGCGCCCATCGCGCTCGCGCGCGGTGGGGCCTCCCTACCCGTCAGTTCGGCGTGAAGACCAGGTCCACCCAGTAGTTGGACGCGGACCACGTCTGGTTCGGGAAGGCATTCGTCTTCCCGTAGAGGTAGACCCCGTTGCCGCCACTGGTGCTGTCTTGCAGGGCATGCAGCGGAGGCGAGCTGATCGCCGCCGAGAACCCGTTGTTGTCGCCCGCGTAGTAGCCGAGCGGCGCCAGGTAGGAGACGATGTAGACCGTGTTGGCGGCGATCTGGATCGGGCTCGCGAAGTTCATCTGCTGCCAGCCGGAAGCGGTCTCGCCGGTGAAGGTCACCGAGCCCAGCAGCGTTCCCGTCGACGACCAGAGCGCGCCCACGTGGGTTCCGTTGTTGCCGGAGCCCTTGTAGAAGCGCACGGCGCTCACCAGGCCCTTCACGTCCGAGGTGAACTTCATGCCGAGGTTGACGCCGCTGTAGTCGGCCACGGACGGGGTCCCCGGCAGCGCCGAGGCCGGCCAGATGGTGCAGGGGCAAGCCTGTGCCACCACGGTGATGGCCACGCCTGCCGAAGGCGTCTCGACGTTGCCGCTGTCGTCGGTGGCGCGCGACTTGATCACCAGGGAGGCCGGGGCCGTGGGCGACCACGTGTAGCTCCAGGACGCGCGCCCCGTGGCCGGATGCCACGTGCTGCCGCCGTCGACCGACACCTCGACGCCGCCGACCACGCCGCCGCCGCTGTCCGTCGCGGTGCCGGTGATCGTGACGGAGGTATTGGCCGTGACCTTGGCACCGGCCGTCGGCGACACGATGGTCGACACGGGCGGCGTGGTGTCCGTCGACGCGGTGGCGGGCAGCAGGCCCGGCTGCAGCGTCGTCGGTTGCGCGTTCATGTCGGCCAGGATGTTCACCGTGGCCTGCTGCAGGTTCGCATCCGGCGCCGCATTGCCGCGGTCGTGGTTCGAATCCAGGCCCCACGACCACTGGATGGTGCCGGCGCCGAACACGCGCGCGCCGCTCGGGTGCTTGTACGACGTGATGTAGTGCGTCAGCGTCCCCTGGCCATAGTTGGTGCCGTAATCCTGCAGCACGCCCGTCGACGTGATGGTGGTCGTCGAATTGCGGGTGATCCCCGCCGGACGGAAGCCGTTGTCGGGATCGGTATCCCACTCGTAGCCGAGCGTCCCCGTGGGCATCGTGTACACGCCGCCGGGCGACTGCGCGCCGACCGCCGTGTTGCGCCACAGGCGCATCTGGCCATCGGCCGCCGGCACGGTGATGGCGTACTCCACGCCGGTGTCGTTGTTCATGAACAGCGTGCCGGTGAGCTGGTTCTCGGGACGGCCGCCATCGGCGGGCGGAGAGAAGCGCGGATCTCGCCAGGTGCCGGTCCACGCGGAGGTCGGGTCGATCTTGGCATTGGCCGTCGTCTCCTTGTAGCAGACGAGCGTGCGGTACGGAGTGCCACTGCCGTCGATCGCGTTTTCCCAGCGCGTCTTCCAGAAGACCTCGTTGCCGCTGAAGAAGGCCAGGTTGATGCCCGCGGCGCGTGCGCTCTCGACGTTGGTGCGCTGGGCGGCCGACCAGTACTCGTCGTGGCCGACGGACAGGAAGGTCTTGTGGTTCAGGATCAGCGCGCCCGAACGATCGGCATCGACGCCGCTGAAGTAGCTGACGTTGTAGCCGTTGGACTCCAGCCAGCGCACCATCGGGTATTCCGCGTTGAACACCCAGTCCTGGCCGTTGGCCGTCGTGCGCGTCGTGAACGGACGGTTGTAGCTGACCTTGTAGGCCCGGCCGGCCGGATTGCCGACGTACAGGCTGTTGCCGCCGTACGTGTTGTAGGCCTGCCAGGTGGTGTCCGAGGTCTGGAACAGCAGGTCGGACGTGCTCGAGTCGTCGCGCACCACGAAGAAGATGTGGCTGGCGCCGCCCGTGTCGGCGCGGATGACCTTCGCGAAGTAGATGCCGGACACCGAGGTGGATGGCACCGTCCAGGAGGCCGAGACGCCCCAGTTGCCGCAATCGAGCAGGCCGGTCGTCGCATCGCTCAGGCAGGCCGGCTGCGTCTGCGGCAGCGTCGCGGACGGCGTGATGCTGGCCACCTTGCGCGCGCCCTTGCCGCCGTAGTAGCCCATGCGATAGATGTCGAGGCGGTAGTTGGTGGAGTTGGTGTTGACCTTGAAGCTGATCGCGCTGCCCTTGTTGACGCTGATCGCCGTGGAGAAGCCGAGGATGGTCGTGTCACCCGCGCCGCTGATGTCCCAGTCGGTGGACGGATTGCCGGCCAGGCAGTTCTCCGCGACGATCGCGTTGGCGGGCGACGTGCAGGCCGTGGTCGCCGCCGACGTGGTGAAGGTCCACGTGTAGGTGCCCGCCAGCGCGTTGCCCGAGGTGTCCTTGATGCGCGGATCGGTCGCGCCGCCGGCCAGGCTCGCGGTGAACGTCGACGAGGCCGGCAGGTTGATGGACGGCGTGAACGTGGCGATGTGGCTGCTGGTGTTGTAGCTCACGGTGCCGTTGACCGGCAGGCCGGCCGACGTCGTCACGGACATGGTGCTGGTGTTGACCGTGGTCGGATCGAGCGCCTCGCTGAACGTGGCGCTGATGGAGGAGACCACGCCTTCGGACGTCGAATTGCCGGCCGGCGACGTCGCCAGCACGGTCGGCGGCGTCGTGTTGACCGACGATGCCTTGACGAAGACCGGCTCGACCCAGTAGTTGGTCGAGTTGTAGGTCGAGGACGGGAAGGCGTCGCTGCCGTAGACGTAGATCCCGTTGCCGCCGGACACGCCGTCCTTGAGCAGGTGGAGCGGCGAGTTGTCGACGCCCGCGTTCGCGAAGTAGGCCGAGTTGGCGGCGTAGTTGCCCTTGGGCGCGTAGTACGACACGACGTACGGCGTGTTGGCCGCGATCGAGATCGGCGTGGCGAAGTTCGCCTGCTGCCAGCCGCTCGCGGTCTCCCCGGAGAACGTCACGCTGCCCAGCAGGGTGCCGTCGTTGCCCCACAGGTGGCCGACGTGCGTCCCCGTGTTCGACGTGCCCTTGTAGAAGCGCACGGCCGACACGGCGCCGCTGACGTCCGCGGTGAAGCGCACGCCGAGCTCGACCGCGTTCTGGTCGTTGATGCTCGGATTGGCCGGCACGGCCGCGGCACCGAAGACGTCGCACGGGCACGCCGTGGCGGCGGCCGTGGTGAACGACCCGGTCCAGTTGGCTGCCAGCGCGTTGCCGGCGGCATCCTTGACGCGCGGGTCGGCGGCGCCGCCGTGCACCGTCACCGTGTAGGTGGCCGTGCCGTTGAGCGGGGCCGCCGGCGTGAGCGTCGCGGAGCGCGAGCCGGCGTCGTAGGTGACCGTGGCGGCCACCAGCGTGTTGGTCGAATCGCGCAGATCCAGGGACGCGCCGCCGACGGAGGCGGCGCTCATCGCCTCGCTGAACGTGACGTTGACAGCCGTCGTGGTGGCCACGGCGGTCGCGCCGCTCGCCGGCAAGGCGGCGGTGACCGTGGGCGCGGTGCTGTCGGTGCCGTAGGTGGCGACGTAGGTGCCCGAGACGGCCGGGAAGAACGCGTATTCGACGCCCTTGATGCCCGACCAGGCATAGGCGACCGCGCTGCCCGCGCGCGTCAGGCCGGTCAGCACGCTGGTGCCGGCGCGCGTGGGCAGCATCGCGTTGATGCCGGTGGCCGAAGGATCGGCCGTGATGGTGAAGGTCAGCGTGTTGCCCGACCAGGACTGCGCGCTGAACGCCGAGTTGTTGCGCGCATCCAGCCACGTGAGCATCTGTCGCGACGTGACGACGGGGACGCCGTGGTTCCGCGCGGAGGTGACCGTGGCGGTCGCTTCGGTGGAATCGACCGCATCGGTGTGGGCGTTGATCGTGTAGACGCCGTAGTAGCCCTGGCTTCCCGTGGCACGGTCAAGCAGGGTGTCCACCGTGTAGGGATACACCTGGCCCGATTCGTCCGTCATCTGCGACACGGCCATGTAGACGTCGACATAGGTCCCGTCCAGGTTGGCGAAGCGCATCGGCATCGCCGAACCGGTGAACACGCCCGGGACGTTGTTGACCCAGCTCGGCGGCCAGAAGTAGTACGACGTGTCCAGGCGGATGCCGTTGGCGTACTCGGTCTGGGCGCCGGTGGACCAGTCGCTCCAGACGATGCAGTGGTGGCGCTCCGTGACCGGTGCCGGCAGGCTCGGGTACGCGGCCTTCCAGGAGGCCAGCTGCGACGTGTACATCGAGGCCAGCGACGACGGCGTGAAGTCGAGGCAGTTGGTGTTGATGTGGAGGCTGATCTCGAAGCCCTGCGCGTTGTACTGCGCAGCATTGGCATCGGTGATCGGCGTGTTCGGATAGACGTAGGAAGTGCCGCGGATGCACTCCCAGTTCGCGACCGAGCATCCCGTCGCGCTGTCGGCGAGGAACTGGTCGAAGCGACCGCTGGTGCCTCCGTTGCCATGGTCGTCGCCGGTCATGATGATGGCGGCCTTCTTGGCGTTGGGCAGGTACCAGAACCGCGGCAAGGGCTTGGCATCCATGCGCTGGATCAGGTTGACCAGCAGGCGCTGCTGCTCGTCGGCCTGCGGGATCGAGATCTTGTTCGGATCGACCCAGTCGGGCTGCGGATCGGTGGACGACGCTCCGAAGAACTTGTCGTCGGAACGGATCGGCGCGAAGCCGTCGCGTTCCTGCGCCGCCCATGCGGGGTTGCCCTGGCGGGTGTAGACCACGGACGTGGCCAGGTCGAATGCGAAGGCAGCGGCCTTGCCCAGGCCATAGGCGTTGAGCGTGACCGCCGGACTCGTCGTCGCCTGCGTGGCCGTGCTGTACAGGGTGGCCAGGCGCGTCGCCGTGGTGGTCGTGAACAGGTTGGCCGCGCCGTGGTACTGCATCGTGGCGCCGACGATGCCGTTGCCGGGCGAGGCCGTCGTGTCGACCAGGAGGTAGCCGTTGGCGAGCGTGCCGGCGGTCGTCGTGATGCCCAGCACGGATGCCAGCGACGCGTCCGGCGCCAGGACGATGAGGTTGCCGCCCCCGTTGACCCAGTTGGTGAGCGCCGTGACCTGCGCGGACGGCACCGTCATGTTGGGAACGATGACCACGTCATAGCTGGCGAGAAGCGTGGCCGTGACCGTGGAGACATCGGCGACCGCGAACTCGTTGAGCCCCTCGGTACGCAGGATTTCCGCGTAGTAGTTGGAGAACGTGGACGTGCTCGAGGTGACCACCAGGATGGGTCCGCCCGGCCCCTGGCTCGGGTTGCCCGTGGCCCCCGCCAGCAATGGCATGACCAGGCCGCAAAGGAACGCAAGGCCCGCGACGAGAGCCCTGGTCAGCCGCATCGGCTGCCGCATCGAATGGTGCAACATCTTCGTTCCTCTGTCTTCTGTCCTGCCGCGCCGACACTCGGCCACGGCAAGCTACCCTCACTCGAATGGGTCGACGCTATTGAGCCGCCAGCCGCGAGACCGCCAGGCTGAGCACGCCGCTGCGGCCATCGCCGAACATCAATTCGCTCCGGTCACGGGTGCCGAACGCGAGCGCGTTGACCGCACCCGCGGAAGCCGCCGATTCGGACAACACCTTGCGGGACGCCACGTCGAACAACCTGACCTTGCCGTCCGCGCTGCCGGCGGCCAGCACCTGGCCGTCGCCGCTGAACGCCAGGCTCAGTACCGCCGCCCCGCCGCCCGCGAGCACGGCCGAACCCTGTCCGCCGGTCACCTGCCAGACGATGACCTTGCCGTCCTCGCCCGCGCTGGCGAGCGTGCGGCCATCGGGGCTGAAAGCCACGGCGTTGACTTCGTCGGAGTGGCCGCGCAGGCTGTTCACAAGCTTGCCGGTGACCGCATTCCAGACCAGCACGCGCGCACTGGCGTCGCCGCTGGCGACCCACTGCCCGTCGCGGCTCACGCTGACCGAGTTCACGAAGTCGGTCGGTCCGCTGAGCACGCGCTTCAACTGGCCGGTGCCGCCGTCCCACAGCATGACCCGGGTCTCTTCGCCACCGGTGGCGACGAGCGAGCTGTCGGCGCTGGCGCCGACGGCGCGCAACGGATTCTCGTGGCCGTGCAACGTCATGCGGCTGGTGCCCGATTCGACGTCGAAGACCTGGGCACTGCTGTCGCGGGCGACGCTGACCAGGTAGTGGCCGTCGGCGCTGAAGACCAGCCCCGCCGCGATGCGCGCGCCGGATGCGCTCAGTTGCTTGACCTCGGCGTGGCCGCTCGCATCGAGCAGCGACACCCGTCCGTCCGAATGGGCCACGGCGACCGCCTTGCCATCGGGCGATGCCACGATCGCCGTGATGCCCACGCGCTTGTACGGCAACGCGTGGCGCGAGGCGACCTGCTGCGTGACACCCCCATCAGCCACCGCTTGCGGCCCCTCGTCCGAGCCGCCGCCGCATCCCGCGACCGCCGCGCAGGCGGCAAACAGCATGGCTTCCCCGCGAAGGCGTTGAACCTGCCGCGCCAAAAACATCATGGCAATCTCCTCGCCGTGAGACCCTCTTGTTTGCCGTCCGGAACTGCTTTGGACGGAGCGCTTTTCATAAAATTGTAAGTAATTGCTGCTAAAGCCCAATCCCTAGGTTCCGCCGTATCTTGCGGATGCGACAGCTAGGAACCGTAGCCATATCCGTAGCCGTAACCCTCGCCTGCGCCGGGTTCGCTGGACCTGTTCAGGACCGACATCACGATCGGACACTGTTCCAGCGCCGCGAACGCCTGTTGGACGATGTGGCGCTGCGTGCGCGCGGCCTCGACGATCACGACGACCTGGCCGAGGTGCGAGGCCAGCACCTTCGCCTGATTGGCCAGCAACAGCGGCGGCGCGTCGAAGACCACGATCTGGCGCAGATGATCATTCGCGAGCCGATGCAGCAGCTTGTCCATCGCGCTGCTCGCCAGCAGCTCCGTGGACAGGTTCTGCCGGTAGCCGGCGCGCAGGATGGAAAGCTTCGGGACGTTGGTGCGCAGGACGACGTCGTCCAGCGTCATCGTCGGATCCCCCAGCAGATCGAGCAGGCCCGGCCCCGGCCCCACGCCGAGCCGCTCCATGGCCTCCTGGCGCAGGACATCGGCGTCGACCAGCAGTACCGACAGGTCGATCTCCGCCGCGATGCTCATGGCCAGGTTGATGGAGAAGAAGGTCTTTCCTTCGCCGGGCAACGCGCTCGTGACCATGATCAGCGGAAGCCGCTGCGCGGCCGCATTCTTGCTGCGCGCGTTCTTCAGCAGGGGCCGCTTGATGCTGCGCAGTTCCTCCGACTGCATCGAGCGGGTGTCGGTGGGCACCAGCTGGCCCGCCCGCTGGAGTCCTTCGATATCGAGCACGACGTCCACGCGGGTTTCATCGCCGGCAGCGGGTGCCAGTGCCATGGTCGCCAGCCGGGGCGCGTCCGCCAGGCGGGTCGGACGCGTCGCCGTGGCGGCCTCGGAGCGCGATCCCGTGCCGGAGCCGTCGACGACCTTCCAGGGTACGTCCACCCCCGCGCGACCCAGTTCCTCGAGGCGTCTAGCGGCCTGTTCGATGATGCTCATGGTCTTGTCAGCGGGCATGAGGATGAAGGGCGGTCAGTACGGCCCACGTGGCCTGCGCGACCACCACCAGGGTCAGGAGCAGCCCGAAGCGCAGGTTGCCGGTGCGCTGCCGGGCGAGCCCGGCGTCCGTGGTCAGCGTCGACAACGTCCCCAGCACGGGGCGCCCGGTGAACTGGCGCAGGGACTCCTTGTCCGCGAAGGTGGGCCAGAGCAGGTCCGCGGCGATCGCCGCCGCGACGCCCGACACGAGCGACAGCAGCAATGCCAGCAGCGCCAGGCGCGCCTTGCCGGGAAACACGGGCGTGGGTGGCACGCGCGGCGGCTCGACGACCTTGAACTCCGCCAGTTGCGACGATTCGTCCAGCTTGACGCCCAGCGCGGCCGACTCGCGGCGCGCCACCATCGTGTCGTAGTTCTTGCGGATGATGTCGTAGTCCCGATTGAGCTGGGCCAGCTCGGCCTCGACCTGCGGCTGGCGGCCGGCATCGGCGCGCACCTGGTCCAGCAGGACCTGCTTGGCCGCCAGTTGCGAGTGCAGCGACGCCACGAGCGCCTCGCTCTCGGCGATCGCGATCCGCAGCTTCTGGTAGACGGGGCTGGTCGCCGCGCCGTTGGCCAGGCCGCTCTTGCCGAGCGCCTGCTCCTCGGCCTTCTTGCGCTGGGCCTCCGCCTCGAGCTGCGCCAGCACGCGCCGGGCATTCACCACGTCGGGATGTTCGTCGGTGTAGCGGCGCAGGAGCTCGTCGAGAACCCTGCGCTGCTCGTCAATGCGTGCGGCCATGCTGCCGGGAGCGGCCGCGGCGCCCGGGGCGAGATCCAGTGGCAGCTGGGGATTTTCGCTGACCAGCTCGCGGCGGTAGGTGTCCCGGCTCTGTTCCGCGGCATTGAGGTCGACGCGCAGCTTGCTCACCTCTTCCGTCAAGGCGGACACCCGGCTGAAGTAGTCCTGGTTGGAGACCCCGGTGACGCCGAAATTGCGCACCTTGAACTCCTTCAACCGATTCTCGGCTTCGACCAGCTTGCCTTCGTACACGCGGATCTGCTCGTCGATGAAGGTACGCGCCTCCTGCGAGTCGCGCTTCTTGTCGCCCGAGCCCGAATCGACGAACAGGCCGACGGTTGCCGCGACCAGGCGCCGCGCCAGCTCGGGGTTCGCGCCGCGGTAGGAAACGTCGTAGAGGTTGCCGGAACCGGACGGCGTGATCTTGATGTCGCTCATCAGCCGGGTGACGACGCGATCCCGGTCGGCAAGGTTGCCGTGGTCGAGCTCGAGGGACGGATCGGCCACCAGCTTCTCGACGTTCGGGCGCGAGATCAAGGTCCGGGCCAGCATGCTGACCTGCTGGTCGATGTCGGGCTGGAACGTCAGGCTCTGCATCAGCGGCTTGAGCACGGTCTGGGTGTTCACGTAGACCCGCGCCGTCGCCTGGTACTGGTCCTGGAACATCGAGACGCCGATCGCCGAGCCCACGCCGACGACACCCATCGTCGCCAGGACGAGCCAGCGCCGCCGCCACACGAGATCGCGGTGCCTGCGGATGCCGATGACGAACGTTTCCAGCGCGTTGTTCACGCACACCCCCACGGCTTCACCCGAGGAAGAGCCCTCGGCTTGCTTTCAATTTCTAACAGTCTGGCACGCGAATTCGCTTGACGGTACCCCCGAAAATGGGGTCGAAAAGAACCTAGGGGGACTCACGATTTTGGGCATTGCAATGATCCCGCAAAACATGGCACTCTTCGTTACAAACTAAAACAGCGCACGGACAGGGCGCGAGGAACCGAAACCGTGCATGGGTCGCCGCGTCAGGAGTGACGGCGGAAATCCGCGCAGCTGGAGGGCAAAACGCTATGAGTAACGAAGGCGGATCCACGCCCGTGTTTGTGGCCGAGACCGGCGCGGCCGGCGGCTTCCTCGGTGCCTACAAGCCGCACGAGGAGCGCCACCACGCACGGCATCCGGCAGGCGGCAGCCGGGCCAAGCTGCGTCGCGGCGGCGCGCGTCCCGTGCCCACGCCACACGTCACTCACGAGCACGGCAGTTTCCTGCGCGCGCGTGATTTCGCCGAGGCGGTCCAGCGCGAGATCCGCCGGTCGGAACGATCCCGTGCGCCGCTGACCATCGTCCGCTACGCGGTCGACGAGGGCACCGACTCGCTGCACTTCGAGCGCCTGCTCGGGATCCTGCAGAGCTCGATGCGCGAGACGGACGTGCTGGGTCACGTCGGCACCGACACGCTGGCCATCCTGTGTCCCGACACGGACGCCGCCGGCGCGCGCGGCCTGATCGCCAAGGTGGCTCCGCTCGTCTCCGACATGCCCATCCTGCCGACGACGGCCACTTTCCCCGATCACATCTTCGAAAGCCTGTCGGGCGGCACGGCGCCGGGCGATGCGTTCCAGATGCTCAGCCCGCCGGTCGAGCCGATCGACAACCTCGGCAACTACCCGCTCAAGCGCGCGCTCGACGTCGTCTCGGCGCTGATCGCCCTGGCGGTGTTCGGGCCGCTGATGCTGGTCATCGCCCTGCTGGTGCGCCTCACCTCGCCCGGGCCGGTCATCTTCAAGCAGAAGCGGCTGGGCAAGGGCGGCGTGCCCTTCACCTTCTACAAGTTCCGCTCGATGGAAGTCAACGGCGACGACAGGATCCACCGCGAGTACGTGGCCAGGCTGATCCGCTCGGGCAAAGGCGAACCGCCTTCCGACGACAGCGGCACCGCCACCTACAAGATGACGGCCGATCCCCGGGTCACGACGATCGGCAAGATCATCCGGATGACCAGCATCGACGAGTTGCCGCAGCTTCTCAACGTCCTCAAGGGCGACATGAGCATGGTCGGACCGCGGCCGCCCATCCCCTACGAGGCCACCCACTACGAGCCGTGGCACCTGCGCCGCATCCTGATCGCCAAGCCGGGGATCACGGGCTTGTGGCAGGTCGAAGGCCGCAGCCGCGTCACCTTCAGCGAGATGGTCCGCATGGACCTCCGCTACATCCGCCACTGCTCCCTTGCCTTCGACCTGAAGATCATGCTGAAGACGGTGGGCGTGGTGCTGCGCTGCACCGGCGCCCGGTGAGCCGGCCCGTCCGGGACTCCGCGACGATCTCCAGCCAGAACATGAACGGAAAGCTTTCCCATGAACATTGACGGCGCTCGAATCCTGGTCACCGGCGGAGCCGGCCTGATCGGATCCACGACGATCGACCTGCTGCTGCGCAAGCACTCGCCCGAACGCATCGTGATCCTCGACAACATGGTCCGCGGCACCACGGCCAACATCGAACGGGCGCTGGAGGACCCGCGCGTGACCTTCCAGCAAGGCGACATCGAGGACCCGCAGACGGTCCGGCGCGCGACCGCCGGCATGGACGCGGTGATCCACATGGCCGCGCTGCGAATCACCGCCTGCGCGGCGGAGCCGCGAACCGCGCTCCAGACGATGTGCGATGGCACCTTCAACGTGGTGCAGGCCGCCCAGCAGGCCGGCGTGCGCAAGATCGTCGCCGCCTCGTCGGCTTCCATCTACGGCATGGCCGACAGCTTTCCCACGCGCGAGGACCACCACCCGTACAACAACCAGACCTGGTACGGCGCCAGCAAGGTGATGCTCGAAGGGCTGCTGCGCTCCTATCACGCGATGCACGGCCTGCCCTACGTCGCCCTGCGCTACTTCAACGTCTACGGCCCGCGCATGGACCTGCACGGCAAGTACACCGAGGTGCTGATCCGCTGGATGGACCGCATCGCCAGCGGCCAGCCGCCGCTGATCCTGGGCAACGGCAAGCAGACGATGGACTTCGTCTACATCGACGACATCGCCCGCGCGAACGTCCTCGCGCTCGCGTCCGACTGCGAAGACGAGGTCTTCAACGTCGCGAGCGGCACCGAGACCAGCCTGAACGACCTCGCCGCCGCCTTGCTGAAGGTGATGGGGTCCGATCTCCGCCCCGAGTACGGGCCCGAGCGCAGCGTCAACGCGGTACCGCGCCGCCTGGCCGATACGAGCAAGGCGCAGGGCCTGCTCGGATTCAAGGCCGGCGTCAGCCTGGAGACCGGGCTCGCCAGGCTCGTCGACTGGTGGCAACTCAGCAAATCCTCGCTGGCACACACATGATCGCGATCGCCAAGCCCTTGATGGGGGAAGCCGAGGCGGACGCCGCCCGCCGCGTCATCCTCAGCGGATGGATCACCCAGGGCCCCGAGGTGGCCGCGTTCGAACGCGAGTTCGCGGAGTACGTGGGCGCGCCGCATGCCTGCGCGGTCTCGAACTGCACCACGGCGCTCCACCTTGCCCTGATGGTCGCCGGCATCAAGGCGGGCGACGAGGTCGTCACGGTCAGCCACTCGTACATCGCGACGGCCAACAGCGTCAGGTATTGCGGGGCGACGCCGGTGTTCGTGGACGTCGATCCGCAGACCTTCAACATGGATCCGGCGCTTGCCGAAGCCGCGATCACGCCGAAGACGCGCGCCATCCTGTGCGTGCACCAGATCGGCATGCCGTGCGACCTGGCGGCGCTCGTGGCCATCGGCCGCCGGCACGGCATCCCCGTGGTCGAGGACGCGGCCTGCGCGATCGGCAGCGAGATCAAGTGGAACGGCGAGTGGGAGAAGATCGGCAAGCCGCACGCGGACGTCGCCTGCTTCTCCTTCCATCCGCGCAAGGTGGTGAGCACCGGCGACGGCGGCATGCTGACGACCCGCCACGCCGAGTGGGACGCTCGCTTCCGCCTGCTGCGCCAGCATGCGATGAGCATCCCGGACACCGTGCGCCACGGGTCGCCCCAGGTGCTGTTCGAGTCCTATCCGACCGTGGGCTACAACTACCGGATGACGGACATCCAGGCCGCCGTCGGGCGCGAGCAGCTCAAGCGCCTCGACGGCATCGTGCGCCAGCGCCGCGCCCTGGCCGACCGCTACCGCACGCTGCTGGCCCCGATCGAGGGACTGGGCCTGCCCCACGAGCCGGACGGCGCGCGCAGCAACTGGCAGAGCTACGCCGTCCTCCTTCCGGACGGCCTCGACCAGCGCGCGGTCATGCAGGCGATGCTCGAGACGGGCGTCAGCACCCGCCGCGGAATCATGTGCAGCCACCGCGAGGAGGCCTACGCCGACGCCGCGCTGCCGCATCCCCTGCCGCATTCCGAACATGCGCAGGATCGTTCCATCCTGCTGCCGCTGTACGCGCAGATGACCGCCGCCGAACAGGCCCAGGTCGTCGCGGCGCTGGCGGCCGCCTGCGGCTCGCGAGCGCGCGAAGAGGCGCCCCAGTCGGCATGACTGCTGAACTCTCCAGCCCGATCGCCACGGACGCTGCCTTGCCGCAAGGGCAAGAGACAAGGAGCAGCTACCTGGCGATCCTGAAGTCGAGCGTGCTGATCGGCGGCTCGACCGCGCTCACGCTGTTCATCGGCGCCGTGCGCACCAAGCTCATGGCGGTGGTGCTCGGGCCGGCCGGCTTCGGGCTGATGGGGGTCTACACGTCGATCGCCGACCTGGCACGCACGCTGGCGGAGATGGGCATCAACAGCAGCGGCGTGCGCCAGATCGCCGAATCGGTGGGCTCGGGCGACGCCGCCCGCGTCGCGCGCACGGTGGCCGTGCTGCGTCGCGTCGCCATCGTGCTGGGGACGCTCGGCGCGGCGCTGCTGATCCTGCTCGCCTGGCCGATCTCCCACCTGACGTTCGGCAGCGGCGCCCAGGCCGGTGCGCTGGCCCTTCTTTCCGGCGCCGTGTTCCTGCGCCTCGTGTCCGACGGCCAGGGCGCGCTGCTCCAAGGCATGCGCCGCATCGGCGACATGGCCCGCATCGGCGTGCTCGGCGCGCTGCTCGGCACGATCGCCAGCGTGCCCATCGTCTACGCGCTGGGACGGGACGGCGTCGCGCTGGCGCTGGTGGCCATCGCGGGCGGCTCGGCGCTCGTGTCGTGGTGGTACGTGCGGGCGATCCCGCTGCCGGCGGCCCTGCCGGAACTGACGGCCTCCGCCGTGCGCAAGGAGGTGGTCTCGCTGCTCGGACTGGGCATGGCGTTCATGGCCAGCGGGTTCCTGATGATGGGCGCCTCGTACGTCGTGCGCATGCTGCTCGTGCGGCACGACGGCCTGGCCACGGCCGGCTTGTACCAGGCCGCCTGGACCATCGGCGGCCTGTATGTCGGCTTCGTGCTGCAGGCGATGGGGACGGACTTCTATCCGCGGCTGGTCGCGGCCGCCAAGGACGATGCCGAATGCTGCCGCCTCGTCAACGAACAGGCGCAGGTGAGCCTGTTGCTCGCGGGCTGCGGCGTGATGGCCACCCTCACCTGCGCGCCCTGGATCTTCAAGTTGCTGTACAGCGGCGACTTCGAAGCCGGCACCGGGGTCCTGCGCTGGATCGTGCTGGGCATGGCCATGCGCGTGGTCACCTGGCCGCTCGGCTACATCCTGGTGGCCAAGGGCGCGCAGACGCTGTTCGTCGCCGCCGACACCGCCTGGGCCGTCGTCAACATCGCGCTCACCTGGCTGGGCGTGCACCTGTACGGGCTTGCAGGCGCAGGCATGGCGTTCTTCGGCGCCTATGTCCTGCACCTGATGATCGTCTATCCGCTCGCCCGCCGGCTCGCGGGCTTTCGCTGGTCGGCCACCAACCTGCGCACCGGCGTGCTCTTCGTGGCGGCCATCGGCACGGTGTTCACCGGCTTCGAGTTCCTGGAGCCGACGGTGTCGATGACGCTGGGGCTGGTGGTGACGGCCGCGAGCGCCCTCTGGTCGGTCCATGCGCTGCGCAGCCTGGTCGCGCCCGCGCGCGTCCCGCGCCGGCTTTCGTGGCTGTTGAAGTTCGGAAAGGATGCCCGATGACCTCCGTCGACGTGATCGTGCCGTGCTACCGGTATGGCCATTACCTGCGCGCCTGCGTGGAGAGCGTGCTCGCGCAGGCGGACGTCCAGCTGCGCGTGCTGGTCATCGACGACGAGTCGCCGGACAACACCCCGGAGGTCGGCGAGCAGCTCGCGCGCGAGGACGCGCGCGTGACCTTCCGCCGGCACGCGGCCAACAAGGGGCACATCGCCACCTACAACGAAGGCATCGAGTGGCTGGCGGCCAAGTACTTCCTGCTGCTCTCGGCGGACGACTATCTCCTGCCCGGCGCACTGGCGCGCGCGGCGGCCATGATGGACGCCGACGACGGCATCTCGTTCTGCTACGGCGACGCGCTCGAGCTCCACGACGACGCCTCGCTCGTGCAGGCGGCCACCGGCCTGCCCGCGCCGGCAATGCAGGCCAGGGTGCTCGACGGCCGCGAATTCATGGAGATCTGCCGCAGCAACGGCACGACCAACACCGTTCCCACGCCCACCGCGGTGGTGCGCACGAGCCTGCAGAAGAAGCTGGGCGGCTACCGACCCGAGCTGCCGCACAGCGGCGACCTGGAGATGTGGTTGCGGCTGGCGGCGCACGGCCGGGTCGGCGTCGTCGCCGCCAACCAGGCGGTCTATCGCCGCCACGGCAACAACATGTCCCTGAGCTACTACGCCGACCACCGGCTGGCCGACCTGCGCCAGCGGCTGGCCGCCGTCGACTGGTTCTGCGACAGCTGCGCTCCGGTGCTGGACGATGTCGTGGCCCTGCGGCGCAGCCTGGCGGGGCCGCTGGCACGCGATGCCGTCCATCGCGCCAGCAGCGCGTTCAACGATGGCAAGCTCGACCTGGCAGAACGTCTCGGCGAGTTCGCCGTCGAGGTCGATCCGCAGGTCAGGAAGACCCTGCCCTGGTTCGTCCTGGCGATCAAGCGCCGTCTGGGCCACCGCGTGGCGAGCGCGTTGATGCCCACGATGGGCGCGCTGCGCCGCATGTTCACCTGAGACCGGAGCGCGCCATGACCCTGCTCGTCTCGGTGATCCTGTGCACCCACAACCCCCGGCCCCAAGCGCTGCGCCGGACACTGGCCAGCCTGACGGCCCAGGACCGGCCGCCAGCCGGCTGGGAACTGCTCCTCATCGACAACGCCTCGAGCAGCGCGCTGGCGCAGGCCTGGGACCTCGGCTGGCATCCCCGGGCCAGGCACATCCGCGAGGACGAGCTCGGCCTCACGCCGGCGCGCCTGCGCGGCATCGCCGAAGCCCGGGGCGACCTGCTCGTGTTCGTCGACGACGACAACGTGCTCGAGCCCGGCTACCTGTCGCATGCCGCCGACCTGTTCGAGCGCAGCCCGCATCTGGGCGCGTTCGGCGCGGGCCGCATCGAGCCCGAATTCGAGTCGGAGCCGTCGCCAGAGATCCGGCCCCAACTGCCCCTGCTGGCGCTGCGCAGCGTCGGCAAGGACGCCTGGAGCAACTCGCCCACCGACTCGGCGTGCTTCCCGTGGGGCGCCGGGCTGTGCGTGCGGCGCCCGGTGGCCGCGGCCTTCGCCGGCCTGCTGCAGCGCCTCAGCGTGACCTCCGTCCTCGGCCGGCGCGGACAGCAACTGCTCAGCGGCGAGGACGACCTGTTCTCGTGGGCCGCCGCCGAAATGGGCCTGGGTTTCGGGATCTTTCCCGCGCTGGGCCTCACCCACCTCATCCCCGCCAACCGCCTGCGCCACGAGTATTTCGTGCGCCTGATCCGCGGCCATGCGTTCTCGCACGGGGTCATGAACTTCATGCTGGCCGGACAGGCGCCTGCCAGCGAAAGCGACTTGCGCGACGCGCCCCGGCTGCTGCTGCACGGCGTGAAGAACGGCCGGTTCTCGCTGCGCTGCCAGTGGGCCGCGCGGCGCGGGCGCCGCGACGCCGCGCGCTTCATCGCCCAACATCGGCTCAACCCCGTGGCGTCCGGCGCGCCGGCGCTGGCAGCGTGAGCAGGCGGCCATGCGCGACCTCGTCTCCATCCTCATCCCCTCGTACAACGCCGAGCGCTGGATCGGCGGCACGATAGCGTCCGCGCTGGCGCAGACCTGGGGCTCCAAGGAGATCATCGTCGTCGACGACGGCTCGACCGACGGCACGCTGGCGATCGCGCGCGGCTTCAGCGACCGCGGCGTGCAGGTGCTGACCCAGGCCAACCGGGGCGCGGCGGCCGCTCGCAACACGGCGCTGCGCGCCGCTCGCGGCGCGTACATCCAGTTCCTCGATGCGGACGACCTGCTGCATCCGCGCAAGATCGAGGCCCAGATGCTGGGCGCCGAGGACGGGATGCGGGCCCGTGTGCTGCTGACCTGCCGCTGGGGCCGATTCTTCGCGCGGCCCGGGCACGCGCGGTTCGCCCCGGACGCACTCTGGCAGGACCTGTCGCCCGTGGACTGGATCGTCACCAAGTTCACCGACAACCGCTTCATGTTCCCGGCCTCCTGGCTGGTCAGCAAACGTCTTGCCGACGACGCAGGTCCGTGGAACGAGGACCTCTCGCTGGACGACGACGGGGAGTACATGTGCCGCCTCGTCGCCGCCAGCGAACGCGTGCGCTTCGTGCCGGATGCCGAGTGCTACTACCGCATCGGCAATTCCGGCTCGCTCAGTTCCCAGCGGTCCGATCGCGCCGTGCGCTCGGGCTTCCTCTCGATGCGCCTGTGCATCGAGCGCCTCCGGTCGCTGGAAGACGGCGAGAGAACGAGGCGCGCCTGCGTGCGGCTGCTGCAGGACAACCTGCCGCACTTCTATCCGGACAAGGCCGACCTGGTCGACGCGTGCCGCCGCCTGGCGCGCGAGCTGGGCGGCGACCTCACACCCCCGGACGAGCGATTCCATTTCCGCCTGTTTCGAGGCATCTTCGGTTGGCGCAGGGCCAAGCAGTTCAGGGCGGCGCTCAACGACGTGAAGCTGCGGGTCAGGCGATGGATGGACGACGCGGGACGCTTCGATGCCCGCGCAAACTGAGGGAGGAAAAGGCATGTTGGAGCCGATACAACGACTGGATTCATGGCTTGCGCGCAAGGACTACAAGGCCTATGACCCGTTCGACGGGTTGAACTCCTGGGTGCGGCCGCTCGCGCTCGGCAGGCTCGGAAAGCAGGTCCTGCAGCAAGGCGTGCGGCGATTCCCCCTGAACCTGCGGCCACTGCTGGGTATCCGGCCGGCGCCGAGCTCCAAGGGCTACGGCTACCTCGCGCGGGGCTATCTCAAGCTGCACCGGCACACCGGCGACCAGGCCTACCTGGACAAGGCCACCACCTGCCTGGAGTGGCTGAGGACGAACGCGTCGCGCGACTACGGCGGCATGAGCTGGGGCAATCACTTCGACTACCAGTCCCGCGTCTTCTATCTTCCGAAGGGTACGCCGACGATCGTCTGGGTGGCCCTGATCGGCCAGGCCTTCGTCGACGCCTGGGAGGCGACCGGCCGCGCCGACTACCTCGAGGTCGCGCGCGAGGCCTGCGTCTTCATCATGACCGGCCTCGAGCGCCGGCCGGACGGCAAGGGCGTGTGCATCAGCTACATCCCCGGGCAGTTCAAGAGCGTCCACAACGCGAACGTCCTGGGCGCCGCGCTGCTCGCCCGGGTGGCCAGGCACACCGGCGACGCCGCGATGCGTGACGTCGCCCGCGAAGCGATCGCCTATACCGTCGGCGCCCAGCTGCCCAACGGCGCCTGGTGGTACGGCGAGGCCGACAACCTGCATTGGGTCGACAACTTCCACACGGGCTATGTGCTGGATTCGATCTGGTGCTATTTCCAGGCCACCGGCGACTTCACCCACCGCGCGGCGTTCGACAAGGGCGCCGACTTCTTCATCGCCAATTTCTTCCTGGAAGACGGCACGCCGAAGTACTACGCCGAGCAGACCTGGCCCATCGACATCCAGTGCGCGTCGCAGGCCATCGAGACCCTGACGATGCTGGGCCGCATCCGCGCCGACCAGTCGCTGCGCGACCTGGCGCGCAAGGTCGCCGACTGGACGGTGGCGCGCATGCAGGATCCAAGCGGCTACTTCTACTTCCAGCGCATGCCGTTCATGGTCAATCGCACGCCCACTCTCCACTGGGGCCAGGCGACCATGCTGCACGCCCTGGCTTCACTGCTCGCCGACGAGGTTCAACCATGAAGATCAGCATTTTCGGATTGGGCTACGTGGGCGTCGTCTCCGCGGCGTGCCTGGCGCGCGACGGCCACGACGTGCTCGGCGTGGACACCAACACGACCAAGGTGGCCATGATCAACGACGGACTGAGTCCGATCGTCGAGCCGGGCCTGAGCGACCTGATCGCCGACGGCCGCCGCAACCAGCGCCTGGCCGCCACCGCGGATGCCGCGTCCGCCATCGACGGCGCGCAGGTGTCCTTCGTCTGCATCCAGACGCCCAGCGCCGCAAACGGCAGCCTGGACCTGCGATTCGTCGTGCGCGTGGCCGAGGAGATCGGAACCGCGTTGCGCGAGAAAAGCGACTTCCACGTCGTGGTGTTCCGCAGCACCATGCTGCCCACGACGATGGAGCACATGGTGATGCCGATGCTCGAGGCGCGTTCGGGCAAGAAGGCCGGCGTCGACTTCGGCGTCGCGTACCACCCCGAGTTCCTGCGCGAAGGCACGGCGATCAAGGACTACAGCCAGCCGCCACGCACCGTCATCGGCGCGACCGACGAGCGCAGCGCCGAACTGGTCGCGTCGCTCTACGCCGGCATCGACGCGCCGCTGGTCAAGTGCAGCGTGCGGACGGCCGAACTCGTCAAGTACGCGGACAACGCCTTCCACGCGTTGAAGGTCGCGTTCGGCAACGAGATCGGCGCCATCTGCCGCTCGACCGAGGTCGACAGCCAGGAACTGATGCGCATCTTCTGCCTGGACACCAAGCTCAACCTGTCGCCCACGTACCTGAAGCCGGGCTACGCGTTCGGCGGCTCGTGCCTGCCCAAGGACCTGCGCGCCCTGACCTACCTGGCCCGGTCGCTGGACATCCAGGCGCCCGTTCTGGAGGCCGCGCTCTCGAGCAACGCCGTCCACAAGCAGCGCGCGCTGTCCCTCGTGACCGCCCACGGCAAGAAGACCATCGGGATCCTCGGCCTGAGCTTCAAGGACGGCACGGACGACCTGCGCGAGAGCCCGACGGTCGAACTGGTGGAGCAGCTCGTGGGCAAGGGCTACAAGGTCCGCATCTACGACCCCAACGTCACCTTGACCCAACTGATGGGCGAGAACAAGGCCTACATCGACCGCGAGCTGCCGCACATCGCGTCGCTGCTGGTCGACGACCTCGGGCACCTGCTGGCGAACTCCGAGATCGTGGTGGCCGCCACCAAGTCCAGGCAATACGCCGAGGCGGTGAAGCAGCTGCGGCCCGACCAGATCCTCATCGACCTGGTTCGGGTCTGCGAAGACCGCAACGCATTCGGAGATCGCTACCATGCGCTCGTTGGATAGGATCCTGCTGCTCGTCGAGAACAACGCCTATCCGTTCGACGTGCGGGTGCGGCGCGAGGCGCAGGCGCTGCGCGACGCCCGCTACCAGGTGACCGTCATCGCGCCGCGGGCGCCGGACCAGCCCTGGAGCGAGCGCCTGGACGGCATCGACGTCTACCGCTTTCCGGCCCCGCCCGGCGGCGAAGGCATCCTGAGCTACGCGTTCGAGTTCGGCTACGCGACCTTCGCGATGCTGCTGCTGTCGATCTGGGTCGCCGTGCGCAAGGGCTTCGACGTGGTCCACGCCGCGAACCCGCCCGACACGCTGTTCGTGATCGGGGCGTTCTTCAAGCTCTTCGGCAAGAAGTTCGTCTTCGACCACCACGACCTGTCGCCCGAGACCTACCTGTCGCGCTTCAAGGAGCCGAAGCCCAACCTCGTGTACAAGGTGCTGCGGTTCATGGAGCGCTGCACGTACGCCATCGCGGACATCGTCATCGCCACCAACGAGTCGTACCGGCTGGTCGCCCAGACGCGGGGCCGGAAGAGGCCCGAGCAGGTGTTCGTCGTGCGCAACGGGCCGCCCAAGACATTCCTGCCGCTGCCGCCCGACCCCGCGCTGCAGCAGCGCGCGAAGCACCTCGTCGGCTACATCGGCACCATGGGCCCGCAGGACGGCGTCGACTACTGGCTGCGCTCGGTGCGCGAGATCGTCGTCACGCTGGGCCGCACCGACTTCCTCACCGTGATCGTCGGCAGCGGCGACGCCGCGCCCAGCCTGCACGCCCTCGCCAAGGAGCTGGGCATCGAGAAGCACGTGTGGTTCACGGGTCGCATCTCGGACATCGACGCGCGCACCTGGCTGTCCACCGTCGCGGTCTGCGTGCAGCCCGATCCGCTGAGCCCGCTCAACGACAAGTCGACGATGAACAAGGTGATGGAGTACATGGCGCTCGGCAAGCCGCTGGTCGCCTACGATCTCGTCGAGACGAAGTTCTCCGCCGGCGAGGCCGGGCTGTTCGCCAGGTGCAACGACGAACGCGACTTCGCCGACAAGGTCTGCTGGCTGCTCGACCACCCCGAGGAGGTCGCGCGCCGCGGCGAACTCGGTCGTGCGCGCGCCCGCGAGATCGGCTGGGAGGCCTCGATTCCCGAGCTGCTGCGGGCCTACTCCGAAGGGCTGGGCGCGCGTCCGCGCAACCGGACGGAAGCCGCTCCCACCGCGGTCGATCGACCCAGCGAAGGCTGAAGTTCCGCCATGAGCGCGTCGCGTTCCTTCATGCCGCCCGACGGCTACGCCGTGGATGTCGACACCGTCGACAAGGCCGGCTGGCATGACCTGCTCGATCGCTTCGCCGACGCGAACATCTACCAGTCCTGGGCCTACGAATCGGCGCGTGGCGGCGGCCGCAACATCAGCCGCATCGTGCTGCGCAAGGACGGGGAGGCGGTCGCGGCCGCCCAGGTCAAGATCGTCAAGCTGCCCCTCCTGAAGCTGGGCGTGGCCTACGTGCGGTGGGGCCCGATGTGGCGCCTGCGCGGACGCGAGGCCGACACGTCCGTGCTGTCGGCCGCCCTCGACGCGATCCGCCACGAATACGCGGCGAGGCGCGGACTGACGGTTCGCCTGCTGCCCTATTTCCTCGCGGACGAACGCGACACGTTCCATCCCCTGCTCGGCGCCGGCCGCTTCCAGCGCCTGGACAACGACACGCCGCAACGCACGTTGCTGATGTCGCTCGAGCACTCGCTGCCGGAACTGCGCGCGCGGTTCGAGCAGAAGTGGCGCAACTGCCTGAACCGGGCGGAGAAGAACGGCCTCGTGGTCGAGGAAGGGAGCGGCGACGACCTGTTCGAGCGCTTCATCGGCATCCACGCGCAGATGCACGCGCGCAAGGGGTTCGTGGCCGGCTCGGACGTCAGCGAGTTCCGCGCGATCCAGCGCGAGCTGCCCGAGCGCCACAAGATGCGCGTGTTCCTGGCCTCGGCGAACGGCGAGCTCGCGGCCGGCGCGGTCTGCAGCCGGATCGGCGACCACGGCGTCTACCTGCACGGCGCCACCAGCGACGCCGGCATGCCCACCAACGCCTCGTACCTGCTGCAGTGGCGCGCGCTCGCCTGGCTCAAGGAGGGCGGCGCCACCAGCTACAACCTGCACGGCATCAACCCGGTCACCAACCCCGGCACCTACCGCTTCAAGGCCGGCCTCAGCGGCCGCAGCGGGCGCGACCTCCACTATCTCGGCACGTACGAGTGCAGCGGCCCGGCGAGCAGCCATGCGCTCGTGGGCCTGGCCGAGTCGCTGCGCCGAGCGTGGCGGCTGCGTCGGGCGACGGCCGCGCGAGTCCATGCGCGCGCCGGCCAGTGACCCACCGGATCAAGGAGAGCGCATCGTGGAAACCCAGGCCAGACAAGCTCGCGCAGCGGCGCCCGACCAGGGCGGCGCGGCCCTGCGCTACGTCGTGATCACGCCGGCCCGCAACGAGGCCCGCCTGATCGAGGAGACGGTCAAGGCCATGGTCGCGCAGACCGTCCTGCCGCAGCGCTACATCGTGGTCAGCGACGGCTCCACCGACGGCACGGACGAGATCGTGCAGCGCTACGCCGCCAGCCATCCGTGGATCACCCTCGTGCGCACGCCCGAGCACGCCGAGCGCAACTTCGCCGGCAAGGCCCGCGCGTTCAACGCCGGCCACGCGACGCTCGGCGACCTGCCCTACGACATCGTCGGCAACCTCGACGCCGACATCACCTTCGACCCGCACTACTTCGAATTCCTCCTGGGCCGTTTCTCGGAGGACTCACGGCTCGGCGTGGCCGGCACCCCGTTCCGCGAAGGCGCTCACCAGTACGACTACCGGTTCACGAACATCGAGCACGTGTCGGGCGCCTGCCAGATGTTCAGGCGCGCGTGCTACGAGGAGATCGGCGGCTACAAGCCCGTCAAGGGCGGCGGCATCGACTGGATGGCGGTCACGAGCGCGCGCATGCGCGGCTGGCGCACCCGCACCTTCACCGAGCAGGTCTGCCACCACCATCGGGCGATCGGCACGGCCCAGAGCTCGGAGCTCGCGGCACGCCTGCGCCAGGGCCGCAAGGACTACGCGCTGGGCGGGCATCCGCTGTGGCAGCTGTTGCGCAGCGTCTACCAGATGAAGTCCAGCCCGGTGGTGGCGGGCGGCGCCTGCCTGCTGGCGGGCTACACGTGGGCGTGGATCACGCGCGTCGAGCGGTCGGCCAGCGCCGACCTCATAGCCTTCCATCGCCGGGAACAGCTGTCCCGCCTGCGCGCCGTCTTCCGGCTGAAGCTTCGCCATGCCGCGGGCTGACGGCATTCCTCGAGAGCCACGACGATGATCATCGTGAACGCCGACGACTGGGGCCGATCGGTCGCCGAGACCGATGCCGCGCTGCGTTGCCACGCGACGCGGCGGATCACCTCCGTCACGGCCATGATGTTCATGGAGGACTCCGAGCGCGCGGCCGCGCTGGCGCTCGAACACGGCCTGGACGTCGGCCTGCATCTCAATCTCTCGCAGCCATTCACCGCACCGCCGCCGCGTCCGATGCTGGCGGAGCGCCAGGAGCGCGTGTGCCGGTTCATCAACTCGAGCAAGTACGCCTTCCTCCTGTACAACCCGGCGCTCAGGCGCGATTTCGCGGACACCTACCGGGCCCAGCTGGAGGAGTTCCATCGCCTGTACGGCAAGGCGCCGTCGCACGTGGACGGCCACCACCACAAGCACCTGTGCACCAATGTCCTGCTGGGCGACGTCATCCCCGCGGGCCAGAAGGTCCGCCGCAACTTCTTCTTCTGGCCCGAGGAGAAGAGCCGGCTCAACCGGGCCTACCGCGGCGCGACCGACCACCTGCTCTCGCGCAAGTACCGGCTGACCGACTATTTCTTCGCGCTGTCCCAATGCCTGAAGGGCGACCGCCTCGCCAGGGTGCTGGAACTCGCGAAGACCCACGCCGTGGAAGTCATGGCGCATCCGGCCAATCCGCTCGAGCGGGACTACCTCATGAGCGAACGCTACCTCGAGCAGCTGGATCTCGTCGAGCGCGGCACCTATTCATCCTTGTGATCGCCTCCGCGAACACCGGACCAATCGACAACACGCAGCATGGCATCCAAAGACATCACCAGCTCGGGCGGCCTGGCCATCAAGGTTGGCGGCCGCCTGCTCAGGACGGCACACCTCACCGACGAGTACTACGTGGGCGCGCCCGATCCTGCCGCGCTCATCGCCGAGCTGAAGCAGCGCCGCGTCGCCGACGTCTTCACCTTCGTGCAGGAACTCCACGACCCGAAGCCGCACTTCGAGCATCGCCTGAGCTGGGACAAGATGGCGGTGCTCCCGCTGAGCACCTACGCGAACTGGTTCGACAAGCAGATCAAGTTCAAGCCGCGCAACCGGCTGCGCAAGGCCTGGAAGGCCGGCGTCGAGACCCGCATGCTCGAATTCTCCGACGACCTGGTGCGGGCGATCATGGAGATCTACAACGAGACGCCGCTGCGCCAGGGCAAGCGCAACTGGCACTACGGCAAGGATTTCGACACCGTCAAACGCGAGCACGCCACGTTCCTCGAGCGCAGCGAGTTCATCGGCGCCTACTTCAAGGACGAGCTGATCGGCTTCGCCAAGGTGACCCACGGCGAACGCAGCTCGATCATCATGAACATCGTGGCCAAGATGTCGGCGCGCGACATGTCGCCCATGAACGCGCTGATCGCCAAGTCGGTGGAATGCGTCGCGGCGAAGAACATCCCGCTGCTCAACTACGGCGTGTGGGGCCGGCGCGGGCTGAACGAATTCAAGGTGGCCCAGGCCTTCGAATGCCTGGACGTGCCGCGGTTTCACGTGCCGCTGTCGGGCAAGGGCCAGTGGGCCCTGAAGCACGACCTGCATCGCGGCCTGAAGGAGCGGATGCCCGAGGCCTGGATCGTCAAGCTCGCGGATACGCGCGCGAAATTGAACGAATGGCTGTACCGCAAGGGCCCCGGCCAGCGCGCGCCGCACGCCACCGCCAAGCCGGGCGCCGTCGGCGAGACCGAGTCCTGAGCAAGCCGCCTCACTCATTCACGGAACCAGACTCGACATGCCAGGAATCACGGGAATCATCAGTCCGCACGAATCGCTCGCGAGCGTCGCCGCCGTCGAAGGGATGGTCGATGCAATGCGGCACGAGTCGTTCTATCGAACCGGCACCGTGCATCACCAGCGCGCCGGCGTCGCGGCCGGCTGGGCCGTGCACGCGGGCCTGTTCGCCGACGCCAACCCGATCTGGAACGCGACGAAGGACGTCTGCCTGCTCCTGGCCGGAGAGGAGTTCTCCGATCCCTCGAGCATCCCGGCACTGAACGGCACGGGCCAGCGCTCCGCGGAAGACGGCCGCTACCTCGTCAAGCTGTACGAGGCCCTCGGACCGGCGTTCGTCGACGAACTCAACGGCACCTTCAGCGGCCTGCTCGTCGACCTGCGGCAGGACCTGGCCATCCTCTTCAACGACCGCTTCGGACTCGGGCGCATCTACGTCCACGAAGGGCAGGACGCGCTGCATTTCTCGAGCGAGGCCAAGTCCATCCTGCGCGCCGTCCCGTCCACGCGCCGGATCGACGACAAGGCGCTGGCCGAATTCGTCACCTGCGGCTGCGCGCTGCAGGGCCGGACGCTGTTCGCCGGCGTGTCGTTGCTGCCGCCCGCGTCGCGCTGGATCCT
>JABCYW010000019.1 GCA_013289985.1 Betaproteobacteria bacterium | reverse complement strand
GGCCGAAATCCTGGGCTCGCATCGGCCTGTCGGCCACCGCCGTGCAACGGCGCATCCGGCGTCTGCGCGAGGATGGCGCCATCGCAGCCGAGGTCGCCGTGCTGGGCCCTGTGGATCCGGCGCTGGTCACGGTCATCGTCGACGTCGCCCTCAAGCAAGGAGGCGCCGCGGCCGTCGACGCCTTTCGCCGCGCGGCGCAGACGCGCCCGGAAGTCCAGCAGTGCTGGTATGTCGCGGGCGAGCACGACTTCGTGCTCGTCGTGCTCACCCGCGGCATGGCGGAATTCGAGCGCTTCACGCGCGAATTCCTCTTCGCGGACGCCAACGTCGCCCGATTCCGCTCCACCGTCGTGCTGGACGAGGTCAAGCGAGGCCTGCGGATTCCGCTGCGACGAGACCCTCGGGCTTGAAGGTGTCGCGCGCGTGGGCGCTCAGTCGCACATCGGGCGCGTGGAACAGCCGGTTGGCGTCGCGGCAGAACGGCACGCACAGCCACTTCGCCTCGATCTCGAGCAACGCCTCCGTGCACACCGCCAGTCGTTCGTGCGCGCTCGCGTGACGCACTTCGGACACGCGCGCGCAAAGGCGGCGCACCGGCGCCTGCGCCAGCTCGCCGGGCGCCTGCTTGTCGTAGATCCCGAAAAACTCCTCGGGATCGTCGTAGTCCTGAGACCAGCCGCGCGCGACGACGTCGACCGCACCCTGCGCCACGAGCGCATAGACGCCGGCGGGCTCGGGCTCTTCGACGACGCGCAGTGGCACCTTGGCAGCGGCCAGTTCCTCGATGAGCGCCTCTAGCAAGCGCGTGAGCGGACCGCGCCCGGGCGCGAACACGATGCGCAGGGATTGGGACGCGAACATCGCACCCCAGCGGGCGGAGAAATCTCGCGCGGAGAGCGGTGGCGGCAGGCGCGTGCCAGCACCGTCGTAGTAGGCGGCCGTCGCGAGCCCCTCGGGCAGCAGCAGCCGAGTGCATACTGACGCCGGCAATGCGGCGGCGGCCACGGCGTACACCACACGAGCGAAGTCGCGCCGCAGCCCGATGTCTTGCAGCGCGCCGCCGGCATTGAGCATCATCGCGCCCACCCAGCGATCGCGCAGCGGCGTGCTGGCGTGCGCCTCGAAGCGAGGATAGTGTTGCCGCTCGATCGCGACCGCGTCGACGATGCGTTGCTGCAAGG
Source organism: Betaproteobacteria bacterium (assembly GCA_013289985.1). GTDB lineage: Bacteria > Pseudomonadota > Gammaproteobacteria > Burkholderiales > Burkholderiaceae_C > Scleromatobacter. The sequence goes on along the minus strand of JABCYW010000019.1, from coordinate 60,375 downwards.
CATGGTGCAGCGCATCGACGGTTGCGAAGGCACGCAGGGAGAGATCGCCGCGCAAACGGCGTGGCCCCGCGTCGTCGCCATGAGGCACGAGGCGCCAAGTGCCCTGGCCGTCCGCGATCGGTCGCAGCGGCCCGCAGCCGACGACGGCGCCGTCCGCTCCTTCGCGCACGATGCCGAGGGAAGGGTGCGCGAGCAACTCGGCGAAGGATCCGAACGGCGCCGCGAGGCGGATCGCGACCTCGCCGCGCGCATCGTCCGCCATGACGGCCTCGACCGGATCGCCCACGCGCGACGGCCCGCCACGCCACAGCAGGCCCCGCAGGGTCCTGCCGAGCGTCGCGGTCGAGCCCGGCGCGACCAGGCGCGCGAAGCTGCGCGCCACGTCGCTTGCGCGCACCGGTGCGCCGTCGTGGAAGGTGGCGGACCGCAGCCCGAAGACATGCGTCGCGCCATCGCCGGAGGCCGCGTGCCAGGCCGCGAGGTCGGGCACAGGGGCGGTACCGGCACGATCCGCATGCAACAGGCCGCGCGTCGTCGGCGCAAGGAGTGGTACCGCCGCATGCGCGACGCGCGCGGGGTCCGGGAGGCAATGTGAGGCAAGCGCGCCGAGGACAAGGGACATGGTGGAAGGTCGTTGGTCGGGACAGCCACAGTGTCCGCGCGCCTCTGTGCCGCGAGGCGGCGAACGCCGCCCCCGTCGCGCCGCCAGGCGGCGTTGCAGGCCGCCGATGCGCCGTTCTGCGGCGGCCATGAAACGGCGCCACCTCTGCGTCGGATGGCTGGCGGGCGCAAGCTGATGCCGATCGCCTTGAACGGATTCGGCCGAGCGGTGGACTTCAAACCCGCGGATTGTTGAATCACCGCGAAAGCGGGCCTCGTCGAACAGCCGGTCATGGCCGGTCGGCGACGGTCACGCTGGCCGACTGCGGGTATGCCGTGCTGGATCTTCGGCGCGGTCATCTGTCTCAGGCGGCGATGGCTGACGGAGCGATTGAGGTTTCCGCGCCCTTCGACATGTCGAGCCCGGTGCAGGCAGCGTGCGTCGTCGCCGGGTTGCTGGCAGTCGTCGCCGGACTGGGAGCAGCCGCCGAGGCCACCCGCGTGCCGTGGACACGCCTGTCGGAGGGCGTCTTCTCGCGCGTTGGCGCAGCTCGCGCCGCCGCGGGGCATGCAAGGCCGCAGGCGTTTCCATGAACGAGAGGGGAATCGTGGCCGAGCGCCGGCTGTCCGCGTGTGGCCGGCGGGCGACGCCGGACGCGGCGACAGGGGCTACCGTCGAAGATCCTTCAGCGACTGTACGACGGCCATGAGCGCGGAGACGGCGTTCTTCATGTCGCCACCTTTGATTTTCCCGGATCGAATCGTCGCCTCGCCCTCGATGGCGACGTTCAGCTTCCATGTGACGGGGTAGTTCTCGAGTGTCCTGGTAAACCGGGTGAGCAGGCGATTGGTCTCGACGCCAGGTATCTGAAGGTGCCGATCAAGCAGAAAAACTGTCGTCGGCCGAACTGCGATCCTTCCTTCAGCGACTGTCAGCTCCGAGATCCCGGGCAAGTCGCTTCCGTCCTTCAATCCGATCGTGGTCGCAACGATGAATTGCGCGAAGGGCTCTTGCGGTATCTCCACGAAGCGGGTGGGCTGTACGTGGGACTCGTCGGCCGACTCGCCAGCCGCGTCCCGATCCGTGTCAACGATCCACTCCCATACCGGCGCCTGAACCAGGTCGGCGCGACACAATCTGATGTAGGGCTTTGACATGGTCTTGGCGGAGGAAGATGCGATGTTCTCAAGGAAGCGCCGGGCCGGGTGCGGCCTGGCCCTGGGGGCGCTCAGTCCCACCAGAACGTCCAGCAGTTCGATTCCAGGAGTGCCGCGCCGAGCTTGCCCAGCGTGCCGTTCGGGCCCTGGGCGATCGTGTCCGGGCAATAGGCGGCGTGCATCCGCGCCAGAGCCATTGCCGCGGTGATCGCGCTCATGGTTCCGAGCGCGTCCTGCAACGCATCGGCGCTCGCGCCGGGGGCGATCCGTTCGCCGGGAGCCAGCGGCAAGACCGCCGGCCCGGCTTCCCGGGCCGCGGACAGCGGCGTGCGCGGTACGGTGCATTCGACGACGTCGGCCTGCAGCGCCGCGAGTTCCGTGCCCACGCGCTCCCGCCAGTACCGGTGCAGCGCGACATGCACGTGCGGCTCGGGGCATTCGTTCCAGCCTCCATAGCCCAGGCGCGCGAACACTTCGGCGGGATCCGACACCTCGCACAGCCCGATGAACTGCAGCGGCTTCAGGCGTTCCGAAGGCATGTCGTAGGGCGTCTGGAGGACTTTGCAGGCCGCGGGCGGCTGTAGCGCATCTTCCGGCTCGTCCTGATCCGACGGCTCGGATCCGGGCTGCCGGCCGGCCTTCCACGCGGCGCCAACCCAGGAGGGGACATCCAGTCCGGCAGCCCGCGCCAGGATGGCCTGGCCACCGTCCACGGGCGGTTCGATCATGTCCAGCAGGCGATCGAGGTCGTCCGCGTCGCCGACCAGGAACGGGTAGACGCCGCTGCCCTCGGCGAAGTCCTGGCGCAACGAGTGCAGCAGCGCCATCGCATTGATGCCACGCACGGGCACGGTCCGGAAGGCACCGTGGTCGACAGGGGCGTCGGAGGGGTGGCGGGACGGCATGTCCTCGCGGGTCGTGCGATGGCCTGCCGAGCGCGCTTCGGCATCGGCGGGCAGCAACCTCGCGCGCACCAGGTCCGCGACGAGTTCGCGGTTGCCCGGCGTCACCAGCAGCGGCTCGGCCACGGCGGCCAGCGCGCGAGCCTCCTTCCCGCGGCCCGTCCGTTCGAGCGCCAGCGCGCTCCATCCGGCGCAGTAGGCCAGCACCGGCCAGCCCGCGGCGGCGCCTGTCATGGACTTGCCGACATATTCCTGCAGGACGGGCAGCAGGTAGGCGATGGCGTCCGCCGATCCTTCCCTGTGGGCCACGATGCCGCGGACGAGCGCCACAAAGCTTCGCTGCGCGTCGGTGTTGGCCGTGTCGCCCACTTCGTCGATGAGCGAGCGCGCACGCGCCACGGGGCCCAGCCGCGCCTCCAGCAGCGCGCGGTCGATGCGCGGCCCGAGCTTGTCCTGCGCGGACGCGATGGCCTCGTCGTACAGGCGGCGCGTGGTGTCCAGGTCACCGGCGGCCATGTACAGGCCCGGCAGGCGCGCAGCGACCTTCTCCGGCGAGGTCACGCGGCGCCATGGCGCGAGCCCGGCGAGCGCGTCGGCCGGCCTGCCCTCGCGGAACAGGATGCGCGCGTCGCGCACGGCCAGGTCCTGCAGCGTGGAGGTCTTGCCGAGCGCGCTGGCGGCCCTCGCCATCCTGGAGGTCGCCTCCAGCACGATGTCCGGTCGCCCGGTCGCATCGCCGGCCAGCACGCACTTGTAGGCCTCGGCGAGCGAGGCTCCGGCAGGCGGCCCTCCCGCTTCATCCCATTGCAGCAGGAACCCGCGCACCAGGTGGCCGACGATGACCATGTCGAACATGGCGCGGTGGACCGGGTCGACTGGTGGCGCCAGCGGGCGGGGCTCGGCCAGGAGGCGCTCCTTCAGGGACTGCATGTCGGCCTGCCATTGGCCGGCGGAGTCCGACTCATCCCACAGTTCGCGCAGTTCCGAGTCCTGGCCGAGGCAGCGGTCGATGGCCTGCAGCGCGCGGCGCACGAGCGCTTGCGGCGGCACGAACCGCTTCGCCTGCACCCAGTCGGCTACCGCCTTGACGTCGATATCGCGGTCGTCGGCGTGGCCCCGCAGCCGCGCGAGGACCTCCGTCGCCGCCAGCGCCTCTTGGGCGAGCGACGCGTCCAGCTCGCCTTCGGTCGAGTCGACGACCGCGGCGATCGCCGCCTCCACGAGCGAGAGGTCGCCGGTTTTCGAGAGTCCGCCCGCCCAGTCGCGGGCGGCGTCGTTGCCGAAGGCACGGGTGTTCCAGGCTCCCATGAGTGCGTTTCCCCCTTTGCGCGCCGACACCGACGCGGCGAGCAGCAGATGATATCGATGCTTGCTGTCGCCAGGCGTTCGCGAGTGGCAACTTCAGAACACGACGTCCAGCGGCCGCGGCGACAAGGCCGCCAGGAAGTCGCGGGCATCGACGGCCTGGCCCAGCGCGAGCGCTCCGGCGCGCGCGAAGCCCGGCCGCATCAGGCGCGCGGCGGCCTCCACCACCAGCGGGGCCGAGACGGCGTAGATGTCCTGCCCGCGCGCCACGGCCGTGCGCAGCGCGTCGCCGCGGCGGGCCTGCACCACCATCTCGAAGCGCTGCGCCGAGCGGCCGCTGGCATCGGTGGCCGTGGGCGGCGGCGTGCCGCCGTCGCGGATCTCGTCCAGCGACGACTGCGTGAGGTGCGCGCGCACGCTGCGCGGGCGCAGGTGGCGCGCGATCGTGATCACCTCGCTGAACGGCAGCTCCACCATCGCCTGCTCGCCGTGCGGCGCGCCGAAGGTCCAGGCGGACGTCGCGGCCGGCAGCGGCATCGGGACGAGCCGGTGATCGGCCATGACCAGGCGCGCCGCGGTGTTGCGCGCGCCGGTCTTGCGCGTGCCCTCGGTGGGCCACCAGCGATCGAGGGCCACGGCCACCGTGAGGTCGTCGCCTTCGCCGTCCGGCCCGACGAGCGCGGTGGCCAGCACGTCGGCAAGCCCGCCGTAGAAGCCCGCCGCGGGAATCACCGCCACGCCCGCCTCGCGCGCCGGCGCGTCGAAGCGCTCGAACACCGCCATCGCGCTGGCCTGCTCCGCGGTGACGTCGAGGTAGCCGGCGCCCACGTCGATGGCGGCCTGCACCACCGGGCCGGCCGTGTCGAGGAACGGGCCCGCGCAGTTGATCACCGCGCCGCAGCCGGCGAAGGCCTCGCGCAGCGCCCACGCGTCGTCGACGGCGGCGGCGCGTCCCGGCACGCCGGGGGGCAGGGTGCGGGCGTCGCGGCCGACGGCCACCGCGGCCAGGCCGCGGCGCCGGAGTTCGTCGACCACGAAGCGGCCGGTGTGGCCGCCCGCGCCATAGACGGCGACGGGGCGGGCGGACGAGCGGGTGCTGGCGCGAGGCATCGTGATCTCCATGAAACAGACAGGTCTGTAGCTTGCGAGAATAAAGACTGGTCTGTATCGTGTCAACATGTCCCGCACCACCCTCGCCGCCGCACGGGAATCCGTCGCGGAGGCGCCAGACGTCCGCCAGCGCATCCTCGACACCGCCTCCACGCTGTTCTACGAGCGCGGCGTGCGCGCCGTGGGCGTCGACCTGGTGGTGGAGCAGTCCGGCGTGGCCAAGACCAGCCTGTACCGCCACTTCCGCACCAAGGACGACCTGGTGGCGGCGTTCCTGGAGCGCGAGGACGTCTCGTTCTGGAGCCAGTGGGACGAGGTCTCCGCCAGGCACGCGGGCGACCCCGTGGCCGAGCTCGAGGCGCACCTGCGCTGGGTCGCCAAGCGCCTGGCGCGGGCCAACTACCGTGGCTGCCCGCAGATCAACGTGGCGGCCGAGTTCGCCGAGGCCGAGCATCCGGCGCGCGGCGTCTCGCGCCAGCACATGCAGGCGCTGCGCAAGCGGCTCACCGAGCTGGCGCGCGCGCTCGGCGCGGCGCGGCCCGCGGAGCTGGGCGCGCAACTGGGGCTGCTCATCAACGGCGCGTTCGTGAGTTCGTCGATGATCGCGCCCGACGAGGCCACGCGCGTGCTGCTGGCATCGGGCCGCGCGCTGCTGGCGGCCGCGAAGTAATCGAAGTCATCGAAGGAATCGCCATGCCCGATCACCGCGCCGAGTGCTCCTGCGGCCAGCTGTCCCTGGTGGCCCACGGCGACCCGGTCAACGTGGGGATGTGCCACTGCCTCGCCTGCCAGCGCCGCACCGGCAGCACCTACGGCGCGCAGGCGCGGTTCCGCACCGACCAGGTGGAGATCGCCGGCGAGTCGACCGAGTTCGTGCGGATCGGCGACGAGGGCAACGCCTGCCACTTCCACTTCTGCCCGCGCTGCGGCGCGACGGTGTACTGCTGGTTCGACGCCGAGTTCCGCTCGGTGCCGGTGGGCGCCTTCGCGGATCCGACGTTCGAGCCGCCGCGCGTCTCCGTCTACGAGGAACGCATGCACCCGTGGGTGGGCGTGCCCGAGGGCGCGAAGCACATCTTCTGACGATGGACGACGCCGTCGACGAGTCCTGGGTGCTCTACCTGCTGGAGTGCCGCGGCGAACGCCTCTACGCGGGCATCACCAACGACCTGGCGGCCCGCTTCGCCGCGCATTGCGCCGGCAGGGGCGCGCGCTTCACGCGGGCGTTCCCGCCGCTGCGCATCGTGGCCGCGTCGCGGCTGGCGTCGCGCTCGCTGGCGTTGAAGGCCGAGCACGCGATCAAGAAGCAGCCGCGCGCGGCCAAGCTGGCCTACCTCGCGGCCTGTGGCGTGCCGGTTCCGCTGGACTGACCGGTTATCCGCATCAGGCCTTCCTGCGCCACGCAGGCCACCAGCGTGCCGTCGCGGCTGAAGATGTTGCCGCGCGCCAGGCCGCGCGCGTGGCCGGCCGCGGGGCTGTCCATCACGTACAGCAGCCAGTCGTCGATGCGCACGTCGCGGTAGAACCACATCGCGTGGTCGAGGCTGGCCATCACCATGCCGGGCGTGTAGTAGCCCACGCCGTGCGGCAGCATCGCGGTGGACAGCAGCGCGAAGTCGGATGCGTAGGCGAGCAGGCTGCGCTGCAGCGACTGGTCGTCGCCCACCTCGCCGCGGGCGCGCAGCCACACGGCCTGCGCGGGCTCGCCCGCGCCCGCGCAGGGGCGCAGCGCGTCCGCGGGCACGGGCCGGATCTCGATGGCGCGCGCGCTGGTGATCTTGCGATCGCCGCCCGTGGCGGGCTGCGGGCGCGTCAGCTCGACGAAGGTCTTGAGCCCCTCCGGCGCCGGCACCTCGGGCATCGCCACCTGGTGCTCGAAGCCGGGCTCGTCCACCTGGAACGAGGCCGAGAGGATGAGGATGGCCTTGCCGTGCTGGCTGGCCGTGACGCGGCGCACGCTGAAGCTGTTGCCGTCGCGGATGCGGTCCACCTGGTAGTGCACCGGGCTCTGGGCGTCGCCGCCGCGCAGGAAGTAGGCGTGCAGCGAATGCGCGCGCCGGTCGCCGCAGGTGAGCGCCGCGGCCTTCAGCGACTGGCCCAGGATGTGGCCGCCGAACAGGTTGCGGAAGCCGAGGTCCAGGCTCTGGCCGATGAACAGGTCGGCGCCGACGGGCTCGAGGTCGAACAGCGTCAGCAGGTGGGGCAGGGCGTCGGGATCGTGTTGCATGACGCGGAACTCTAGCTCACGAGGGCGGTACCATGCGCGCGGAGGAACGGAGAATCCATGCAGACGAGACTGGCCCACGCGCTGATTTTCATCGCCTTCACGGGCCTGGCCCGGCCGGCGCTCGCCGCGGAGACGGTTGACGCCGCCCCCGCCGCCACCCGCGCCGACGCCCTCGTCGTGCTGGACTACCAGCGCATCCCGATCCGCGGCTACCCGTCCATCGACCTCGCCGGCGTGCACGTCCTCAACCAGTTCAACGACTGGCTGTACGGCGGCGTCGGCGCGCACGCCCCGCTGTTCAAGGGCGAGTACGGCGGCTTCATGTCCTTCGACGCCACGCTGCACGCGCAGGCCGCCGTGGCGGGCCGGCTGTTCGCCGACGGCGGCGTGTCGTTCGGCGGCGGGGGCGGCGGCAACAGCATCGCGCAGTCGCGCATCATTTCCGGCTCGGGCGCCTTCATCAAGGAGTACGCGGGCCTGGGCTGGCGCTTCGACGACTTCTCCGCGGGCCTGGACGTGTCGCACATCCGCTTCACGCAGTCGGTGATCCACGGCACGCAGCTCGACTTCGTGGTGGAGCTGCCGTTCTCGTATCCGGTGGGCAGCTACGCGAGCACGGGCCGCCACTTCGGCGGCGCGCACACGGACGCCGGCGCGAAGGCCGACGACAGCACGCTGATGCTCGGCCTCGACAACTTCATCCAGGTCAAGCCCAAGGGCACGTTCAAGGGCGCCGTCAACCTGGCCGACGTGCAGTTCAACCACTTCCTCGACGCCAACGCCTACGCGCTGGTCGAAGGCAGCGTCGGCTACCGCGGCCTGCCCATCTACAACCAGCTGCTGGGCGGCATCGGCTGGCGCGCCGCCGTCGCGCCCCGGCTGAACCTGTACACGCAGGTGGCCGTGGGCTCCGGCGGCTACGACCCGCAGCAGTTCGACACCGGCCCCGGCCTGATCGTGTACCCCAAGGTGTTCGGCGAATACCGGCTGAGCGACCACGTGGGCCTGGCCCTGTCGGCCGGCTACCTGTTCGCGCCGCGCGGAACGTCGCGCAACCTGACGGTGGGCGCGGCGCTGAACTACCACCTGGCGGCCAGCGGCGACGGCGGGCACAACGGCTATCGCATCGACGTGTTCCAGCAGTCCGAGCTCGACCCGAAGATCGGCGACCGCACGCAGGGCGTGATCAAGCTGCTCACCACGCAGATCGACGACGTGCTCGACGCGAACGTCTACGTGCCCATCCAGGCCAGCATCGCCTACAGCCGCTTCCTCGGCTACCCGGGCTACGGCGAGGCGCTCACGGGCCTGGGCCTGCAGACGACGCACACCGCCGATCGCCCGTTCCAGGGCTTCGCTCAACTGGTGGCGGGCATCAACGTGCACGGCGTCATCGTCAAGCCCGCGATCGGCGTGAACTGGGGGCTCAGCGATCGTCTCGCGCTGTACGCGCAGGCAGGCAAGACCTATTCGATGAACGTGGCCCACCTCTACCCGGAGCGCCACAGGTTCAACACGACCAACGTGGGCCTGGGCCTGACGTACCGGTTCTCGTTGCCGGGCTAGGACTCGCTGCCGGATGTTCCTGCCTTCCGACGATCCGCCCCCGCTGCGCGTGCTGCACGCCGACGACGCCCTGGTGGTGATCGACAAGCCCGCCGGCCTGCTGGTGCATCGCTCGTCGCTGGACGCGCACGAGACGCGCAGCGCCGCCGATCTGTTGCGCGCGCAGCTCGGCGCGCCGGTGTGGATGCTGCACCGGCTCGACAAGGCGACCTCGGGCGTGCTCGCGTTCGCGCGCAACGCCGAGGTGGCCGGCGCGCTGGGCAAGGCCTTCGAGGCGGGCCTGGTGCGCAAGCGCTACCTGGCGCTGGTGCGCGGCTGGCCGCCGGAGTCGGGCGAGATCGACTACCCGCTGGCGCGCGATCCCGAGCTGCCGTCGGCGGGCCAGGCGCGCCTGCCCGCGGTCACGCGCCATCGCCGCCTCGCGTGCTTCGAGTGGCCGTTCGCCGACGGCCGCCATGCCACGAGCCGGTACGCGCTCGTCGAGGTCGACCCGCTGTCGGGCCGCCACCACCAGATCCGGCGCCACTTCAAGCACATCGCGCATCCGCTGGTGGGCGACACCACGCACGGCAAGAGCGCGCACAACCGCGCGGTGGCCGCGTGGCTGGGCACGGCGCGGCTGTGGCTGCATGCGACGCGGCTGGAACTGCCGGGGCGCGATGGCGCGCCGGGCCTGGTGATCGAGTCGCCGCCGGGCGCGGAGTGGGCGGCGCTGCTTGGCGCCGGCGCCGGTCAGCCGCCCGCGCCGTCGCCCGCGCGGTAGAGGTCGGCCAGCGTCTGCCGCAGCCAGCGGTGGCCCGGATCGGACTCCGCGCGCCACGACCAGTGCGCCCAGATGCCCAGCGCCGGCAGGTCGGCCTGGATCTCGGCCGTCGCCAGCGGGAAGTGCGCGGCGTAGCGCAGCGCCGGCCGGCGCGGGATGATGGCCACCAGGTCGGTGTTGGCCACCACCTCGGGCACGGCGCTGTAGTGCGGCAGCATCAGGCGGATGTGGTCGGCCAGGCCCAGGCGGCGCAGCGCCTTCTCTGGCTCGGGATGGCTTTGCGCCACCACGTAGCGCAGCGCCTCGCTCGCCTCGGCGGAGCCCAGCGCGGCTGCGAACGGGTGGTCGCGGCGCAGCAGCAGCACGTAGCGATCGACGATCAGCTGCTCGTGCGTGGTGCCCTGGATGTCGGGCAGGTGGCCCAGCGCGAGGTCGATGCGGCGCTGGTCGAGCGCCGGCTGCACGTCGTCCAGCGGCAGCTGCCGCGCCTCGATGCGCACCCCCGGCGCGTGCACGCGCAGGTGGGCCATCAGCACCGGCATGAACTCGCCCTGGCCGAGGTCGCTCATGTGCAGCGTGAAGCGGCGGTCGGAGCGCGCCGGATCGAACGCCAGCGTCTCGCCCAGCGACGCGTCGACGGCCGCCAGCGCGGCGTCCACCGCGGCGGAGAAGTGGTGCGCCCGCGGCGTGGGCGTGACGCCGCCGGGGCTGCGGATGAACAGCGGATCCTTCAGCCGCAGCCGCAGGCGCGTGAGGCCGTGGCTGACCGCCGGCTGCGACAGGCCCAGCTTTTCCGCCGCGCGCCGCACGTTGCCGGCCACGTAGACCGCCTGGAACACGCGCAGGAGGTTGAGGTCGAAAGGGGTGGCCTGATTCATCTGGTGCATGTCATCCGATAACGTGATGATATTGGCGAATCATGCGCCGGTGCCTAGAGTCGCTCTCAAACGATCCCTGGAGACATCATGCGCACCCAAGTCGCCATCGTCGGCGCCGGCCCGTCCGGCCTCCTGCTGGGCGCGCTGCTGCACCGCGCCGGCATTGACGCCGTGGTCATCGAGCAGCGCGGCGCCGACTACGTGCTCGGCCGCATCCGCGCCGGCATCCTCGAGCAGACCACGGTGGACCTGCTGGAACGCGCCGGCGTGGGCCGGCGCGTGCACGCCGAGGGCCTGCGCCACGACGGCACCGAGCTGGCGTTCGGCGGCGCGCTGCACCGCATCGACTTCCAGGCGCTCACCGGCCGCCACGTGACGGTGTACGGCCAGACCGAGGTGACGCGCGACCTGATGGCCGCCCGCGCCGAAGCGGGCCTCGTGACCGTGTACGACGCGGCCGACGTCGCCATCGCCGACTGGGACGGCGGCGCCCCGAAGGTGACGTACATGCTGGACGGCCGACGCCACCAGCTCGACTGCGACTTCATCGCCGGCTGCGACGGCTTCCATGGCGTGTGCCGCGCGAGCCTGCCCGCCGGCGCCATCACCGCCTACGAGAAGGTGTACCCGTTCGGCTGGCTGGGCGTGCTGGCCGACGTGCCGCCGGCCACCGAGGAGCTGGTCTACGCCAACCACGAGCGCGGCTTCGCGCTGTGCAGCCAGCGCAGCCGCACGCGCAGCCGCTACTACATCCAGTGCCCGTCGGACGACCGCGTGGAACGCTGGAGCGACGACGCGTTCTGGGACGAGCTGCGCCGGCGCCTGCCCGAGCACGTGGCCGACCACGTCGTCACCGGGCCGGCGCTGGAAAAGAGCATCGCGCCGCTGCGCAGCTTCGTGGCCGAGCCCATGCGCTTCGGGCGCCTGTTCCTGGCCGGCGACGCCGCGCACATCGTGCCGCCCACCGGCGCCAAGGGACTGAACCTCGCTGCCTCGGACGTGGGCTTCCTGGCCGACGCGCTGGGCGAGTTCTACGGCGAACGTAGCGACGCCGGCATCGCCCACTATTCGCAGCGCTGCCTGGCGCGCATCTGGAAGGCCGAGCGCTTCTCGTGGTGGTTCACGTCGCTGATGCACCGCTTCCCGGAGACCGGCGAGTTCGGCGCGCGGATGCAGCGCGCGGAGCTGGACTACCTGGTGGGCTCGCAGGCCGCGTCTACGGCCCTGGCGGAGAACTACGTGGGACTGAGCCTGGACTGAGGGAGGCCGAGGCCGCCGGCAGCGCCGGCCCGGCGCCGGTGGGCGACTGCGCGATGGCCTGCTCGGCGAGCGTGGCCAGGCCGGTCGCCGCGGCCGGGCGGGCCATCCGCAGCGGCGACACGTCGCGCGCCGACAGGCTCAGCACCGCCTGCCAGAGGACACCGCCGATCGCCATCAACGCGAGCGCGGCGATGCTCCTGGGCAGGCCGCGGCGGCGCGGCCGGGTGTCCACGGCCTCGGCGACAGGCTCCGGCCGAGGCGGCGCCGGCGGGGGCGTCGTGGATCCGCTGTGCGGCGCGGGCATGGCCGGCAGGGTCTTGGCGATGAGCCGGGTCATCAACGCGTCGCCGCTCAGGCGCGCCTCCGGGACCGCGGCGGCCGCCGCCTGGCGGACGACGTGCGGATCGGGCGTCGCGGGCGGCGGCAACGCGAGCGTCGCCGGCTCCCCGCGCAGCTCGGCCTGCAGCAGCTCGTCGACGGCGCGCACGATGTCCGCCGTCACGTCGTCGCGCCCCTGCATGTACAGGTGCAGCAGGATGTGCCCGCACAGTCGATTGATGCGCACGGGGTTGCCCATGCAGCGCTCGTGGATGGCCACCGTGGCGGCGCCGAAGGCCGGCCGGCCGCGCCAGCCCGCGCGGCCCAGGCGGGCCAGGATGTATTCGTGCGTGCCGGCGGCGTCCAGCGGGCCGACCCGCACCGGCGCCCCGAAGTTCATGTGCCGGCCGACGAGCTGCATCGCCTCGAAGGCCAGCGGCATGGCGTGGCCGACCAGGCACACGCGCAGCGCCGCCTCGCCCTCCACCCGCAGGGCCGTGAGCTTGTGCAGGCGCCGGAGCGTGCCCACGTCGAGGTGCTGGGCGTCGTCGACCAGGAGCAGGGCGTCGCGCCCGTCGCGGACGAGGCCCTCGAGCTGGTGCAGCACGCTCCCCAGGGGGGGCAGCCCGCCGCCGCGGCGCGTGCCGAACGCCTCGGCCACGCGATCGAACAGCTGGTCGCCCGCGATGCGCAGGCGGGGCAATTCGGCCGCCAGGTGGCGCTTGTGGTCCATCTCGTGGAGCAGCTGGCGCCCGACGGTGGTCTTGCCCGCGCCGAAATCGCCCACCAGCGAGACGAACTCGTCCCCGCGTTGAAGCCTGTCCTTCAAGGTCCGGATGGCTGCGCGGTGCGGGGCCGTGTCGACATAGAAGCGCGAATCGGGCGCGATGCAGAACGGCAGCTTCGCCAGCCCGAAATAGGCTTCGTACATCGATGCCTTCGGCGTCCCGCCCTTCCGGGGCGCTCGGGTGGTAGTGATAGGACCGGCTCACGCTAGCACCTTGCCCGGCGGCGTCAATCCCCATTCCGGAACGCCTGCCCGGCCCGGTCGTCTCCGGCGACATGCACCCGCGGCCGCCGCCCGTCGTTCCAGCGCCCTCCGAGTGCCCGCTCCGCCTGCGCCGCGAGCTGCAGCAGCAACCCGTCGTTGGCCTGCCGTGCCTGCGCCTGGATGCCCAGCGGCAGCCCGCTTTCCTGCGTCGCCAGCGGCAGCGAGATCGCCGGCAGCCCGCACAGGTTGGCGAGCGGCGTGTAGGCGAAGTTCTGCCAGAGGTGGTCGAACCAGTCGTGCACCGACGGGTTGGTGCTGCTCGTGAGGTAGTCGGTCGTTCCCACCTTGGGCGTGGGCAGGGCGGTGACCGGCGTCAGCACGATGTCCCAGTCCTCGAAGAACGCGCCGAAGGCCCGCGAGGTGCCGTTGAACTGCGCCTGCATCGCGGCGCGCTCCGTGTACGACGTGTGCAGGCCGGCCTCCCAGATCTTGATGTTGATCGGCTCGAGCAGGTCGGCGGGCGGCCGCTCCAGGCCCAGGCGCGCGAGATGGCCGGCGATGACCTGGGCGAAGTTGCTGATGTAGCAGGTGGTCTGCGCGGCGAAGGCGGCGCGGAAGTCCAGCGGCGGCAGCTTCCATTCGACGCGGTGGCCCAGGCCTTCGAGGAAGCGGCCGGCGCGTTCCAGCTCAGCCACGAAATGCGGCGTGGCGCGATGGTCGCCCCACTCGTGCGAGAGCGCGATGCGCAGCGGCGGCGGGTCGCGCCGGATGAGTTCGGCGTAAGGCTCCGGCGGGCTCCAGAACGGCATGAACTCGCCCGGGGCGCCGCCGCGGCAGTGGTCGACGAAGGTGGCCGTGTCGCGCACCGTGCGGCTGTGGCAGCCCTGGATCGACACCAGGCCCGACAGGTCCGACAGCCCCGGCGCCAGCGAGAACACGCCGCGCGACACCTTCAGCCCGATGTGGCCCGCGGCGCCCGCGGGGATCCGGATGGAGCCGCCGCCGTCGGTGGCGTGCGCCATCGGCAGCACGCCGGCCGCCACCATCGCCGCCGTGCCGGCGGACGAGCCGTTGGTGGTGTACGCGGTGTCCCAGGGGTTGCGCGTGACATGCAGCGCGTTCTCGACGGCGCTGCACACGCCGAACTCCGGCGTGGTGGTGCGGCCGAGGATGTTCAGGCCGGCGTGGCGGATCCTGCCCGTGAGGAAGCTGTCCTGGGCGGGGCGATGGCCTTGCATCAGCATCGAGCCGAACTCCTGGAGCCGGCCCTTCAGCGTCGGCCCGAGATCCTTCATCAGCCAGGGCACGCCGGCGAAGACGCCGTCGGGGCGCAGCCCGTCCGCCAGCGGATCGGCAACGACGTCCTCGAACACCTGCACCACGGCGTCCAGCGCGCCGTTGGTGCGAGCGATCCCCGCCGCGACCTGGGCCGCCAGTTCGGCGGGCGTCACGTCGCCCGCGCGCACGCGTTGCGCGAGTCCGACGGCGTCGTGGGCGGCCCATTCGTCCCAGGTCATGGCGAGGGTCATGCGAGTCCTTCCTGCGGTGTGTGCGACGAGGTCGGGCCATGGGTCGGGGGCGGGGCCCCGAACTCGAACCTGACCCGCGTGCCGCGCTCGTGGGCGGCGTCGGAGATCGTGACCTGGGCGCGGTGCATCTTCGCGACGTCCCGGACGATCGTCAGGCCCAGGCCGCTGCCCGGCCAGCCAGCCTGTTCGCCGCGGACGAAGTGCTCGAACACGGCCTCTCTCCGGTGCCGCGGAATCCCCGGGCCGTCGTCCGACACCGAGAACCCCGGCGGCCGGGCCGCCACGGCGAGCTGGACGACGCCGCGCGCCGGACTGGCCTTCAGCGCGTTGTCGAGCAGGTTGGCGATGGCCTCCGCCAGGAGTTCGACCTGGGCGCGGACCACCACGGGCTGCTCGGGCGCCTGGACCTCGATCTCGACGTTGCGCGCCGACGCGATGTCGGCCATCGCGCTGCAGACGTCGCGAACCACCTCGCAGAGGTCGACGGGCTGCAGCTCGGCGCCGGCGTACTGCTCGGGATCGAGCCTGCCCAGGAGCAGCAGCTGCTGCACCATGCGGGCGGTGCGGTCCGTGGCGAGGTCCAGCTCCGCGAGCACCGCGCGGGTGGCGGCCAGGTCCGGCGCGCGCTTGGCGCGATCGAGCCCCAGCCGCAGCGCGGCCAGCGGCGTGCGCAGCTGGTGCGCGGCGGTGGCCGAGAAGCGGCGCTCGCGCGCCAGCATCCGGCGGATCCGCTCCAGCAGGTCGTTCAGCGCGGTCGAGAAGGGCGCCAGCTCGCTCGGCAGGTCGCCGGGCGGAATGGGGCGCAGCGACTCGTGGGATTCGCGGTTCCATTGCGCGGCCAGCGTCTCCAGCGGCTGCACGGTGCGCCGCACGGTCATGAAGATCGCCAGCATCGTCGCGATCAGCAGCAAGGCGAGCGGCGAGAAGATCCAGACCATGCTGCGCTCGAGCCGCTCGCGCTTGAGCCGGGTCTCGGCGACCAGCACGGTGACTCCGGCGCAGCGGGAGCAACCGGCGCGCACCGAGGCGACGCGGACGTCCTGTCCGGCGATCGCGGCGTCGAATGCGCGGCCGCCCGGATACGTGGCCTCGTGGGCGCCGTCATGCGGAATGCCGGGCATCCCGAACTGGACGACGCCGCGATCCTCGACCGAGAAGAACGTCCGGTCGATCTCGTCGTAGGCCAGCATGGACTGCGAGGAGCGCGGCATGTCCACCTTTACGCCTTGCGCGTCAGAGTCGACCTGCTGGGCCAGCGAGACCGCGGCGTCCAGCAGCCATCGATCGAAGACCTCCGACGTCAGCTTGGTGGCCGCGAAGATGCCCAGCGCGCCGCCGCCGGAGACGAGGACCAGCATCGGCAGCAGCAGGCGTACCGTCAGCTGGCGGTACAGCCCCGGCTGGCGCTTGCGCTCACCCCGCGGCATCGTCGGCCGCTGGTCCCGCGGGAGAGATCGACAGCTGGTATCCCACCCCGCGCATGGTGCGGATCTCGACGCCGGAGCCTTCCAGGCGCTTGCGCAGCCGCGAGACATACAGCTCGGCGGCGCTGTCGTTGATCTCCTGGTTGCTGAGCGACAGCGCATCCACGATGCTGCGCTTGGACACCAGGCGGGGAGCCCGCGAGAGCAGCAATCGCAGCACCTCGAATTCGCGCGGCGCCAGCTCGAACGGGGTGCCGTTCAGGTGCGCGCCGAAGTCATCGGCCAGGACGCTGATCGGGCCGAACCGGATCACGCGATCGCGATCGGGGTGGGTCCGCCGCAGCAGCACGTCGATGCGCGCGTCGAGCTCGTCGGCCGCATACGGCTTGACCAGGTAGTCGTCCGCGCCGGCCCGCAGGCCCTCGACCCGTTCGGCGACGCGATCGCGGGCGGTCAACACCATCACCGGCGTGCGCGGGTCGACGGCCCGGAGCGCCTTCAGCCAGGCGATGCCGTCGCCGTCCGGCATGCCCAGGTCGAGCAGGATCAGGTCGAACGCATCGCCGCGCAGCGAGGCCGCCGCGCTTTCGAGGCGATCGACGTGGGTGACGACCCACGCGCCGTCCTGCCAGCGCAGCATCAGCTCGCGGGCAATGGCGGGATCGTCTTCGATGAGCAGCAATCGCATGGGGGAGGCGGATTCTCGGCGACCGGGAAGGCCATTGTGGGTTCGGCCGGCGTGGCGCGGCAATGACGTCCGTGCCATGAGGCCGATAGGTTCGGGACAGGGACGGCAAAGACACTTCGAGGCGCTGATGAGCGGCCGCCTCCCTGCGGGCGACAAGCGGGACCCTGACCCTGGACACCGTCCGGAATGACGCACCGAATCTACTCCTCTCCTTCATTCCGGACGATCGCCGCCGTGGCGGGCGTCGCGACGGTCGCCATCGGGCTCCTGCTCGCGAGGAACGCCGCCGCCGACGCGGCCAGGCCAGCGGTGCCGCCGGCGCCCGTGGCCGGCGCGCCCTCCTCGGTGCGCCTCACCGACGAACAGTGGGCCTCGCTGGATATCCGCGAGGTGGCGCCCGCCACGTTTTCCACGCTCGCCAGCGTCGACGCCGTGGTCGCCGTGGACGACCGGATGACCGTCCCGATCTTCTCGCCGGCGACGGGCCGCGTCACCGCGGTGGCGGTGGAACCGGGCCAGAGCGTCCGGCGCGGCCAGGCGCTGGCGTCGATCGCCGGCGCGGAGACGGCGCAAGCCGCCGCCGATCTCGCGGCGACCGGCGCGCAGGCCAGGACGGCCGAGCAGCAGCTGGCGCTCGCCCGCGAAGTCGCGGCGCGCCAGCAAGGGCTGGTCGCGGCCGGCGGCGGCGCCTCCAAGGACTGGCGCCAGAGCCAGTCCGACCTGATCGCTGCCGAAGGCGCGAAGCGGACCGCGGATGCGGCATTGGCGGCGGCCCGCGTCAAGGCCGCGTCGGTGGGCGCGGACGCCGCCGACGGCGCGGGACAGCTCGTCTCGCCCATCGCCGGGCAGGTGATCCAGCGCCAGGTCGCCACGGGCCAGTTCGTCAGCAGCCTGGCTGCAGGTGGCCAGGCGCCGCTGTTCACGATCAGCGACCTTCGCCACGTCTGGATCGTGGGCAGCCTCGGCGAGCGCGAGGGCGCGGCGCTGCGGGTGGGACAGGCCGTCGAGATCTCCGGCCTCGCTGGAACGCGGCATCCGGTGAAGTCCGTCATCAGCTGGGTCGCCCCGACGATCGACCCGTTGACGCGCCGCCTGCAGTTCCGCGCGGAACTGGCCAACCCGGATCTCGCGCTGCGGCCCCAGATGACCGCCCGCGTCCGCGTGCTGGATTCGCATGCGGCGCCCGCCGTCGCCGTGCCCAGCGTGGCCATCGTCCATGACGGCGACGAGGCCCATTGCTACGTGGTGGCCGCGCCGCATACCTTGACGTTTCGCGCGCTCAAGGTCGGGCGCAGCGAAGACGGCCTGACCGAGGTCCTCGCCGGCCTGAAGCCGGGGGACCGCATCGTCGCGCGCGGCGCGATCTTCGTCGACGCGCTGGCCGAAGGCGCCGCATCGTGAATCGCGTGATCGATTTCGCGCTGCGCCAGCGCGTGCTGGTGGTCGCGCTGATGGCGGCCATGCTCGTCGTGGGCGCGATCTGCTTCTGGCAGCTCAACATCGAGGCCTATCCCGATCCGGTGCCGCCCTCGGTGGACATCGTGACGCAGGGGCCGGGCGAGTCCGCCGAGGAGATCGAGCGCGACATCACGATCCCGATCGAGATCCAGATGGCGGGCCTGGCGCACGTCACCAGCGTCCGCACGATCTCGCTGTTCGGCCTGTCGGACGTGAAGGTCCAGTTCACCTACGACGTCAGCTACGAGCAGGCGGAGCAGGGGGTCTACAACCGCCTGTCGCAGCTGCCGCCGCTGCCCGGCGGCGCGCAGGCGCAGATCTCGCCGACGAGCCCGATCGGCGAGATCTACCGCTACCGCGTCGTCGGCCCGCCGGGCGCGACGCCGGTCGACCTCAAGACGCTGCAGGATTGGGCGCTCGAGCGCCGCTTCAAGGCGGTGCCGGGCGTCATCGACGTCACCGGCTGGGGCGGCAAGACCAGGACGTACGACGTGACGGTGGATCCGCGCCGCCTGGCCTCGGAGAACGTGACGCTCGCGCAGGTCGTCCAGGCGCTGAACGCCGGCAATGCGAACGTGGGCGGCCAGGCCATCGAGATCGGCGCGCAGAACGTGGTGGTGCGCGGCGTCGGGCTCGTCGAGTCGCCCGCCGCGCTGCTGGCCACCCTCGTCGGGCGCAACGCTGGCGTGGCCGTGCGGCTGCGCGACGTCGCCGAGGTGTCCGCCGGGCACCAGCCGCGCCTGGGCATCGCGGGCAGCGACGGCGACGACGACATCGTCGAAGGCATCGTGCTGATGCGCCGCGGCGCGGAGAGCAAGCCGACGATCGAACGCGTGAAGCAGGAGATCGCCCACATCAACGAGGGCGGCATCCTGCCCGTGGGCTACCACCTCGAGAAGATCTACGACCGCAGCGAGCTCATCGCGCTGACCACGCGCACCGTGCTGCACAACATGGTGCTGGGCATGGCGCTGATCTTCGTGCTGCAGTGGGCCTTCCTCGGCAACCTGCGCAGCGCCGTGGTGGTCGCCGCCACGATCCCGTTCGCGCTGGCGTTCGCCATTGGCCTGATGGTCTGGCGCGGGGAGTCGGCCAACCTGCTGTCCGTCGGGGCGATCGACTTCGGCCTCATCGTCGATGCCTCGGTCATCATGGTGGAGAACATCTTCCGGCATCTCACCGAGAGCGCCGCGGCGCACCACACCGGCGAGCCGATGCTGCATCGGGTGCGCACCTCGATGGGCTGGCGCGGCAAGTTCGAGGTGATCTCGCAGTCGGCCACCGAGGTGGCGCAGCCGATCCTGTTCTCGGCGGCCATCATCATCGCCGGGTTCGTCCCGCTGTTCACGATGTCGGGCATCGAGGGGCACATCTTCGGGCCGATGGCGCGCACCTACGCCTACGCGATCGCGGGCGGCCTGATCGCGACGTTCACGATCTCGCCGGCGCTCGCCAGCATGCTGTTCGGCCGCCACGTCTCCGAGGTGGAGACGCCGCTGGTGCGCGCGCTGCACCGCGGCTACGCGCCCGTCATCGCCTGGGTGCTGGCGCGCCGCCGGGCCACGTCGATCGCGATGGCGCTGGTGACCCTGGCGACGGTCCTCGCGGCCTCGCGGCTGGGCCTCGAGTTCCTGCCGAAGCTGGAGGAGGGCAACCTCTGGATCCGCGCGACGATGCCGC
Source organism: Betaproteobacteria bacterium (assembly GCA_013289985.1). GTDB lineage: Bacteria > Pseudomonadota > Gammaproteobacteria > Burkholderiales > Burkholderiaceae_C > Scleromatobacter. The sequence goes on along the minus strand of JABCYW010000019.1, from coordinate 40,518 downwards.
TGTCGATCTCGATGGCCGAGAGCGACCGCTACGTCAACGAGATGCGGCGCGTCATCGCCGCGTTCCCCGAAGTGCAGACGACGGTCTCCCAGCACGGCCGGCCGGACGACGGCACCGACGCCACCGGCCCCTTCAACGCCGAGTTCTTCGCGCCCCTGAAGCCGCCGGGCGAGTGGCCGCCGGGCGTGACCAAGGAGATGCTGTCGTCGCAGATGGAGACGCGGCTCGAGGAGCGCTTTCCCGGCGTGGAGTTCAACTTCTCGCAGTACATCGAGGACAACGTCGAGGAGGCCGCCTCGGGGGTGAAGGGCGAGAACTCGGTCAAGATCTTCGGGCCGGACCTGCACGTGCTCGAGCGCCTGTCGCAGCAGGTGGCGGCCGTCATGCGCACGGTGCCCGGCGTGACCGACCTGGCCGCGCTGCGCTCGCTGGGCCAGCCGACGCTCGAGATCGCGATCGATCGCGAACGCGCCGCGCGTTTCGGGCTTGGTCCGGCCGACGTCAACGCGACGATCCAGACCGCGCTCGGCGGCCAGGCCGTCGGCGACCTGCACGAACCCGGCGGCGACCGGCACTTCCCGGTGGTGGTGCGCCTGGCGCCCGAGTTTCGCAGCGACATCGCGGCGATCGCGCGCATCGGCATCCCGACGCCCGACAACAGCGCCACCTCGCCGGCGCAGGCGACGCTGGGCGACGTCGCGCACATCGCCCTCGTCTCGGGCGCCTCGTTCATCTATCGCGAAGGACAGGAGCGCTACGTCCCGGTGAAGTTCGGCGTGCGCGGCCGCGACCTCGGGACTGCGGTGATCGAGGCCAGGGAACTCGTCGCGAGGCGCGTGCCCCTGCCGCCCGGCTACCGGCTCGAATGGGTCGGCCAGTTCGGCAACCTGCAGGAGGCCGTCGGCCGCCTGGCCGTGGCGGTGCCCGCGGCCATCTGCCTGATCGCGTTGCTGCTGTACCTGAACTTCGGCCGGATCCGCGAGGTGGCGCTGGCCGCCAGCGTGATCCCCATGGCGATGATCGGCGGCGTACTCGCGCTGTTCGTCACCGGGACGCCGTTCAGCATCTCGGCGGCCATCGGCTTCATCGCGCTGTTCGGCATCTCCGTGATGGACGGCATCCTGATGCTGGCCTACTTCAACACGCACGTGGAGGCCGGCGTGCCGCGGGCGCAGGCGTTGCGGCGCATGTGCGACGTGCAGATGCGGCCGGTGCTCATGACCTGCGTCGTGGCCTGCGTGGGCCTGCTGCCCGCGGCCCTGTCGTCGGGGATCGGCTCGCAGGTCCAGCGGCCCCTCGCGCTGGTGGTCGTGGGCGGGATCCTGCTGGCGCCCGTGTTCATCCTCACCGTGCTGCCGATCCTGATCGAACGCTTCTCCGACCGCCAGGCCCGCGAGAGCGTGCCCGACGCGGGCGTGGCCGATGGAGCGCCGGCATGAGGCCGCCGAGCATCCAGGCCGCGCTGCTGGCGGCCGTCCTCGCGGGATGCGCGGCCGCGCCCTCCGCGACGCTGACAGGAGCGCCGCAGCCCGACCGCCTCACCATCGCGGAGATGCCGCCTGCCACCGCCGGCACCGGCGCCGCGCGGGACCGGGCGCAGTCGCTGCATGCCGCGGAGGCCGCGCGGGAAGACTGGTGGACGGCCTTCGGCGGGCCGCGCGTGGACGTGCTGGTGCGCGGCGCGCTGGCGGGCAATCCGACGGTGGACGCGGCGACGGCCACGCTGCGCCAGGCGCGCGAGCTCACCCTGGCGCAGTCGGCGACGCTGTGGCCGAGCGCGAGCATCACGGCGGGCGCCGTCCAGGCCCACGGCGCCAATGCGAGCGTGGTGAATTCCGGGGCGCCGCGCTCGCGCAGCCTGCTGCTGTCGGCCAGCTATTCGCCCGACCTGTTCGGCCTGGGCGCGAGCAACGTCGCGTCCGTGCGCGCCCAGGAGGACGCGGCCCGGTGGCAGCTCGAGGCCAGCCGCCTGTCTCTCGAGGGCGCCGTGCTGGACGCGCTGGTCGCCGAGAAGTCCGCCGCCCAAGCGGAACGCCTGACGGAGCAACTGGCGCGGATCGACTCGGAGCTGGTGACCATCGTGCAGTCGCGCGAGTCGCTGGGCGACGTCGCGACCTCGGCCGTGTGGGCGCAGAAGCAGCAGCTGCACGACCACCTGGCGCAGCTGGCCGCCGCGCGCCTGCAGACGGCGCAGGCGCGCGACCTGCTGGCATCACTGCTGGGCCAGGCCCCCGCGGACTTCGTCGAGCCGCCGCTCGATTTCGACGAGCTCGCGCTGCCCGACGTGGCCACCCGCCTGCCGGGCGACGTCGTGCGCCGGCGTCCCGATGTCCAGGCGGCTGCCGCCCAGTTGCGCGCGCTGGACGCGGCGCACCGGGCCGCGATCGCCGCGCTGTTTCCGCAGGTGACGCTGGGCGGCGACGCGGGCTATCTCGCGGACACGGTGAGACGGCTCTTCGATCCCGCCAACCTCGTCTGGGACCTGAGCGTCTCGGCCACGCAAAGCCTCTTCGACGCCGGCGCGCAGCGCCACCGCAGCTCGGCGGCCGAGGCGGCGGCCCAGGCCCAGGCCGCGCAATACCGCGCCGCCGTCGTCATGGCCTTCAAGGATGTCGCCGATGGACTGGAGGCCGTGCAGCGCGATGCACAGGCCGATGTCGAGGCCGTCGAGCGTCTCGAGGCCGCCAGCCGCCAGTTCGAGATCGCCGGCAGCAGCTACGCCCTGGGCGAGATCTCGCGCCAGGACCTGCTGGCCGCGCAGGAGAACGCGATCCAGATGCAGTTGCTGCAGGTGCAGGCGCGCGCCAATCGCCTGGTGGACACCGCCAACGTGATGGTGTCCCTCGGCGGCTCGAACCCCGATTCCCCACCCACTCCCGTGCCCGAACCATGAAGCTTGCAACAACCTCGAGCCTGATCGCCATCGCGCTGATGGCGGCATCGGGCGCCGCCCTCGCCGGCGACTGGCGCCAGGCGCGCGTGCGCGGCGTCGGCCCGCGTCCGGCGGAGGACTCGGCCATCAACCTCGACTGCGCGCCCGTGCATCCCGAAGCGGCGGCGACCAGGGTGCTGGTCATCAGCTACCGCAGCGGCAAGAGCCACGCGTGGCGAGCCTTCGATCTTTCCGCTGACGACCACTACGCCGTCGGCGACGAGGTCGTCGTCAACATCGCCGAATGCCGCGTCGTGCGCATGATCCAGCCCGCCGACGCGGCGGCCTCGGCACGCTAGAAGCCGACTTCGAACTCCGCGCCGGGCGCGGGCGAGGCTTCCCGGTAGCTCAGCCGCCAGCCGTGCGCGCCGGCGATCTTCTGGCAGATCGACAGCCCCAGGCCGGCGCCCGGGTGGGGCGCGCCCTCGCTGCGCCAGAAGCGCGTGAACAACTTCGGGACATCGTTCGGCGCCACGCCCGGCCCCGCGTCGCGGACCGAGACGGCGGCTTCCGAGACCGTGATCGTCACGACGCCGCCCGGCTCCGAGTAGTGCACCGCGTTCTCGATCAGGTTCTTCACCAGCGTCGACAGCGCGCCGCCGTCGGCCTCCAGCGTGCGCGAACCCTCGATGACGAGGCGGAGGTTCACGTCCTTGCCGTCGGCGAACCGGGCGGCGTAGGCGACCGTCTCCTCGACGACCTCGCGGACTGCCAGCGCCTCGAACTGGAAGTTCTGGATCTCGCTGACCTCGGCGAGCTGCAGCAGCTGCTGGACCTGGATGGCCATCGAATCGATGTCCTCCAGGAGAAGGTCGAGGCTGGCGACGTTGCCCAGCTCGATCTCCGCACGCATGAGGGCCAGCGGCGTCTTCAGCTCGTGCGCCGCGGCGGCGAGGAACTCCTGCTGCACGCGATAGCCCTTCTCGAGGCGTTCCAGCGCGCTGTTGAACGCATCGACCAGCGGCGTGATCTCGCTGGGCAGGTTGCGCGCGTGCACGCGCTGTGTGAGGTTGCCGGGCCGGATGGCGGCCGCCGCCTCGGAGGCCTCCCTCAGGGGCTGCGCGGTCCGTCGCGCCATCCAGAGGGCGATCGAGGAGAAGACCAGCACCGCCAGCAGGCCCGTGAAGATCGCGGCGAAGTAGAAGACGGCGCTGCCGCTGGAGCGGATGCCCAGCGCGAGGCGCTCGCTCCTCGCGTTGCGGAGCAGGTAGCGCCTGCCGTTGCGCTCCATGGGCGTGGTGAGCACCTGCAGCGGCACAGCGCCTTCCGCGCTGCGCGTCATGTGCGCCGTGGCATGGGCCGCAACGCCGCGCAGCACGTCGAGCGCGGGCCCCTCGGGCGAGGCGAAGATCTCGTTGCCGGCATCGTCGAGAACCTGGAACGCCATGTCCTTGGAGAGCGCGTCGAAGGTCTGCTGGGTGCTCTCGGACACCTCGATGAACGCCAGGTTCCCGCCGGCGTCGAAGTGCATCGCATTCGTGACCAGCTCCTCCTGGGCCTTGGGGCCCTCCCACGAGAAAGGCTCCTTGTCCAGGGCAAGGACGATCGCCGTCGAGACGCCCAGCAGGGCCATCACGAGCAGCAGCGCCGTGACCGAGGCCAGCAGCGAGCGCCCGAAGAGGCTGCGCGGCAGCCTAGGGCTTTTGAAGAGCGAAGCCATGGGTGCGCACATTCACGATCTGCAGGTCGCAGCCGATGCCCTGCAGCTTGCGGCGCAGGCGGTGCAGCGCCACGTCGAGCGCGTTGGGCGTCACCGGCTCTCCGATGCCCCAGGCGGCGTTCTCGAGGCTGGACCGGCGCAGCGTCTGGCCGCCGGCCCGCATCAGCGCGATCATGATCTGGAGCTCGGAGGAGGACAGCGTGATCGACTCGTCGCCCCATTTCATGCATCCCGCCTCGGGCACCACCTGCAGGCCGGCGAACTCGGGATTCAGGCTCTGCATGCCCTGGGTGCGTCGCATGAGCGCCCGGACGCGCGCGACCATCTCCGCCATGGCGAACGGCTTGGGCAGGTAGTCGTCCGCGCCGGCCTCCAGGCCATCGACGCGGTCGTGGATCGAATCCCGCGCGGTCAGCAGCAGGCAGGGGAGCGTGCTTCCCGCGCTGCGGAGCCGCCTGACGAGGTCGATGCCGTCGCCGTCGGGCAGGCCCCGGTCGATGACGGCGGCCGCGTACGGCTTCTGCGCGATCCCGGGGAACGCGGACTCGATGCGCTGGAACCGGTCGACCTCGATCCCGGCCTCGGCCAACGCCTGGCCGATCAGCCGGGACAGGCGGACGTGGTCCTCGACGAGCACGATCCTGTTCATGTCCGCATCGTCTCCGCGTCGGCTCAGAACCGGTGGATGTAGCCCGCCGCGAGGCCCGCCGTCACCTTGCGGCCGACGAGCGGGCTGTCGGTGATGCCCTTGCCGAGTGCCTTGGCGCCGCCGTCCACGAAGACGGAATTGGCCGGATCGACCACGAAGGCCGCTCGCAGGCCGGCCTCGAGGTTCACCGTCGACCTGCCCTCGTAGGCGGCGCGGTTGGCCGTGGCCTCCGCCGCGGTCACGCCGTAGTAGTAGTCGACGTACTTCTTGTCCACGAATTCCGCCGCGGCATGCGGCGTGAACAGGAAGGAGCCCACGCGGAAATCGTGTTCCGCGCCGAGCTTCGCCTCGATGCCCTTGCTCTTGCCGAGCGTGTCGGCCAGCACCTCGAACGACAGCTTCGCGATGTCCGTCTTCCACTGGACGGCCGGCCCGAGCCAGAGGCTGCCCTTGCGATCCTGCATGCCGTTCAGGATGGGCGCGTCGCCCGACTTGTAGCCGTCGCCGAGGGCGTACTTGGCGCGCAGCGCGAAGGTGAGCGGGCCGGCCGAGCCCAGCTTCAGGTCCGCGCCGATGCCGGCGATCCTGAACCAGTCGTTCTCGTAGGACACGAACGGCAACGGGATGGTCTTGCTGGAGTCGCCCGCGTACGGCCGCTGCGCGGTCGCGACCCCGATGCCCAGGGCCCAGGGCGTGGCGGAAGCGCCTTGCTGCTGCTGGGCCATCGATAGCTGGGGCGCCAGCAGCAGGGCGGCGGGGACCGCGACGAGCGCGGAGCGAAGTTGGCGGGGGTTGAACAAGGGCGACTCCTGGGGGCGATGGTGATTCCGGACGCCATCATGAGCACGGACTTGTTACCTGCTTCTTTCCGTACTGCCCAATCACCGGGTTCCCCGCGAAAAGACATTCATTCGCTCGCGTAAGGCTCGCGCGGACGCTCGTTCTCGTCGATCTGCAGGCGCTTGCCCAGCGCGGGAAACGCGCGCTGCGGGCAGCCCTTGCGATCGCAGATCCGGCATCCCGCGCCGATCGGCGTCGCCGCCTCGGCGTCCGCCAGGGCCAGGCCCTTCGCATAGACCAGCCGGGACGCGTGGCGCACGTCGCACCCCAGGCCGATGGCGAACGTGCGCTCGGGCGAGCCGTATCCCCCGGTGATGCGCGACACGCAGCGCGCGATCCAGAGGTAGGTCCGGCCATCGGGCATGCGCGCGACCTGCGTCAGCACCTTGGCCGGCTGGGCGAAGGCCTCGTAGACGTTCCACAGCGGGCAGGAGCCGCCCGTGTGCGAGAAATGGAAGTCGGTGGCCGACTGGCGCTTGGAGATGTTGCCCGCCCGGTCGACCCGCACGAAGAAGAACGGGATGCCGCGGGCGTCGGGGCGTTGGAGCGTGGACAGCCGGTGGCACACCGTCTCGAAGCTCACGCCGAAGCGTTGCGCCAGCAGGTCGATGTCGTACATCAGCTGTTCGGCGGCGCCGAGGAAGCGGCGGTACGGCAGCACCAACGCGCCCGCGAAATAGCTGGCCAGGCCGATGCGCGCCAGCGAACGCGATTCCGGACTCGAGAAGCTGCCCGAGTCCGCCAGTTCGTCGATCAGCGCGCCGGCCTCGAGATAGGCCAGCTGCGTCGCCAGCTGGAACGCGCGTTGGCCGGGCTCCGCGGCGTCGCCGACGTACAGCACCTTGTTGCGCGCATCGAAGCGCCGCAGCGTGACGCCTTCGGAGTGCGGGCCCTCCTGCGGCAAGGTGCTCGTGGCGACGCCGTGCGTGCGAAGCAGGAACGCCTCCAGCCGGCCCGCGAGGTCGCGCGTGTCGTTGGGGCGCTCGCCGCCGGGGCGCCGCGCGGGCTTCGTCGACTTGCCCGTGGCGGCGGGCGATGCACGGACGACTTCATGCAGCGCCTCCGCGCGCTCGTCCAGCGCCGCGATGTGGTTGTGCCGCTCGTAGAAGAAGTCGCGCACCTCCTCGTGCGACTGGCGCGCCGAGGGTGCCAGCTCGCCCGCGCGGTCGCCGAGCGTGGTGGCCAGCGACGACAGCCGGTCCTCCGCGTCGCGGCCGCGCCGGTGCATGCGGATGATGACCTGCGCCAGCGCGGGCATCTGCTGCGCGAGCGAGCGCAACTCGGCCTGGGCGACGACCGTGTCGCCCGCGGCCTCGGCCATCACGGTCTGGAGCTGGGCCGTCAGGCGGGCCTCGTCGTCGTCCGAGAACACCTGCAGGTCCACCCCGAGGGACGACTGCAGGCGCAGCAGCACCGGCACGCTCAAGGGGCGCTGGTTGTTCTCGAGCTGGTTGAGATAGCTGGGCGACAGGGCCAGCAGCTGCGCCAGCGCGGCCTGCGTCAGGCCCCGCTGTTCGCGGAGCGTCTTCAGCTTCACGCCGAGGAAAGTCTTGCGCATGATGGTCTCTTCTTGAGTATCGCAAACATTGCAATTTGAGGATCCGCCTTCGCAAATCTTCGCTACTTCAGTCGTTGTGCAAAGCATACCGGAATGCAAACATTGCAATATCGAGGCCGTGCGGAACGGCCCCCGTTTCACGCCGGAGAACCTGGAAGAACCTCATGAGCCATGCCACCGCCACCCCGTTCAAGCCCAAGAAGTCCGTCGCCCTGTCCGGCGTGACCGCCGGCAACACCGCGCTGTGCAGCGTGGGGCGCACCGGCAACGACCTCCACTACCGCGGCTACGACATCCTCGACATCGCCGAGGTCTGCGAGTTCGAGGAGATCGCCCACCTGCTGGTGCACGGCAAGCTGCCCACGGCGGCGGAGCTCGCGGCCTACAAGGCGAAGCTGAAGTCCCTGCGCGGCCTGCCCACCGGCGTGAAGCACGCGCTCGAGAGCATTCCCGCCGCGGCGCATCCGATGGACGTCATGCGCACCGGCGTGTCGGCGCTCGGCTGCGTGCTGCCCGAGAAGGACGACCACAACGTGCCGGGCGCGCGCGACATCGCCGACCGCCTCATGGCCTCGCTCGGCTCGATGCTGCTGTACTGGCATCACTGGTCGTCGAACGGCAAGCGCATCGAGGTGGAGACCGACGACGACTCGATCGGCGGCCACTTCCTGCACCTGCTGCACGGCAGGAAGCCGTCCGACGCCTGGGTGCGCGCGATGCACACCTCGCTGAACCTCTACGCGGAGCACGAGTTCAACGCCTCGACGTTCACGGCCCGCGTCATCGCCGGCACCGGCAGCGACGTCTACTCGGCGATCGCCGGCGGCATCGGCGCGCTGCGCGGGCCCAAGCACGGCGGCGCCAACGAGGTCGCCTTCGAGATCCAGAAGCGCTACGCCGACCCGGACGAGGCCGAGGCCGACATCCGCCGCCGGGTCGAGGCCCGGGAGGTCGTGATCGGCTTCGGGCACCCGGTCTACACCGTGAGCGATCCGCGCAACGTCGTCATCAAGGGCGTGGCGAAGCGCCTGTCCGGGGCGGCGGGCGCGACGAAGATGTTCGACATCGCCGAGCGCCTCGAGAGCGTGATGTGGGACGTCAAGAAGATGTTCGCCAACCTCGACTGGTTCAGCGCGGTGAGCTACCACGTGATGGGCGTGCCGACCGCGATGTTCACGCCGCTGTTCGTCATCTCGCGCACGTCCGGCTGGGCGGCGCACGTGATCGAGCAGCGCATCGACAACAAGATCATCCGGCCGAGCGCAAACTACACGGGTCCCGAAGACCTGCCGTTCCTCCCGATCGCCGAACGCCGCTGAGCAAGCCCTCCATGAACCTCCGATATCGCAAGAACCTGCCCGGCACGGCGCTCGACTACTTCGACGCGCGCGAGGCCGTGGAAGCCCTCCGTCCCGGCGCCTGGGCGACGTTGCCCTACACCTCGCGCGTGCACGCCGAGAACCTGGTGCGCCGCTGCGACCCCGCGATCCTGGAGCAGAGCCTGGCGCAGCTCGTCGAGCGCCGGCGCGACCACGACTTCCCGTGGTTCCCGGCGCGCGTCGTCTGCCACGACATCCTCGGCCAGACGGCGCTCGTCGACCTCGCCGGCCTGCGCGACGCCATCGCCGAGCAGGGCGGCGACCCGGCGCAGGTCAACCCGGTCGTGCCGGTGCAGCTGATCGTCGACCATTCGCTGGCCGTGGAGTGCGGCGGCGACGACCCGGATGCCTTCGCGAAGAACCGCGCGATCGAGGACCGGCGCAACGAGGACCGCTTCCACTTCATCGAGTGGACGAAGCGCGCGTTCCGGAACATGGAGGTGATCCCGCCGGGCAACGGGATCATGCACCAGATCAACCTGGAGCGGATGTCGCCGGTCGTCCACGCGAAGGACGGCGTGGCCTTCCCGGATACCTTGGTGGGGACGGACAGCCACACGCCGCACGTCGACGCGCTGGGCGTCGTGGCGGTGGGCGTCGGCGGCCTGGAGGCCGAGAACGTGATGCTCGGACGCGCCTCGTGGATGCGGCTGCCCGAGATCGTCGGCGTCGAGCTCACGGGCAGGCCGGGGCCCGGCATCACCGCCACCGACCTGGTGCTGGCGCTGACCGAGTTCCTGCGCAAGGCCAAGGTGGTGGGCGCCTACCTCGAGTTCCATGGCGCGGGCGCCTCGGCGCTGACGCTGGGCGACCGCGCCACCATCTCGAACATGGCGCCCGAGTACGGCGCCACCGCGGCGATGTTCGCCATCGACCCGCAGACGCTGGCCTACCTGCGCCTGACCGGCCGCGCCGACGAGCAGGTCGCGCTGGTCGAGACCTATGCGAGGCAGGCCGGCCTGTGGGCGGACAGCCTCGCGGACGCGGTGTACGAGCGCGACCTGTCGTTCGACCTGGCGACGGTCGTTCGCAACATGGCCGGCCCGTCGAATCCGCACGCGCGCGTCGCCACCAGCGACCTGGCCGCCCGGGGCATCGCCGGCGCGTGGACGGACACGCCCGGCCGCATGCCGGACGGCGCGGTGATCATCGCCGCCATCACCAGCTGCACCAACACCAGCAACCCGCGCAACGTGATCGCCGCGGGCCTGCTGGCGCGCAACGCGAATCGCGTGGGCCTGGCGCGCAAGCCGTGGGTCAAGAGCTCCCTGGCGCCCGGCTCCAAGGCCGTCACGCTGTACCTCGAGGACGCCGGCCTGCTGCCCGAGCTCGAGAAGCTGGGCTTCGGCGTGGTGGCGTATGCGTGCACGTCGTGCAACGGCATGTCCGGCGCGCTGGCCCCGGCCATCCAGCAGGAGATCGTGGCCCGCGATCTCTACGCGACCGCCGTGCTCTCGGGCAACCGCAACTTCGACGGCCGCATCCACCCGTACGCGAAGCAGGCCTTCCTCGCGTCGCCGCCGCTGGTCGTCGCATACGCCATCGCAGGGACGATCCGCTTCGACATCGAGAAGGACGTGTTGACGGTCTTCGAAGGCCGCGAGATCCGGCTGGCCGACCTGTGGCCCGCCGACGCCGAGATCGACGCCATCGTCGCCAGGAGCGTCAAGCCCGAGCACTTCCGCCAGGTCTACGAGCCGATGTTCGCGATCCACGCGGACTCCGGCGAGAGCGTGGCCCCGCTGTACGACTGGCGCGCGCGGAGCACCTACATCCGCCGTCCGCCGTACTGGGAGGGCGCGCTGGCCGGCGAGCGCACGCTGCGCGGCATGCGCGCGCTGGCGCTGCTGCCCGACAACATCACCACCGATCACCTGTCGCCGTCCAACGCGATCATGATGGACAGCGCCGCGGGCGAATACCTGCATCGCATGGGCGTGCCGGAGGAGGACTTCAACTCGTACGCGACGCATCGCGGCGACCACCTGACGGCGCAGCGCGCGACGTTCGCGAACCCCATGCTGAGGAACGAGATGGTGCGCGACGCCGACGGCGGCGTGAAGACGGGTTCGCTCGCGCGCGTCGAGCCCGAGGGCCGGGTGATGCGCATGTGGGAGGCGATCGAGACGTACATGGAGCGCAGGCAGCCGCTGATCATCGTGGCGGGCGCCGACTACGGCCAGGGTTCGTCGCGCGACTGGGCGGCCAAGGGCGTGCGGCTCGCCGGCGTCGAGGCCATCGTGGCCGAGGGCTTCGAGCGCATCCATCGCACCAACCTCATCGGCATGGGCGTGCTGCCGCTGGAGTTCAAGCCCGGCGTCGACCGCAGGACGCTGGGGCTGGACGGCACCGAGACCTACGACGTCGCCGGCGAGCGCCGGCCGCGCGCGACGCTGACGCTGCTCGTCCATCGGCGCGACGGCGAGCGGCTGGAGGTTCCCGTGACCTGCCGTCTCGACACGGCCGAGGAGGTCTCCATCTACGATGCGGGCGGCGTGCTGCAGCGCTTCGCGCAGGACTTCCTGGCCTCCACCCGGGCCGCCTGAAAGCCTTCCATGTCCAGCGCTCCCCAAGTCAGGATTCCCGCCGCCTACCTGCGCGGCGGCACCAGCAAGGGCGTGTTCTTCCGCCTCGACCAGTTGCCCGAGCGCGCACGCGTGCCCGGCCCGGCGCGCGACGCCCTGCTGCTGCGCGTGATCGGCAGCCCCGACCCGTACGGCAAGCAGATCGACGGCATGGGCGGCGCCACGTCCAGCACCAGCAAGACGGTCATCCTCTCGAAGAGCACGCGGCCCGGCCACGACGTGGACTACCTGTTCGGCCAGGTCGCGATCGACAGCCGCTTCGTGGACTGGAGCGGCAACTGCGGGAACCTGTCGGCGGCGGTCGGCCCGTTCGCGATCGCCAACGGCCTGGTCGACGCCGACCGCGTGCCGCGCGACGGCGTCGCCGTGGTGCGCATCTGGCAGGCCAACATCTCCAAGACCATCGTCGCGCACGTGCCGATGACCGGCGGCGAGGTGCAGGAGACGGGCGACTTCGAGCTGGACGGCGTCACGTTCCCGGCGGCCGAGGTGCGGCTCGAATTCCTCGACCCGGCCGACGAAGGCGACGGCGGCGGCGCGATGTTCCCGACCGGCAACGTCGTCGATCGCCTCGAGGTGCCGGGCATCGGCACATTCGACGCGACGCTGATCAATGCCGGCATCCCGACGATCTTCCTCAACGCCGAGGCCCTCGGCTATACGGGCACCGAGCTGCAGGAGGCCATCAACGGCGATGCGAAGGCGCTGGCGAGATTCGAGGCGATCCGCGCGCACGGCGCCGTCCGCATGGGCCTCATCCAGCATGTGGACGAGGCCGCGGGCCGCCAGCACACGCCCAAGCTCGCCTTCGTCGCGCGCCCGGCCGACTATCTCGCGTCCGGCGGCAGGCAGGTGAGGGCGGCCGACGTCGACCTGCTGGTGCGTGCCATGTCGATGGGCAAGCTGCACCACGCCATGATGGGCACGGCGGCGGTCGCGATCGGCACGGCCGCGGCCATCCCGGGCACGCTGGTCGATCTCGCCGCGGGCGGCGGCGCGCGCGGTGCCGTCCGCTTCGGCCATCCGTCGGGCACGCTGCGCGTCGGCGCCGAGGCGATGAAGGTGGGCGGCACCTGGACGGTCACCAAGGCGATCATGAGCCGCAGCGCCCGCGTGTTGATGGAAGGCTGGGTGCGCGTGCCGGCCGACAGCTTCTGAAGAACAGGAATTCCCGCCATGTCCACTCGCAAGACCCTCCGATCGCTCGTCGAGGCGCGCCGTGGCGTGCTCGTGCCGGGCGCCTTCAACGCGCTGTCCGCGCGCGTGATCGCCGACCTCGGCTTCGAGGCGATCTACGTCACCGGCGCCGGCGTCACCAACATGTGGTTCGGCCTGCCCGACCAGGGCTTCATGGGCCTGCACGAGATCGCCGACCACACCGCGCGCATCCGCGACGCGGTCGACCTGCCGCTGATCGTCGACGCCGACACCGGCTTCGGCAACGCGCTCAACGTGCGCCACGCCGTGCGCGTGCTCGAGCGCGCCGGGGCCGACTGCATCCAGCTCGAGGACCAGGTCGCGCCCAAGCGTTGCGGCCACTTCTCCGGCAAGGAGGTCATCTCCACCGAGGAGGCCGTCGCCAAGATCAAGGCCGCCGTCGACGCGCGCCACGATCCCGACTTCCTGATCATGGCCCGTACCGATGCGGCGGCCACGCACGGCTTCGAGGCGGCGGTCGAACGCGCGCAGCGTTTTGTCGAGGCCGGCGCGGACATCCTCTTCGTGGAGGCCGTGACGAGCGCCGACGAGATCCGCGCGCTGCCGAAGCGGCTCGGGCCGCCGCAACTGATGAACATGGTCATCGGCGGAAAGACGCCGATCTTCGGCGCACAGGAGCTGGGCGAGCTCGGCTACGGCATCGTGCTGTACGCCAATGCCGCGCTGCAGGGCGCCGTCGCGGGCATGCAGAAGGCGCTGGGCGTGCTGAAGGAGACGCGGCGCATCGACGAGGATCCCGCGCTGGTGGTGCCGTTCGCCGAGCGCCAGCGGCTGGTGGGCAAGCCGGAATGGGACGCGCTGGAAAAGCGCTATTCGTGACCGCCGGGACGGCGACCGCGCGTCCTGGGCGCGCTCGCATCGGATAGGGGCCGACGCGCCAGTTCCACGAAGGCCTCCAGGTAGTCGATCTCGAAATCGGCTTCCCGGGCGCCCAGGAAGATCTGCTTGGCGATGCCCTGCCGGCCGAGCTTCACGGGCACGACGGGCATCTTCCGCGCGTACTCCTCGGCCAGCCAGCGCGGCAGGGCCGCCACGCCGCGGTCGCTGGCCACCATCTGCAGCATGATGTCCGTCGTCTCGATCGCCTTCTGGCGCTTCGGCGTGATGCCGGCGGGCATCAGGAACCGGGTGTAGATGTCGAGCCGGTCGGTGGGCACGGGATAGGTGATCAGCACCTGGTCCGTCATCTGCTCGGGCTTGACCCAGGGAACGCGCGCCAGCGGGTGGTCGCGCGCCACCACCAGCACCTGCTCGTAGTCGAACACCGGAACGAAGCGGAGTCCGGGCTTGTGCAGCGGATCGGGCGTGACCAGCAGGTCGATCTCGTAGCCGAACAGCGCGCCGATCCCGCCGAACTGGAACTTCTGCTTCACGTCGACGTCCACGTCCGGCCACTTGGCGAGGTAGGGCGAGACGATCTTCAGGAGCCATTGGTAGCAGGGATGGCACTCCATGCCGATGCGCAGCGTGCCGCGCTCGCCCTCGGCGTACTGGCCGATGCGCGTCTCCGCGAGCACCAGCTGCGGCAGCACCCGGTTGGCGACCTGAAGCAGGTACTGCCCGGCCTGCGTCATGCGCAGCGCGCGGCCCTCGCGCAGCCAGATGTCGGTGCCCAGCTGCTCCTCGAGCTTCCTGATCGAATGGCTGATGGCCGACTGCGTCAGGTGCAGCGCCTCGGCCGCGGCCGTCATCGAGCCGAGCTTGTCGACCTGCTGGACGATGGCGAGGTGGATGCGCTCGAGCATGACTGAAATTAATGGATTGGTGAAATAAGACCATTTTACGTCATGCGACGGATTTCCTACGATGCCGTCTCCTCGCTCAAACGGAATCGAATCCCCATGGTCACGACCCACAACCTCGGCTTTCCGCGCATCGGCGCGAAGCGTGAACTCAAGTTCGCCCTGGAGTCGTACTGGAAGGGCGAGTCGTCGCTCGACGCGCTCAAGTCGCTCGGCGGCCAGCTGCGCCAGCGCCACTGGATCAACCAGGCCGCGCTCGACCTGGCGCCCGTGGGCGACTTTGCCTACTACGACCAGATGCTCGACATGAGCTTCACGCTCGGCAACCTGCCCGAGCGCGTGCGCGGCTTCCACGGCGATCCGCTCGACAACTGCTTCCGCGTCGCCCGCGGACGCTCGGCGCACGCCGCCGACCACTCGGAATGCTGCGGCGGCGGCGTCGCCGCCGGCGAGATGACGAAGTGGTTCGACACGAACTACCACTACATCGTCCCCGAGTTCACGGCCGACACCGCGTTCAAGCTCGACGCCACGCGCCTGCTGGAGCAACTGGCCGAGGCGCGCGCGCAGAACGTCAAGGCCAAGCCGGTGATCATCGGCCCGGTCACCTACCTGGCGCTCGGCAAGGCCAAGGACGACTCCGACCGCCTCGCGCTGCTGCCGCGCCTGGTGCCGGTCTACCGCGAGCTGCTGGACGCGCTGGCCGCGCAGGGCGTCGAATGGGTGCAGATCGACGAGCCCATCCTCGTCACGGAGCTCGACGCCGACTGGCAGCACGCGTTCCGCACGGCGTACCACGACCTCAAGAGCGCCAAGGTCAAGCTGCTGCTGGCGACGTACTTCGGCCAGCTGCTGGAGAACCAGCACCTCGCCGCGAACCTGCCGGTGGCCGGGCTGCACCTCGACGCGATCAACGGCCGCGACGACGTGCTCAACGTGCTCAACATGCTGCCCGCGCACAAGGTGCTGTCGCTGGGCGTGATCAACGGCCGCAACATCTGGAAGACCGACCTCGACGCGGTCCTCGACTGGATCGCACCGCTGGCCGAGCGCCTGGGCGAGCGCCTCTGGATCGCGCCGTCGTGCTCGCTGCTGCACGTGCCGGTCGACCTTGCCGGCGAGAAGAGCCTCGACGTGCAGGTCAGGTCGTGGCTGGCCTTCGCGTTGCAGAAGCTCGACGAGCTGCAGGTGCTGGCGGGCGCGCTGCGCAACGGCCGCGATTCGGTGAAGGACGCCCTGCAGGCCAACCGCAACGCGATCGAGGCGCGTCGCCGTTCGTCGCGCGTCAACGACCCGGCCGTGCAGGCGGCCGTCGCCGCGATCTCCGGCGCGCTCGGCAAGCGCCGGAGCGCGTACGGCCAGCGCGCGCCCAGGCAGGCCGCGCTGCTGAAGCTGCCCGCGTTCCCGACGACGACGATCGGCTCGTTCCCGCAGACCGCGGAGATCCGCCACGCGCGCGGCGAATTCAAGGCCGGCCGCCTCGACGCCGCCGGCTACAGGACGGCGATGCATGCCGAGATCGCGCGCAGCGTGAAGGAGCAGGAGGTGCTGGACCTGGACGTGCTCGTGCACGGCGAGGCCGAGCGCAACGACATGGTCGAATACTTCGGCGAGCAGCTCGAAGGCTACGCGTTCAGCCAGTCCGGCTGGGTGCAGTCCTACGGCTCGCGCTGCGTGAAGCCGCCCATCCTGTTTGGCGACATCAGCCGCCCGAAGGCGATGACGGTGGAGTGGATCAGGTACGCCCAGTCGCTCACGCAGCGCCCGATGAAGGGCATGCTCACCGGCCCGGTGACGATCCTGAACTGGTCGTTCGTGCGCGACGACCAGCCGCGCTCGGCGTCGTGCCTGCAGCTCGCGCTGGCGATCCGCCAGGAAGTGCTGGACCTCGAGAAGGCCGGCGTGCGCATCATCCAGATCGACGAGGCCGCGCTGCGCGAGGGCCTGCCGCTGCGCAAGTCGCAGTGGAAGCACTACCTCGACTGGGCGGTGGAATCGTTCCGCATCACGGCCAACGGCGTGGCCGACGAGACGCAGATCCACACCCACATGTGCTATTCGGAGTTCAACGACATCATCGCGTCCATCGCCGACATGGACGCCGACGTCATCACGATCGAGACCTCGCGTTCGGACATGGAGCTGCTGGCCGCGTTCGACGACTTCAAGTACCCCAACGAGATCGGGCCGGGCGTCTACGACATCCACTCGCCCAACATCCCGTCGCAGGAGCACATCGTGCAGCTGATGAGGAAGGCGGCGGAGCGCGTGCCGGCGGAGCGCCTGTGGGTGAACCCGGACTGCGGCCTCAAGACGCGCCAGTGGGCCGAGGTCATCCCGGCGCTGGCCAACATGGTGGCGGCGGCGAAGGTGTTGCGGCAGGCGTGAGCGGCGTGAAGCGCGGCCGGACGGCGGCTATCCGTCCGCTCTCGCCTCGTGCATGCGCCGCAGGCATTCCAGGAACGCCGCGCCGATGCGCGTGGGTGCCGGCGAGCGGCGCTGGATCGCGACGAAGTGCACGTCGTAGGTCGATCCGGTGGCGACGACGCGCCGGATCTGTCCGGTGCGCAGGAAGGACTCGGCGTAGTGGTCGGGCAGGAAGCCCGTGTAGCAGCCGGACAGGATCAGCGTGGCGATCGCCTCCTGGTCGTTGACGGTGGCCTGGCGGCGCAATCCCAGGCGGTGCGTGGCCTCCATGTTGGGCGAATGGAAGCCGAAGCCCGCGTGGTCGTAGTCGCGCAGCTCGTCCCACGACAGCGGCTCGTCGCGCGGCTCGAACAGCGGGTGCTGGCGGCCGCAGTACAGCAGCATCTCCTCGTCGAACAGCGGCGTGTAGGTCAGGCTGTCGGAGCGCCGGTGGTCGGGAACGACGCCGACGTCGAGGCGGCCGTCGATGACCGCCGACTCGATGTCGCTCAGCGTCCCCACCGTCATCTCCAGGGCCACGCCCGGCGCCTCGCGCCGGAACTCGCGCACCGCCGCGCCGATGCGCGCGCGCGGGTTGGTCACCGTCTTGTCGAACAGGCCGACGGCCAGCGTGCCGGTGAGCTCGGCGTGCATGTCGCGCACGTCGGCGCGGAAGCTGTCCATCGCGTCGAGCAGGCGCAGGGCATCGTCGAACACGCGCTGGCCCTCGGGGGTCAGGGCAAAGCCCGCGCGGCCGCGCCGGCACAGCACCAGGCCCAGCCGCTCCTCCAGGTCGCGCAGGTGGCGGCTGATGGTGGAACGGCCGATGTTGAGCTCCAGTTCCGCCGCCGCCAGGCCGCCGCAGGCCACCACGGCCTTGAAGATGCGCAGCAGCCGGATCTCGGTGTCGCCGATCTGTCCCAGCAGCGCCTTCTTCACCATCAGTTTCAATCCTGTGCGCGTTACGAGCGATACGGCGCAGTTTATTCGAACTGATTCCGTCTCCAGAATCCCTCCATCCTCGCACTCCCCACGCAGACGCCATGCACCCCAACGACCTGCCGCACGCGGCCCAGCCCCTCACGCCCGCCCAGCTCGACGCGCACTGGATGCCGTTCACCGCCAACCGCCAGTTCAAGGCCGATCCGCGCCTGCTGGTCGAGGCGCAGGGCTGCTACTACCGCGACGGCGCGGGGCGGCGGATCTTCGACGGGCTCTCGGGCCTGTGGACCTGCGGCCTGGGCCACGGCCGCCGGGAGATCGTCGACGCGGTGTCGCGCCAGGTGGCGACGCTGGACTACGCGCCGCCGTTCCAGTTCGCCCACCCGCTGTCGTTCCAGCTCGCCGAGCGCATCGCCGCGCTGATGCCCGAAGGCCTGGACCACGTGTTCTTCTGCGGCTCCGGCTCCGAGGCGGCCGACACCGCGCTGAAGATGGCGCGGGCCTACTGGCGCCTGAAGGGCCAGTCCGGCAAGAACCTGTTCATCGGACGTGCCAAGGGCTACCACGGCGTGAACTTCGGCGGCATCAGCGTCGGCGGCATCGTGGGCAACCGCAAGCTGTACGGCCAGGGCATCGCGGCCGACCACCTGCCGCACACGCTGCTGTCCGGCAACGAATTCAGCCGCGGCATGCCGGACGACGGCGCGCACCTGGCCGACGGCCTGCTCGACCTGATCGCGCTGCACGACGCCTCCAACATCGCGGCGGTGATCGTCGAGCCGTTCTCCGGCTCGGCCGGCGTCATCGTGCCGCCGCGCGGCTACCTGCAGCGCCTGCGCGAGATCTGCACGCAGCACGACATCCTGCTGGTGTTCGACGAGGTGATCACCGCATTCGGCCGCGCCGGCGCGTGGACGGGTGCCGAAGCCTTCGGCGTCACGCCCGACATCCTCAACTTCGCCAAGCAGATCACCAACGGCGTGATCCCGATGGGCGGCGTCGTCGCCAGCCGCGCGATCCACGACGCCTTCATGGCCGCCGGCGGCTCGTTGAACAACATCGAGTTCCCGCACGGCTACACCTACTCCGCCCACCCGGTGGCCTGCGCCGCGGCGCTCGGCACGCTGGACGCGCTGCAGAAGGAGGATGCCCCGGCGCGGGTGCGCGCGCTGGCGCCGCACTTCGAGGCCGCCGTGCACGGGCTCAAGGGCTCGCGGCACGTCACCGACATCCGCAACTTCGGCCTCGCCGCCGGCCTCGCCATCGCCGCGCTGCCGGGCGAGCCCGCGCGCCGTCCGTTCGAGATCGCGATGCGTTGCTGGCAGGCGGGCGTCTACGTGCGCTTCGGCGGAGACACGATCCAGCTCGCGCCGCCGTTCGTGGCGACGCCGGCCGAGATCGACCGCCTCGTCGAAGTGCTCGCCGACGCGCTGGCGGAGCAGGCGTGAGCGCCGCCCGGCCGCCCGAAGGCGTTCGCACCGCAGCCGCCAGGCGGAGGGTAGCCTCATGAGCATGGCGCAGACCGTCTTCGAACGCCAGGCGCCGCCGCGCGCCGCCGTCCTCGCCTCGCTGCAGGCCAGCGTCAACCGCCCGTTCTGGCTCGACGACGTGGGCCCGCGCCAGCGCTTGGCCCCGCTGGCCGGCGATGCGGCCACCGACCTGGCCATCGTCGGCGGCGGCTTCCTGGGCCTGTGGAGCGCCATCCTCGCCAAGGAGCGCGACCCGCAACGCCGCGTGACGCTGCTCGAAGGCCGCAGCATCGGCTGGGCGGCGTCGGGCCGCAACGGCGGCTTCTGCGAGGCCAGCCTGACGCACGGCGAGGACAACGGCGAGCGCCGCTGGGCCGAGGAGTTCGGGCAGCTGGAGGCGCTGGGCCTGCAAAACCTCGAGGAGATCGCCGAGGCGGTGCAGCGCTATGGCATCGATTGCGACTTCGAACGCACCGGCGTGATGGCGGTGGCGGTGGAGCCGTACCAGGACGCGGCGCTGCGCGGCGACGGCTACCTCGACACGCAGCAGGTGCGCGCCGAGGTGGCCTCGCCCACCTTCCTCGCCGGCCAGTGGGACCGCCACGGCACCGCGATGCTGCACCCCGGCAAGCTGGTGACGGGCCTCGCGCGCGTGGCGCGCGAGCTGGGCGTGCAGATCCACGAGGAGTCGCGCGTGACGGGGCTCAAGGCGCTCCAGGCCGGCGTCCGGCTGCGGACCGCGGCGGGCAGCCTGACGGCGTCGCGCGTGGTGCTCGCCACCAATGCGTTCCCGTCGCTGCTCAGGCGCTATCGCTCGCACACCATCCCCGTCTACGACTACGTGCTGATGACCGAGCCGCTGACGGCCGTGCAGATGCAGGCGATCGGCTGGAAGAACCGCATGGGCCTGGCCGACCTCGGCAACCAGTTCCACTACTACCGCATCACGCGCGACAACCGCATCCTGTTCGGCGGCTACGACGCGATCTACAACTTCGCCGGGCGCGTGGACGACCGGCACGACGACCGCCCCGAGTCGTTCGAGCGCCTGGCCAGCCACTTCTTCACCACCTTCCCGCAACTCGAAGGCCTGCGCTTCACGCACCGTTGGGGCGGCGCCATCGACACCTGCTCGCGCTTCTGCGCGTTCTACGCCGACGCGCACCAGGGCCGCGTGGTCTACGCCGCGGGCTTCACCGGCCTGGGCGTGGGCGCCACGCGCTTCGCGGCCAACGTGCTGCTGGACAAGGCCGACGGCCTCGACACCGAGCGTACGCGGCTGCGCATGGTGCGCGAGAAGCCGATGGCGTTCCCGCCCGAGCCGCTCACCTGGGCGACGGTGCAGGCCACGCGCTGGTCGCTGAACCGCGCCGACCACAATCACGGCAGGCGCAACCTCTTCCTGCGGGCCATGGATGCGATGGGCCTGGGCTTCGACTCGTGAACGCCATGACACTTCTCCTCGCCAACCAATGCGTCGCCGCGGCGGCCGTCCCGCTCGAATACAGCGACCTCCCGGCCGCGCAGGTCGTCGCCGGCGCGCCGCGCGTCGGCAGCGCCGAACTCGGCATGCTCGGCGACCACCGCATCGGCGTGTGGGAGCATTCGCCGGGTACCAGCACCGACGTCGAGGCCGACGAGGTCTTCGTCGTCCTGTCCGGCGCCGCCACGGTGGCCTTCGACGACGGCACGCCCAGCCTGCAGCTGAGCGCCGGCACGGTGGGGCGCCTGGCCGCCGGCACCGCCACCACGTGGGCCGTCACCGAGACGCTGCGCAAGATCTACATCCTCCTCTGAGAAACTCGCTGCCATGGACATCCGCCCGAACTACATCAATGGCCGATGGCAACCCGCCCTCGGCGGCGCCACGCGCGAGGTCGTCAACCCGGCCAACGGCGAAGTGATCGCCCTCGTCACCGACAGCCAGGCCGAGGACAGCCGCCTGGCCATCGCCGCCGCCAAGGAGGCGTTCTACGGCAAGGGCGAGTGGCGCCGCATGAGCGGCCCGCGCCGCGCCGACATGCTGCTGGCCGTCGCCGACCGCATCAAGGCGCGCACCGAGGAGCTGGCGCTGATCGACATGCGCGACAACGGCAAGCCGCTGCGCGAGGCGCGTGCCGACGTCGAGGACGCGGTGGCGTGCTTTCGCTACTACGCCGGGCTGATCACGAAGCCGCAGGGCGGCGTCTACGAGGTCGGCGACGGCTTCGGCGCGATGCATTCGTACGCGATGCACGAGCCCGTGGGCGTGTGCGCGCTGGTGACGCCGTGGAACTACCCGCTGCTGATGGCCACCTGGAAGCTCGCGCCCGCGCTGGCCGCCGGCAACTGCGTCGTGTTCAAGCCCAGCGAGCTCACGCCGCTGTCGGCGGTGGAGCTGTTCAGGATCTTCGACGAGGTGGGCCTGCCCGCCGGCACCGCCAACCTGGTGCTGGGTACCGGCCCCAACGCCGGCCACGAACTGGCGCTGAGCCACGACGTCGACATGATCACGTTCACCGGCAGCACGCGCACCGGCCAGGTCATCGCGAGCGCCGCCGTGGGCAACCTCAAGAAGGTGGGCCTGGAGCTGGGCGGCAAGTCGCCCAACGTGATCTTCGCCGACGCCGACCTCGAGGGCGCGGTGGAGTGGGCCATGATCGGCGTGTTCTTCAACCAGGGCGAGGTGTGCTCCGCCGGCTCGCGCATCCTGATCGAGGAAAGCCTGAAGGACAGGTTCGTCGCGCGGCTCGCGGAGCGCGCCAACGCGATGACCCTCGGCGACCCGGCGCAGGATCCCGACATGGGGGCCATCGTGTCGCAGGCCCAGCTGGACAAGATCCTCGGCCACATCGAACGCGCCAAGGCGCAGGGCGCGCGACTCGTGTGCGGCGGCGAGCGCTACACGGCGGGCGAATGCGCCAGGGGCTTCTTCGTGCGGCCCACGATCTTCGACCAGTGCACGCGCGACATGAACATCGTGCGCGAGGAGGTGTTCGGGCCGGTGGTGGCCGTGCAGACCTTCAGGACCGAAGCCGAGGCCGTCGCGATGGCCAACGACACGCCCTACGGCCTGGCCGGCGGCGTCTTCACCAGCGACGGCGCCCGCGCCCTGCGCGTGATGAAGGAGATCCGCGCCGGCGTCACCTGGATCAACTGCTACAACCCGACCTTCAACGAGGCGCCCTGGGGCGGCTACAAGATGAGCGGCTACGGGCGCGACCTGGGCGTCAACGGGATGCTGGAGTACCAGCAGGTCAAGCAGGTCAACATCAACCTGAACCCGGGGCCGGTGGGCTGGTACCGGCGCTGAATGGCGCTGCCCGCACCCACGACGCCCCTGGTCAGTAGGTCTCCAGGTGAAGGCGGCCCTCGCGCTTGAGCGCGGCGCCCAGCGTGTCCCAGGGCAACCCGGCCCCTTCCGCGATGTCCCGCAACGCGAGAACGACGCCTTCCTCCATGCTCTTGAGCCCGCAGACGTAGATGAAGGTGTGCGGATCCTTGAGCAGCCCGGCCACGTCCATGGCGCGCTCGCGCATCAGGTCCTGCACGTAGCGGCGGGGCTGGCCCGGCGTGCGCGGGAACGCCAGGTTGATGTCGATGAAGTCCTTGGGCAGGCTTTGAAGCGGGCCGAAGTAGGGCAGCTCCTGCCGGGTGCGCGCGCCGAAGAAGAGCGACAGCTTGCCGCCTTCGAACTTGCCTGTCCTGCGAAGCCGGCGGCGCCATTCGGTCATCGCCCGCATCGGCGCGCTGCCGGTTCCCGTGCAGATCATCAGGATGTTGGACTTCGGATGGTTGGGCATCAGGAACGACGTGCCGAACGGCCCGATCACCTGCACGATGTCGCCCACCTTCAGGTCGCAGATGTAGTTCGACGCCGCGCCACGCACCGGCTTGCCGGCGTGATCCCGCGTCACGCGCTTCACCGTCAGCGAAAGGTTGTTGTACCCGGGACGCTCGCCGTTGCGCGCGCTGGCGATCGAATACTGGCGCGCCACGTGCGCGCGACCGTTCGCGTCGACGCCTGGCGGAACGATGCCGATGGACTGGCCCTCGAGGACCGGGAACGGCATGGCGCCGAAGTCGAGCACCACGTGATGGGTCTCGTTCTCGTACCCGGCCTCGGTGCAGTTGAAGTTGCCCACGACCGTGGCGGACGTCGGCTGCCTCGGACCGTAGAGGTTGGTGTAGGCATGCGCGGCCGACCACGGCGGCGTCGTCGCGCCGCAGACGGCCGAGTCGAAGACCTGTTCGCCGGAAATGGCGGACTGGAGCGTCGCCACGGCAGCCGCTTCCGCCGCGGCACCGCCGGGTTCGGTTCCCTCGGCGACGCCGGCCGCGGCCAGCTGGCCCGACGTCAGCTCGGCGGGCAGTTCGTCCCAGGCCAGTTGTTCCTCGATCGAGTAGGCGCGCGTCGCGGGCATCACGCGCCAGTTGTCGATCGAGCCCGTGGGGCAGGGCGAGATGCAGGCCATGCAGCCGTTGCAGACGTCGGCCCGCACGACGTAGTTGCGATCGTCGTGCGTGATCGCGTTGACGGGGCAGGTCGCCTCGCAGGTGTTGCAGCGGATGCAGATCTCGGGGTCGATCAGGTGCTGCCTGATCGCCGGCACGTCGACGGCCATGTCCATCTTTGTCTCCTGGTATCCGGGCGCCGCGGGCGCGCCGCCGGATCTCGCTCTCTTCAGTTGAAACGGACGTACTCGAAGTCCACCGGCTGGCGATTGATGCCCATGACGGGCGGCGCGATCCAGTTGGCGAACTTGCCGGTCTCGACGACGCGGCCCATCAACGAGGCGACGAACGCCCGGTCCTCGGCGGTCGGCAGCCACGTGTCCTTCCTGGCGGCCCATTCCTGGTCGCCCACGACGCGGCCTTCCGGCGACATGCGGATGCCCGCGAGCGCGCCGATGCTGCGGTTGAAGGCCTTGTGCGGCACGGTCAGGCGCACGGGAATCCCGGCCTTGGCGACGACCTTGTTCCAGCGTTCCACGCCAGCCACCGAGTCCTTGATGAAATCGTCGCGAAGCACCTCGTTGAGCGCGTTGAGCATCGGCACTTCCTTGTCCACGAGCTGGCCGCCGACGACCTCGAGGACCTGGTAGGTCTGCCCCTTGAGGATGTGGTCGTCGCCGCGCTTGCCTTCCTCGTAGCGCCCCTTCAGGCCCGAGCTGTAGAAGGTCGCGGCGTTGCTGGACTGGTCGGCACCGAACAGGTCGATGGTGACGCTGTAGTGGAAGTTCAGGTAACGCTGGATCGTCGGCAGGTCGATCACGCCGGCGGCGCGCAACGCCTGCGCGTCGTCGGTCTTCAGCTCGTTCATCACCTGGCAGGTGCGGCTGATCACGCGCGACACGCCGCTCTCGCCCACGAACATGTGGTGCGCCTCTTCGGTCAGCATGAACTTGGTCGTGCGGGCCAGCGGATCGAACGCGCTCTCGGCCAGCGCGGCCAGCTGGAACTTGCCGTCGCGATCGGTGAAGTACGTGAACATGAAGAACGCCAGCCAGTCGGGCGTCTGTTCGTTGAACGCGCCCAGGATGCGGGGATTGTTCTCGTCGCCCGAGCGGCGTTCGAGCAGGGCGTCCGCCTCCTCGCGGCCGTCGCGTCCGAAATGCTTGTGCAGCAGGTAGACCATCGCCCACAGGTGGCGGCCTTCCTCCACGTTGATCTGGAACAGGTTGCGCAGGTCGTACATCGACGGCGCGGTCAGCCCCAGGTGGCGTTGCTGTTCCACCGATGCCGGCTCGGTGTCGCCCTGCGTGACGATGATGCGGCGCAGGTTGGCGCGGTGCTCGCCCGGGACGTCCTGCCACACCTTTTCGCCGACGTGGTCGCCGAAATGCACCTGGCGTCCGGCGTCGCCCGGGTTGAGGAAGATGCCCCAGCGGTAGTCGCGCATCTTCACGTGGCCGAACTGGGCCCAGCCCTGCGGATCGACGCTGGTGGCCGTGCGCAGGTAGACCTCGTGGTCCGTCGAGCCCTCGGGGCCCACGTCGTCCCACCAGTTGACGAAGTTCGGCTGCCACTGTTCCAGCGCGCGCTGCAGCGTGCGGTCGTCGCCCAGGTTGACGTTGTTGGGGATCTTGTCGGTGTAGTTGATCGTGGTCATCGGGATTCCTGAGGAAGTTCTTAGACGCGGTTCAGGTCGAACTGGGCCTTGTCGCCCTTGCCGTAGACCTTGAGCGCGCCCTTTTCGCCGACGGCGTTCGGGCGCTGGAAGATCCAGTTCTGCCAGGCGGTGAGGCGGCCGAAGATGCGCGTCGCCATGTTTTCCCTGCCGGCGAAGCGCAGGTTGGCCTCGAGGCCGGTCAAGGCGTCGGGCGACATGCTGGCGCGCTCCTCGATCGCGATGCGGATCTCGTCGGCCCAGTCGATGTCGTCGGGCGCGGCCGTGACGAGGCCCAGCGCGAGCGCCTGGTCCGCGTCGAGCGCGGTGCCGACGGCTTCGCGCGCTGCCGCCTGCGGCGCCGTCTCTTCGTGGAAGCGGCGCTGCAGGCGCGACTGGTCGTTGACCATGACCAGCGCGCCGAAGTTCATCTCGCCCAACGTCAGCCTCGGGGCGCGGGCGGCGTCGTCGGGCAGCGCGAGCATGTAGGTGCGATCGGCGGCGAACGCCAGCTCCGCCAGCGAGCCGGCGAAGCAGGAGCCCGGCTCGACCAGCGCGAACAGGCTGCGCGAGGACACGTCGATGCGGGCGAACGTGCGGCGCATCGCGCCCAGCGTCTCGCGTGCCAGCCAGTGATCCTGGTGCTCGAGCAGCAGCGCATCGGAGGCCAGGACGGCCGCGGCATCGCCTTCGGTCTTCAGCAGCCAGGTGCCGATGTCCAGCTCGTTGGTGCGCAGCGTCAGGATGGCGTCGTCGAGCTGGCGCGTCATCGCCAGCGGCCACCAGTGGGCGCCTGCGGCCTCGATGCCGGCCAGGTCGGCGGGTTGGCTGCCGGTGGGGGCCTTCACCGTGAACGTGGCGGTGCGCCTGGTGCGATCGATGGCGATGGTGACGTGTTCGTAGCGCAGGCCGTCCGGCGTGTCTTCGCGGTCGATGCGGGTCAGCGTGACGCCCCTGGTGCCGACGGGCTTGGTGCTGGCCGTGCCGAGCGCCGTGGCGCGTTCCTGCACGTAGGCGCCGAATTGCGCGGGCTTGACGGTGGCATCGACCAGGCGCCATTCGACGGCGCGCTTGCCCCGCACGCCTTCGACGCTGGTGCAGAAGATGTCGGCCAGGTCGTGGCGCACCTTGCGCTTGTCGGTGACGCGCGTCAGGCCGCCGGTGCCGGGCAGGACGCCCAGCAGCGGCACTTCGGGGAGCGACACCGAAGACGAGCGGTCATCCACCAGCACGATCTCGTCGCAGGCCAGGGCCATCTCGTACCCGCCGCCGGCACACGCGCCGTTGACCGCGGCGATGAACTTCAGGCCGGAGTGGCGCGAGGTGTCCTCGATGCCGTTGCGGGTCTCGTTGGTGAACTTGCAGAAGTTGACCTTCCACGCATGGGTGGAGACGCCCAGCATGAAGATGTTGGCGCCCGAGCAGAAGATCCGGTCCTTGGCGCTCGTGACGATGACGGCACGTGCTTCCGGGTGTTCGAACCGGATGCGATTCAGCGCGTCGTGAAACTCGATGTCGACGCCGAGGTCGTAGCTGTTGAGCTTGAGCTTGTAGCCGGGACGAATGCCGCCGTCTTCGGCGATGTCCAGCGCGAGCCTGGCGACGCCGCCTTCGACGCTCAGCTTCCAGTGGCGGTAGCGGGCGGGTTCGGTCCGGTAGTCGACGCGATCCTGCGTCGTGGGAAGGGAGTCGGTCATCGGGGTGTCTCCTGCGAAGCTGCGGCCAGGTGGGCGTGCGGACATGCATTATCATGCTTGTCGCTATGAGCTGCATGATAATGCATCATCGTGCGACGTCAACCCTGGCGTGAACAAGAATGCAGGTGTCGGGGTCTTTGGCCCGGTGACGCGGTTCCGCGGAGGGGTTTGCGGCGTGCGTCGCGATGCGGGCGCGACAGGGCCCCGATGGGCGCCCGGCCTGCGCTTACTCGAGCCGCTCGGCGGCCAGCGTCGCCAGGTCGTCGAGGACCTGGTCTTCGGGGCGCCCGCTCGTATCCAGCACCGCATCGGACTTGCCATAGAACGCCGCCCGCCCCGCGAGGATTCGCTTGAGGTCGTCCATCGCCTCGCGGTTGCCCGACATGGGCCGCAGGTCGCCCTGGGCGATGACGCGCTGCATGTGCTCCTCGGGCGTGGCCTTGAGCCAGACCGTCCAGCAGTGCGCCAGCAGGAGGTTGAACGTGGCCGGGTCGGAGACGATGCCGCCGGGCGTCGCGATGACCGCATCGGGATAGAGCTGGATCGTCTCTTCCAGCGCACGGCGCTCGTAGCGTCGGTAGGCGGCGGGCCCGAGCAGGTTGTGGATCTCGTTCAGGCTGCAGCCCGCCACCCGCTCGATCTCGCGGTTCAGCTCGACGAACGGCACGGCGAGCCGCTCGGCCAGTCGGGCGCCCAGCGTGGACTTGCCGGCGCCGCGCAGTCCGATCAGCGCGACGCGCGAGAGGCGGGCGTCGGGCTTGGCCGACTCGCCGAACAGCTCGGCGAGCGCCAGGCGTCCGCGCCGGAGATCGTCCTCGCCGCGATTGGCCAGCAGGTCGCGGATCAGCAGCCACTCGGGCGTCGCCGTCGTCACGTCGCCCAGCAGCTCCGCGAGCTGGCAGCCGAGCGCCTGCGCGACCTGCCGCAGCACGAGGATGGAGGCGTTGCCGACGCCCAGCTCGAGGTTGGCGAGATGGCGCTCGGAGACATCCGACGCGATCGCCAGCGCCCGCCGCGCCATGCCCTTGCGGGCGCGCAGGCCGCGCACGCGTTCGCCCAGCGCGACCAGGAACGGGTCGCGTTCCGTCTCGCGCACGGCCTCGGTCGACTGGACGGCGGTGATCTCGGATTCGTTGCGTTCCATCATGGATTCGCGGCTGGCGGGTTCTGGGAAAGACCCGAATGATGCATTATAGTGCTTGACGACGGATGGCGGAGGCGGTACCTTTGTTTCATGCAGTTTATTACCACAGGCCGCCAAGCCGGGAATTTGATCATGAGCAAGAGCTTGCAGGAAACGTTCGTCGATCGGGTGGCCCGGCTGACCGCGACCCTGGCGGGCCGGCCGCTGGACGACGCGCTGGCCGTCGAGCTCAACCAGCGCTGCGGGCCCGGCAGTGTCGACTACGAATCGTTGGCCGAAGCCTGCCGGGACGGCGTCGCCGAAGGCTGGATGTGCCAGCGCGAAGGCGGCGGGATCCGCTACGGCCGGGTGCTGAAGGCGGCCGCCGCCACGCACGGCTTCTCGGTCGACGTCGTCGACATGGCCGACATCGCCGGCCCCCACCATGTGCATCCGAACGGCGAGATCGACCTGGTGATGCCGCTGGCCGGGCCCGACGGCGTCGAGGCGGGCGGCGATGCCCGCTTCGACGGCCAGGCGGCCGGCTGGAAGGTCTATGGCCCGGGCAGCGCACACCGCCCGACGGTGACGGGCGGCCGGGCCCTCGTGCTGTACCTGCTGCCCGAAGGCGCGATCGAGTTCACTCGCTGATCACCATGCCCGAACTCCTCAGGAGTCATCGCTCCGGAGCCGGCGATCCGGTCACCGGTTTGAAGGAGACAAGACAATGAGCCCGATGCCCCTGCGTCCGCCCGAGGGCGTGCCGCCGCCGCCCGACGCATTCAACTTCGCGCGCCACCTGCTCGAGACGAATGCCGGCCGCGCGCACAAGAGCGCCTTCATCGACGCCGCCGGCCGCCTCACGTACGGCGCGCTCGACGAGCGTGTCCGGCGCCTGGCCGCCGCGCTGGCGTCGCTGGGCATCAAGCGCGAGGAGCGCGTGCTGCTGCTGATGCAGGACACCACGGACTGGCCGATCGCCTTCCTGGGCGCCATCCACGCGGGGATCGTGCCCGTCGCGGTCAACACGCTGCTGACCGCGGACGACTACGCCTACATGCTGGAGCACTCCCGCGCGCAGGCCGTGCTGGTTTCGGGCGCGCTGCTGCCCGCGCTGAAGACGGCCCTGGTCAAGAGCGACCACGAGGTGCAGAAGGTCGTCGTCTCGCGGCCGGTCGCGCCGCTGGACTTCGGCGAACTCGAATTCGAGAGCCTCCTCGGCCGCCATTCGCCGGCCGCGCATGCCGCGCACACGCATCCGGACGATCCGTGCTTCTGGCTCTACTCCTCGGGATCGACCGGCCGGCCCAAGGGCACCGTGCACTCGCACGCGAACCCGTACTGGACCATCGAGCTGTACGCCAAGCGCGTGCTGGGCCTGCGCGAGTCGGACATCGCGTTCTCGGCCGCGAAGCTCTTCTTCGCCTACGGCCTGGGCAATGGACTGACGTTCCCCATGGGCGTGGGCGCCACCGCGATCCTGATGTCCGGGCGGCCCACGCCCGAGGCGTTCTTCGCGCACCTCAAGGGCGACGTCGGCGGCGTGAAGCCCACCATCTTCTTCTGCGCGCCCACGGGTTTCGCGGGCATGCTGGCGTCGCCCGGCCTGCCGCGCCGCGAGGAGATGGCGTTGCGCATCGCGTCGTCGGCAGGCGAGGCCTTGCCCGGCGAGATCGGGCACCGCTTCCGCGAGCACTTCGGAGTGGACATCGTCGACGGCATCGGCTCCACGGAGATGCTGCACATCTTCATGTCGAACCGTCCCGACGACGTGCGCTACGGCACCACGGGCTGGCCCGTTCCCGGCTACGAGGTCGAGTTGCGCGGCGACGACGGGCGCCCCGTGCCCGACGGCGAGCCCGGCGACCTCTACATCCACGGCCCCTCGTCGGCGATCATGTACTGGGGCAACCGGGACAAGACGCGCGACACCTTCCAGGGCGGCTGGACGAAGAGCGGCGACAAGTACGTGCACAACGCGGACGGCACCTACACGTACTCGGGCCGCACCGACGACATGCTCAAGGTCAGCGGCATCTGGGTGAGCCCGTTCGAGGTCGAGGCGACGCTGATCCAGCATTCGGCGGTCCTCGAGGCCGCGGTGATCGGCGTTCCGGATGGGGAAGGACTCGTGAAGACCAAGGCCTTCGTGGTGCTCAAGGATGGCGGCAAGGCGACCGAGGCCGAGCTCAAGGCCTTCGTGAAGGATCGCCTCGCCCCCTACAAGTACCCGCGCGCCATCGTGTTCGTCGACGCGCTGCCCAAGACCGCGACGGGCAAGATCCAGCGCTTCAAGCTGCGCGAGATGGAGCGCGAGGGCGCCGCATGACCCGTCTGGTTTCTGTCGAGGTGGAGGGGCGCCGCTTCGATGTCGAGATCGCGTGGGTCGGCCCGCCGGAGACCGACCCGGCGTTGCCGGTCGTCGTGTTCCTGCACGAAGGGCTCGGCTCGGTGGCGATGTGGAAGGACTTTCCGGCGCGCCTGTGCGACGCGATCGGACGGCGCGGCCTCGTCTATTCGCGGCCGGGCTACGGCGCCTCGACGCCGAGGCCGGCGGATGAACACTGGGGCATCGACTTCATGCACGTGCAGGCGGCGAGCGTGCTGCCGAAGCTGCTCGAAGCGCTGGAAATTCGACGGCCGATCGTCCTGTTCGGCCACAGCGACGGCGGCTCCATCGCACTGATCCACGCGGCGAGGTTCCCGGATCGCGTCGCCGCCGCGATCGTGATGGCACCGCACATCCTGGTCGAGGAATCCGGCCTGCGCAGCATCCGCGCGGCGCGCACCGCCTACGAGACCACCGACCTGCGCGACAAGCTCGCCCGCTATCACCAGGATGTCGATTCGGCCTTCCGGGGCTGGAACGATATCTGGCTGTCGCCCGAGTTCATCCCATGGACGATCGTGGATCTGCTGCCCGCGATCCGCTGCCGCGTGCTGGCGATCCAGGGCGTCGATGACCAGTACGGCACCCTGGCGCAGATCGACGGCATCGCGGATCGCGTGACGGGAACGCGGCTCGTGAAGCTGCCCGCGTGCGGCCATTCGCCGCATCGCGACCAGCCTCGGGCCGTCATCGGCGCGGTCGAATCGTTTCTCTCGGCGCGCGCATGACGCCTTGAGCGACTGCATGCCGACGAGACGCCGGCAGCGCCGCGCCACCGGAGTTCCATGGCTCGGTTTCAGCTGCCGGCGTACATCTTTGCCACCGCAGCCTGCTTCGCAACCAGCTGTTGTGCCTGGCGGTCGTTGCCGCGCGCCTCGCGGGCCGTCTGCTCGGGCGTTTCGGATGCTTCCTGAGCAGCTTGCGCAGCGGGGCTCAGGGTGACCGTCGTCGAAGATTGCGGTGCTGCTGGCGCGGCGACTTCGCGATCGGTGCTCGCCCCGGGCTTCGCGGCGGCGTCACCGACCGAGGCAGCAGGGGGTTGGGCAGCGGATGGGGGCGTACTGGAAATCGAGGTGTCCACGTGGTGCGTCCGGTTTGCAGGGCCTGGATCGGCCTGCTGCTGTTATCGGAATCGTGGGCTGAAGGTGAACCGATTGTTCGGGCTGGCCCAAGGAATGGGCGGATCCTGGCCAGGACGGGCTCTCCGTCATTGCCGACAGCCGCGCACTTCTGTCGACTCCCTGTGCCACCCGACGGCGCCTGCCTTCCAGTGCATGCGCCCGCATCCTGCCGGTCGGCGGAGTAACTCGACCGTACCGCGATCCGATGGCTTTTCTAATTCAATTCTAATTATCCTGAGCGGTGGCTTAAGTTTGTCTCAATCCTGAATGCGTCACGCGACGGACATATATCGCACATACCGTATGCAACTTGATCGTACGCGCATGGCTGGTGTATGAAATGGCGCACGCGCGCTATCGCGCATCGAAATCGAATCAGGAAGCAACATGAAATCCATATCCCGTGTGTCCACGTTGTCAGCGTGCTGCGCCATTGCCATTGGCATCTCCGGTTGCGGTGGGGATAGCTCTCCCGCTGCGTCGGCGACGCCCGCAAACACCGCTACGGCATCCGGGCTCGCGCTGACCGTGTTTGCCCAGGCCCCGGCCAGCAATAACAAGCCTGATTCGATTGTCCAATCTGGAAATACGATCTTCATCGGATATCAGAATGCCGGCGATGTCAAGGACGGGTCGGTTCCGGGCCTGACGAATTCCGTCGTCCAGTATGACCTGTCGGGCAATTTGCTGAAGACATATTCAGTTCCCGGGCACGTCGATGGACTCATGATGCGAGCGGACACGAATGCCCTGTGGGCGATGGCCAATGAAGATGGCAATCCCCTGTTGACGATCATCGATCTCGGCACGGGCGCGCAAAAGACCTGGCAGCCGACATTGCCGACAGCGCACGGCGGTGGTTTTGACGACATGCAGTTGATCAGCGGCGTCGTCTACGCCAGTGCGTCGAATCCGACGACCCCTGGCGTCGCCCCGACGGTCGTCGCCCTCACGCTCAACGCGAACGGCACGACGTTCGACGTGGCTCCGGTTCTGGCGGGGAACGCGCAGGCAACGGACATCACGCCCTCGGTCGGCGGCTCCGCCAATCCGACGTTCAATCAACTGACGACCCTGGCATTGACCGACCCCGATTCGGAAGCGGTCGATCCATCCGGCAACCTGGTGCTCGACAGCCAGGCTGACGGAAAACTAGTCTTCATCAAGAACCCCGGGCCGAGCCAGTCAGTCAGCGTCCTCACGCTGACGCTCTACAACGACAAGGACGGGCCGGTCTACCCCGTCGATGACACGCGATTCGTTCCTGCGCCGGGCCCCACGGGCAAGACATTCCTCCTGTTCACCGACGCCAACAACACCACCTACCGGGTGGACGGCGCGTTCAAGCAAGGCGATGCGTACTCCGCCGGGCAGGGCCAGGTCATGCAACTCGATCTGGCCACCGGCCATCTCACCCCGGTCGTCGTGGGCATCGGAAGCGCATCGGCCCTCCATGATCCGCATGGCATGTTGTTCGTCGCGCAATGACGTTGTCGAAGGCTGGCGACTGATACCGAGGCCAGGAATCGGTGGCCCTGTGCGGACTGATCAACACGGGCTCATCCATGCGCAGGCGCCGGGCTCTGGAGAGGCAAGAGGCCTCGTCGAGAAGGCAGAAAAGCCAGCGCGGACGACAGATCCCGATGCGCGGCTGCCTGCTCGAGCAGGGTATGGGCCTTTGCTTCGAACGCCTGGACGGCGTCGGCGCCCATACGGTCCTGGCCTATCGCGTCTTTCGAGGGAAGGCGACGGAACTCAGCTATGCCTCAGCAAGGCGTCGAAACGACGGCATGAGACTCCACATGAGCTGCTTGGTCGCAAGACGATCACGCGGCGTTGAATGGCGTCAGGACTCGGATTTCAGCGATCAAGGGCCGGTCAGCTGCCGTTCAATCGAGTTTGCGATGGCATGGGGAACTTCCATAGTCAAGATTTCACGGACCCTGGCTTCACCGAAAGCAAACCGAAGGTTGCGCTCGACTACGCTGAATCTTCGATAAATCGAGTGGCGCGGAGACCGGGCGATAGGCGGCAAGTTGACCCTTGCAGGCGCAGCGCGCGAGTCGAGACGGCAAATACCATCCTCAATGGCTGCGAAGGCAGTACTGCCACGGTTGCGCGCGACCTCAGCAACCCCTGGCAATGTGAGGCGGACATTGAAGTGAGGTGCAGAAGGGCGATCGTTGACGAGCAATTGCGCTTTCGCGGCGTACAAATCCTCCTCGTCGAGGACAATGATGTCAGCCGTGAGATTGCTCTATGCATGCTGCGCCATGCCGGCGTCGTCGTCAGTGTGGCCTGCGACGGGCAGGAGGCTCTGGATATGTTGAGCCGCCAGCGCTTCGACGGCGTCCTGATGGATTGTCAGATGCCTGTTTTGGATGGCTACGCCGCGACCCGCGTCCTGCGCGGGCAAGCGCAGTGGCTCGATTTGCCAGTGATCGCGTTGACCGCCAGCACCATGGCCGAGGACCGCGACAAAGCGCTCGCCGCCGGTATGAACGACCATATCGCCAAGCCAATCAATCTCGCGCGCCTGTTTGCCACGCTCGACCGCTGGGTGCGACCCCGCACCGCGGAGTTCGGCAAGACTTCGGCGCTGGCCGATGCCGGCATATGCGACGTCCCGCTGCGGTACTAACCGATGTATTCGGCAATTCCGGCACCATGCCACTGGATATTGTGGATAGCGCCGTCAAGAGTGCATCGGATATCAAGTTCTCGTCCGGTCTGCCGATAGATTTACTTTCTGGGGACGCATCGATGCGTCCTTCTTGACTGCGGAGAGCGCCTGCTGGGTTGCTCGACCGCCCAGGAATGCTCTGCTCATGAAATCCATCTTTGAACGCATGCGCCTCGTCCCGAGGCTGACCCTCGCCTTTGGTCTCGTCCTGCTCGTTACCTTGATCGCCAACGGCGTGGGCATCTGGCGCCTGAACGGCTTGCAAGGGATTGCCGACGACCTCGGCGGCGATTCGGCCCAACGCGCTCTGCTCGCGCAGGAGTTGCACGCCATCGTCGTCATCAGTTCGGAACGCGCCGAGACACTGCTGCAGTCCGACGAAGCCGGCTATGCGGCGAGCATCAACGCGGACCGCAAGATCACCTCCGCGCGCTCGGAAGAGGTGCGAAAGCGCCTTGAGGCGCTGGCCGCGGATCCCCACTCGCGCGAGCTGTTCGCCGCGATCGATGCCGCCGGGAACGAATTTCGCGCCATTCGCAACAAGCTGGTCAAGCGCAAGGAAGCGGGCGAGAAGATTCCGAGCGACGAGATTCACGGCACGCTGCGCCCCGCCGCCGACGGCTATGCGAGTACGGTCGAGGCATTTGCGCGCTACCAAGCTCAGCGCGTCACAGAAGCTCGAACGGCGGCCTCGAGCAGTGCGCACGAGGGCGTCACCATGCTCGCTGCTGGCGCCGTGCTCGGGGGCTTGCTGAGCCTGTGGTGCGCGTGGTCGCTCTCGCGCTCCATCGTCGAGCCGCTCGCCGAAGTTTCCCACCGGGCTGCGCTGGTCGCAGCGGGCGACCTGAGGGCGCCCCTAGTGGCCGACCTCGGGCGCGATGAAGTACAGACCCTCGTTGCAGACCTCAGCAAGATGCAAGGCCATTTGGCCGAACTGGTTTCCGGCGTGCATGCAGTCAGTGATTCGATTGGCCAGGCGAGTGCCGAGATCGCAGCCGGAAATCAGGATCTCTCGGCGCGCACCGAGCAGGCTGCGTCGAGCCTGCAGCAGACGGCCTCGAGCATGGAAGAACTCACGGCCACCGTGCGCCAGAGCGCCGACGCATCGCGTCAGGCCGCGGCCTTGGCCGTTTCAGCCTCACAGGTCGCTTCGCGCGGTGGCGATGTCGTTGCAAAGGTCGTGGCGACGATGGACGACATTGCCGGGGCCTCGAACAAGATCTCCGACATCATCGGCGTGATCGACGGGATCGCCTTCCAAACCAACATCCTCGCGCTGAATGCCGCGGTGGAGGCGGCGCGGGCGGGCGAGCAAGGCCGCGGCTTCGCAGTCGTGGCGAGCGAAGTGCGCAGTCTGGCGCAGCGATCAGCGACGGCCGCGCGTGAAATCAAGGGCTTGATCGGCACGAGCGCCGAAAAGGTCGCATCTGGCTCGCAGTTCGTGCGGGAAGCGGGCACAACGATGGGCGAGATCGTCAGTTCGGTGGAGCGGGTCTCGGCCATCATCGGCGAAATCAGCACCGCGGCCGTCGAACAGAGCGAAGGCATCAGCCAGGTCAATATCGCGGTGACGCAGCTCGATCAGATGACCCAGCAGAATGCGGCACTGGTCGAGGAATCAACCGCGGCCACTGAGAGCCTCAAGCAGCAAGTGTTGCACCTGTCTTCGGTGGTCGGAGCTTTCAAGCTGGACGTTTCCTGATCGGACCGAGATTTTGAGTTGGTGAAGCGTGTTCGTCGAAGGCGCCAGGCGGGTGACCTTTGCCGTGCATTCAGGCTTCACGCGCGGTGCGCAAACGTCGCGAACGCACGTGCGCTATTGCCGACAGCGCGCGTCTCGGCCCTGGCGGGGTGGCATGATATGAAGGGTGTGCATATCTTGGATGAAGTTTATTCACTTTTCTAAGTACTGGTAAACACTTAGTATTCATCCCATCGCAAGCCTTGGGCTGCTTTCTCTCGAAGGGATGATCATGTCTGGATCTCTAACCTCGGGTACGTACGCCCACACGCCTTCGTTTGCCGGCGCCCTACGACGCTTTGTCGGCGGATTATTTGGCGCTGGTTTGACTGCCGCCAAGCCGACTCATGGGGACTACATGGCGGCGGCCATACAGTTCCGTGTCCGAGCGCGCGGTGCCAGGCAGCTTGCGGAACGCCCCCACATCGAACCCTCGAACGTGGAAGCAAAGCTTTGCGCGGCGGCTTCGCATCACAAAGAGCAGCGGGACTGAAGATCCTGGACATCGCCGGCGCCCTGGGCAAGGGCACGACTGCGCGCGCCGCTGCCTGAGCCCGCGCCTGATCACTGAAGCGACTCCGACCGACGCCCGAGGCGCGCCATCAAGCGCGCGATTGCGCCCCCCCATGCGCCGACGCGGGCACGGCATCGGTCCATTCGATGCGGTTGCGTCCGTTGCGCTTGGCGCGATACAGCGCCTCGTCAGCGGTCGCGATCAGGGCATCCACGTCGACCGTGCCGGCTCCGTTCGTCCCGGCCACGCCGAAGGAACACGTCACGGTGCCGATGCTCATCGGCGCCGCCGCGATCGGCAGATGGATCTCCGCGAGGCGCGCCCGGTGTTCGAGCTGCGAGATGTCCAGGCCGGGCATGACCACGACGAATTCCTCTCCGCCCGAGGACGGCCTCTGCCCCTGGCAGTCCGATCGACGTGCCGCGTCCGCCCTCCTTGCTCGCGGGCGCAAAGCGCAACAAGCGGCCGTGCGCCGTTTCGGCCCAGAGCGCGCCCCGCGCATCGCTGGCCATCGCTTGCGTCTCCTGGCCGCTCGTGCCGGCGAGCGGCCGGAAACGGGCCGCATCGACGTCGAACGACTCGACGCCTGCTCCCGTGGCGGCGTACAGCAGCTGATGTTCCGGCGGCCCGGCGACAAATCCTGTACCCGCGGCCGAACCAGGCGTCACCGCTGCCGTCGGCGATGACGCTCGTGATCGTCGTGCCGCCGGTGCCGCCGACGTCCTCGCGCGCGACTCGCACTTCCCGCCGACGCCATCCGCCCCCCGTCGTCGGCGTCAGATCGAACAGTTGCCAGTGGCTGACGACCCAGGCGCCACCCGCGCCATCCGGGGCGACCATCTGCGGATAGTCGCCGACCTCCAACGGGGGCCATCCGGCTGGATGCGCTGCAGACGCTCATCGCGCCACAACCACAGGCCACCGTCGGCCGCGATCCAGACTCGCTGTTCCTCCGCCGCGAACGAATTGACCGAGACGAGCTTCTGCTCGGCACCAATCCGCTCGAAGCGCGCCCCGTCGAACTGGTAGGCCCCGTTCTCCGTGCCTGCCCAGATGAATCCTGTGGCGTCCTGCGCCAGGGCGGTCACCGCCAGGTTCCTCAAACCATCGGCGTGTCCGAATTCCTTCAAGGACAATTGCTGGGCCCGTGACTGAGCCACCAGCACCAGGGCGAGCAAGAGAAGCACGCTCAACTGCGCTGCGGCGCGCCGCCAAGGCAACTCATGGCGAACTTCCCGCCGGCGCCTCGTTCGCTCCATGTCAGTTGAATCGTTGGGAGTGCAAGCCGTCAAGCATGACGAAAATGAGGCTGCCGATGACCGGAGGGTGCGTCTCGAACGCGCAATCGTCCTCGAAGTCAATGGCTGAATGGCAGGCAAGCTTGGCACGCTCGACGGAATCGCTGCCCACGCAAACCTCTTGACAGATTCCGCTCCGAACGGACGAGAAGCTGCACTCGTCCTACGATCGGCGCGAGAATCTCCGTGGGCGCCGATTCCCTGTGGCCCATGTCGGAGAATCCTTGAAGCGTGGCCACTTTCAGTAAACCGTTCCGCTCGAACGCGGCCGCGCTGAGATCTCTGAAGACGAGACTGGCTGTCGCGGGCGCGCTCTTGATCGCACTCAGCGTCTCGGCGACCGTGGCCTACTCGGTTCGAGAAGCCCAGAGCTACACAGAGCAGTCGATCCTCGACTCGAACCTCGGCGCAGCGCGGATTGCGGCGACGCTGTCGTCAAGCGTCATCGAACATCAACGCGCCTTGACCGCCGCCGCGAGGTCGTGGCCCGTGGGTGAGCCGGCCGATGCCGGGCGAATCCAGTCCTTCCTCGACAAGCAGGACGTGCTGCGTGCGCTGTTCGATCACGTCGAAGTGCTTCGTGCGAGCGTCCTGCCGATCCGCGTCACCACGGGCCCGGTCGTGACGCCGCCCATCGCGGACGCCGAGACGCGCGGTGCGGCTGACGTCCTCCTGGCATGCCCGCTGTCCAATTCCGGCGGAACACCGGTGGTGTTGGCGGGAGCACTTCACCTGGGGGCGGACAACTTCCTCTCCCACATCGCCCGTGCCACTCAAACGGACGATCCCGATGTCCAGACCATCATCGCAGACGCGCAAGGTCGCGTCCTGGTGCATGCCGACGCCGGACGCCTGATGTCGGAGGTGGGAGACGATCCGACGCTGAAGCCGGCCGTCGACAGATGGCGGCGGCAAGGCACGCCGATGGAACCGGCACCGTGGACGGGCCACCTGGGTGACCGGTTCGTGGCCATGGCGGCCGTGCCGGGCACCGACTGGATGGTGTTTCGTGTCGCCTCGGCGGATGTGTTGTTCGGGAAAGCCACTCGTTCGATGGCGCGCACGGTCGTGCTCGCCGGTGCCGTGGGCTTGGCAGGCGCCGCTGCGATCTTTGGCGTCACGGCCTGGTTCCTGTTGCCCATGAGTCGGCTCCGCAAGCGCGCGCTGCTGGCGCTGGATCGCTCCCAGCCCCCCGGCGAAGGGTGGCCGGATGCAAACGGTGAAGTCGGTGAGCTGTCCGTTGTCCTGAAGCACGTGAGCGAGCAACTGGCGTCCACTCGGGACGACATCGAAAGCTCTTTGCAGAAGATGCAAGCCGTGCTGGCCCATGCGCCGGTTGGCATCGCATTCACCGATGACGAGCATGTCGAGCTGGCCGGCAATCAGCTCGAGCAGTTGTTGGGCTACGACGCAGGCGAGCTTGCGGGTGCTCCGTGGCAGGAGCTCGTATCGCCCGAGATCTCGCGAGACGGTGCGCGCGATGCCGCCGAGGCCGCTTTCCACGATGGCCAGGTGTTCGAGACCGAATTGCCGTTGCTTCGTCGGGACGGGTCGACCCTCTGGGCCCATGTGCAGGGTGCCGCCATCCATGATCGCCATGGTGCGGCGCGGCGGATGATCTGGATCGTGTCGGACGCCACCGACGCGCGACGCCAGCGCGAGAAGCTCGAGTGGAGCGCGACGCATGATCCGCTGACCGAGCTCGTCAACCGTCGCGAATTCGATCAGCGGCTGAACAAGGTCGTCTCAGATCGTCGGCGCCGCGATCCGTCCGGCGCGCTGTTCATCGACCTCGATCACTTCAAGCAGGTCAACGACCGTGCGGGCCACGCCGCCGGCGACGCGTTGCTCCGACGCATTGCCCAAGTGCTGCGAGATCGGACGCGAGAAGAAGACACGGTCGCGCGCCTTGGTGGGGACGAGTTCGCCGTGCTTTTGTACGGATGTCCACTGGGTCAGGCGCTGACTATCGCGGAACAGATCCGGGAACAGGTCGAGATTCACGGTATCTGCGAGACGGATCCCTCGCTGCGCGTCACGGCGAGCATCGGGGTCGTCGAGATCGACCTCGCGCACCGCTCGCTGGCCGAAGTGCTCGAGGCGGCAGACCAGGCCTGTTACGCCGCCAAGCATGCGGGCCGAAACGCAGTGCGGCACGCAATCCTGGGGGCGGCAGGGGCGCGCTCTGCCAGCCCCGGGGCCGAGGCACTGCGCGGTGGCGACGGTGAAGCCGGGTGAGCGGCAGTGCGGCAACCTTGATGCTCGCTCACGACTGAACTCCCTCAGCGGGTCATCGGTGCCGATGCCGCACCAACGCGATGGCCTCTTCGAACGAGTACGCCGTGTGATGCACGTGATCTGCGGCGATGTGATCCACGGACGGTCGAGGGCCGGGGAGCATGGGGAGCACCAGTACGACCGCGGCAGCAGCCATCCGATCCAGGCACGCGTTGAGCACGCCCACATCGGCGGCCACGACCTTGT